>JAHJIY010000054.1 GCA_018823175.1 Pseudomonadota bacterium
AATCTAACCTAGATCGACACGGGAATCAAAATAGTGCGCCGAGCTCACCCTACGACTACCACACCCCAACCTACGGTGGCATTAAAGATATAATTTTTTGAAAATTATTATGACCTACAAATCTCTAATCACCTGCTCGCTATTGGTCTTGACCATTTTCCACGGGGCTGATTCGGCCTGGGCGAAAGTCACTATCCAATCATCAATATCGACAGAGATTGAGTTGAACGGTTTTAACGGCCTGCACCAAAGTTCCATTTTCAAAGATGTTATTACAGCAGACAGCAAACAAGAGATCGACACCTCCTATCGTGGCCTGGCTCTCCTTGTTTTTGCCGGTGGCCAAAGCTATCCGATTATTATCGGGACGGATCCATTGACGATCAGGATTACCGATCCCAACCAACCCCCTTCATTTGCCGGCAGCGGAGAAAACGATTTCTTTTATAAATTGTTGGCCAGCGAAGATACTGCTCTTCAAAAGACATCCAAACCGTACGACTTCGCTCATCTGATGCTCCAGGCCAAAGACCTGCTGGCCTCAAGTCAGGCCATCCACACCGTCGAGGAATTAGCCGCCAAGAAAAAGGAGTTCCATAATTTTATTGGCAACCATTACCAGGATCTCAAACACAGCGATATGACCAGGCGGCTTATCGCGCAATATTTCATGATGCATGAGTATATCGATTATCATAGCAAAGGGGCCCCTGCTACCGACATCCGGCTTAAATATCAAAAAGAGGTGGTTAACGGAGTTGGCAATTGGCTGGAAATATTAAAACCATATCTCGCCGAGCAGGAAATATTGAATTATTGCGTCTCCCTATATTACGACCGAAGCATGGTTACCCTTGCCTCCCTGATCATTGCAAATCACAGAGATGCCGCATACTGCCCTGGGGAGACAACGGATGGATGGAAGTTTTCGGGTGATCTGCTTGTTACGGAGACGAACGGCGCCAAAGAAAAAAAACTGGCTGACTTTAAGGGACCAAAGATCATCGCTTTTGTTTCGGACGATTGCCCGGTATCGATGGTTGAAACCGTCAGCAAAGCACGAAAATCGGCCGGGCAGAAAGAAAATTTACCTGTTATTGTCGCGCCACTGCAAAAATTATCCAGTAAGCATCTGGCCATGGCCAATATGATCAGTAAAGGCAATATATTTTTTATCAATGATGAGAAATGGCAAAAAGCCACTCCAGCAAAGAAGATTAAATTGCCATTATTTGTCGAGGTTATGGACAATTCAAATTAATAAACCCGGCAGACATTATCTTACCTCTCGTCCCATAACTTAATGCCGAAGGTTAAAACTGGATGTTTGGCTGGATCATAATCTGAAATTCATCTTCATCTTTATTTGCAAGTTTGCCGGTATATTTGCGGCCTCCTTCCCAGATGAAACCAAGGCCGATGCTGGTCGTTATCTTTTTCTTCCGCCAGGGGATTTTTTTCTCGATCAGCAGATAGTGCCTCACCGGCTGCATGGTGCTAAGCTCCATGTCTAATTTATACTCAATTCCGCTATTCCTAATAATCGAAGCCCTCGATGCCTGGTAATCAATCCTGCTTCTCCTCATTGACAGGTAAGCGATATCGGTAATCTCGTTATTGCTGTGTAGTTTTACGCCTACCCGGTAGCTCCAGTTGAGCTTATGCAGTAAAAAGTTCCGATCACCCTTGACCTTCCATTCCATCTCAAGCCAGTCGTCTGCGATCAGCTCGTTATCCTTGATGTGATAGTCACCCACGCTGAAAAGGTAGCCCATATACCCGAAGTTACCATGCTTTTTTTCCTCTCCCGGTCGGGTGAATTTTATCACGTTGCCCAAAAACAGGGTTAAGCAGTATGGTTCCTCAGTCCCGGCCGTTATCGCCTTGATCAGATTCAGATCGGTGCCGATCTTAACCTTGGTGTAAAAGTCTTCAGCATTTTTTTTAAGAATGGCGCCCAGGCAAGGCATCGGAAAAACAGCTCCCTCCAGGACCACGAACCCTGGAACCAGAGAGCTGTAGAAAAGTTTTTTATAGACATCGGTTTCCTCTTGATCGCCGGCATCCGGGATTGGTTGGTCGGTGAGGTTCAGATAGATGCCGGCATTACTGTAATAAGCATCCAGCTCGTATTCCAGAGTATAGCGTTTAAACGAATCATCTTGCTCCGGTTCCCCCGTCGTCGTTTGGGCAGCAGTTTCTTCAGCAAAAATGGACGAGGGGAAGTAAAAGATAATAAGGGCCGCGATGATCGCAGAGATTATTCTGGAGTTCTTCATTTATCTGAAAAATTGTAAAATCTTAAACAGCGAAACGCTCATCGTATCACAAGGAATATCTATCTGCGGCGCCTGGTGAAGATAATCAATAAACGAAGAGGGCCGGATTGTCACGGTCAAGGCCTGGCCAGCCAGGAACCCTTGAAAAAGCCCCATTACCCGCGTGGTAAAATTTATTTGAGACTGCAAGAAGTATAAAAAATCAACCGTTACCCTCTTGACCCGCTACCCTCAGGCAAAACACAAGAGCTCAATGTTTTTTTGCATGGTTTTGGCATGTGCCACCATGGAGTAAAATTCATGCTGGTACTCAGGTTTAATCCGAACGATCTTTTCCCGGTCGGAAACCTGATCTACAAAAGCAGGATCGCGGGAGGCGATTGCCTCTAATAATTGCCCCTTTTTCCATGACTTTTTGAAATCTATCCCTTTTTCCTCCAAAAGAGTGATGAGATCATTCTTCGAATAGATATCTTTGACCACCTCAAAGTCGGCAATCAATTCGCACAAATCAGACGCGAGAATGACCGGAGCAGTCTCTAGTGGATTTAAACCTAAACTGCGCATCTTATGCGAAGCACCTTTCATCAGAGAAGCAACCCCTTTTTCGGCAAAAGACAGCAGGTGCAAACGGGCCATTGGAGTAAGGTCGGCAATCCTGGCCGCAATCCGGGAATCGATGGAAAAAGGAGATATCTCATCTGTATCACTAAACAAGGGGTAGTTCTGCCAGAATGGCGTATTTTTCTTCTTCTTTCGGATAAAGCTGTTTGCCTTCCGGCGAAGGTTTTTCAACTCATTTGACCACTCAATACCATAGCAGCATAAGACCAGAGAAAAAAACATCGGTATATTTTCAGTAATCAGAAAGGAACGCTTGCCGCCATCTTTTGCCGCAATAATAAAAAGTGCCTTTAACTCATAGGCAAATTCCGGATTCGAACAACTACAGTATTGCGCAAAGTCGATGTTCATTATTTGCTTGATTGATTTGTCGATCCATTCAGGGCCAACTCCCAGCCCAGGATTTTCAGCAATCATCTTTCTCATAAGTTGCTGAATTGAGATAAGATCCTGGTGACGAAGCCGATCCGCGATGAAAGGGATTAAATCAGCACACGGGGTCCGGGAACTCGACGAGGAAGTTGGATGCAGAAACGGATACTCAGGATGAGACAAAGGCCCGATTTTTTTAAAAAATTGGTCGAGAGAAGGTGTGGTCGATTGCTGCGAAGAGGCAAATAATTTACGTAGAAACTTAAACATAGTATCAAAACCATAAAATGCCCTTGATAAGGCATAGTCAATCAGTTGCCGATATTGACCCCTCTCAATTTTAAAACATTACCTTGTTATCGATTGAGGGGAAACATCTTTTTCTTTCTAAAACCATTTCACTTTTAACACCATTGACTTTGCCTCCCTAGACCAAACCTATATCGATATTCATCACACACCGAACTGTTTGACAATAATTACAATCTGTTCTGGTCTGTGGCCTAGTCAAGTTAACTATCTGTAAATATTAGCTATCTATCCAGAGAACTCTGATTACGACAAAGTTGGCAGCAAAAAAAGCGCCCCGTTATCTGCAGTTAATTTATCAATTTGCAGATAACGGGGCTTATGTTTAGGACAATCGCAAACTGTGGGGGACACAAAACGAGAAGTCCTAAACGCAAATATATATACCAGATTATGCCCGCAAAAACAACACTTTATCCCAACCTAGAACATAGCGTGGGGGAGGCATCCCCGTAATATAAAAAAAGAGACCCCGTTTTCTGCGGTTCATTTATCAATTTGCAGATAACGGGGTCTTTGCCTGGGCATCACATTAAACCTTGAGGGAGAGTCAAGCGATGTAAGCACCAAGTCAAATATCACATACCACATTGTGGTATGTGATGCAACGTTTTTTATACCAAAAAATACAGATAAACTAACCTGGTATTGGGAACAAAATCTCAGAAAAAAGGTACAGAGCGGGGGAGATGGGGAAGGTAGAAACAAAAAAGGGCTTACCTGAAATCCGGTAAACCCTTGATATTGTTATGGTGACCCCTACGGGACTCGAACCCGTGTTACCGGCGTGAGAGGCCAGCGTCCTAGACCACTAGACGAAGGGGCCATAATATGGTTCCATCTTCTAAATTATACGCCTTTGTTTGTCAACAGTTAAAAGAAAAGAGAATTGCCGAACTTGGCGAATCATCTTACTTTTTAACTGGTGGGCGAGGCGGGATTCGAACCCGCGACCTTCGGCTTCGGAGGCCGACACTCTATCCAGCTGAGCTACCCGCCCAAACTATCTCAAACAGGGGCCAAGAAATACCATGGAAAAGCATTTTCGTAAAGTTATTTATCCCTTTCGCAGACAGACCTTAAGCACCATTTCGGTCTCCGGCGTCACCCGGCACCCTTGATCAATCCGCAGATTCGGCAAGGCTACAATCTTGCCGGCGCTCTCTATTACCACGACCTGCCGTCTTTTATCGCGCCCTACCTTCCGGTCAGTCAGAAAATCACCCACTTTTTTACGGCCCGGTCCGCCCAAGGGATGGAAGCGGTCACCGGTCTGGGGTGAACGCACAATCAATGGGAATGATATTTTGCCAAGATCAAGATAATCAACCTGATCACTTTTCAGCTCGGCATGGTCCGGCACATGATCAAGGCAGGCAAGATCAAGCCACAGGCCTGCCTGCTCCAACCAATAGGAACCCGGCCCGTCAATCATTAATTCAAAGGGTTGCGACTTCTCAGTCAGGACCCCGCGCCAACTGCCCTTCCCCCGAGGATAGGAGAAAACCAGATGCCCGTCAGCTTTCACCACCCGCAGACCACAGGCCAGGTGGATTTGCGCACCATTTTCGGCGGTAGCCAGCCCGAGCACCAGAGCGATCTGCCGAAAACCTGGGGTGTTTTCGAGAGTAATCAAAAGCATCTCTACCACTCGCCGCTGAACCGCCAACGGCAGGACCAGGAAAGACTGAATATCAAAAGTCACTGCTTCTGACTCGGGACCATTAACAGGATCTATTTTCCGCACAAGATCGGCAAAGGCCTTGCGGCTGATTTCGGCAAGCAACTGTTCCTCATCCCGCAGGATAGCGGCAGTCTGGAGTAGGGTCTGCCGGATATTGGGGTTAAAATTATCCTCCAGGTAGGGCAGTAAATCTAGCCGCACTCGGTTTCGCAGATATATCCGCTCGAAATTGGAGCTATCTTCGAGATACGGCATCCCACACTCCGCCAGATAAGACAACAGTTCAGATTTAGGAGTATCTAAAAAAGGGCGGACAATATTCGCCTCATTTTGCAGGTCCATACCGGCAAGACCCCGCCGGGCCGTGCCGCGCAGTAATCGCAAAAGCAGCTCTTCGGCCTGATCATCAGCGGTATGGGCAACCGCTATTTTTGTAGCACCATGTCTCTTGGCAACTTCTTTCAGTATACCGTAGCGTAGAATCCTGGCCGCATGTTCGGTGGAGACCCCCTGCTCCCGGGCATAATCACCCACCTTGAGTTTAGCGGTCTCAAACTTAACGCCAAGTTTTATAGCCTGCTCCTCAACCAGGGCCACCTCCTTTCGGGCCTCAGTCGGCCGCAAACCATGATCGGCATAAACCGCCACCAGAGAGATCCCAAGTTTATCAGCAAGATCCGCCAAAACGTGGAGCAAAGCCATCGAATCCGGGCCGCCGGAAACTCCGACCACTACAACTTCACCCGAGGCCAGCAATCCAGTGGCCTGCAGAAGTCGATAAATTTTATCATCGAGAAGGTGCATTGATTTCACTAATAAGTTATCTTTGATTCTTGCAATTACTTATTATACGTCCTTTCACTGGTGGATTTCAGGGAAAAGATAGTTCATACTATAACTTAAACCCGATGCCTTGACGAAAAAAATAACATACGAATAAAACGAGAAAATTATATGAAAGTGACCAAAGCCGTAATCCCGGTGGCTGGCCGGGGCACCCGTTTTCTGCCGGCCAGCAAGTCCATCCCTAAAGAGATGCTGACCATTGTTGACCGCCCCACCATCCAGTATATCGTTGAAGAGGTCGTGGCCTCCGGTATTGAGGAGATCATCCTGGTCACCAGTCAGGGCAAATCGGCGATTGAAAACCATTTTGATTACGATTTTGAGCTCGACACCATCCTCAAGGAAAAAAACAAGGACCAGCTCTGCGAGGAGGTCTGCAATATCTCAAACCTGATCGACATCGTTTCCGTGCGCCAGAAAAAACCTTTAGGCCTGGGTCATGCCATCTGGACCACCCGTAATGTCGTGGGCGATAACCCCTTTGTCGTCCTGCTGGGCGACGACCTGGTCTTAAGCGATGTGCCCTGCTGCCAGCAGATGCTTAACCTGTTTGATGAATTTCAGGAATCAATAGTCGCCATCCAGAAGGTCCCAATGGACCAGACCCCCAGCTACGGAATTGTCGAGGGAAAGCAGTTACGAGATCGGGTATTTGAGGTAAACAGAATGGTCGAAAAACCGGCCCCTGGCACCACTTCCTCAAACCTGGCGATTATCGGCCGCTACATCCTGCAGCCTGAAATATTCAAACTTCTGGAGAAAACCACCCCCGGCCATGGCGGCGAAATCCAATTGACCGACGCCCTGCTGGCCCTTTCCAAACAGCGACCGATGTACGCTTATGAGTTCGAAGGGACCAGATTTGATGCCGGCGACAAACTTGGCTACCTGAAGGCGATCATCGCTTTTGCTTTGCGCCACCCCACTCTGGGCCCTGAATTCAAGAAACATATCAAAGAAGTGTCGAACGACTTCTAGCAAAATTTAGCACTAACATCATATCCACCCCGAGTTTAAATTAAATGGCTGACCCCTTATTATACCTGGAAGTGGCGGTGGCGGCCCCCATTACCAAAACCCTGACCTATCTACCCCCGGCAAACTGCGGGATTGAACTGTTGCCGGGCATGCGGTTACTCGTCCCTCTAGGCGGCCGGCAGGTGACCGGCTACCTCCTTGCCTTCCTGGACAAACCCGAGACCAAACCGGCCCGGATCAAACGGGCGACCGATATCCTGGACCAGACCCCTTTTTTCCCGGCTGAGATGGTCCCCTTTTATCGGTGGATTGCCGATTATTATCATTATCCGATCGGCGAGGTAATCCGCGGGGCGCTGCCCGGTGGCCTGACCCAGCAGAGCGGACGGCTGCTGGTCCTCACCGAAAAAGGCAAATCAACCTTAAGCCGCATCGACCCGGAAAATCATCCGGTCTGGCTGGAAAAACTGCTGAGCACTGGCACGATACCCGGCGGCGCTACCCGCAAAATCTGGCGAAAGCCCAAGGAACAACGTCTACTCAAAGAATGGCAGGACCAGGGGTTAGTCGAAATTCAAGAGACCATCACCAGTGATTCGGTTGGGATTAAAACCGAGACCTGCGTCACCTTGACCGACTCAGCCGAAGAAAAATCCCGAAGCAAACTGAAATTATCGGAACAAAAGACCCTGGATCTTATCCTGGAGCTGGCCGCCCAAAACGCCGGGCCAATACCACGCCGGGACCTGACCCGGATCTACAGCGGCGCCCGCCAGGCCTTAAAATCCCTGGCCGCAAAAGGACTGGTCACCCTGATTGAACAGGCCATTTACCGGGACCCTTTTGACGAAGCGCCAACCAGGGTCCCGGAACCCCTACAATTGACCGGAGAACAGGAAAAAGCACTGGCCGAAATAATCCCGGCCATTGAACAAAACAAATTTACCCCTTTTCTCCTGCACGGGGTAACCGGTAGCGGCAAGACCGAGATTTACGCCCAGGCCACCAGCACCGCCCTCCAGGAAGGCGGCAGCGTGCTGATCATGGTGCCGGAAATCGCCCTGGCCACCCATCTGGAAGGATATTTTTTCTCGCGCTTCGGCGACCAGGTTGCCCTGCTGCACAGCGGCCTTTCCAAAGGGGAAAGATACGACCAGTGGCTCCGGATGATGCGGGGCGAGGCTAAAGTCGCGATCGGTGCCCGCTCGGCGGTTTTCGCGCCACTGAAAAATATCAGGCTGATCATTGTCGATGAGGAACACGACGGCGCTTACAAACAGGAAGACGGTCTGCGCTATCAGGGCCGCGATCTGGCAGTTCTCCGGGCCAGCCTGGAAGAGGCCCCGGTGATTCTTGGTTCAGCCACCCCCTCGGTGATCAGTTTTCAGCACGCAATGAGCGGCAAATACCATCTACTCAACCTTAAGAAACGAATTGAAGAACGGCCGATGCCTGAGGTCAAGGTCATCGACCTGAAAGGAATAGCCACGGTATCCGGGCGGCCGCCCTTATTTTCCCCGGAGCTGATCAACGCGCTCAAAGAAAATCTGGCCAACGGGGAACAGAGCCTTATTTTTCTCAACCGCCGGGGATACGCCAGTCTGATGCTCTGTCAGGATTGCGGCCAGCCGGTCCAGTGCCGGGACTGCCAGGTCAGCCTTACCCTGCATCAGGGCCGCCAGGAGTTAATCTGCCATTATTGCGGCTACACGATTAAAAGCGCCACCGTCTGCAGCGGCTGCAATTCTTTTCGACTCATTCCGATCGGCTTCGGCACCGAACGACTGGAAGCAGAACTTGTCCATCTTTTCCCCAAGGCCAGGATAGCTCGCCTCGACCGCGACACCACAACCAACCGGCGAAATTTTATCAGCATCTTAAAGGCCGTCCACCAACAGGAGGTCGATATTCTGATCGGCACCCAGATCATCACCAAGGGCCATCATTTCCCCAATGTCACCCTGGTCGGGATTGTCTGGGCCGATGCCGGACTTGGATTGCCGGACTACAAGTCAGGGGAACGTACTTTTCAACTCTTATGCCAGGCAACCGGTCGGGCCGGGCGCGGCGAAAAACCGGGCCGAGTGATCCTCCAAACCCACCACCCCAGTCATCATAGTATAATCACCGCCCAGGCCCACGACTACCGGGCCCTTTTTGACCGGGAACTGACGCTCAGGGAAAAACTAAATTACCCGCCTTTCTCCCGGCTGGTAAATTTAAGAATCGAAGGAGACCAGGAAAACACGGTGAAGAATTTTGCCCTTACCCTAAGTCAGATCGCCAAGAAAAAAAGCGGCAAATTCACTACCGTGCTGGGCCCAGCCCCGGCGCCGCTGGCCAGACTACGCGGCCAGCATCGCTGGCAGCTCCTGTTGAAAGGAAACAACATTTCCGAACTGCGGGCCCTTACCCTCTATCTCATGCAAAACCCGCCGGTCAAGGCCGGAAGCGGTCAGGTGAAATTGTCGGTGGACGTTGATCCGGAAAATATGTTATAAAATTTAACTTTAACAGGCAGTTAACCGATTTCATAGGTGTTTCAAACTAATCACAAAGGCGATAATTTTTAATTTTTCCAGGGACACGATCATGGCCATACAACCGATAGTTACCTTCCCCCAACCGGTCCTGCGGGACAAAGCCAAAAAAGTAACCAAATTTGACGATGAGTTAAAAAACCTGATCAACGATATGGCGGCAACCATGTACGATGCCCCCGGCGTCGGTCTCGCCGCCCCCCAGATCGGGGTCTCCCTGCAACTGACGGTCATTGATACCAGCCGAAATAAAGAGGAAAGAAATTTTCTCGTCCTGGCCAATCCCATAATCGTAAAAGGCGAAGGAGAGCAGGTTGATGAAGAAGGCTGCCTGAGCGTCAGGGAATATGCGGCCAATGTCAAACGCTATGAAAAAATATGGGTCGAGGCCCAGGACATCAACGGCGAACCCTTAAAATTTGAAGCAGAAGGGTTTTTTGCCAGGGTCGTCCAGCATGAACTGGACCATTTAAACGGCACCTTATTTATCGATCATCTCAGCTCTTTAAAGAGAACCCTTTACAAAAAGAAACTTAAAAAAATCCTCCTGGAAGATGAGCAGGAATAATCCTCAGCGCCATAAAAATGACAAAAAATCCTTTCCGCATCATCTTCATGGGCACCCCGGAATTCGCGGTCCCTTCCCTGCAGGCCCTGATTAACCACGGAGAAGAAGTGGTGGCGGTAGTCACCCAACCGGACCGACCCAAAGGTCGGGGTCGCAAGCTTACGCCGCCACCGGTCAAAGAGATCGCCGAGACCGCCGGCATCCCGGTGCTACAGCCAACCAAGATCCGAACCCCTGAATTCCTGGCGGAAATTGCCGCGTTTAAACCCGATATTATTGCGGTCACCGCCTATGGCCGGATCCTGCCCGGGCCCCTGCTTGACCTGCCGCCCCACGGCACCATCAACGTCCACGGCTCCATCCTGCCCAAATACCGGGGGGCAGCGCCGATTCAATGGGCGGTGCTCAACGGCGAGGTTGAAACCGGTGTAACCATCATGCAAATGGACGAAGGCCTTGATACCGGCGACATTCTGCTACCGGGAACCTTACCGATCGGCGCTGATGACACCGCCGGCAGCATGGCCGAAAAACTAGCTGTTTTAGGCGGCAATCTGCTGACTGAGGCCCTGGACCTAATCCGGGCCGGCAATCTGTCGCCGCAAAAACAAGACAATTCACAGGCCTCCCTGGCCCCCCTGCTCACCAAGGAACAAGGTCTGATCAACTGGCAAAAACCAGCATTTGCAATCAGCTGTCTGCTCCGCGGGCTTGACCCATGGCCCATGGCCTACACCACCATGGGAGATAAATGGCTGCGCCTCTTTCGGCCGACGGTAATTGAACACCCGGTATCTGAAGAGCCCGGCACCCTGTGCCGGGCGGACCAAGACGGACTACTGATCGCCACCGGCCAAAATTATCTGCTGGTCCGGGAGATCCAAAGACAAGACGGCCGCCGGATGGCGGTCGAAGACTTCCTGCGTGGCCACCCCCTGATTAAAGGCACCAGGTTCGGGTGATGGACCGACTTCTTAAACACAAACTTTTCTGGCTGATCCTCCTTCTCCTCGCAATATCAGGTGTTCTGCTCTATCTTTTCCGCAGCGGAAA
Source organism: Pseudomonadota bacterium (assembly GCA_018823175.1). Taxonomy (GTDB): domain Bacteria; phylum Desulfobacterota; class Desulfobulbia; order Desulfobulbales; family JAHJIY01; genus JAHJIY01. Next base: position 11,254 of record JAHJIY010000054.1, read on the forward strand.
CCTCCTCGCCCAAACCATTCTGCACTTGCAGGAGTCTCTGAAACAGGGCGAATTAATCAGAGAACACATTCTGGCTTATGGGCCGCTAGCCCCGATCATCTTTATTGTCCTGCAGGTTCTGCAGGTAATTCTGGCCCCAATCCCCGGCGAGGCCAGCGGCATTCTGGGAGGATATATCTTCGGGACCTGGCCGGGATTTCTCTATTCATCGCTGGGACTGACCATCGGCTCATGGCTCGCCTTCGTTGCCAGCCGGTTGTTTGGCGATATATTTCTAGCCAGATTTAAAAACACCCGGGTATTTAATTCCTTCAACCATTTGGTCTGCCGGGGCGACTTCGTAATCCCTTTCATCCTTTTTATTCTCCCCGGTTTTCCCAAGGATTCCCTCTCATACCTCCTGGGCTTAAGCATCATGCCTCTGCCGGTATTTATCTTTATCACCGCAGTCGGGCGGATGCCCGGCACCCTGATCCTGTCATTGCAGGGGGCGGAGGTCTTTGCCGGCAATTATTTACGCCTGCTCTTGCTGCTTTTTATCTCGATCTCGATAAGCGTGCCCTGCTACCTCTGGCGCCAAAAAATATTGCGCTGGCTGACCCGACGGAATAATAAAATTATTCACTCTGAAAAAAATAAACCAGCGGAGAATGATCTTTGCGAGCGAGAAAATGACTGAAAATCAAATCGTAGCCTATATTGACTGTTTTTCCGGAGTAAGCGGCGATATGTTTCTGGGCGCCTTACTTGCCGCCGGCCTGCCGGAAGAACTCCTGCGCCAGGAACTAAGCAAACTGCACCATGACAACTTCAAACTCGATATCAAGAGAGCTGATGCAACTTTAAGCGCAATCCAGGTTTCAGTCATTCCGCACGAACACCAGCCCCACCGGAACTGGGCAGACATCCGCGCCCTGCTTAAGCAGAGTAGTCTGCCGGATAAAGTAAAAGATATCGCCCTTAGAATATTTACAACCCTGGCCGAGGCCGAGGCCAAAGTCCACGGCTGTGAGGTCGAGGAAGTGCATTTCCATGAAGTTGGCGCAATTGACGCAATCGTTGACATTACCGGCTGCGCGATCGGACTTGATTATTTCAAGATTAAGCGGCTGATTTGTTCACCGCTGCCCATGCCCCGCGGCTGGATAAATTGCGTCCACGGCCTGCTGCCACTACCGGCGCCGGCGGTATGTGAAATTTTAAAAGACGCGCCGGTTTACGGGGTAGATCTTGCACAGGAACTGGTCACCCCCACCGGCGCCGCCATCGTCAAAACCATGAGCGACAAATTCGGTCACCTGCCGCCGATGACCATCAGACAGACGGGTTACGGGGCCGGCAGCCGCAAACTTGCCAACGGCCAGGCCAACCTGTTGCGGATCATCATCGGCCAGGCCAGAACTTTCTCCGAGGCCCAGGAAGTTGAAGTCATCGAAACCAATCTTGACGACTGGTCACCGGAAGGGTTTCCCTTTCTATGCGAAAGATTATTTGACCTCGGGGCCCTTGACGTTTCAATGTCCTCGATCCAGATGAAAAAGGGCCGGCCCGGCTTTCGCCTGCAGGTAATCGGCAAACCGGAAGATGGTTGGGAGTTGAAAAAATATATCATGTCTGAGACCACGGCCATCGGTCTGCGATTTCGTCTGGAAAACCGCTTGACCCTGCCGAGAAAATCCGGCACGGTAGAAACCCGTTGGGGAAACGTTCGGGTAAAAATGATCGAATCGCCAACCAGCACCGTGATCCGCCCGGAATATGAAGACTGCCGCCGAGTCGCAATCGAACAGCACGTCCCTTTATCAGAGGTCTACCTGGAAGTCGGCTGCTGCTCGCCAGACGATTTTCTTGAGGAATAATATGGACAAAATAATCATGGCCATCGCCACCGGCCTGGGCCTGGGTTATGCGCCCAAGGCCCCCGGCACCTTCGGCACCCTACTGGCCCTGCCCCTGCACTTTCTGCTGATTAAACTTTCACTGCCCTATTATAGCGCGGCGCTGACGGCGATCTTTTTGCTGGCGGTATTCACCGCCGGCTCAGCTGAAAAAATCCTTGACTACAGCGACCCCGGGGCGGTGGTGATCGACGAGATTATCGGCATGCTGATCACCCTGATCGGCGCCCCGACCAACCTCCTGGTCTGGATTATCGGTTTTGCACTCTTTCGTTTTTTTGATATTCTCAAACCGTTTCCGATCAACTTTATCGACCAACGACTGCACGGCGGTCTGGGCATTGTTCTTGACGATATAATGGCCGGGATCTACAGTCTGATCTGCCTGCAGCTCATCTGCTATCTCTGGTTCTGACAATAAAATGTAAACAAACGCTATTTTTCCTGACCACCCCGTCAATTTAGTATATATTCTAGATATCATCCCAAAAAGAATACGAGGAGACCTCTAAAATGCTGGAAAACCCCCCAGCCGGAATGCCCCGGATCACCCCATATATTTATTATTCCGATATGGTCAAAGCGATTGCCTGGCTGACTAAGGCCTTTGGCTTTAGAAAAAAACTGATTCTCCCGATTCCCGGCGGCAAAGCGATGCATGCCGAAATGGAAATAAAAAACGGAGTCATCATGCTGGGGCCAAACGACATGGACAACAACAACTTAAGTCCCGGCGTGCTCAAGGGCAGAAGCCAGAGCCTTTATGTCTATATCGATGATATCTACGGCCACTTTAAAAATGCCAAAGCAGCAGGGGCAAAAATTATCGCCGAGCCATCCGACATGATATGGGGAGACATGACCTATTCGGCATTTGACCTGGAGGACCATCTCTGGACCTTCGCCGAACACGTGCGAGACGTTGCCCCCGAAGATCTGATTCGTTTCAGAAAATGACGTGGATAATGGACTAATGCCGAATATCAAGATCGAATACAATTTCAGGCTGCCGGACAATACCGAAGAAGTCTTCAAGCTTGAACTTGACGACCGGAGCCTGGAACTGATCAAAGATCATGGCCATGATCTCCCGGGATGGACCAATCTTGATTTTCACCAATGCACAAACTGCTCCTTAAACCTGGCCGATTTTCCAATCTGCCCACTGGCCGCCAGCCTTTATACCCTGATCAAACCTTTCGACAATATCATCTCCTATGACCAGATTGAGCTGACCGTAATCACCGACGAAAGACGGGTCTCCCAAACGACCACGGCCCAGAGGGGAATCAGCTCTCTGATGGGACTGCTCTTTGCCACCAGTCCCTGTCCGCACACCTATTTTTTCCGGCCGATGGCCCGCTTTCACCTGCCGCTGGCCAATGAAGAGGAAACCCTCTTTCGCGCCACCAGCATGTATCTGCTGGCCCAATATTTTCGCCAGAATGACGGTTTTACCCCGGACCATGACTTTACCGGGCTGCAAAAAATATACAAAGAGATTGAGGTGGTAAATATTTCAATTGCCAAAAGATTAAGATTTGCCACCAGAACCGACTCTTCGCTCAACGCCATCACCCTGCTCGATATGTATGCCAAAGGTATTCCATACCTGATCAAGGACTCGCTTGAAGAAATTAGATATTTATTCGCTCCCTACTTGCAAGATCATCTTGAGAAGACTAAAACCAGTTAATCTGAATACTTCAACAACTCTACCCTGCGATTAATCCGTAAACATGCCGGAAGCAAAAAGAAAACTAGGCAACTACATAATCATCGCCTTCGTCATTAATGTCTTTGCCATTATGAGTGTTGGCGGGGTCTGCATTATGATGGTCCGGGACATGGTTCGTAACATCAACCTCCTGGAACAGGAAAGCATTGATGTCTCCAAGGCCGATGACATCAAAAACAAAATCCACAAGACCATCGATTCCATTAACCAGGCGGTCATCAAGGCCGACAAAGACTACCTGATTTACGCTTCCAACATCATCGAAGACGTCGAAAATGAGATGGCCATCTACCTGGCCAACAAGATGGTAAGCATGCCGGGACACGACCGGCAGGAAATAAAACTACTGCAGGAGATCCAGGCCAAACTGGGCAAAATAAAAAATCTAATACCACCGATCTACGAAAAATTTTCAACCTCGGGGTTGCTGAGCCAGACCGATTTACAAACACTGGAACGTTCCGGAATGACGGTCCAAAATCTGGCGGAAAAACTCAACCGCATCCATTTTGAGGATATTGCCAGCCGCGTGCAGGATTCCTACAGCAAAATGTATTTCATTCTATTCCTTTACCTGGTTTCTTCGGGCATCGGCATCCTGGCCTCATGCGTGGGATACATTGTCTTGACCAGAAACACGATTTCCCCGATCAAAAGTCTGGCCTCGGCCACCAAAAAAGTGGCGGCCGGCGACCTTTCAATCCGGGTTGACACCCGATCGGAAACCGAAATCGGCGCCCTATACCGCTCCTTTAACGTGATGACGGAAAAACTCCAGAGCCACGAAAAAAGAAGAGATGAATTCAGCCGGGAACTGGAAAAACAGGTGGCGGAAAGAACCATGGAGTTAAGAGAAGCCAATAACTCCCTGCGCCATGCCCAGGACGAACTGGTCAGATTGGAAAAAATTGCCATCATGGGCCAAATGGCAGCCACAGTCAATCACGAGATCAAAACACCACTCAACTCCCTTTATCTCAATCTCCAGCTCCTGACCAGACAGATCAATAAATGCGAGAATGAAGACCCTGCGGTCAAGGAAAAAATGCTTAAAGTTACTTCCATTATCGACGGCGAGATCATCCGGATCAGCGAGATATTGGAGGAATTCGTCAAATACGCCCGGTTTGCCCCGCCGGAGTTGAAAGAAAAGGATTTAAACAATATTATCAATAAAATCGCGGAGATGCTTACTCAAAGCGCCAGAGAGGCACGGGTCGAAATAAAACTTACTTTAGCCGAGGACCTTGGGCCAGTCATGCTTGACGAGAAGAAGATAACCCAGGCCGTGCTTAATTTATGCGTCAACGCCATTCATGCCATGCCCAATGGCGGCATCCTGGTAATCGACACGGCAAAACTTGAGCACAACATTACGATCACCATAACCGACAACGGCACCGGCATCGCCGAAGAGGACCAGAAAAGAATATTTGAACCTTTCTTCACCAAGAAGGAAAAAGGCATGGGCTTCGGACTGGCGATCGTCCAGCGGATCATCGAGGACCATCACGGCTGGATAACCTGCTCAAGCGAAGAAGGCGAGTACACAATTTTTGAAATTGTTCTACCCACCACCGCTGCGGCAAACTGACCATAAATATCAGGCAGAAAAAGACAACAGATAAAAACATGAAAAACGTAACAATTCTGATAGTTGATGACGACCAGATAACCAGACAGACCTTGTCCATGGCCCTTGAAGACGAGTACAGCACCACGATGACCGCCGAAGGCGGCCAGGATGCCCTCCGCATCCTGGCCGAGGAAGAGGTTGATCTGGTGCTCTCCGACCTTGACATGCCGGGGATGAGCGGCATCGAACTTTTAGAGCAGGTCAATCGGGCGGAAACTCCGCCGCCGGTCATCTTCATCACCGGCCAGGGGACCATCGAAACAGCAGTCAAGGCCATGAAACTCGGGGCCGCCGACTATGTCTCAAAACCTGTGAACATTGATCGGCTGATTCTGTTAATTGACAAGACCCTGGAAAACAAGCGGCTGAAAGAAGAGAATATTCTGCTCAAGAAAAAGATAAGGGAAAATTACCCGGACCTGACCATCATCGGGGATTCGGAAGAAATGAAGAAAATAACCGCTCTCGCTCTGCAGGTCGCCTCTTCCAAGGCCACCGTCCTGATTGAGGGAGAGTCCGGCACCGGTAAAGAGGTGATCACCAACCTCATCCATTACAACAGCCCGGTGGCCGATGGCCCGTTTATCAAAGTGAACTGTTCCGCCTTTGCCGAAGGGGTGCTGGAATCAGAATTATTCGGCCACGAAAAAGGGGCGTTCACCGGGGCAATTGCCACCAAAAAAGGGCGTTTTGAACTGGCCGACGGCGGCACCCTGTTCCTCGATGAGATCGGCGACATGCCGGCTTCAATCCAGGTCAAACTGTTACGTTTTCTGCAGGAAAAGGAATTTGAACGGGTCGGTGGCAGCAAGACCTTCAAGGTGAATGTCCGGATCATCTCCGCTACCAATAAAAACCTTGAAAAATTGATCCAGGAGGAAAAATTCAGGGATGATCTTTATTACCGGCTACGGGTGGTGAAGATCGAAATACCGCCTCTCCGAAGAAGGAAAGATGACATCGCCCCTCTGGTTGAACACTTCATGAAAAAATATGCCGACTTCCACGGCAAACCGATTCGTGGCATTTCAAAGGAAGTAATGGAACTGCTTAAATCCTACAACTGGCCGGGAAATGTGCGGGAACTTACCAACAGTATTGAAAGTGCCGTGGTAATGACCAGAAGTGAGATCATCGACCTGGACAGTATCCCGGAATATATCACCTACAAAACAGTAGACGCCGATACCGACATGGAAGGCGGCCTGATGCAGGAACTTGAAAAGAAGACCATTATCGAGACAATGGACGAAACCGGCGGCGACAAGACCAAGGCCGCCAAAAAACTAGGAATTGGCCTGCGCACCTTGTACCGGAAACTCGAAAAATACGGCCTTGATTGAAACTCCCGGCAGCGGGAAACGATCAACAATAAAATTTAAGCCGTGACGAATCCCCGGATCTTAAGACGGAACAAAACTCTACCCTCCCTCCTTTACATCAAAACTGTCCCTCCGGTATTCTGTTAATAATATCATCAATGTGATTTGCAACCGATCATCGGCTAACCACAAAAGATACTTGCCAGGAGAATTTAAGATGACCATAATTTTCAAGAAAATGAGACAACGATTTTATCTGGCGGTCTCTGCTTGCGGTGGAGGTAATGGGGACGGGGCGGCAGATACCGGCATTTACGAAACGACCCAGACCGGGCCATGGACCGCGCTGTGAGCTTGCTTGATCAACAACTGACACCAACAACAAAAACCCCGGTCAGGATCTTGCCTGAACGGAGTTTTTATACTTTTCGATAATGATATTTTATTGAACATGCCAAGCGAAATTATCAACCCGCACGAAGCGACATAATTACATCCCCGTAATGGCTGAAAACCAGCTCTGAGCTAATTCCAAGGGCCCGCCACCGCTGACCATGACGCCAACGAAACAGGCCACCGCCCACAGGCCGATTACGGCTGAAACAACTCCCATCACAACAATACTGCCGGTGGAAACCGTATCCAGACCGGTTTGGGTATTTATCGCCTGATCGGCATTTACTTTCGTTTTGATCTTGGTCGTACTGTTCATGATGCCGCTCCATCTTTATATCTGATTAATGTTTTTTCTCGGCAAAGCTCTAAATTCAGACAAACCCTTCTACATACCAACTGCAACAAACCATGACTTGACCAGTCCGAGCGGCCCGGCATTTACCAAAGCGGCGATGAAGCAGGCAGCGGCCCACAGGCCGATAATGACTGCAGCTCCCCCAACAACCGCAAAAGTTCCTTTGGCCGCAACATCAATACCTGTCTCGGTGGTAGCAACTGCTGATGTCCCTGTTTTGATCTGAGTTAATGTGCTATTCATGATATTCCTCCTGACTGCCATTATTTTATATTAATTAGCTAATTACATTCCCATTACTGCGGAGAACCAATTAGTCAGCAAGGCTAATGGTCCTTTCCCGCTGGCCGCACCAAGCAGGCAGCTGATCGACCACAATCCGATCAAAACTGCAACTACCCCGATCAGGGAAACGCTATATTTAGAAACAAATTCATTGCCGTTGTTAACCGTTGCAAAAAATCTGGTCTGCTTTCTGGTTTTAACTTTTGTAGCGGTCGTTGCGGTCGATTGATGGTCGTTCATAACTTTCTCCAGTTTGGTTTTCATTTAACCACTCTTGCCTGAATTATAGTGCCAGAACCGTGCCAATACGAAAAACCAAATGATTTCAAGGAAGTAACTAGACGACACCCTTAACGCCATGTCACTATGACATGGCCATTTGTCATTTTGACAATTTACCGGCAAGTTGAGCGGGGAAATAATTAGAAAATGTAATAGATGGAATACTACCGGTAATTGAACACCCGGAACCGGGCTAATTTATTTCGATCATTACCCGACCGCCGACCTTAAAATCACCCGAGGTCAGGTCATAACGAAGGCCGGTACCACTAATCCGCATGTTTTTACCAGCCAGTCTGACTTGCGCGGAAGTCTCGACCTGTCGGGCATCAGTCAGGTAACGTAGAACAGAAGTCTGCAGATCATAACCGTCATCGGTCAACAACCGGACGTTGTCAGCCAGAGTAAGGATCTTTTGCCCGGTGTTATAAAAGGCATTATCCCCGGTGATTCTGGTCTGTTGATCGTCCCGCCGGCTGATGATTGCCTTCACATCATCCATCCGGATCGTCTGGTTCCGCTCGCCATTATACAGACGACTGGCCTGCACGACAAATTCTTCCACACCCTTGTTCCACTGAGTAAAAAAGACATCCTCCATTGAAAAACTCTCGGATTGTTGTCCTGAAATTTGAAACGGCACTAATTTGCCATAAGGATTAAGCAGTCCGGAGAGTTGAGGCCACCATAAAGGGGCGGTTAAAATAATCAACAAAGGTAAGATCCATAATAAATTTCTACGTTCGATCATTTCTTCAGATATCCGGCGAGAAGTTCTTCTCTCTTGCCTTTGGCCTCAACGATCAGATCACAGATTTCCCGAACCGCACCCCGTCCGCCTGGATTTTTAGCCACATAATGGACAACGGCCAGAACTTCCGGCACGGCATCAGCTACCGTGGCGGCAAAACCAACCCTGATCAATAACGGCAGGTCCAGCCAATCGTCACCCACGAAAGCCACTTCTTCCGGGGTCAAAGAAAGCTCGGTCAATAATTTTTCATAGACCGCAATTTTGTTGCTTTCCCCCTGATAGACGTGGGTCAGCCCAAGATTCTCCGCCCGGCACCTTACCGCCTCGGAAGTGCGGGCCGTAATCAGCCCAATCTCGACCCCGGCCTTCTGAACCAAACGGAGACCGAGACCGTCTTTACTGCTGAAGGCCTTCATCTCAGTACCCTCCGGCGTAAAATAGAGAGAACCGTCGGTCAAGACTCCATCCACATCAAGCAACAGTAGTTTTATCTTACTGGCTTTGGGTAAAGCGGCCCGCCAGGCATAACTTCTCTCGCCGCCGGACTGCCGGGCGGCCGCATTTTCTCGCAAACCCTGGGTCACCGCGCAATCAGACGGATAGTTCGTGCCGGACACAGGACATTGATCGTCATCGTTCATAAACTTTCCCGGGACAGGCTTTCAAGAAACCAATTGATGAATCTGAATTAATTTTTTCAATAAAGGCTCAACCTCGGCCAGCGGCAGAGAATTCGGTCCGTCACAAAGGGCCTTGCCCGGCTCAGGATGAACCTCCATGAAGATCCCGTCAATCCCGGCCGCAACCGCGGCCCTTGCCAGGGGCGGAATAAATTCCCGCTGTCCGCCCGAACTTCCCCCCGCCCCACCGGGCAACTGGACACTGTGGGTCGCGTCATAGATCACAGGGCAGCCAAGACCGCGCATCACCGGCAACGATCTCATATCAACCACCAGATTATTATAACCGAAGGCAGCGCCACGTTCGGTAAGAAGCAGATTATTATTACCACTACCCTTAATCTTTTTGACCGCGTGCTCCATGTCCCAGGGCGAAACGAATTGGCCCTTTTTGAGACTGATCGCCTTGCCGCTTTTGGCGACTGCCACCAGAAGGTCGGTCTGCCGACAGAGAAAGGCCGGAATCTGCATGATATCCAGAACCTCTGCCGCCGGTTGCACCTGATCTTCGGCGTGGATATCGGAAATTACCGGCACCTTGCAATCCTGCCTGATCCTGGCCAGAATCTCCAGGCCTTTGCGTAGACCAGGCCCCCGATAGGAATCAAGCGAGGTCCGATTGGCCTTATCAAAAGAGGCCTTGAACACATACGATATGCCAAGCCGGGCCGTTATTGCCGCCAAGGTCGTCGCCACCTCCCGGGCCATCTCTTCCGACTCAAGGACACATGGTCCGGCAATCAACAAAAAAGGCCGGCCAGGGCCGACCTCGAACCGTCCATTAATATCAACGGTGTTCACTATATTTAACTCCTAATAGTTATGCAGATTTTGCGCAGAAAAGCAGAGACTATTTAACAGCGCTGCCCAAAGAGGCTTTGATAAACTCCCGGAAGAGTGGATGGGGCTTCATTGGACCGGACTTGAACTCCGGATGAAACTGACAGCCCAGAAACCAAGGATGGTCGGGAAGCTCGACGATCTCCACCAGGGTATTGTCCGGGGAAACGCCACTTATCACCAACCCCTTTTTGGTAAGGGCATCACGGAACTCAGGATTAAATTCATAACGGTGGCGGTGACGCTCCTGAATCTCTTTGTTGCCATAAGCCTTGGCCGCAAAAGTCTTGGCCTCCAGGCGGCAAGGATAAGCCCCCAGCCTTAAAGTTCCACCTTTGTCCACCGATTCATCACGCACCTGCAACTGATTAGTCCGGTGGTCAAACCATTCCTTCATTAAATAAATGACCGGATGGGAGGTATTATCGTCGAACTCGTGGCTATCGGCATCGGCCATGCCTGCGACATTTCTGGCAAACTCGATAACTGCCAATTGCATGCCCAAACAAATTCCGAAAAAAGGAATCTTCTGCTCACGCGCATAGGTAATAGCCTTGATCTTGCCGGCCACCCCGCGACTCCCGAAACCACCGGGCACCAGGATCCCCTGACAGCCTTGCAATAATGAAGCGGGGTCTTTATGCTCCAGGTCTTCCGCGCTGATGTAACGCAAATCAACCTTGGCATCATTTGCGATGCCACCATGCACCAGAGATTCATGCAGGCTCTTATACGATTCAGTAAGATCAACATATTTCCCGATGATTCCGATAGTAACCTCACGGCCCGGATGCTTGATCTTGTTAACCAATTCTCGCCAGTGATCAAGTTTAGGTGATCCGGTCCAGACATTGAGCAGTTCCAGAATCCGGTCATCCAGCCCTTCCTCATGCAAACAAAGAGGAACTTCATAGATACTCTTGACGTCCTGGGCAGTGATAACCGCCTTGGTCGGCACATTACAGAACAGGGAGATCTTATTCTTCAATTCATCATTGAGATGGGCTTCACTACGGCAAAGAAGAATATCAGGCTGAATACCAATGGCCCGTAACTCCTTGACACTATGCTGGGTCGGCTTGGTTTTAAACTCACAGGCCGTTTTGATATACGGCACCCAGGTGACATGGATAAAAAGTGAATTCTCCCGCCCCACATCCAACCTAAACTGCCTGATGGCCTCGAGGAAAGGCAAGCTCTCAATATCCCCGATCGTGCCGCCGATTTCGATAATGGCTACATCGACCTCACCATCAAGCTGGAAGATGGCTTCCTTGATCTCATTGGTGATGTGCGGAATGACCTGCACCGTGCCGCCCAGATATTTACCCTGCCTTTCCTTGGTAATGACCGAGTAATAAATCCGACCCGAGGTATAGTTGTTCTGCTGACCAAGAACCGCGTTGGTATAACGCTCATAATGGCCCAGATCAAGATCAGTCTCCGCCCCGTCATCGGTAACATAGACCTCGCCATGCTGAAACGGATTCATGGTGCCGGGATCAACGTTGATATAGGGATCGAGTTTCTGGAAGGTAATCTTCAGCCCCCTGCTCTCGAGCAAAGCGCCGATCGATGCCGCAGCCAGGCCCTTACCCAGAGAGGAAAGGACGCCGCCGGTGACAAAAATAAACTTGGTTTTTTTGGATGATTTGGATGATTTCATGCCGGTAACTATATCAATCTGTCATAATTAATCCAAGTCAAAAAAGAGATAAATTAACAAATGATATTATCCGCCGAAAAACCGAGTTAATTAAGCAGAGCTGGACTAAATTCTTACCCTTTGAAAAAAAATCGGCAAAATAACAGGTGTGAGACCGACCACTTGTTTTTTCCGGAGACTTTTTGCTCATACCTTACTAAAATGAAATACTATGCGGATTATTAAATGGGCGACAATCTCAGTGCTGCTAATCTCTTTTACGGGATGTAATACAGACAAACCGAAAACCAACGATCCTCTTCCGGAAACACCCAAAGAAATAAACTGGCAGCCGGGGTGCACGAGTTGTCATCCATACGAGCTCGACACCTTCCACAACATGGAATGCACAGAATGTCACCATGGCAACAACCTGGCAAGGCAGAAAGAACCGGCCCACCATAATCTAATCACCAAGCCAGCCCACCCGGACAATCTGCAGAACAGTTGCGGCGGCTGTCATCCCCAGACCAAAAATCTGGATGATGCCATCCATTTCACCTTAAAAAATGAAGTGAATATCATCAGGCAAGCATTCGGGGCCCAGGCAACGCTCTTATCGCTTACCGAAATACCGGTCACGCAAGGTTCCCCCACCGACCCACTGGCCCTGGTTGATGACCTGCTGCGCCGCCGTTGCCTCCGTTGCCATCCATACTTTGCCGGCGACTCCTTTACCGGCACTTCGCGGGGATCGGGCTGCGCCGCCTGCCACCTGAGTTTTAATGCCGGCTCCTTACTTTCGCATCGTTTCCTGAAAACACCAACCGACCGGCAATGCCTCAGTTGTCACTACGGCAACTTTGTCGGGGCCGACTATTACGGGGGCTATGAACACGACTTTAAATGGGAGTACCGCACCCCTTACCTTGCTAATGGTAATTATCCGGATCGGCCTTTCGGGCTGGAATATCATCCCCTGACCCCCGACGTGCACCAGACTGCCGGGCTGGCCTGCGTCGATTGCCACGGCGGGCGAGAATTAATGGGCAAAGGGCATTCTGACTATGCCACCGGAAAATCTTCGACTGCCCAAAAGATCTCTTGCGAAACATGTCACTCCTGGCAACCTGGTCAGCCCATGCCACTGCCTAATCTTAAACAGAAGAATAACCGCCTGATCCTGACCACCAAGCTGACCGAGAAAGAACTGGCCGTTCCCTCCATGCAGCACGAGGCCCACCTACTTTATGGCAAAAAAGCGGCATGCATGGTATGTCACGCCCAGTGGAGTTTTAACGATCTGGGCGTTCATCTGCTGCGTAGCGATATGGATGATTATGGACCTTGGGAGGATCTGGCCGTTCAGGGTAGTTCCGAGGTTGAGCAGATCCTGCTGGACAGTTTTACCGGTGCGGATCGTGGATATTTGCCTCAGATGACCGACAAATTAACCGGGGAAGATCGGGCCGGCCTCTGGTATAAAGGTTTTGAAATCAGGCGGTGGGAATCTCCGATCATCGGCCAGGGTCCCGATGGCCGCTTTCAGGTGATGCGGCCAATCCTTGATCTGCATCTTTCCTTTATCAATAGCGAAGAAGAAGTTATATTTGATTCAATAAAATCAGTCAGCCCCAAAAACGGTCTGCGCCCCTACACTCCGCACACAGTCGGCAAAGCCGGAACATTTTACCGGCAGCGCCTACAAGACAACAGCACTTCTTATCGGAAAAAATGAACAATATCAAACACATAGTCCCTGTAGTCTTTCTCCTGCTGGCCTTTAATTTTTCCGCCTGCACCCTTGGCGTCAGGCTGCCATCAGCTCCAGTCAGCCAGGAAGTTGACATGTCTTCCAAGCAGGTCCCCCCGGAATCAAAAATTTCCGGCACCCAGCATCCATACATCATTAACGGCAAAAAATACTATCCGCTGCCATCAGCCCACGGGTTTGAACAATCAGGAATCGCCTCATGGTACGGCCGCAAATTCCATGGCAAAAAGACCTCCAACGGCGAGACCTATGACATGTATGCGATGACAGCCGCCCACAAGACTTTACCGATGAACACCCGCTTACTAGTAAAAAATATAGAGAACAACAAAGAAATCGTGGTCCGGGTTAATGACCGTGGCCCTTTTGTCAAAGGCAGGATTCTGGACCTGAGTCTGACCGGTGCCCGCAAACTGGGGATTTTGGACAAGGGGACAAGTGAAGTTAAGATAACCGCCCTCGGCGAGGCAATCGAGTACCAGCGAGGCGGCAAATCAATGGAACGATTCCTGACCTACGAAGATCTTGAGGCGGGAGAATTTTTTATTCAGGTCGGCTCATTTACTAATAATGACAATGCGACACGCCTGAAGGACAAAATGTTATCCTGGGGGAGAAAAGCGGTCATCGTTCGTTTTGATCTTGGAGACAAAGTCTTCTACCGGGTACAGGTTCGGGCCGGAACCAACCTTGCAGAAGCAAAAAGAATGGAGCGGGTAATGGAAAAAGCCGGTTTTCCAGGCGCCTTCATGGTTGCCCGGTGACACACCCCTGCTTAAAGATTATCCGCCAAAGAGATGCAGAAAGTCGTACCATGTGGTTCGCGATTTTCCACCCAGGCGCTGCCCTTATGATGATCGGCAATTTCCCGGACAATAGCCAGGCCTAAACCAGTCCCCTTTTTCGCCATTACCGTTTTACTGCGATTGAAAAGTTCAAAGATGCTTTCTTTTTCTTCCGCCCCTATTCCTATCCCGTCATCACTAACTTTAAAAACATGCTGCCCATCATTTTTTGAATAAGTTACGCTAATTATGGAAAGAGAGTTGCCGCCATATTTCAGGGCATTATCCACATAATTTCTAAATACCCTGATCAATGACATATAGTCTCCCCTGATCTGCGGCATTTCTCCAACCACCTCCCAGGCAACTTCTTTCGCCCTGAATTGGCGGGCAAACTCCCCATAGATATCGACCAGCGCCTTCCCGCTATCAAAAGACTCAATGTATATCGGGTTTTCTTTGGCCTTGATATAATAATTTATATTATCAACCAACTCGACCAGTTGCCCGGATGACTTGGCTATCTGTTTGCAGATCCGAGCTGACCGTTCCCCGAATTCATGGAAATATTTGCGATACAACAGACTGGACAACCCATCAATCGCAATAGCGGGAGTTTTCAGATCATGAACTACGGTATAGGCAAAAAGTTTAATTTTTTCCGCATAACTCCGGACTTCATCCGCCGCCAGTCGCCTCTCCTCTATTTCCATGCGTAATTGCTGATTAGCCCTCTGCAGCTCCAAGGTCCTCTCATCAATCATTTCCTGGAGATGTTGTTGATATTTTTTAAGCTCAACCTCCGCAGTCCACCGTTCTTCAATCTCCTGCCGCAGCCTGACTCTCAATACCTGTTCACGGGAAATTCGTTGCAACTTGGCTCGCAGTTCATCAATCCCTGCCGGTTTCTCGATAAAATCTACCGCCCCTTCCCCGATCACATCCGTATAGGTATAGATACTGCTGTAGCCGGTAAGCACCATCACATCCATGCCAGGATAACTCTTCCGGCAGTACTTCAAAAGCTCCATGCCGTCCATATTCGGCATCATCATGTCGGTGATCAGAATATTAAAAATATCTTTGCGTAATATATCCAGCGCCTCAAGACCATCCCGCGCCACACAACACTCATAACCCAAAGAGCAGACAAAACGCTCCATCAACTTCAGGTTGTTTGGCTCATCATCCACCACCAGTATTCTACCCTGGGAAGGCTGCGAAAAACTGCTTTGACGCAAATCATCCATCAGACACCCCATCGACAAGATACTTGCCGGATTCCCAAATAATATCCCAACAAAAATGCGCCCAAGGAGACATTCCCCGGCCGCAATACTTTGCATCATACAACTGCCGGTTTTAACTAGTGTCCGTCCATAAATGGTCTTTTTTTCCGATAACTTCGATGCTACGTTTTTTGAAAGTGCTCACGGACACAAGTCCGCGGAGTTTATACCCGTAAGGGTGCTTTTCAAAATCCTAGCGCCTCATTCTCGAACAAAAATCCTTATTTCTGGACAAACACTAACTAGTGCTTAAAGGCTCGCTGCCCGGTAAACTTCATAGCGACCTGCGGTTGGGCTTCATTACAGGCCTCAATGGTCTCAAAATCACGCATTGAACCACCGGCCTGCAGGATAGCCGACACCCCCTGTCTGATTCCTACGTCCGCACCATCTCGATAGGGGAAGAAAGCATCTGAAATCATTACTGAACCGGGCAATCCGGCTCGATCTTCTTTGGTTTTGGCATCAATAAATTCCTGGTCACGCTTATTTCTCTTGCCTTGTTCAATCTCAAGGACCAAATCCGCATAGGGAATACCGTGCGTATCAAAACAAACAATGTCGGCATATTTCACATAAGCCTTCTGGACCGCAATTTCCGCAACTCCGACCCGGTCCTGCTCTCCGGTACCAATGCCGACCGTACACCCATTTTTCACATAGATCACTGAATTTGAGGTAACCCCATGCTCTACCGCCCAACCAAAAAGCATATCGTCAATCTCTCTCTTGGTCGGTTCGCGGTCTACTTTATATTCCTTTTCCTTGAAAGTAGTAACCGCCGGCAACAGATCTTCCACCTTCCGGATAGAATTAACCGCTGACTGCTGGACGATAATCCCACCATCGATCAAACTCTTGAAATCGACAAAGCGATAATTCTCAAAGTCGGCAAGTTTATCTATCCGGCTAATCTTGACCACTCGCAGATTCTTCCGGGCTTTCAAGATCTCCAGCGTACCCGACTCAAAATCAGGGGCACAAACCACCTCAAGATAATTCAGGCTCATGGCTTCGGCCGTTGCCTTATCACAGGCCCGGTTCAAAATCACCGCCCCACCAAAGGCCGCAATCCGATCGGCCCGATTAGCCTTATCATAGGCCTGGGCCAGCGAATCACCCAAAGCCGCCCCACAAGGGTTATTATGCTTAAGAATAACCGCCGCCGGCTGGTCCATCAAATATTTTATTATGTTTAGACCGTTATCGATATCAGTCAGGTTGATCTTGCCGGGATGTTTTCCGACCTGCAGCATATCTTCCACCTTAATCCCGCTCACCAGACCATGACCGGGTTCTATAAACTTACACTCACCCAGGGTCAGATTTCCGTTTATCAGTTCATAAAGAGCTGCTTCCTGGTTGGGATTTTCGCCGTAACGAACTCCACGCTCATCAACAGAGCCATCCTCCATAATAATTTTCCAGGTCTTCTTCCGATAAACCAAGGTCTGGTCACCAAAGGAAATTTTCATTTCCATCGGAAAGTGATCACCTAAAATGGTCGTATACATCTTCTTAATATTCGACATCAGAAAAACCTCCTCATTATCTCGGTCTGTTTACTAGTTATAATTTATACTATCCAGATTAAAGCGCCCAGCGATAGAGACACAAACCCTTCGAAGAATAGCCCTTGGGGTGCCTTTGGCGTTGCTTGTTCAGGCAGCATGCTGCTGAAACATCGAGTCCCAATCCTTTCGTACCGGTTCAAAGCCTCTCGCCCTGATCGCCGAACAGACTTGATCCAAAGAACGATGATCACCAACCGCAAACTGCTCGCCAGCGGAGTCAGGATCAAGATATCCGCCTGGCGCCGTGCATGAACCGGCCGAATATCTAGTCGAACCAAGCCCGATCATTCCATCCCGATATCGTGGTTCTTCCCTGGTTGAAAGGAGCAGGCCGACATCAGGATCAAATATCCGCAAAGCAAAAATCATCTGACTCAGGTTCTTTTCAGATACCGGCTGCAGGGCAGCAAAGCCGCCCTCAGCCGGTCTTATTCGTGGGAAGGACACAGTGAAGGCAGTCCGCCAGAATTGCTTACGCAACCAGGCCAGATGTAATCCCAAGGCCAATCCTTCCGCCCGCCAGTCGGCCAGCCCCAAAAGGGCGCCGATTCCGACCTCGCGCATCCCGGCGCTGGCCGCGCGGGCCGGAGTCGCCAGCCGATATTGCTGATCACACTTCCGCCCGGACAAATGCACTTGTTCATAAATCTGCCGATCATAAGTTTCCTGATAGACTGCAACACTGGTTATCCCTGCCTTGAACAACCTGGCATATTCAGCAGTGGTCAGAGGCTGAACTTCTATGGAGAGCGAGGCAAATTTATCTTTCAACCGCAAGGCCAGACTTTCGAAAAAATCCACCCCCATTACTTTAGGCGCCTCCCCGGACACTAAAAGGATATGACTAAACCCTCTTTCATTAAGGATAAAGGCTTCCGCCTCCGCTTCGTCCAAAGAAAGCACCCGACGCTCAATTTGATTATCTACCGAAAAACCACAATAGCTACAACGGTTACAACAGACACTGGAAAGGTATAGCGGCGCGTAAAGCTGGATGACCCGGCCAAAACGCTGCTCGGTAATCTCGGCCGATCGCCTGGCCATGGCAGGCAGACATTCTTCCGCTGCGGGCGACAACAAAGCGGCTAAATCCTTTAACCCGGGACGGGTTGAAAATAAGGCCCTATCCACATCAGCCCGCTCGATCGTGTGAAAGTATTCATGTAATTTATCAAACGCGGGATAATCAAACACAATATTCAAACCATCTCAATCAAGGAATTCCAAACCACTTTGAGGCGAGGAAGCCATACTTTCTCGCTGCTGCCTTCCCAGTCCCGACTCGTAAGCCATCCGCCCGGCCTCAACCGCCTTAGCAAAAGCCTGGGCCATAATAACCGGATCTCCAGCCACTGCGATAGCCGTATTGACCAGCACGGCATCCGCCCCCATCTCCATAGCCAAGGCCGCGTGAGATGGTGCACCTAACCCAGCATCAACCACCACCGGCACCCTGGCCTGCTCAATAATTATCTCTATCTGAAACCTGGTAAGAATCCCCTGATTGGTGCCAATAGGAGAACCTAACGGCATAACGGCTGCCGCGCCAACATCTTGCAAACGCAATGCCAAAATCGGATCTGCATTCATATATGGCAACACTATAAATCCTTCCTTGACTAGCACCTCGGTTGCCCGCAAAGTTTCAACCGGATCCGGCAACAAGGTCCGAGGATCCGGGGTAACTTCCAGCTTAAGCCAATCGCCACCACCAGAAGCCCTGGCGAATCTGGCCAATCTGATCGCCTCATCCGCATCGCGAGCGCCAGAGGTATTAGGAAGCAAAAGATATCGCTTTCGATCAATAATACTCATGATGTCGTCGCCCGGATCATTAAGATTAACCCGACGAAGAGCAACCGTTATCATCTCGCAACCTGAAGCGTCTAAAGCCTTTTTCATGATCTCGGAGGAAGAAAATTTTCCTGTCCCGCCAAAAAGGCGAGAGGAAAATTTATGCCCGGCAATAGTCAGCATCTCAACCACCACCAACGAAGCGAATCAGCTCCAGGATTGCCCCCTCTTCCATAATATAATCAGCATAATCCTCCCGCCTGACAATCTGCCCATTATACTCTGCTACAACGGTATTAGGATTCAAATCCAAATCAAGGATATACTTTTCCAAACTTATGCCTTCTGCCACCTGACGGGGCTCACTATTACAGATAATTTCCATCTCAAATATGCCTCTTTTTTATGACTCACCAAGCAAAATACGTAATAGCTGATTGGCCTGATGATGAGCCGCAATACCTACCCGGGGCGCCATCAACCCCTGCCCGGGAGCGGCGGCTGATTCCCGATCCCCAACAATATATACTTTATCGTAAATTTTCTGGGTGCGAATCATGTTATTATCAGCATAACCAGCCACGCCGGAAGAACCGACATATCCCTTGCCTTTAAGTCTGGTAAGGGCCGCTCTTAAGCCTGCTGCTTTCATTTCCGCCCCATCAAAACATTCAGCCAGAACATCAACGTCTTTAAATACTTCAGGAATAGACTCCTCAGTCAACTCACCATCAAAAAGCTCTATAGTCAAATATGGGTTGACCCGGGATAAATTTTCCTTCATCGCCTCGGTTTTTTTCATTCCGATCTGATCGACAAAATATTGCTGCCGATTAAGATTGCTTGGTTCCACCACATCATAATCAGCTAGCAGCAACCTTCCTACCCCGATTCGGGCCATGGCCACCGCCACCATCGAACCAAGACCGCCAATTCCCATAATACCCACGCAAGCCAATTTAACTTTGGCCTGAACCCCTGGAGTATGACGAGCATATAGCAGGTGTTCCATTTCATCATGACTGGGGACTTCGCCCCTTCGAATCAACCAACAATTATCCCCATCCTGCAATAATATGTCCGATGAAACAGGAAATCCGTTAACAATAAATACATCAGCCCCCGGCATTATATTTGCTGTGAACTCCACCAATCGACAACCTTGACGGAAGTCTACCGGCATTTCATTTATCATCAACATTACACGGATCCCCTAACTTGATTTATGCAAAAATATCAACATACTCCAAGTGAATATTCGATGGTAGAATTTTCTTATTAAAGGATATTACCTGAGCATAGATGAAGATCTCTGTAATAAATACCGGGATTATGCAACGTTGCAAATATCCACCTCATGGGGATGAACAAACCATGTGGGGTGCATTTCGCTTTGCCTGTTCAGATACAAAATAAAATAATTTCACAAAAAAAAAGGGCTGGCATGAAAATACATGCCAGCCCTTTAAACTATATCAAAAACAAATAATTATAAATTAATTTTCGGCAGAAGCAACAACCTTGTCTTCACTGTAATTTACCAACTCGATTATAGCCATCTCCGCCGCATCGCCAACTCGGTTTCCAGTTTTAATGATTCTGGTATAACCACCGTTACGATCCATATACTCGTCTTTTAACACATCAAAAAGTTTAGCGACAACTCTTTTATCTTGAATTACAGACAGGGCTTGACGCCTGGCATGCAGATCACCACGTTTAGCCAAGGTCATCATCTTATCCGCCACCTTTCTTAATTCTTTTGCCTTCGGGGTGGTGGTAACAATCCGTTCGTGATCAAGCAGGGAAGTAACCATATTTCTAAGCATTGCCTGCCGATGGGAAGAATTACGGCCAAGCCTTTTCCCTGATTTTCTATGTCTCATTTCATCCTCTCTAAAATTATTACTACTCTTCAGAAGAACTTGTTTGTTCTGGAAACTCCCAACCCTCGACCTTGATACCAAGGCCAAGATTCATTTCAGAAAGGAGTTGTTTAATCTCATTAAGTGATTTGCGACCAAAGTTTTTGGTCTTGAGCATCTCAGCCTCAGTTTTCTGTACCAGTTCCCCAATAAATCGGATATCAGCATTTCGCAAACAATTTGCCGAACGAACTGAAAGCTCAAGATCCTCAACCGGTCGCGAGAGATGAGGGTTCATGTCTTCCGGTTGTTTCTCAACGGCCATCTCAACTTCAGGTTCAGCCAAATCTTCATCAAAATTAATAAAGACCGTCATCTGCTCTTTAAGAATTTTGGCGGCATAAGCCAAAGAATCTTTCGGCTTAACCGATCCGTCGGTATAAATTTCCAAAGTCAATTTATCGTAATCTGTTTGCTGCCCTACCCGGGCTTGACTTACGATCAACTTTACATTTTTTATTGGTGTGAAAATGGCATCGATCGGAATAACCCCGATGGCCTGCTCTTCAGACTTGTTGTTCTCAGCCGGCGAATATCCCTTTCCCCACTTGATCTCAAGCTCAGCATCAAATGTGGTATCACCAGTAATGGTGCAAATATGTTTTTCCGGGTTCATTATTTCAACCGACCCATCGGTAATAATGTCGCCAGCGACAACCGGTCCTTTAGTACTCTTCTCAATCTTTACGATTTTAGAATCGGTAGAGTTAAGCTTTACGCGAACCTCTTTAAGATTAAGGATAATCTCGGTTACATCCTCAAGAATACCGGAGAGCGTAGAAAGTTCATGCAAAGCACCTTCTATCTTCACAGAGGTTATTGCCGTCCCTTGAATGGAAGAGAGGAGTATCCGGCGCAACGAATTACCAATAGTAGTAGCAAACCCACGTTCTAGTGGCTGACAAACAAATTTGCCATATTTATCGGTAAGACTAGCCAGGTCTACTTCAACCCGCTCCGGCATAATAAGTTCATGCCAATTCTTATAAAATGGATCTGACTCTTGTGTCATGATTTACTTGTTTCCAATATTATTGACTTTTATTTTGAATAAAGTTCAACAATCAACTGTTCCTGAATAGGCATGGTTATCTCTTGCCGATCCGGTAAAGACTTAACGGTAGCTTTATAGTTATCTTTGTCAAGTTCCAACCAACTTGGAACACCCCGCCGGACTACAGCCTCAAGACTATCGTTGATGACATCCACCTTACGGCTTTTTTCCTTCAAGGTTATTATATCGTTAACCGAAACCAAAAAGGAAGGAATGTTCACCCTTTTAGCATTAACCAAAATATGATTATGCTTTACTACCTGGCGCGCCTGACTTCTGGAACTTGCAAAACCCATACGATAAACGGCATTATCAAGCCTTCTTTCAAGATTAATCAGAAGGTTTTCGCCGGTCACACCTTTTTGTCTTTCAGAATGTTGAAAGCACTTATTGAACTGTCCTTCCATCATGCCGTACATCCTGCGCACTTTCTGTTTTTCACGCAACTGAATAGCATAGTCGGACTCTTTGCGCATACGTGCCTGGCCATGTTGACCTGGTGGATACGAGCGGCGTTCAAAAGAACACTTATCAGAATAGCACCTGTCTCCCTTAAGAAACAACTTGAGCTTTTCCCGTCGACATTGCCGGCAGACTGCCCCGGTATATCTGGCCAATTTAAACCTCCGTTAGTTAGCGATAATCAAACACGCCATTTAAATCATCAAAAAAAGTAAAGACTGAAATTAAACTCTTCTTCGTTTGGGCGGCTTACATCCATTATGCGGAATCGGAGTCACATCGACAATTTGACTGACTTCAAAACCAGCAACCTGTAGTGCCCTTATCGCAGATTCACGACCAGGTCCAGGCCCTTTCACATTAACTTCAACCTTACGCATTCCATTTTCCATTGCTTTCTTTGCCGCAGTCTCCACTGCATTTTGAGCAGCAAAGGGGGTGCTTTTCCTTGATCCTTTAAAACCAAGACAACCGGCACTACACCAAGAAATAACATTTCCCTGCTTATCGGCAATAGTTACAATCGTATTATTGAATGTAGAACGGATGGAAACTACTCCCTCCGGCACATTCTTCTTTTCTTTACGTTTAGTACGTTTAGTTTTTGGATTTGCCATTCACATAACTCCTAGACAGAGGATCCTCAGCATGACCAAGGACTAGAATTTTCTTAATTACTTCCGGCCCGCTGCTCGTCTCGGACCTTTCCGGGTCCTAGCATTGGTCTTGGTTCTCTGACCGCGGCAAGGCAAACCTTTCCGATGCCTGATTCCACGGTAACACCCGAGATCCATCAGTCTTTTTATATCCATGCCCACTTCTCGACGACGATCACCTTCAACCGAATATTCATCCTCGATAACCTTCCGGATCTCAGCAACATTTTGATCAGTCAAATCATCACTGCTGATCGCATATGCCAGTTTGACCTGATCAAGAATTTTACGAGCTGAAGTTCGCCCAATTCCGTGAATATAGGTAAGGGCAATTTCCATGTGTTTATTTCTGGGTAAATCTATGCCTGCTATACGTGCCAAGGTAAAACCTCTCTTATTCGACTATTGTAAAAAATCAACCCTGCCGTTGTTTATGTTTCTTAACTTTACAGGAAACACGTACAACGCCTTTTCTCTTAAACACTCTACAATCAGTACACATTTTTTTAACAGATGATCTTACTTTCATTAATCCAACCCTATCTTAACTATTTTTTGCCTTTCGCTCGGAAGGTAACTCTTCCTCGCGTCAGATCATACGGAGATAACTCAATAGTAACACGATCACCAGGAAGTATTTTTATAAAATGCATCCGCATTTTACCGGAAATATGCGCGAGCACTTTATGTCCATTATCCAGTTCCACTCGAAACATGGCATTTGGTAAAGGCTCAACAATCGTTCCTTCGACCTGAATGGCCTCTTCCTTCGGCATAACTTATTGTTCTTCCTATATGTTCTACCGGTAACTCAAAAAAACCAACACCGGATATATGATTTATAAATGAGAGAAAAGGGATACTAATATATTTTCAGAAAATTTCCCTCTTTTTTATTACTTAACCTGAAAAAAATTATTTCCGGCGGCTCAAAACAACTGGCTCATCATCGGTAATCAATACCGAATGTTCAAAATGGGCCGACGGCGACTTATCGGCCGTAACTACTGTCCACCCATCCTTCAAAACCTTTACCTGATAACCACCGATATTAACCATAGGCTCAATGGCCAAAACCATCCCGGACAAAAGTCTCGGCGTACGTCCAGTCCTTGAATAGTTAGGAATTTCAGGAGGTTCATGTAACTGACTTCCTATCCCGTGACCTACAAACTGCCGGACAACATTGAATTTATTTTTTTCGACATGCTGTTGAACAGCTCGGGAAATATCGTTAATTCTATTACCAACCCTTGCCTGTTCTATGGCTTTGTCAAGTGATTGACTGGTTACCCTGATCAATTCTTCAACGCGGTTACCAACTTTACCTACCGGAATTGTTATGGCAGAGTCGCCAAAATATCCTTTATAATTTACTCCAAAATCAATGCTTACAATATCTCCATCTCGCAAAATAACCTTGCTTGAAGGAATACCATGAACTACCTGTTCATTGATTGAGACACAAAGACTACCGGGAAAACCTCGATATCCTTTAAAGGCCGGGATTCCACCTCTACTACGAGCAAATTCTTCGGCCATGGCATCAAGATCCATGGTGGTCATGCCTATAGTCAGGTTTTTCTGTAGCATAACCAAGGTATCAGCGACAATCTGATTAGCTTCCAGCATGATCTGAATCTCGCGTGGAGACTTCAGAATTATCGCCGTGCCCATATCTAAAACAATCCTTTGCTAGCGCCTACCTTTTATTCTACCACTATCTAAAAACCCGTCATAATTGCGCATTACGGTATGCGATTCAATCTGAGCAATAGTATCAATGGCAACACCAACCACAATCAATAATGCTGTTCCGCCAAAATAAAAAGGTAAATTCAATTTCGTAATCAATATAGTTGGCAACACGCATATGGCACTAACGTAAACAGCTCCAATCACAGTAATCCGAACCATGATTTTATCAATAAATTCAGCTGACTTCTTTCCCGGCCGTACGCCAGGAATAAAACCACCATTTTTCTTAAGATTTTCTGCGACATCAACCGGATTAAAGGTAACTGCCGTATAAAAAAAACAGAAGAAAATAATCATCCCAACATACATCAAGGTATGCGGCAGGCTTCCCCACTGCAAATAAGCACTGGCCCGCTGAACCCAATCAACTTGTATAAAACCACCGATTGTCGCAGGAAACATCATGATAGACGAAGCAAAAATAGGTGGAATAACTCCAGCCATATTGATTTTTAAGGGCAAGTGCGATTGTTGCCCACCATACATCCTTCGACCAACCACCCTTTTGGCATACTGAACAGGAATACGTCTTTGGGCCGTTTCAAAATATATTATAATGGCGATAACTCCTGCCATCATCGCCACCATAATCGGCAAAAAGATAAAAGTTATTTCACCCGCGCTGACCATTCTTATGGTATTAACAATTGCGGCAGGCATACGAGCAACAATACCGGCAAAGATGATCAAAGATATGCCATTACCTATCCCTCTTTCGGTCATCTGCTCGCCAAGCCACATGATAAATGCAGTACCTGAGGTCAAAGTAATCATGGTCATCAACCTGAATGCCCAACCAGGATCGATAACAATCATTTCACCCCCGGTCGGTGCCGCCATACTCTCCAAGCCGATACTTATAAAAAGACCCTGCATCAAACTTAAACCAACAGTGGCATAACGCGTATACTGCGTGATTTTTCTACGACCAGCCTCACCCTCTTTTGATAACGCTTCAAGTTGAGGGACAACAACGGTCAATAATTGGAATATAATAGAAGCACTGATATAAGGCATAATGCCCAATGCGAAGATAGAAAAATTTTCCAGCGCTCCACCAGAGAACATATTGAACATGTCAAAAAGTGTTCCGGCATTTTTTGCAAAAAATGCCGATAAAGCTTCACCATTAATACCAGGGGTTGGTATTTGAACTCCGACCCGATAAATGGCAAGCATTACAAAAGTGAATATTATACGCTTCCGTAATTCAGGGATGTTGGCAGCGCCCTTAAAACCTGCTTTCATTCAATCCCCTCAACAGTTCCACCGGCCGCTTCAATTTTTTGCCGGGCCGATTCGCTTACCTTGCTCACTGAAAAGGTCAAAGCCTTGGCGATTTCACCATTGCCGAGAACTTTTACATGGGTATATTTTTTGGCCACCAATCCAGCTTCGACTAAAGAAGCGCGATCAATCTTGGTTCCCACTTCAAAACGCTCAAGATCTTGCAGGTTAACCACTCCATATTTTCTCTTGAATATATTTGTAAAACCACGTTTTGGAATACGTCTCTGCAAAGGCATTTGCCCGCCTTCAAATCCAGCCTTGATACTGCTGCCGGACCGAGCCTTATAACCTTTATGTCCTCGCGTAGCCGTCTTACCGTGCCCGGAACCAGGTCCACGACCAATTCTCTTCCTGGTTTTTCTGGAACCAGGTTGCGGTGATAAATTGCTCAAAGTCAACATGACTAACCCTCCACTTCGACGAGGTGCGCAACTTTTTTGAGCATACCGCGCATCTCAGGTGTATCCTTGCGAACCACAGTCTTATTTGTTCTGGTCAAACCCAATCCGATTAATGTTGCCCGGATTTTTTGGGTACTACCAATTTTACTTTTCTTTAAGGTAAACTTAATCTCTTTCATTTCTCTACCTGTTAAGGCTTTATTTTAATTACCGTGCTGGCTTATTCCCGCAAAAATCAGAAAAAATGACTTTACGCTGTAATTTCTTCTACAGTCTTATTGCGGACCGATGCGATCTGAGCTGCGGTCCGTAAGTTGCGTAAACCGTTCAGAGTAGCTTTTACCAAGTTATGTGGGTTATGAGAACCGATACATTTAGTCAAAATATTATGAACACCAGCGGCCTCAAGTACGGCACGAACTGCTCCTCCGGCAATAACTCCGGTACCAGCGGAAGCAGGTTTCAACATAACCAATCCGGCGCCGTATTTACCTTTAATTTCATGAGGAATTGTTGAACCGGTAATTGAAACTTCCTGCATATCGCGACGCGCTTTCTCAACACCTTTTCTGATAGCTTCCGGTACTTGATTGGCCTTACCAAGGCCATAACCAACCTTTCCTTTGCCATCGCCAACAACACAAATAGCGCTGAAACTAAACCGGCGACCACCTTTTACAACCTTTGCGGTTCTGTTGATAAATACTATCTTTTCTATAAGCTGATCTTCAGCATTAGCGTTTTTAAAATTTGCCAAGATACACCCCCGAATATTTTATTACTTTTGACCTGTAATCTGACATTTATTATTAAGTAAACCAAACAACACGAGTTAAAAATAAAAAATGACAAAAGACCAAGTCATATAAAAAATTTTCCTTAAAATACGAGGCCGGCTTCCCGGGCTCCTTCGGACAACGATTTTATCCGACCGTGATAGATGTTGCCGCCACGATCAAAAACCACCGACTCGATTCCTTTAACTTTAGCCTTTTGAGCCAAAAGTTCTCCGACCTTATGAGCCTGAGCTGTTTTGCCCTTAATATCTGCCGCCTTGAAATCCTGGTCCATAGTCGATGCGGCAAGAAGAGTGTTACCGGCAACATCATCAATAAGTTGCGCGTATATATGTTTAGAACTCTTAAAAACACGCAATCTTGGCCTCTCGGGAGTACCGGAAATCTTTTTTCGGATTCTTTGGACCCGCTTTTGACGGGCGATCATTTTCGGATTTGTCTTAGCCATCTTCTTTACCTTATAAAATCAATTACTTACCAGCAGCCTTGCCAACCTTGCGCACAATACGCTCATTTTCATAACGAATTCCTTTGCCTTTATACGGCTCAGGTTTCCGTACCTGACGAATACGCGCGGCAGTAAGTCCGAGCAATTCTTTATCAATAGATTCCAGAGTAATATTGGATTTTTCAACCGAGGCCTTTACATCAACCGGCAGCACAAACTCCACGGGATGGGAATACCCAACATTTAAAGTCAACACGTTATTCGCTACTGAAGCCTTGTAGCCAACACCCTCAACCGTAAGTTTTTTCTGAAATCCCTTATCTACTCCGACAACCATGTTGTCAATCAAAGTTCTAGTTAATCCGGAAAATGCATTCGTTCTTTTACTATTATCCCTGCATTTAACCAAATATTGACCTTCACTTTCGACAAGTTCTATTTCGGGACGAATATCTCGTTCTAGGGTCCCCTGCGGTCCGGTCACTTTGACATGGGAACCCTTCACATCTACCTTGACCCCTTTAGGAACGGGGATAGGTTGTTTGCCAATCCTGGACATTAGCCTTCTCCACTCAATAATAATGGTTTCGCTAAAAATAAATTAAACTTTAGTAATTAAGTATTGCCTGAATTCGGCACAACATAATCTCTATTTATTACGAAACCTGAAAATAATCAAACCCCTACCACACTTCGCAGAGCAATTCTCCACCAACTTTCTTCAGTCGAGCCTCTTGATCAGTCATGATACCTTGTGAGGTAGAGACCAATCCGATCCCCAAGCCACTCATAACCTTTGGAATCTTCTCTGATTTAACATACACCCGCCGACCAGGCTTACTCACGCGCCGAAGGCCAGTAATAACCCGCCGCTTACCTTGGTCGTACTTCAATTCAATCTTAAGAACGCCTTGAACACCATCCTTAACAATATGGTAATCGTTAATATAGCCTTCTTCTTTCAGAATTTTAGCAACACCAACCTTAATCTTTGAAAGTGGCATTTCAACACTTTCAAAATTAACCATTCCAGCGTTTCTTATCCTGGTTAGCATATCTGCCATAGGATCACTCATAGACATGAGGCCAACTCCTTGTAAATTCTTTCAACCAAAACGAACGGACTGTTCGTGAATTGATTTCTACCAACTAGATTTCGTAACACCAGTAACCTCACCACGAGAAGCCAAGCTTCTGAAACAAATCCTGCAAACACCGAACTTTCTAATAAATGAACGAGGTCTACCGCAAAGTGGACACCTATTATAGGCCCTTACCTTGAACTTCGCTTTGCGCTGACTTTTCGCTATTAAAGATTTCTTAGCCAACCCTATTCCTCCTAGACTTTATACCACAAGGGCATAAGTTTCGTTTGAACCGACGAGCGGCTCAACTCAGCTTTATTACTTCTTGAAGGGCATTCCCAGAACCCGCAACAGAAACCGACCTTCATCATCTGTTTTAGCACTGGTGCCAATAGAAATATTTAATCCCTTGATCTTGTCGATTTTATCGTAATCAATTTCAGGGAAAATCATATGTTCTTTAATACCCATAGAATAATTGCCATTTCCGTCAAATGACTTCGGAGAAACACCCCGAAAGTCACGAACACGCGGCAAAGCTATATGAACAAGCTTACCAAGGAAATCGTACATCCGGTCGCCCCGTAAAGTCACACAACAACCAATCGGCATTCCTTCTCGTAACTTGAAAGTCGCGATTGATTTTTTTGCTTTGGTGACAATAGCCTTCTGCCCGGCAATAAGGGTCAACTCATTAGAAGCGCTATCTATAATTTTAGGGTTCTGTACTGCCTCACCGAGCCCCATATTCAGCACAACTTTCGTAATTTTAGGTACCTGCATAATACTTTTATACCCAAATTCACTCATGAGCTGTGGTACACATTCTTTCTCGTAATATTCTTTTAACCCAGCCATTACTATCTCCAAAAAAATAAAAACTTTTTAGGCCTTGGCATCTACCGTTTCGCCACATTTTTTACAAACACGAACTTTAACACCATCATCAAGGGTCTTTTTACCAATTCGTACAGTTTTCGTACACTTTGGACAAATCAGCATCAGATTTGAAATATGCAGACGTCCTTCCTTTTCAATTATGCCACCTTGCTGATTGGCCATACTTGGTTTGGTATGACGCTTAATCATGTTTATTTTTTCAACCATGACCTTATCAGAATCCCGGAAAACTTTAAGAACCTTGCCAACCCGACCTTTATCCTTGCCGGCTATAACCTCAACTTGGTCATTAAGTTTTATTTTTTTGCATCCACCGTTCATTGCACCTGCCTCATATGTGATGAGATAAAATAAACTGTTCGTTTATCCCCGACATCGATATCGTATTAACTTACGTTACCTAAAATTATTACAAAACCTCTGGAGCCAGAGAGATAATTTTCATATACCCCAAAGGACGTAACTCTCTTGCTACCGGACCGAAAATCCTGGTTCCAATCGGTTCCCCGGAAGCATTCAATAAAACAGCTGAGTTATCGTCAAACTTAACAGAAGTATCATCCATCCGACGCAATTCTTTCGCAGTACGGACAATCACAGCTTTCATGACATCGCCTTTTTTTACTTTCGCATTAGGCATAGCCTCTTTTACCGTGACAACAATCACATCACCAACCCTGGCATAACGCTTTCTGGTGCCACCCAAAACCCGGATACACAAAACTTTCTTTGCGCCAGAGTTGTCTGCGACATTAAGTATGGTTTCAGTTTGTATCATCTCATCACCAACTGCTATGCAGCACATTAATTAAATTTCTATAACATCATCGAGCAAGGCAACCGCCAAGACAAGAATTCCCTAATCATTACAACAAAATATAATCAAAAATTTACTAAACGAATTTCTCAACAATCGATCTGATTCGCCAGCGTTTGTTCTTACTCAAGGGGCGACATTCTTCAATCATTACTCGGTCCCCTATGTTACAACTATTATCTGGATCATCGGCCATGTATTTAACATGACGACGAATGAACTTACCATATAGTTTGTGGGGGACTAACTGCTCCGTTTTCACAACAACACTTTTATCCATCTTGTTGCTGATCACCACACCTTCCCTAGTCTTCTTATTTCTTTTTGCTTCCGCCATCTCTTTTCCCACCGATGATATCGATATATTGAAAATGATCCGTAGTAATTTTCACTAAAACCGAAAAGAACAAGTTCTCTCCAATCAAAATTACTTACTCACACTCCTTTCATTAATAATGGTTTTGACCCTCGCCAAATCTTTTTTCAATTCATGCAAGTTGGATGTATTTTCAAGCGGTCTGATCCCATGCTGAAATTTAAGCTTAAACCTTTCTTCAGCAAGATCTTTTGCCTTGGCAGCGAGAGCATCATCACTTAACTCACGTAACTCACTAGGCTTCATATTATGGTCCTCTTAGTAATAACCTTTGTTGCGAAAGGAAGTTTAGCCGCAGCCAAATTCAAAGCAATTACCGCCAAACTCTCTTCAACCCCGGCCAATTCATAGAGAATACGACCAGCTTGAATCGGAGCACACCAAGACTCAGGACTACCTTTACCTTTACCCATCCTGGTCTCGGCAGGTTTTTTGGTTACTGGTTTGTCCGGAAAAACCCTGATCCACATCTGGCCGCCACGTTTAATCTTTCTATTAATGGCGATACGTGCTGCCTCAATTTGCTGAGCAGACATCCGACCCGGCTCAACAGCTTTTAGCGCATACTCACCAAAAGAAATAGTAGAACCACGATTGGCGGTACCCCGCAAATTGCCTTTCATCTGCTTTCTATGCTTAATCTTCTTAGGACTTAACATTCAAAACACCTAATCTTCATCAAGATGATATAATTTAGCCTGGCTCTTGTTAGCATCTTACCGTAGCCAGGCTTGACATTTAACAACTATATTAAGAATAACGTCAACATCAAAAGTGTTGTACTTGTCCAACTTAAAGCGCCTTCTCAGCCTCGGAAAGAACTTCTCCTTTGAAGATCCAGACCTTAACCCCAATAATTCCGTAGGTGGTATTAGCCTCGCTAACACCATAGTCAATGTCAGCCCTTAAGGTGTGCAAAGGAACCCGACCTTCCCGGTACCATTCACAACGAGACATCTCCGCTCCTCCGAGACGACCAGAGCAGGATATCTTAATACCTTTTGCTCCGAACTTCAAGGCGATATTGACTGCCTTTTTCATCACACGGCGAAAAGCAACCCTTCGCACCAACTGCATGGCGACATTTTCCGCGACTAACTGGGCATCAGCTTCAGGACGTCTTACTTCATGAATA
Source organism: Pseudomonadota bacterium (assembly GCA_018823175.1). Classification (GTDB taxonomy): domain Bacteria; phylum Desulfobacterota; class Desulfobulbia; order Desulfobulbales; family JAHJIY01; genus JAHJIY01. Next base: position 43,405 of record JAHJIY010000054.1, read on the forward strand.
TCAACATGAGATTTACGACCGGTCAGCTTATCCAGATCCTGTTTAAGGGCTTCAATCTCTGTGCCCTTCTTACCAATTACAATACCTGGACGAGCGGTATGCAATTTAACCCTGACTTTCTCGCCGGTCCTGGCTATTTCAATCTTGGATATTCCAGCATGATAAAGACGTTTTTTTAAATACTTCCTTATCTTCTGATCTTCCAAGAAATACTTGGCATAATCACGATCAGCATACCAGACCGAATCCCAAGTTCTTACTATGTTAAGCCGAAGACTGATTGGATTTACTTTCTGACCCAAGACCTTCCTCCATATGGAATTTAAATTGGGAAGTTGCGATTAAACGAAAAAGCTACTTTTCCGCCAACTCATCCTTTTTAATTAATCTAAATCGCCTTTACTGCTCATCAAGAACAACGGTTATATGGCTTGACCTCTTAAGAATCTTTGTCGCCCGCCCCATAGCCCTCGGTCGAATTCTCTTAAGCATCGGTCCGCCATCGACAATCACCTTCTTTATAAACAGGGTGTCGACATCAATCGTTTCGTTCTGGCTGGCATTAGCAACCGCAGACTCAATAACCTTACGCAATATTCGCGCACCTTTCTTGGGCATAAAACGCAACATGTTTATAGCAGACTCAACGTCTTTGCCCCTTACGAGATCCGCTACCAGTCTCGCCTTTTGAGGAGAGATCCTTATATGTCTGGCAAGCGCCTTAGATTCCATCTCTTATAACTCCTTTTAAAAACAAACCACGGTCACCGGCAACCGCCAGTCGTTAGTTACTTTTTCTTGCCGGCTGTATGGCCGTAATAGGTTCTGGTCGGCGAGAATTCACCGAGCTTCTGGCCTACCATATTTTCAGTCACAAAAACCGGGATAAATTTTTTGCCGTTATGAACAGCAAAAGTAAGACCAACCATATCAGGTATAATATCAGAACGTCTTGACCAGGTTTTTATGACCTTACGAGAACTAGTCTCTTTGGCATGAGACACCTTTTTCATCAGGTGGTCATCGATAAACGGTCCTTTTTTTACTGAACGTGCCACTTTACGTACCCCCTAGTTATGACCTTTTCGTCACAATATCTTTATCAGATTGTTTACGTTTCCTGGTTTTAAATCCCTTAGTCGGAACTCCCCAAGGAGTACAGGGATGACGTCCACCGGAACTTTTACCTTCGCCGCCGCCCATTGGATGATCTACCGGGTTCATTGCAACGCCCCGGACTTTTGGCCTACGACCAAGCCAACGATTACGACCAGCTTTACCGAGTTTTTTTCGGTCATGCTCAATATTGCCTATCTGACCAATACTAGCCCGACATTTACGATGGAATCGACGAACCTCACCGGAAGGCAACTTAACCAAAACATAGTCCCCTTCCTTGGCCATCAACTGGGCAGAAGCACCAGCGCTCCTGACAAGCTGGGCACCCTTGTCAATTTTCATCTCGACATTATGGATTATGCTACCCAGAGGCATTTTACCCATAGGCAGACAGTTACCAGGCTTAATATCTACAGACTCACCTGCTTCAACCACATCACCGACCTTTATCCCAACCGGAGAAATAATATATCTTTTCTCCCCATCAGCATAATTCAGAAGTGCCAAATTAGCTGATCGATTAGGATCATATTCGATTGATGCTACCTTAGCCGGGATATTCATCTTGTCCCGTTTAAAATCAACAATCCGATATTTCCTTTTATGGCCGCCACCGATATGACGAGAGGTTACCCGTCCGTTGTTATTGCGACCACCAGATTTATTTAAAGCCTTCACCAGACTCTTTTCAGGTCTCTTATTTGACAAGTCAGGATTGTGGACGGTGATCAATGTCCTCCTGCCGGGTGATGTAGGTTTATAAGTCTTAGTTGGCATTTCAAACCCCAATTTTTATATAATTAAAGCCGTTAACACTTTATTGCGTACAAATCCAAAAATTAATTATACGCTATAACTTTTCTAAAAAGTCTATCTTGTGTCCCTCAGACAAGGTCACAACAGCTTTCTTCCAGTCGGACTGACGTCCAAAATGTTTACCCACTCTTTTACTCTTGCCATGCATGCTGATAGTTCTAACTTTATCTACCTTCACGTTGAACAATTGCTCCATGGCATCCTTAATCTCGACTTTATTCGCCCTAGGATCAACCTTAACAACAATCTGGTTGTGTAGTTCCTGCAAACTTATACCTTTTTCTGTAAGGCACGGCTTCTTTATCACATTGCATACGTCTTTCATGACAACAACCTCTCCTCCAGTTTACCCAGACTGGGCTGCATCAAAACAATTTTATGATGCAATAGGATATCATACACATTCAACCCAGCCACCGGCATAACCTTAAACCCATGAACATTTCTTGATGATCTCTCAATATTGTCATCATGGTCAGGAATTACAATCAAGGCATTTTCAAGTTTTAGAGCCGTCATGACCTCAACAAAACTTTTAGTCTTGATCTCTGCAAGGTTCATCTGATCAAGCACTATCAGGTTGTCTTCAGAAAACCTCGAACTGAGGGCCATGCAAACACCTAACCTGCGAACTTTTTTAGGAAGTTTATAACTATAACTACGTGGCTTTGGGCCGAACGCAGTACCACCACCACGCCAGAGCGGGGAGGTATTGCTGCCAGCACGAGCACGTCCTGTTCCTTTCTGCCTCCATGGCTTGACGCCACCACCCCTGACTTCGGTTCTTGTCTTTGTCGAGGCCGTACCAGAACGCCTTTTGGCCAACTGCATACGCACGACATCGTGGATGATATGAGTTTTAACTTCTACTCCAAACAGAGCATCGTTTAACTCAACCTCTCCAACTTTTTCATTCTTGATATTAAAAACAGCCGTAACTGCCATTTTCCGGCACCCCCAATATAATATAGGTCTAAGCCCTATTTGGTATAAATCTGTATTAAACCTTGCTTGGCTCCAGGAAGAGCCCCTTTAACCAAAAGGACATTTTCCTCAGGACGAATATCGATAATAGTCACATTTTTTTTGGTGACTAAATAATTACCCATCTGCCCCGGCATTTTCTTTCCCTTAACAACCCGACTAGGAGTTGCGCTACAACCGATAGAACCAGGAGCTCTATGGAACATGGAACCATGTGCAGCACAACCACCTTTGAAACCGTGCCGCTTAATAACTCCCTGAAATCCACGTCCCTTGGAAATTCCACTTACATCAACTAGATCACCAACTTTAAACAGATCGGCCAAAATAATTTCCTGACCCACTTCATACTGCTCAACATCGGCAATCCGAAATTCTTTAATATGATAAAATCCACCTTTACCGGCAGCCTTGAAATGTCCATTCGCCGGCTTGTTAACGCGGGACTCTTTCTTGTTGTCAAAACCTACCTGAATCGCATTATAACCGTCAGTCTTGATGGTTTTTTTCTGGAGCACGATACAGGGACCTGCAACCACGGCGGTTACGCCAATAGCAGTACCATCCTCGGAGTACATCCGAGTCATCCCTAATTTCTTTCCCAGTATTCCAATTGTCTTAGGCATCTTCTTTACCAATTACTTGCTGAATTAATCAAGTATCACGCAACCGTTATCGGGATTAACTTCACAACCCAATACGAGGAGTAATATTATCAAGAGCTATAACTTTATTTCAACATCAACACCGGCTGACAACTGTAGTTTCATCAAGGCATCAATGGTTTGCTGCGTAGGCTCAAGTATATCAAGAAGTCTTCGGTGGGTTCTCATCTCAAACTGTTCCCTTGATTTCTTGTTAACATGTGGAGATCGCAAAACACAGTATTTGTTAATCGAAGTAGGCAAAGGAATTGGTCCCGCGATACTGGCACCTGTTCTCTTCGCTGTGTCAACTATCTCAAGTGTGGACTGATCAAGTAATTTATGATCATAACCCTTTAATTTAATCCTAATTTTTTGGGTCGCTAGCATTGTCTCGCCTTACTCGATAATTTTATTAATAACGCCAGCACCAACCGTACGGCCGCCCTCGCGAATTGCAAAACGCAAACCTTCTTCCATCGCAATCGGAGTGATCAAGGCACCCTCAATTGTCACACTGTCGCCCGGCATTACCATCTCTACTCCCTCGGGAAGAGTTACAACGCCGGTTACGTCGGTG
>JAHJIY010000055.1 GCA_018823175.1 Pseudomonadota bacterium
GTCGGCTCAAACGAAACTTATGCCCTTGTGGTATAAAGCTGAGTTGAGTCGCTTGTCGGCTCAAACGAAACTTATGCCCTTGTGGTATAAAGCTGAGTTGAGCCGCTAGCCGGCTCAAACGAAACTTATGCCCCTGTGGTATAAAAGTAGATCTGATCAAAGTCATACAGACGGCAGAAGTCATGGATGATTATTTCCTGCCAGAATAGCCGGATTGAAGAATCAACCAATGCACCTGAACTTGGCCCGCACACATTCGATAATATTGACCAGGGCAGGTTCTGTCACCGAATAAAAAATTTTGCGCCCTTCCCGCATATTGGTCAATAACCCTCGATCTTTCAGGAGCCGCAAATGCTCTGATGCCATATGGCTCGGAATGCTGCAGTATTTCGCCAATTCACCAACCGAGCATGGTCGTTGTAACAGAATACTTATCAACTGCAACCGACATGGATGCGCAATTGTCCGCAGACACTCGGCAGCCATTTCAAGTGAAACCTGATCAATTATTTCTATTTCTTTACTACATTTTTCCATACTACCCCCCATTTCTATTAACGTCGCACATCCTAATATCCAGGATCAGATGTGTCTATAACAAAAACAGACAGGAGGAAATATCAAAAATAACAACCATGAATTGGATCATTGCGCGAAAAAATCTTAGGTAGGGATAACAGAGAAAATCATAATCCTGAGAAATCAACTAATAAAAAAGGTAGGTTACTTGGCCCCGAAAGTCTGACTTTGGACGGACAGAAAAATGATGGCGACTAAATACTTTATTTAAAAATATTATGTAAACAGAGACTAAGCAAACAAAATAGTCCTGGTTCGGATTACCCCGGGATGCGCCTCAATTTCAGCAATCAACTCAGCACTGATCCCGGATTCAAGATCGATGATATTGTAACCAATAATGCCGTTACTCTCATTGAGATAGCTCGATATATTTATATTGTGCGCCCCAATAGAGTTTGAAACAAAACCTATCATTCCCGGCACATCTTTATTGATCATAATAAGCCGGGTATGAACGTTATCCGTAGGTATTGACTCTATGGTTGGGAAATTAACACTATGGGTAACAATACCCAGTTCAAGATAGGCGATCAACTCTCTGACTGCCATGGTAGCGCATTGTTCTTCCGATTCCTCGGTGCTTGCCCCTAAATGCGGCGAAGAAATTACCCGGCGATGATCGATCAAGGCACCACTTGGAAAGTCAGTGATATATCGGTTCAGCCGACCGTTATCCAAAACAGAAAGAACCGCCTGCTCATCAACAATCGGGCCACGGGCATGGTTAACGAGAATCGCGCCTTCCGGTAATTGCCTCAGCAGTTCAGCATTTACTAATCCTCTGGTCTTATCATTATAAGGCATATGAAGAGAAAGGATATCCGACTGTCGTATCACATCCATCATCGATCTGGACAAAATTACTTCCGGGTCTAGAGCATGGATATTTTCAACCGCCGGAGACGGATCAAAACCAATAACCTTCATCTTATGAACCAACCCGGCATTGGCTACAAGAACCCCAACTTTACCCAAACCCAAAATCCCCAGAGTTTTACCGGACAATTCAAAACCACGAAAATTTGCTTTATGAATCTCCACCTCTGAGGAGATCTCTTCGTTAGAAAAACCGGCAAGACTCCGGCAAAAATCAATAGCAGAATAAATATTACGCGCGCTGATGCCAAGCATTATAAAAACCAGTTCCGCCACCGCGTTAGCATTAGCACCCGGAGTATTAAAAACGCAAATCCCCTTTTCGGTAGCTTGTTTTACCGAAATATTATTCACGCCAGCGCCGGCCCGGGCCACGGCAAGTAAAGACGGATAACAACCGATATCAACCTCGGCGCTCCTGACAACAATTCCTTGCGGATCACTCTCTTCCGAACTTACGACAAATCGTTCGTCAAAAAGTTCAAGGCCTTCATGCGCGATCATATTCATTGCTTTGATTCGAAATCTGTCCATTCAAATCCCCTCATCAAATTCTAATAAAGCTGAGTTGAGCCGCATGTCGACTCAAACGAAACTTATGCCCTTGCGGTATAAGTATCTCTAAAACCATTACATCAAATAAAAGTCCTAATGTCTACCACGACCTTGATCATCATATTTATACATACCATCCGGAATAGATTTTTTTTATTACAAACATCCCCTTTCCTTCACTCATGAACACAAGCTTACATATTTGTAGCACATCTTACACGCCCCTGTAAATAAATTACAAATTTGGAACATAACCAACGGAAATGTTTCAAACAACAGAATATTAAATATTATTTATAACGCCACATCAGTGATTTACATCAAAACCACCCACGCAAACCGCTGTTGGCACGGTAAGTGTAATATAACCACGCAACGAACATAACCGGCGCCGAAAACTTGATCGCAGCAATTGAGTCACAAACTAAAATACGAGGAGGGGAAACATGAAAAAAATTGAAGCTATCATTAAGCCATTTAAACTTGATGACCTCAAAGAGTCTCTAAACAAGCTCGGAGTAAAAGGTATGACAATCACGGAAGCCAAAGGGTTTGGCCGACAGAAAGGTCACTCCGAAATATACCGCGGGGCGGAATACGAAGTTGATTTCATTCCGAAAATAAAAGTCGAAATAGTTGCTTCCGACAACGACACAGAAAGAATTGTCCAGGCAATAATTGAAAGCGTAAAAACCGACAAAATAGGCGACGGCAAAATCTTCGTCCTGCCGGTTGACAGCGTGTGCCGCATAAGAACCGGCGAAACAGGCGAAGAAGCTATCTAATTTAAACAACAATATAAGATTCACAAGAAAGGGAGGGACAATGATGAAAAAAATATTACTTGCCGTGCTTCTACTAATACCGGCACTCGCTTTTGGAGGAGAAGATGTCGCGCCGACAGTCATCTCCAATAAAGAAGCAATCGGAGCGGTACAAACTAACCTTGACTATGTATGGACCTTGATCGCCGCCGCCCTGGTCTTTTTTATGCAAGCCGGATTTGCCATGGTGGAAAGCGGCTTCACCCGCGCCAAAAGCGCGGTGAACATCATGATGAAAAACCTGATGGATTTCTCTTTGGGATCATTGTTTTTCTGGGCAATCGGCTTTGGTTTAATGTTTGGCGTCAATAAAACCGGCTGGTTCGGCACTAGCGGCTTTTTTCTGAGTGATTTCAAGGTCGGCGGAGATCCTTGGGTTCTGGCCTTCTGGATGTTTCAATGCGTATTTGCTGCCACCGCTGCTACTATTGTCTCCGGTGCGGTTGCCGAACGCATCAAGTTTACCAGCTACCTTGTATACAGCGCCGTAATCTGCGCCGTAATCTACCCGATTTTCGGGAGCTGGGCCTGGGGTAGTTTGTTAAACGGTAACGGCTGGCTGGAAGGACTTGGATTCATCGACTTTGCAGGGTCCACCGTCGTCCATTCAATCGGCGGCTGGGCTGCTTTGGCTGGGGCCATTGTCCTTGGACCCCGGATTGGCAAGTTCGGCAAGGATGGCAAAGTAAAAGCCATTCCCGGCCACAACATCCCGATGGCTGCCTGTGGTGTATTTATCCTCTGGCTTGGCTGGTTCGGATTCAATCCAGGTTCAACTACCGCCGGCAACACCGACATTGCGATGATCTTTGTTAATACCAACCTGGCCGCTGCGGCCGGTGCAACAGTTTCGATGTTCATCTCATGGTTAATATTTAAAAAACCGGATGTCGGTATGAGCTTAAACGGCGCCCTGGCAGGTCTGGTTGGCATCACTGCCGGCTGTGCCAACGTCACCCCGACCAGTTCCATAATAATCGGCGCAATAGCCGGAGCACTTGTAGTCTTCTCGGTCATGGCAATCGACCGAATGAAAATTGACGATCCGGTCGGTGCCGTATCCGTCCATGGGGTCTGCGGCGCTTGGGGAACCCTGGCCGCCGGCTTGTTCAATATCGAAGGAATGACCGCCAAAATCATCGGCGTTCAAGTAATTGGAATCGGGTCCGCATTCATCTGGTCATTCGGCATTGCCTTCATCCTGTTCACTGTTCTCAAACATACTATTGGTCTGAGAGTAACGGAAGAGGAAGAGATGATCGGGGTGGACATCATCGAACACGGAGCACACGCCTACAATGATTTTCAGGTAACCAAATAAAGAAACGAGATATGCCGGGGAACTTCCGCAACACTGCTGAAAATTCTCCGGCGCCTCTCAACCAAAATAACAATAAATAAAATTCAGGAGAAACAAACAATGAAAACCAATAAAACTAACCTCATTCTGTCAACCATCATGGCCCTTGGCATCACCTGTCTAACCGCAAATACAGTCTTGGCCGAAACGGAAAAACCGGAAGCCGACATGACCGTTGGTTTCTACAGCCAATACATCTGGCGAGGCTATGCCTTCAGCAAGGAAAGTTTAGTGGTGCAGCCGTCAATGAGCGTATCATACAAAGGTTTAGGTTTAAATATGTGGGGCAACCTGGATACCAATCTTTACACCCCTGATCCAAACGACAATGACGCCAATAATTTCAACGAGACAGACCTGACCTTATCCTATGATGGCTCATTTGGCAAAATCGGGTACGGGGTTGGTTATATCTATTACGGCCTTGATGCAGTAGACGACTCTCAGGAAATTTATGTGTCAGTCAGCGTCGATACCATCCTCAGCCCGTCTCTGACAATATATAACGAAATAGCCGGTTATCAGGGCTGGTATGCAAACTTAAGCGTTTCCCATAGCGTCCCTCTTACCGAAAAAATCTCCCTGGACCTGGGGGCGAGTGTTGGTTATCTCGATAACGAGGATGACTATAGCGAACTTCACGATGGAATGATATCCGCGGCAGTAGCTATTCCGCTTGCCGAAAATATTACGATAACCCCTGAACTCCACTATTCTTTTGCTTTAAGCGGGGCAGCATCAGACGCACTGGAAGCCGCTAATCTTGGCGTCATTGACGAAGAAGACGCCAACTTCATCTACGGTGGACTATCTGTAAATATGGCTTTCTAACTTAACAGGTGCTGCCAGGCTAAAACCGGGCAGCGCGTTTAAGGTATCCGCGTAAGCGGACGCCCCTTCCCTAGAGAGGCCGGCCAATTAACATTGGTCGGCCTCTCGTTTTTTACTCCTTGAAACTATCCGACAACAGACCGACGGCAATAGCAAAATAATCGGATCTGTTCCACTTCAACAGCACCCGGTAATTATCATAGGCCAGAAAAGTACGTCCAGCCGAATTTTCCGGCATGACCAGCGAGGCGACCAGGTCGTAACGACTTGGCAGATCATCTCCATTCAGTCTCCTAACTCCCAAGGCTTGCCATTCATCTAGCCGTTTGACGCATCCGTGACCGATAAAATCTCCCCTGATTTCCTTGGTCATAACCACCTCCCTACCCCAGGTATGATCGGAACGCCATCCCGAACGGGAAAGATAATTGGCCCCGGATGCAAAGAGATCTCGATGATTTGTCCAGAGATCAATCATCCCATCCTGATCATCGTCAATCGCATAATCGCGAAAAGAAGAAGGCATAAACTGCAAACCGCCCATGGCCCCGGCCCAGGAACCATTTAACCGGGACAGGGGAATCAAACCGTCATCCAGAATATGCAGGGCATGCAACAGCTCCTTGCGAAAATAGACGCTGCGCCTTTGATCATAAGCCAGAGTAACCAATGAACTGATCACCGGTTCTTCACCGGGCAATCGTCCGAAATCAGACTCCATTCCCCAGAGCGCCACGAGAAAACGGGGTTGGACCTGATAACGCGCAGCAATTTTTTCAAGCAACACTCGGTGTTGATTAAAATTTAACCAACCTTTTTTCACCCGTTCTTCCGAAACGATCCTGGCTAAATACTGAGCCAGAGTTAATTTGAACTCCGGTTGATTCCTGTCTTTTTCGAAAATTTCCTTCCGCAATTTCACATGGGCCAGAGCATTATCGAGGGTAGAAGCAGATATTCCTTCCATTGCCGCTTCTTGACGCAAACCCAAAAGCCAGGAATCAAGATCATTGGACTGAGCCTGACTTAAGACAGGGGAAAAGAGAATTACCATAGAAACAATCAGAAACAACGCCCGCCAAAGCGGCCATTCGGAAGATGACATTTGCATACTCCACTCGCCATGGTTTGTATCGTCCAGCCCGGTCTGCCCCCAAAAAAAGGACGAAATTCAGCAGGAGATTGCTCAAACCGAACCATATGATTGGAAAAATGAGAAGTTCAACAAAGATCAGAACTATCCCAAAAAAGATAACAACCACAAACTCAAGGGCGGGAAATAGGTAATGATCACCAGAGTGACCATCAAGATCGCCAGAAACGGCAAAGTAGCCCGATAAAGCTCCACTACCGGTTTTTCGAAACGATAACTGGCCAGGAACAGATTAAGTCCCACCGGCGGCGTACAATAGCCGATCTGCAGATTGGTAAGAAAGATAATGCCCAAATGGGTAAGATTAACCCCGTATGCCTCGGCAACCGGCAGAATCAAAGGCACCACCAGAACCAGAGCGGAGAAGATGTCCAGCATGGAGCCGACAATCAACAAGAAAATATTGAGGACCAGCAAAAAAGTATACTTGCTGGAAATATATTGCCGGATCAACTCAAAAAGTCGGGTAGGTACTTCCTGGTCCACGAGAAAATTAGTCGAGGCCATAGACGCGGCCAAAACAACCAGAATGCCACCAAAGAGCATCATACTCTTCATCATAATATCGGGTAATTTACGCAGGGAGATATCTCGATATATAAAGACTTCAACAATCAACACATACAGGGCAGTAACCGCAGCCGCCTCGCCGGCCACAAAAATACCGCCGTAAATCCCTCCCAACACAATAAACGGCAAGGGCAATTCCCAGGCAGATTCCTTCAAACCAGCCCATACCTCGCTGGCTTTTAATTTTTTCTGCTGCTCTCGACGGAGAGGAGGACTCATTTTCATACTGTAAGCGACCAACAACAAAAGCATCAGAATTCCCGGCAAAATTCCGGCCAGGAAAAGATGGTCGATCCTGGTTTCCGAGACCACTCCATAAAGAATCAAAGGTAAACTGGGCGGGAAAAGAAGTCCCAGGCTACCGGCGGTAGTAATCAACCCTAGAGAAAACTTCTCTGGATAACCGTCCTTCAACATGGCAGGAAGCAGTAAGCCACCAAGGGCAAAAATCGTCACGCCTGAGGCACCGGTAAAAGCGGTAAAAACAGCACAGACCAGGAGCGCCACCACCGCCAAACCACCCGGCAACCAGCCAAGCAATAATCTGGACAAATGGAGGATACGTTGCGGGGTACCGCTTTCCGACAACATTGTGCCGGCAAAAATGAAAAGAGGCAGAGACAAAAGCATCGGTGTATCGGACAGGCGGGACATTTCGATAATCACCACCGAAAGATCAATCCCCACCCCATAAAATGAAAGCAGGGCAAGAGCAGCGATAACCACAAAAAGAGGACTACCGAGAACGGCAAGAAACAGGGTAATCAGCTTAATGAAACTCATCTTAAACCGACTCCTCTACGGTGAGAGATTCCTGCTTACCGCTAATTCGTCTTAATTCTCGGCCAACGCCGAGCAGAAACCGCAAGGTGATCAGAGTAAAGGCCAACGGAAAGACAAGATTCCAGCCCCAGGAAGGAATGCCGAGCAATTCCCGTCCTCCGAACATAGCTTCATTCCGAACAAATACAATCGCCGCCCACACCAGAACACCACAAACAGTGGCCGAAAAAAGATCGATCACAATCCTGAGCCAGGGCAATAATTTAGGGGGTAAAAGAAAAGAGATGACATCAAGGGCGATATGTTTTCCGCGGTTGGTTACGGCAGCGGCGCCGAACATCCCAACCCAAATCACCAAATGACGAACCAGAGGATCGGCCCATAAAAAACCACCGGAGAAAAAAAGCCGCAGAACAATCTGCAGACAGGAAAGAACAATCATCACACTGAGTAACAAGCAGATTAATACTTCCTCCGCCCGATCAAGGCCACGCAAAAGCCAGGAACATATCCGGTAAACATTATGAATCATGACGCAGAATCAATAGAAACTTTGGAGGCATTTTCCCGATGATTATTTCTGAAAATATCCAGTCTTTTAACCACCGCCTGGTAAATATCATTTGAAAAGACTTTTCCGACAACACGCTCCACGCTCTTCACGCCATGCTCCTGCAATTGCTTTCTGGATTCCGGCGGAACATTTACCATATTAACCCCATTTTTTTTTAAAACATCCAGGGAATCAGCATTGCTCTTTCTGGTATCATTCAATAAAATGGCAAAATATTTAAGGGCGCTTGATTCAATGATCGCGGCATAATCAGCGGGCAGACGAGAAAAAGATTTGGCATCCAGAAGAAAAACCCCGTAACTATAGGCAAAAGGCAGGTCCGAGACATAACGGGTCTGAGTAAACCACTGCAGAACAATCGAACCATAATAAGAGTTAAAAACCGTGTCGATCAGACCTGTTTGCAGGGAAGAAAGCACGTCAGGGATTGCCAGGGATGTAGCATTGACCCCAAGTGTCGAAAGATAGACCGGACTCACCAGATCACCCTGCGGCACCCAGCATTTAGTCTTCTTCATATCACTTACCGTGCTTACCGGCCAGGTTGACATGGCATAAACAAAGCCAACCTCTGACATGCCGAGCAGAACCAGCCCATTATCGGCAAACGACTTCTTGAAGTTAGGCCAGACTCCCTGAATAACCAGATCAACTTCTTCATAAGACCGCAAAAGGAAAGGCACACCAAGGACTGCAAAATCAGGCACAATCTCGGCAATACCGGTCATGGTGAAGCCGCCGCCCTGCAGTTGACCAATTTTCATTTTACGATATACCGACGGATCGTCACCCATAACCCCACCGGGGTAGACCTTGAACCCGACCTCGCCGTTGGTTTTCGTCTTTACTTCTTCAGCAAACTCATCAAACCTTTGAGCCCAAACGCTGCCAGCCGGAGCTAAAGAGGCAATCTTGAAATAATATTTTGGGCGAGTATCCGCCCGACTGACTGGACAGAACAGGATCGACGTGAAAATGATCATTAGGCATATTTTAAAAAAACGATGCATGGAAAAACTCCTTCCTAAATTATCTAACGACCAGACGTAAATTGATTCTGTTAGATAACATCTTTATGGGTAAATTATACTCTCTACTGATGTAATTTGTCTGGCACTTTTTCTCTAGCCAACACAAACAATGCTTTGTTTCCGATATTTTCGTTAGAGAAAAAATCCCCTACCCTTCGGGTACTCTGTTCAGTACCCCCTTGAGGGGTATAAGACCCTCTACGGTCGTAATTCAGTCTGCGTTTTATCTCAATGTTTTTGCTACCAAATACCGTTTCATATTCAATAGTTCCGCCAGAGAAAAAATTCCCATACCCTTCGGGTACTCTGTTCAGTACCCCCTTGAGGGGTATAAGACCCTCTACGGTCGTAATTCAGTCTGCGTTTTATCTCAATGTTTTTACTACCAAATACCGTTTCATATTCAATAGTTCCGCCAGAGGGTCTAAAAATCCAAATCAATATTTTCCAGGAGTTTTTTTGCCTTATTCTTGGCAATCTGGTTGATTAAAGTCAGATCAGGACGACTTGCAAGCGGAAAATCAATAATTTCCCGCAACAGACTCTCATACAGGTCCCGATCAAAAAGCATCCTGGCAACCGTTTCAGCATAGGACAACTGGACCTGAAGAAACTGCCGGTTACTTATAACAAGAGCCCGCTCAAAATGCTTGCGCCCTTCTTCAATCCTCCCGCCATAAATTTTCGGACGACCACCATAGTAGATACCAAGAAAAAGATGACCAGCGCCATTATAAAAAGCATCATCGAGTTCCAGCACCCTGATCATAATTTTTTCTATTTTGATCAAGTCAGCCAGAGATTCCGGCGAACCACCCTGATTCAAAACCCAGGTTCCCCAACCATAGGCCCCCCAAAAAAGAGGCCCGACATCCTTGAGGCCGACACCCAACAAACCATTTTCTATTTCAGCAAAGGTCATGCTGCGGATATTCTTCAAGGAAGGAATACTCTCGAGCAAAGAAAACCCATACTCCTTGGCTTTCAAACTCAAAGAGGCTGCCCTCTCCGGCCGGCCACACTCAATTACTGCGGCAATATAAGCAGAGTAAGCCTTGGTCGCGGAAATACGCAGGGCCACATCTTCAGGGGAGGAAACCACCATACTATCGACCAACAACAAAAAGGAGGCCCCACCATCGCAGATCAACTCAAGGTCGGTCTGATACTGCATATTTTCAGCAGAGGAAAAAATTATGGAATTAACCATCCGGGAGACACAACCACTTAGCGTCAGCCCAAAAAAAACAAGCACCAGAAATCTGGCCGCCATAAATCCTTTCAGGACAGAACGGTTCATACCCTTGATTGAGTCCATAATAAATTCGATACCGAAAGAAAGAATTTAATCGTCAGAAGGTCAGGAAAACAAATAATAGGTATATTACGCGACACCTGAAAGTGTCAAGAGAATAACCGAACGGCAGAGCCCATATCTGCCATTGGGCAAACAACAGACCAAAATAACAAGGAGATAAAGCAACCAGTCACTATCGTTTTGCTTTTACTTTTAACAACAGGACAAATAACCACGTCCAGATAATGATCAAATTAATGAAAAAATCATGCTACTCGGCGGAAAATCTTGAACGCCCGTCAGCTTTGGCCTGATAAAGATTTTCATCCGCCCGCTGCAGCCACTGCTCACAACTTTGCCCCTTTTGCCATTGGGCAAGCCCGATACTAATCCCCGGTCTGGCTTTAAAATATCCCCCAAGATCCATCCCGGCAACGGCCTCACATAACCGCCGGGCCAGAATTTGAGCATTATTGAGCGAGGTGTCGGGTAAAACCAGAACAAACTCGTCACCGCCCATCCTGACCAGCAGATCACATTTCCTGATCAGCCCGGCCAATAAATTCGCAACCTTGCGCAAAACCAAGTCACCAGCCGCATGTCCCATCGAGTCGTTAATCTGCTTAAAATAGTCAAGATCCATACTGGCAACACTAATCGGATGATCGTAACGGTCCGCACTTTCCAGCATCGCTCCGATCCTCTCCTCAAAAACCCGCCGATTGGCCAACCCGGTCAGACTATCCTGGCGGGCCTGCAAAAATAAATCCTCATGGGCCGCCGCCCGACGCAAAGGAACGCCCATAATCGAAACCGCCTCATTAACCAGTTCCATTTCCCGTGAATCATGGGCGAATCCCTGTCCCATAATCAAAAAATCGGCATTTGCATCGTTGGCGCCAGTAAACTGCCAGCTATGGACCAGATAAGCTTCTTCCTGCCAGCAATTAATTGCCTTACCATGTTCCAGTCGAT
Source organism: Pseudomonadota bacterium (assembly GCA_018823175.1). Taxonomy (GTDB): domain Bacteria; phylum Desulfobacterota; class Desulfobulbia; order Desulfobulbales; family JAHJIY01; genus JAHJIY01. The sequence goes on from JAHJIY010000055.1 coordinate 11,415, forward strand.
TGAAAATTTTATCCGCCACCTGTATTGCCGCCTGCCGCTCTGCGCCATGACAGGAGCAGGACAGATGTCTCTTGCCTAAAACCGAGTTATGATACGCGACCAGATCATGTTCCACCAACGGGGTCAACCAGACGGAAAACGCCTCGACAATCGCCTGCAAATCCACCGCCCCGGCCAATCTGCCGTGCAGTTCGTTGATCAACCTTAAATTTCTGGCCTGCTTCCGCTGATGAACCAACTCATCCATCATGCTTTCCAGATTAATCTGATGTGCCGAACTACCGAAGATATCATGGCTTGCTAAAGAACTATTCATGGCATTCAAAGCTCCCTCTCATAAAGTAATTATTTCTAGATGCTAATATTGCTATTTTCATGCCAAAGATAAAACTACCTGCGATTAGCAAAAGAAGCACAGCGCCCAAAACAACGAACACAATTGCAACATCTTGTTTTTACGAGACAAAACGCCAATGACTCCACATGAAATTTGATTATTCCCTATCATGCAACTCACAATAAAATCCACGACAAACGGAAATTTTTTCCGATCTGATCAGATCACTCCGCAATCAATCGTCAGAATAGTGACACCTGACCGAACATTTAAAGCTTATTGCGCAACCTGCCAAAAACCGGATATGATCTGTTGTTTTAAATATTCCTCCGGCATCTGACTCATTACCTGCGATAATAAACAGATCAGACAACTTCCCGGGGAAAATGTTAATCACCACTGATCACCTAAAAACTAATGGACAAACCATATCGGCAAATTATCCATCTCGACATGGACGCCTTCTACGCCTCGGTAGAAATACTGGACAACCCGACCCTTAAAGGAAAGCCGGTAGTAGTCGGCGGCAACAGTGAGCGTGGCGTCGTATGCGCCGCCTCATACGAGGCCCGCAAGTTCGGCATCCACTCGGCCCTGTCCATCGCCAAAGCAAAAAGAATGTGTCCGACGGCAATTTTCCTGCCGGTCAGGATGGCCCGTTATCAGGAAATCTCCGGCCGGATCATGGCAATTTTTCACCGCTATACCCCGCTGGTCGAACCAATCTCACTGGATGAAGCCTTCCTGGACGTAACCAGTTCCATAAAACTTATGGGTCCGGCTGAACAGATAGCCAAAGAAATCAAAGCATTAGTCAAAAAGGAGACCGGACTCACTGTTTCAGCCGGAGTATCGACCTCAAAACTGGTGGCCAAAATCGCCTCAGATCTCAATAAACCGGACGGACTCACCATTGTACCCGCAGGCCGGGAAAGGGAATTTCTGGCTGATCTACCGATCAAAAGACTTTGGGGAATCGGGGAAACCACCAGAAATACTTTATCGTTAATGGGAATAGAAAAAATCGGCGCTCTGAGCCGCTTGCCGAAAGAACTGCTCATCGCCAAATTCGGCAAACACGGTCATCAGATGCACCAGGCCGCGCAAGGCATCGATTATCGGGAAGTAATTCCAGAAAGAGAAGTCAAGTCCATCGGCCACGAAGACACCTTTGCGCAAGACCTGACCGACTTAAAAATAATCCGCCGCGAGATATTATCCCTGGCCACCAGGGTGGGAGAGCGAATGAGACGGGCTGCTGCAGTCGGCCGAACCATTTCGCTCAAGGTCAAATACCACGACTTCAAACAGATCACCAGGTCGATGACCATCCCGGAAGCAACCAACGACTACCTGGAAATTTTCAGCCAGGCGCTTTCTTTACTTGCCAAGACCGAGGCCGGAAGCAGACCGATACGTTTGCTCGGCATCTCGTTAGGAAGTTTAACCTCAGAGGGTGAAACAAGACAGATTGACCTGTTTCCGATTTCCGCACACAAACCAAAAAGAGAACAGATCAATAAAGCGCTGGACAATATCAAACAGAAATTCGGCAAGCAAAGTATAATCCCGGCCACCCTCCTGGATGATGAGCAGAAATAGCCCTCTTCCACCAAACAATTTTTCTTCAATAATTTTGCTTTAAGACAACCTTGTCTCATTTGTCTTTTTGGCAACAATTCGCTCAACAAATCCCACTCCCTTCAATAAGCAAGGCATACCGGAATCTAACATAAAAATACCATGACAAAAAATCATGGCTATGCTACCAATAATAAAGGTTAGAAATAAGTTTTAAAAAAGCAAAATCCACGCCTCTATCTGCTCAATCAATCTGTATATTTTTTGCCTCAACGGAAATAGCCAAGATGAAAAGTCAACTTTTTGACAAATTATCCACCGCGACCCACTTGCTCCTTAATTGCGAAAATGATTTCTTTGAAATGAAGAAGGCAATAGATCTGATGTATGAAATCTACACATCCATCTCAGATATTCGAGCCGACGATTTCACCCAGGAAGAGATCATTCTACCCACCGGCAAGGCGATCTCGCCGGGAGCCGCGGCCCATTGCCTGCTTGAACTTCAGCGAACCGCTGTTTTCCTAAGAGGTATCTTCAAAGCCATACAGGATGCCGCCGACAAGAACAAAAAGCGCCCGATCACCATCCTTTATGCCGGTTGCGGTCCTTACGCCACCTTACTGACACCCTTATTAACCATCCTCCCTCCGGAGCAACTGCAAGTAGATCTGCTCGATATCAACGAAATCACTCTTGAATCGGCAAAAAAAATTATTGCCGAACTCGAACTGGGGGACTCGGTCGGAAATTTCATATTGACCGACGCCGCAACCTATACCATCCCGGCAGGAACCAAATATGATATTCTGCTCTCCGAGACCATGCAGGCCTGCCTGGACCACGAACCACAGGTGGCGATCCTTAAAAATCTAGTACCGCAACTCTCAGATGATGCCATCGTCATCCCGGAAGCGGTGGAGATCGATGCCCGGCTGGTTGATCCCCGCCAGGAACAGAAGCATCTTTTTTACAGCCAGACCCCGAAACCCGATCCCGAACGGATCGCTCTGGGCAAGGTTCTGATCCTTCACAAGGGACGATTGAGCGGTGGAGACCACGACGGAGAGGTCACCGTGCCGGATAAGATCGGCACCTGTGTCGAGTTGAAACTCTTCACCACGGTTCGGGTTTTCGGTGATCTGCAACTCATCGAAAACAATTCCAGTATCACCATGGCCAAGAAGTATTACGATTTTTCACATCATCAATATGCTCGGAAGATTCGATTCCGCTACGATCAAACCGGCGGCCCGCTGCCGAAAATGGATTGCCGGGTGATAGAAGATAACGATACCGCAGCAATTTTTAACCTAGAGGCCTGACATGCTGAAAGCATTTGCCCAAACTGTCCTTCGAGCCGCACTTGACCAGCCGATTTATTTTTTCCACAGGGAATTGATCAACCAGAATTGGCGACGCTGATGGAGTTCACCGACAGACAGGCCGCAGCAGTGGAAAGTTTTTCTCTGTTGTTCAAGGAGGGGGGATCCGACTCAAGACATCACCCAGGGCACCAACGGAATTTATCATGAGCAACTTGAAGCCATGCACCGCTTTACTGTGCCTGAATTCTTTCCCGGGGCAGATGAGGGCCTATTTTATGAGATTAGTTTTCCCCATTTACCATGATCGCCGAGGGTGGATTCCGGCCAGATCGGTATGTATCAAAAACTAACCGAGGGGGTGAACGATGGCTAAGCCGTTTGTTGGCGAAATCACAATGATGTCGTTTGACTATGCTCCACAAGCCGATAAACCTAATGCAAAGGAGGAGGATAATGATCGACCAGCTGCAAAAGAATTCTTTTGAGCCGCATTTGCACACCATCTTCACCATCCACCCGGAGGGGGTGGAGGAACCAGTAGAGGTTACCTTGGTGGAAGTTGTTGGCTCGGAAAGCAAGGCAATGACCCAATTCTCGGCCTTATTCAAGGCTGCGGCAGGGGTCTTTCTACCCCAGGGCACCTATCGGATCGGGCACAAACAGATGGGTAAGCACGACCTCTTTCTGGTACCGGTCGTTGACACCGAGGGAGGGGCAGATCCGTTATACCAGGCGGCGTTTTCCCGACTGAACAACACCAATGACAAAAAATGATTTATGCGTGGTACTGGTCCTGGGTCGATGCTTGGCCTTGGTTTCATTGCCGAAGGGACCATGAGTTGGTACTAAAGTTTTTAAAATTTCAACATTCTTAGCATAAGGAGAGCACTAGACTATGGAACCCTTTCAAGGACAAATATCCATGATGGCTTTTGACTTCGCGCCCAGGGATTGGGCAGCGTGCGACGGTAGCATATTGCCGATTAACCAGAATCAAGCGCTGTATTCTTTAATTGGAAACACCTTTGGAGGCGATGGCCAGACGACCATGGCTCTGCCTGATTTGCGCGGTCGTGCTGCGCTCCATCAGGGCAACGATTACAGACGGGGGTATTTTGGCGGTCTGGAACGCGCCACCGTCTCGCAGGCCACGATGGCGAGTCATTCCCATGGCTGGCAGGCCAATTCGAAACCGGCATCATCACCGA
>JAHJIY010000056.1 GCA_018823175.1 Pseudomonadota bacterium
GAGCAAGTGGAGCACGGAAGGGGCGCTGAATGTAACCAAAGTCCGGCTCGCCTACTATTACAATGGGTTCGATGCTTAAAGGGTTAAACAGCTGAGAAACGGAGAGCAATTCCTTGGGTCTCCTGTTGACAACGCTACCAAAAAATTGTCAAACTTTCTGATCGAGTAGCATGCCCACCAAATCTTCAAGCTTACTCTTTAATTCCATCATTTGCTCAGACGGAATCTGCCTGATAAGCTCACCGGTTTCCCGATCTGTCACCTGAACCACAATACTATTACTATCCTTGTCCAGGGCCAGACTTAACCTGCTGCCCATCGATTGCAAACGTTCCTGAATCTCGCCAACATATCGAGCGATATCTTCAGCGGAAGCAGCACCCTTTTCGCCATTGGACTTCGGCTTTGAGCCTTGCACCTTACTGCCATGCAGAGCCTTTTCATCCAATGCCACCTTGGCAGAATCATCCATGTTCTGGACCGGAGCGACCTGCGGCTTAATCCGTTCCTCTCTCACCACCGAAGGAGCGGGAACTACACCAAACCCTTTTACCTCGGCATTCGTGTTAATATCCATAATAACCTCCACACTTTATTTACTATCATTCTAACTCCTGCTGCTCAAAAATCTCGCTTCAAGTGCTTTCCCGGACTTAAGACTGTATCCTTTTAACGCTGTTTTCCCTCTACGCAAATCACCAAGCTTGTCAACCACCACCTTCCGGCATGCGACCGCGGCTTTATCCAAGACCTTCTCGGTCGCCAACAGTAAACCAAGTCTTTCCTGAAACTCGCCCAGAAAAGCCAGATCTTCAGGCTGATCAAACTCATCGGCAACCTTCCCCAGATATTGCTGCAAACGGAGAAAGGATTTCTCCCGCCGGTCATGCCAGGACATCACATCCTTCAAATTCCCGGCCTTCAGAGCCGAGAGCTGCTCCTGCTGAATTGTTTCAAATTCCATACAGACCTGATCGAAACCAGTTTTAAATATCGTTAAATCGTGTGCGATCATCAGAATCTCACCTTTTCACTACCGATTAAAACTATTTAACTCTCATCAAATAGAGACGGAAAGACCCCGGAAAGAAATATCCGCGGAAACCGCCTGACCAACTTTTTCCTGCAATTTAGGAACCGCAACTTTTTGCTTTGCGGGCACCGATGCCTCAAAACCGCTTTCCTTCATCGCCGTCTGCTCCCAGATATCCTTAAGCCTTGATATATAGCCCCGGGCCTGGTGCAGAACTTTCAAATCATTATCGAAAGAAACCTTTGGCAACTCAACCATAATGGCGCCGTACATTCCCCGTAAAAAGGCGGCGGCCTCGGACTTGTCATCCGCTTTTATTGATGCATTAAGTTCAGTAATAATCGTCAGGGCTTTGCCCAGGTTTTCACCACGCTTGCGGGGATCTTTTTCGTTAATCCCGGCTTCGGCCAGATCAAAATGTATTAAAACCCGCTCATACATCATATGAATCAACTTAACAGGATGAATCTTTGCCTGTGAATCAAGCTGCCCATAAACGTTGCGCACTCGGTTTGAAACCATAATCGTCTCCCCATTGAATTAATGATTTATGAATCGTTACAATCTTAATATCCGCCTACTTGCCCCCGTTACCTGACAGCGCGTTGCTGATACTGTCAAACTGACTGGTAAGGAAGTTGGATATTGAAGTCATCTGATTCATATATCGGTCCAATCCAATGAATTGTTGAGTCAATAATTCATATCTTTTATTTAATCTGGCAGTTTCGGTCTCAATCCGCAATTCCAGATCGGTAATCCGGCCCTGGGCGGCAGTTTTCTCCGCCTCTATCTGACCGGTGCCTACGGTATATGCCCGCAACCGATCATTAATCTGCTCGGCAAGACCGGTAACCTTGCCCTCCTCATCCCCGAGGAATAAGGCCTTGACCCCTTCACTCTTATCGGCCCAGGCAGACTTCAGCTTATCCTGATCAATCGTTATCGTTCCGTCACTGTTGAACTCAAGACCGAGATCGAACAACGAATAAATATTCTTGTCGGTTGTGGTAACAGAGCCGTCGGCATCATTATAGGTGTGAGTAATCAGATTTTCATTCCGGGCAAAAGTAGTAGTCATCAAATTCTGCAGATCAAAAGGCATGCTCCGCAGGGAGGTGCGGGCCAATATCCCGAAACTTTCCGTTTCGTTGTCATAGGCAGTGTTGCTCCGGATCTCCTGAACCACCTCATTGTAAGAAGTGACCAGACCGGTGATCGATGCCAAAACAGCGTCATCATTACTGACAATACTGACCGTAGAAGAGCCGATCCCATTAAGAGTCAAAGTGACTCCTGTTACGGCATCGCTGAAACTGTTACTTTGTCGCTGGTAATCGATCCCATCAATCTTAAACTGCGCATTCAACGAATCAGCCGCCGCTCCTTCCTGTTCGGTCATCGCCAGATCAGGCAGCCAGGCCAGGGCCTCTATCCGATTGTCCTCGCCGGTATCATCAGCCTGCAGAAACAACCGGTATGGCGTGGCCGGATCACCGTCATTAATTACCGAGGCAGTGACTCCCGGGTTATTCTCATCATTATTGATCAGATCAACCAGACCGCTCAAGGTGGTGCCGTCAGGCACAATAACCGCTATTGAGTCAGTACCGACCTTATAACTGAAGGCCTGGTCGCTGCCCTGAGAATTAACACTATCGGTGGTCGCGGTCAGGCCGGCCGACAACCAGGAACTCTTGGAAGCAAGATCGGTTACTACCAGGGGAAAATTTTGCACGGTGGCGCCGTCAGTAACCTGCACCGAGGCGACATCTTCGTCCGAGCTTGAAATAGACCGCTGCAGATAACTACCGGTAAGGGAAAGATTAAGGGCCTGGCTTTTCATATCAAGAAGGCTATTCTTAACGACGGTAAACTCCTCAAGCTGCGCCTCAAGAGTGGTAATTTTTGCCTGCTTAAGGTCAATAACCTTGGTGTCCACTGCGCGCAACTGGTCGATAATATCGTTTAAATCCAATCCGGAACCAACTCCGAGAGTACTTATACTTCCAGCCATATCTACAATCCTCCTGCCATAGCATCCCTTTTCCCGCTAAAGCTATCTTCTTGATTAGACAGGAAAAGTATGCCACACACGATTAAAACACACTTTCACTTATAATTATTTATCGGCATTACAAAAAAATACTTTAGGATTTTCTGGATATCTTCCGCCTTTATTGAAACATGAGCAAAAAATTCCCTTTAGATCCCTCTGAGCTCTAAGAGTTGCAATTTTTGCGCCTCCCTCCTTCAAAGCAATAAAATATCAACATATATTACAAATCACTTCTACACCTCTCCTCCTAGTGACGACTGATCACCGACAAGCCGTCACTGCGAGTAACTTGAGCGACGAAGCAGTCTCCATCCGTTCGACAACTTAGTTCTCCACTCCAATACATTTAATAAAAAAAGGGGTTACGGACTTTCGTCCGCAACCCCCGATTTCACGCCGCTTCCAGTTCTAACGAACTGTAAGCTTTCAGATTATCCTTGCAGTAACTGCAGAACGTTCTGGGCGCTGGCGTTGGCCTGAGCCATCGCGAAGGAACTGGCCTGGACCAGAATCTGCATCTTGGAGAAGTTGGCTGCTTCTTCAGCAAAGTCAACGTCACGGATGGAAGATTCAGCCGCAGAGATGTTAACCCTGGTGGTAGAGATATTGGCAATAGTTGAGGTCAGCTGATTCTGAACAGAACCAAGACCAGCCCTTACCTTGTCAAGATCTTTCAACGCAGAGTCAGCAACCGCGATTGCTGTCTGGGCACCGGCCTGAGTAAGAACACTAACATCAGCCAGACGGTTGATAGTCGCTGTGCTCTTGGTAAAACCAGCCGCAGTATCCGTAGCTGTTGTATTGGGGGCCAAAGTAGAACCGGCGGCCAACACGGAACCACTATTCAGAGTCATTTCACCGACAACCGTGGTAGTACCGGCGGTGGTAATATCCTCAAAAAGAGTCGTTCCTGCAGCGAAAACGGTACCAGAGGCATCGGTAATCGCAGCATTCAATACGGTCCCGGCGGAAATGATACTACCGGAGGCCAGAGTGGAACCGGAATTGAGCACCATATCAGTTCCAGCAGCTACGGTCTCATCGTTAAGCAGAGTAACCGTTGCCCCCAAGGTAGAACCGGTGGCCAAATCAGAACCAGAGGCCAGGGCTGAACCAGCGGCAAGGGTCAACGTTCCTGTAACCGCAAGATCGTTGTCAATAGCCTCTCCGTTGAGCTCGGAGCCAACGGCCAAAGTTGAGCCACTGCCAAGTGAAGAACCTGCGCCCAAAGTCATTGCTACACCAATTACCTGATCGGTGGACAAGGTAAGATCTTGCCCACTGGCCGTAGAACCGGCGACCAATGTGCTGCCACTGGCTATATTGGAGGTAGCCGACAGAGTCAACCCACCAGTCATGGTCTGAGTACCATCCAGGGTCAGATCTTGACCACTGGCGGTAGAACCGGCAACCAAGGTGGAACCAGAGGCGATATCCGAGGCCGCAGCCAGGGTAAAACCACCAGCCATAGTCTGCTGTCCATCAGTAGTTACGGCATCAGTAACGGTAGTGGTCCCGGCCGCCAAGGTAGAACCAGAGGCGATATCCGAGGCCGCGGCCAGGGTAAGACCTCCGGTCATAGTCTGAGTGCCGCCAGCCAAAGTCAGAGCATCGGTTGTTGTCGTGGTTCCGGCAGCAAAGATACTACCGGAGACAATTGAAGTACCCGCATCAAGGGTCAAGGTTCGATTGCCGGCAACGCCAGAGTCTAGATACACACCACCAACCCCAATAGTAACACCACTCCCGCCGATAACGCCAGTCGTGGTCGTGATGGTTACACCGGAACCAATTACCGTACCCGCCTCCAAATAAGTGCCTACACCCAAAACAATATTAGCATTTTGGACACCACTCGCCATCGCGGCAATCGTAATATCGGAATCAATCGTACTTGCAGAAGCAACTATCGTCCCACCTTCCAGGGTGGAACCGGAAGCCAGAGTAACAACCCCGTTGGTCGCGCCGGTATTCTCAATAGTCACATCACTATCAAAAGTACTTGCCGAAGCAACAACCGTTGCGTCATTCAACACAGAACCGGAACCAAGGACAACATTCCCGGTTGTAGCTCCCGTATTCGCAATAGTTACATCACTACCCAAAGCAGCACTTGGAGTATTGATCACCGAAGCATCAATAAGCTCGGAGCCGGAACCAAGAACCACATTCCCGGCGGTCGAGGCTATACCTGCAATAGTCACATCATTGGTGAGTACGGTGCCGGAATTCAACACTGAGCCATCAGCCAATGAAGAAGTAGCCGCCGCCGCAATGCCGGCACCACTCACAACCTCCCCGCCGGCCAAGGTAAGCGCCGAGGTGAAGGTAGAACCAGAACCAATAGTGGAACCTGCGAGCAAATCAGAACCGGAAGTAAGAGCCATGGTATTACCCGCAGCAACCGTTGCCGCACCGATCTCAAGATCACTCGTCAGAGATACGGCGATACCACCAGAACGATCGTTAACCACGATCTCGGCCGCACCATACTGGGTAAGATTGATCATACCAAGTGTACTCATAGAACTGGCAGTCTGCCCTAAGACAGCAGCCGTCGCGGCACCACCACTTACTTCGATAGCCCGATCATCCATAGAGGTCAGGGTCATAATGCCTTCACTGTCAACCGAAGCAAAAATACCATGCTGATCAGATTTCTGATTAATCGCTTTCACCAGGGAGCCGGTGGAATCATTCTCCAAAACCGGAACCTCACCAATGGTAACTCCGTTAATCGTAAAAGTAGAATCAGTGGTTCCAGCGGTGATATTATTTGTAGTGGTCGACGTCACACTAGCCTCGGCAGAAAGACCAAGGAGATCACTCATCTTATTGATCGCATCGGCCACAGCACCCACACTGTGGTCCCTGGTATTGTCATAAGCAACTTCAATTGTCTCCAGATTATAGGTTGCATTCTGCAAACTACTATAGAAAGAGAGAGACGAAGTACCCTCAGAGTTAAAGGTCATGGTCGAAGCCGCCACATGACCTATTTTGGTAGACTCGGCAGAGGCAATAGAAATTGACACGGTCTCTTTAGAGTATGCACCAATCTGGAAGGCTTTATTCGTGAAGTTACCGGAAAGGAGTTTCTGGTTATTGAAAGCTGTGGTTCGAGCGATAATATCGAGCTCTTCCGTCAGCTTATCAATATCAGATTGAATCGCCTTTCTGGAGTCGGTAGTCTGACCATCCTGGGCCGCCTGGATAGCTTTGGTCTTGATGCTGTTAACAATGTTAATCGCCTCATCCAAAGCACCGTCAGCGGTCTGTACCATCGAAATACCATCGTTGGCATTCCTGATGGCCTGGCCAAGACCCAGCGCCTGCGACTTCAAAGCATCGGCAATCGCCATACCTGAAGCATCGTCAGCCGCTTTGTTAATCCGTAGACCAGATGATAGTTTCTCCAGAGAAGCCGAAAGAGAATTATCATTCTTGATCATGTTTTTATGGGCGTTTAGGGCCGCAATATTAGTGTTAATACGTAATGACATTTTTTATTCCTCCATCCATGATGTTTTACCTACGGGGGAAGAATCCTTTCTTCCCTCAAATTCTACTTCTAAAATCGATCAGTTACTCAACCTGTACAACTTTTCTTAAAGTCACCTCCTTTGCTCAATGCGATGAAAGCCAAAGATAAAATCGGGATTCTGTCCCAGCTAAAAAACTCCGACTAAAATACATATCGGTATTCACCAACAAAGCTTAAACATTATTTTCTAAGCAAAAAAAAACGGGGTGAAGTCATTTCTGACCACCCCGTTGTTTACCCTCTTAAAATCAGATTAAAAAAAATTACATACAACTTCCCTCATGCTCAATTACTGTTTTTTGCCGACAACGAAGGTATGCCTCTTGTGCCGCTTCGTATTGCGCGAGGGACTTGTAACAGTCGCCGATCTTCCGCAGAAGATTAATGTTTTCAGGCATGGCAAGAAAACATTGTTCATAAGCCGACAACGCATCTTCAAACCGCCCTGCCCCGAAAAACACATCACCCAATTCATCCCAATACCTTGCCAAAGTACTATCAAGGGCAACAGCGTCAACAAGGGCCGCGACCCCCTTATCAAAACAACCGGCGTTGAGGGCGGCCTCCAGAACAGCAATATAGTTCTTGGTATCACTCGGGGCATAGCCCACTGCTTTTTCAAAATTGACCAATGCCGTTAAATAATCTTCCTGCTCAAAAAATAGCTGCCCGTAAGCAAAATAGATTATCGTCAACTGCTCTGTAGAGAAAAGCTCTTCCAAATTGCAGGCACCTAACTGTTCCCCCCAAAATTTTATAATCCGCCCGTTGGCTGCTACCTTATTTTCAGCACAGAACTGCTCTATTTTAGAGACATCCTCAGCTATTGCTGTTTCCAGCATTGTTCTCAGATTTGACTGCCTGGTGCTGTAACGAAATCCCTTCAGCAACATTTTCCGACAGGTGATACTATCAATCCCCTGATATTTCAGAGCAAACTCGACATACTCCTCGGCACACTTATCAAGAAAGGCATTGATCTCCTCCTCCATGTGCGGCTCTTGACGGCGCACATCCGAAAACAATGATGCGGTCTTCTCAAAATCTCCCTGTAATGCCGCAATTTTGCCCAGCAAAAAACAAACATCAGCGGTTGCCCCTGATTTCGCCAATTCCTCTTCCAGTATCGGTCTGGCCAACCGAATATCATCATTATCCATGTAATGCCTGGCCAGCTCAATCCGGGATTGGTGGTTATCACCCTGCCCCTCTATCTTTTGAGTAAGAAGTCCTTCCTCTTGCAAAACATCATAGATCCCGGCGACACGACTCAAAAAATCAGCCAGAACATCATGTCGCACCCGATTAATCTCCTGAAGACGCTCAATGCTTTTTTCAATCCAGGCCAGATATTTTCCCGGGCACCCGCCAAGTAACTCAATGGCGACCTTCATCCGTTCGGTTCCCCTGAGGCCTTGCATCGTTACTTCCTGTAAAACCCCCCAAACCCTTGACCGATCAATCTTGCCATGCAATTTATCATTTTTTTCAATTTTCTTGCGCAACTTACCAGGCAGTTGTTCAAATTTATTTACGGGGGAACCATTTTTAATCAAACTCCGAACGCCAAGTAAAATTTGTTCAGCCAAAATATCCGTCTTTTCAATATCATCAATCAGGACCTTTCCATCCTTTTTTATCGATGAAAATTCACCCAACAGCAGACTAAGATCGGAATTGGCGGTTGCTTTGCTTTTTTCGTTGAGAACCCGGCCGACATTGACTTCCGACTGACAATAACGTTCTATTACCTCAGACAACGGCAGCACCGTAGTACCTTCAAGATGAGCTCCCCCTTCCGTGGCATTGACATAGTCGCCTGGATGACCGCTAATAATCGCCTCAAAGGTACGGATCATTCCCACAAAAGAACGGTTCGTTAATACCATGCCGCCCATGGCGCCCTTGACTTGCCGTAAATCATGATTTTGCTCCACACTTTTTAGAATCGCATCCTGATTGGATAAAACCGTATGTCCGACGTGGTCTCCCCCATCAGTAAAAGCAAGATCCTGCCCGAGAAAAACAATCGGCGAGCAGCCAAGGATAATAGAGGCATACAGATTGAGATGGGCGACGGTACTTGCTCCGGCAAACATTAAATGACCGCCCAGTAAGGAGTTGAGCCATTTTTCCATATTGCCCTGGGAAAACATCCAATACACCTGGCTAACCTGAAGATATTTAGGAACCTTACATATCACCCAGGGGGGACAAATCAGAGAAACATCTAAAAGCCCTTCTGCGGCGTAATCAGCATACTTCTCATAGGTAATCGGCTGCGGATCAATGGAGGCGACAAAATCAGGCACAATCCCATGGGCGATTAAGGCTGGAATAGCCGCATCAACCGCAATAATAACGGCTCGTCCCTTTGCTTGCGCCAAAAGATGAATGTTTTTATCCAACGATGGCCCTGCCGCGACTAAAATTGCAGGCACTCCTGCAAAAGCATCATGCAGAGAACCAAACATGGCATCGTGACGAATACTACTGAGTTGCCGAAAACGATTTTCCACAAAGGATTGACCAAAGGCGACCGTTGTATTACCCCCGACATTCATCGCATTGGCAAACTGAAAAAAATCATCCCTTAGCTTAGTATATCCTGCCGGATGAAGCGCGAAAGCTCCCACATGCTCCAGGGTGTAAATTGACTCCAAAGTCAAGGCGGCGATAAACTGATTCAAAATTTTGGCCAGATCAGGCTCTGCACCTACAACCAATTCGACCCGAGGGTTGGCAATAAGCGGCGACAAATTCATGGCGCGCATCGCCTGCACAAAAACCGCTTCATCAAGCTCAAAAATTACCATTCGACTAATATGCTTGCGTTCGGCAACAAAAGCGAGTGGGGCATAACCAAGGCCCATACCAAGAAAGGCGACAAATCCAGTGGCCTTTTCCGGAACCAACTTTAGAAATTGTCCAACTTCCATGGTAGGATTTTCTACATGATGGAGAAAAACCTCTTTACCATCTTCATCACTTATCCATAGATTCGGATCGCCCTGCGGAGATACAGTAAGTTCTCCTTTTGATTGCGGCGGCTCTTCCGTCAGTTTTCGCCAGAGCACCGGATAATGTTTTTTTAATAAGGCCAAATTCCTTATAAAATAATCAGGGGGCATTTCAATAGTCATATCCTAGATCCTCGCAAGGCCACTTAACATGTTGATCTCAATCTACTTTTCACCAAACGAGACCTGGCTGTAGTTAAAACTGAAATCATTTTCATTACGTTCAAGGTTGTCCGGGTCAATCATTCTTTTTTCTTTCTTAAGCTGCTCTTCCTTGTTGGTATGCCGCTTATAACCCCCGGTTTTAAGGAGTTTACCCTCATCTAGCCCGAGGTGGAGCACTTCATTGGCCCGCTGGGCCGCCTTTTTAATCTCGGCAGAAATTTCCGCATCACTCATCTGGGTCATATTCAGACAGATATCCTGGCGCTCAGTAATAGAGGTAAGAAATTTATCCTCATCCGGGATATAGCCGTTCTCCCGGGCGTATCGATACATCTCGGTATACGGCAGGGGCAAGAGATAGCCCATACTGGGATAAACACCATTTTCCAGACACATGTTCACCGTTTCCCAAATGGTTTCCCTGGTTTCTATCGGGTAACCAAAAATCACACTTACGTTACTGGCAATACCGACCTCCTTAAGCACTCTGATCTGCTCAGCAAAATACTCAATTTTGACCCTCTTTTTCATCATCGCCAGGATCTCTCTGTTTCCGGACTCCAGAGAAAAACCAACGGTGGTACAACCTGCCTCTTTCATCTTTCTGGCCACCGCAAGCCTTCTTTCGTATGGTTTGGAGGGATCACCCAAAAGATCGGTACGAATCGCGGCGCTCCATTTAAATTGCAGGCCGGATTCCAAAATTGCCTCCACCATCATTTCGACCTGAGGCAAGGCGGCAAAACTTAAGTCATCCCAAAAATTGATAAAAGAAGCGCCATAACTTTCCATATTACGGCGAACCTCCGCCAAAATCTTTTCAGGAGAACGGAAACGATATGGGTCATCCCAGAAAACATAGTGACAAAAGGTGCATTTATTAATGCAGCCCCTGGCGGTGGCAACAGGCATAGCCAGGGAATTATCATCATCAACTCCAAAGGCAAGCTTGCCCCTGGAGGTCTCAAGGTAACGAGGGACATCAAAAAATTCCCAATTAATCATGGGAAGATCATTAATCGCACAGGCCTTGCGCTTGGCAGTCTTGACAATCTCACCGTTATCATCCCGAAAGGCTATTCCCTCAACCCCGGACAGAGAAGTGCCACTCGCGATTGCATTAAAAACATCAAGACAGACATACTCACCCTCGCCAATAACCACGACATCAGCCGGAGCGTTTGCAAGGAAGACCTCATAACAGGAACCGGCCACCGAGTTGCCGACCACAATTTTTGCTTTTGGCTGCACTCGCCTGACGGCATGAGTGAGCCACTTAATCCATTTATAGTGGGTGACAATAGAACCATACGCCACGACATCATATTGATTTTCTTTAAGAAAATTTTCAACATACTCATCGGAATACTCATTGATGTCGATATCCAGCAGATCAAAATCATAACCATGTTCATGGACAACAGTCATGATGTATGCCAACCCAACAGGCAACATTTTGTAAGCCGATTTTTTGCGCAGACAGGGGTTGATAAATAAAATTTTCATATCTTTCATTTTTCCCTCCTTAAAGCATCATACGTAACTAAGTTGTTACATATCTCAATCTGATAACGTTAAACTCTCTATGCCTTATCGACTCGCTCAATCAAATAATATAACTTTTTCCTCTGGGAAAAAGATCAAGAGATCAACGCCCAATCAAGAGGAACCCCCCTTTTCACTGCCTGCTTGACCCGCTTACCCAACAAGACATTATAAAACTTGGGAGGCAAACCTAACCCGGGCCTGATGGCCCTCATATTCTTTTCAGTTAAGATCTCTCCGATTTGCATATCTTCCACGACATAAAGTGACCGCCGGTAGCGAAGCGACTTCTTTTCTTTTTCCATAGGACAATAATTTATCTTTCCCAGTGACTGACGGACCAGCTCTGCCTCGGATACCAATTGAGACATTTCATGGGGTTCCAGAGAAAACGCCGAATCCACACCACCATCGCCCCGGTTAAGGGTAAAATGTTTTTCAATTACAGTTGCCCCCAGTGCCACCGAAGCCAAAGCAACCCCAATACCCAAAGTATGGTCCGACAAACCCACCTCACAACCAAACAGCTCCCGCATATGCGGCAAAGTCAACAAATTACTCTCGGCCGGGGAAGCCGGGTAAGTACTTGTACATTTAAGAAGTACTATATCTTTTCCTCCAGCATTACAGGCCGCGCGGACCGCCTCATCAATCTCAGCAATGCTTGCCATTCCCGTTGATATGATCAAGGGCTTCCCTGTTGCGGCAACCTTCTGAATCAAAGGAATATCTACGATTTCAAAGGAAGCAACCTTATAGCAGGGAACATCAAGAGATTCGAGAAAGTCCACTGCCGTTTCATCAAATGGGGTGCTAAAACAGATCAGCCCCAATTCCCGGCAACGATCAAATATTGGTTTGTGCCATTCCCATGGCGTATGCGCCTTATCGTAAAGCTCGTAAAGCGAAGACCCGTTCCATAGACTTTGAGGGTCATTTATAACAAATTCCCCTTCTTTTAAATCAAGCGTCATCGTGCCCGCCGTATAGGTCTGGATTTTTAATGCATTGACACCACTTTTCGCAGCGGCATTTATGATTTCCAGAGCACGACTCAGAGACTCATTATGATTCCCCGACATTTCTGCTATGACAAAAGGAGAACAGCCAACACCAATTTCGATATTATTAATCTTCACCGCTAGTTACCCCATACATTATTTGGTAGCGAAGCAAGGCTCCGGCAATATAACCTCTTGGGCACATCGATATATTCTGGTTCCGACAGTTGGCTTTTTATATTCAGGCAGAGACACCTTGGCAGATTCACAAAGGGACCAGAGCAAATCCTGAAATCCCAAAAGATGCCTAAACATAACGGTGCTTGAAAAACGAGGATTTATCTCAAAAACAAAAGGGCCATTGGGCATACAACGTAATTGCACATTAATACTGCCGGTTAGCTCCAAGAATAACGCGATTTGTTGCAGCAATGTGGCAATCTCGTTGTTTTCAACCAGTTCACCATTACCAGTCAGCCCCCCCTGTAATTTACGCCTGAAGGTAATGTGTCTTATTTCGCCCGTTTCAGAACGAAATAAACCACAAGTATACTCTTCATCCTCCGGGTATAAATATTCCTGCCAAATAGCATCAGGACGTGTTTGCGCCAATTCCTCAGCAACTTTTAGCCCGGTAACAAGACTTACAGAACGGCTTCCAGCCCCGAACCGATCTTTAATCATGCATGGCAATACCGGCGGAGGCCCGGAAGACACCTTAACCGTCCAAGGTGCCGGCAGATTATGCTGTTTCAGGAAGTTTGCAGTTGCAAGTTTATCCAAACCGATAGACAAAGATTGGGGGTTGGCCATTACAATGGGATAATCATTCCACCACCGATCATAGCCTTTTTCGTGAAACACCTTTAATTCCGGCTCTGTAACCAGAATAATTAGATCCACCGCATGTTTTTTCGCAATACCTGCCAATTTTTCAAAATATTTATCGGTATCGGCTCGCGGCACTTTTTCGCATACATCAAAAAAGACCGCGCCTGGATGGTTATCGAGCATGTCACATCCAATCAACTTTTCACAAACATTGCTCATCCGGAGTATACGCCCAATGCTGATCCCGATATCACCACCACAACCGGTAACAAGCACCGTCCCGTATTTAACCAGACCTGACATATCGTTTTGTCCTATGATAATTCTTTTTTGCACTGAAAATCCCTCTATTCGATCAGGGTTCAACGAACTAACACCTCTGCCAAATATGTATTTCCCGGATCATGCCGCATCACCTCTTTCAAAAGGGGCTCAACATCATAGGAAGTATGCTGAAAAGCTAAAGTACGATTAACGGTATCCAAGACAAGCCAACTGGCTCGTCCCCCTTTATCTCGGGATTGCCCCACAGATCCGGGATTTGCAATCACTACATTATCGCGACAAGTAACAAATGGATAATGGCTATGGCCAAGAAAAATAAAATCTGCCTCATAAGCCAAACATCTGCCAAATAATTCTTCAGGACTATCGGGGTAAATATATTGATTTTGATTCCAGGGAGCTCCATGACAAAGTTTAATCAAAAGACCATCAACCTCAACCTCGCGGCTTTCTGGAAGGGTACGGATAATGCCGATTTCCTTCGCGCCCAACCTTTCCAACCCAACGGAAATACCACTGCCAAAACGTTTTTTAATATCAGCCGCCATGGCGGGATTACCCATGGAGTCCAACAACATTTGTTCATGATTTCCCTGGATCATTTCAGGCGACCAACCAGCCAACATGTCAAAAACCTTCTGGGGCTGATAATAGTACCCAACCAAATCACCCAAAACAAACAGCCTCTCCACATCCAGTTTTCGCATTTCGGCCAAGACGGCAGAAAGCGAATAGTGATTCCCATGGATATCAGAGACAATGCCAATCTTCATAAGATATGATCCGCGACAATTTGTGCGGCGACATCATCGGGTGACAACAACCGGCCATCCCGCTTCAAGGAAACAAAATGGCCTTTTTCGGGACACGAATTGACGTCTGCTCCACGAATTTTCATCTGCATATCCGTATCCAAAACACCGGGATCAACCTGACAGATCTTGAATTGTGCATTACCGGCAAACTGTTTTGCCATAACATCAAAAAACATTGCAGCCCCAGCCTTACAAGAGCAATAAGTTGACCAACCAACTATTGGTCGCTTGGCAGCCCCGGTGCTCATATTGATAATTTTCAACTTTTTATTGTAATCCTCAACAAACCGAACCAACCTGTTGGCAATAAAAATTGGCGTCATAAAGTTTACAGAAACCGCTTTAAAAACAGCTCTCTCTTCCAGGCATCCAACCTGAGCGATAGGATCAACAATGGCGGCATTATTTATGTAAATAATTTCAGAGAAATTCTCCTGCTGACTAATTTCGCCTATAATGCTGAGCAAAACGTTTACCTTCTCCTGTTGCATGGGCTTTGCCAGATCCCAACGAACTAATTGGAACCTCCTTTCAGGATCACGTGCATGATCTAACTGCTCCTGAGTAAAACTCCGACCGATCCCTACCACCCAGCAATTAGAACAATTGGTGAGCCTTTGATAAAAAGCCAAGCCCAAACCTCTAGATATGCCGGTCACAACTACGAGTTTCAAAATATCTCTCAGTCCTCTAATTCCAGGGAAACGATCTTTAAAAAAATCCCTCAATCCATGACAATCCATGCCCAGCCATGACAGCAAGGGCGGCCGCACTAACTTTTTCCAAACGAGGAACGTCATTAACAGTACCTGCAATAATTTCAGCCAGATCTTCACATGAGATATCTTCAGCTTTCCCGGCATACAGGATGGCACCTTTTCGTGCCACAGCCTCGGTAGTCTTCAATTGATTTTCTGCCGTCACCATTGTTATGGCTGGGAGCCCAAGATAACAACGCTCCCACATGGCCCCCCCTCCGGCGCCTATGGCAAGATCAGCCCGGGCCATCAGTTCTGCCATATTCGCAACCTGCCGGTGACAGGTAACATTCGGCAATTGACCGGACAACTGCTCAATCTCTGGTTTATAGGGGTTTGCAGCTCCACACACCACTTCAAAAACAATATCAGGTCGATCAAAGATCGACACCGCCTGCAAAGCCTTTAATGTCTCGTTGGTTGGGTCACTACCACTAAAAAAAACCATTATTCTTCGAACATCACCTATCACCCGAGGCAACCGTTCTTTCCATTCTTGAAATTCAGGCCGCAACAAAACATACCTTGGACCACAAAGTTGCTTACATGTCGATGGCACTAAATTTTCATATCTTTTTTCCATGCCTTCATATAAATTTTGATCAAGCAATAAGTCGCAATCGTGAGGGCGATTGGCCAAATCATCTATAACCATTATCTGCCGCGCATATCCTCGTAGTTGGCTTTCCCACTCTCTATCAAGGCTATAATGATCCACAACCAACCAATCACAATCGTGCTTACACCCCATAACCTCTTTGGTCTGCGACGCATCAACTCTTTGACTGATTAAGTCATCACAGGGTTGCGCCAGAATATGCACCTTGTATCCTTTTTGCCTGACAGTTGATGCGATGTTGCCTTGCAAGTCACAACAGATAAAGTTAACAGTTGCCCCTCTTACTCGTCTTAATTCATCAGCCAAGGCCAGACAGCGCATGACATGCCCTGTCCCGATCAAAAAAGAACTATCCACTCGAAAAACAACTTGCATAACACCCACACCCGACACGATGAAAAGACAAGTAGATCTAAGACATAGCCGTTAAAAGAACGGTTACATTTCGCCCTGCACCACAGGCCGTAAGAGCTTGACAAAGTTGATGATAAACGGCGACTCCTCGCTCAGCGAGCAATAGATCGAGGGTAATCCGTGCCTTATGGGCATCCTTACCTTGAGCGGAATCCTTTACATAATTGGAACCAGAATGAAAAAGGAAGAAATCGATAGGGAAGTCGGCAAAAGCATCCACTACTGAATATCCGCAATGACCAACAAAAGAATTAATCGTATCAACGTTAAAATAATGAAGATGCTGAGGCGGTTGAAACCAGTATTCGTTCTCGATCATTCCCTCATCCATGAGTTTTGCCTGAATTCGACTAAAATCATTGGGAACGGTTATTACAACGACTCCGCCAGGACTCATTATCTGTTTTACTTTATGCAACAAATCCTCAGGATCTATCACATGCTCCAACACATTTTGCATAACACAAACATCAAAACGATGATGCTGATCGACAAAAATCTGTTGCAGTATCTGATAGGCATCGCCAACCTCAATATGATCTATAAGTTCGGGGTGATAATTCTGGATCCCATAGTCACTAAAATCCACACCACGCACCTCATATCCGTACTCCTTTGCTGCCTTCAACAAAAAGCCCTCTCCACATCCAATCTCCAAAAAACTTGGTTGCGAATCGTTCTTTAAACCCACCTTCTTCAGAGCAAAGAGAATCAATTCAGCCCTGAGAACTCGATGCGCCAACTCATCTTCAGAATAATGGGTGCTATATGTTTTTGACGGAGTTTCCTGATAGTAACTATCGGCATAAAAAGCAGCCAATTCCTCGGACGAGGGCATAGGAGAAACCGAGACAACTCCTTTGGATGTCTGTTCTCTTAAAAAATCCTGCATTTTCATTTATTTCCCAAGGCCTCCTTAATTTCAGCCCTTTTCCAACATAAACCAATTTGAATCATCCATAGGAAAATTAGAATCGCGATGGTACACAAAGCCGTAATCAATCAATTTAAGATCAGGAAAAAGATCCATCATTTCACCGGCAAAGTCCCGCTTAAAAAGTCTATCGTCATGCCCCCGGTAAGGAATAGAAACAGGCGTGGGATTATAATATTCGACGATACCGATATAACGATTGCTGGCCTTGTACATCATATTATAAACCGAGGGTAACATATCGGGGTTGATGTGAATGAGTACTCCACTGGCAAAGACAAACTCCCATTGCCTGGAAGAAGAAAAATCAAAAATTGAACTATGATAAACTTCCGCTCCCCCCCAATCCTTAAGTTCTTGCACAGCATTTTTATTAATTTCCACTGCAGCAAGATCAGCTTCGGGAAGCAACCTTTCAAGAGCCCGTAAATTAAGACCAATATTAGCTCCAACCTCAAGTACCGACTTTATCTTCATAGCCCGAGCTAACATAAGAGAGAAAAGATGTAAATTACTTGCCACCAGGACTTCACCCCGATTACGAGCTACATACTCATCACCAAACTCTCCTGCCCAGAAACTTTCCTGTTCCGTCTTATAGTTTTCTGCCATACCCATAGATCTCCTTAGAAATTATTACTCTCCCAACTGCTTCTGGTGCACATGAGAATTAACATTGATCAACTGAGGTTCCTTAAGGAATAAATCCAATATCGACTTTGTACTGAATAATTCCCCATCCTTCCCAAGTCGTTCATATATAGTAGTAATCAACTCAAAATCTTCTGAAGTATCCAATGTCCAACGGTGGAAAGAAAGATCTTCATCGTTTGCGAAATTACGGACAGCAAACAATTCTGGATTCAAATAAATATAAGGCGTGACATGTTCACGTTCATATTCCTTTGTTGCCTCAATACTTGCCTTCTCAAGAGCCACAAAACTAAAAATTTCCGCTCCCAAACCAACAGGAAATGAACTTTCAAGTGAATTCCCTAAATAATCAACTACCGGCTGACTGGCGTTAAGTTTTAAAAATAAGGTGATCATCCGGGAAAGTACTTGCGGGTCAAAAAGTGGACAATCGGAAGTCACCCGCACAACAATATCAGCACAAGTCTCTTTAGCGGCCTCATAGTAACGAGAAAGAACATCACCTTCACTGCCACGAAAAACCTTAGCGCCAGCCATCTCACTTTCTTTCACAATCACATCATCTTGCGGAACAGTAGTTGTCGCAACTACAACCTCATCCACATATGGGCATGCTTGAACACGTGCAATAACATGAGAAAGGACCGTCTTCCCGCACAAGGATTTCATAACCTTCCCGGGCAATCTGGTAGAACCCATTCTCGCTTGAATTATCGCCACGACCTTCACTTAAGCGCCTCCCATAAGGCTCTTGTAACTCGCTGAACATCATCATCACTTAATCCTTGATGCATTGGCAAGGAAAGCACCCGCTCGTATGCCTCTTCGGCCACCGGACACAACCCCGGTGCGGTTCCAAAATTATTCCGGTAAAAAGGATGCATATGAACCGGGACATAATGAACATTCACGCCGATCCCAGCCTGTCGCATATCTCGAAATACCTTCTCCCGGGAAACTCCTTTCGCAAGTTGAACAACATAAAGATGATAAGCATGCTCTACCCCGGACCTGACCGACAAGGGCGTTACTGCCGTATGATCTTGAAACTCAAGATCATACCTCTCAGCAATCGCGCGCCGTCGCGCCAACCAACCCGGCAATTTCTGCAACTGACTAATACCAAGGGCGCAGAGGATATCGGAAATCCGGTAATTGAAACCAAGCTCCACCATCTCATAATGCCAGGTCCCCTCTTTCTGCCGCTTAAAGTGATCGGTGGAGATGCCGTGATTCCGAAACCGTTGCATTTTGGCAGCAAATTCCTCATTGTCGGAGACAATCATGCCACCTTCTCCGGTAGTTATATGCTTGACAGGATGAAAACTGAACACGGTCATGTCGGCCAAGGTGCCCACAGGGTTTCCGTTCTCGCTAGCACCAAGAGAATGACAGCCATCGGCAACCAAAGCCAAACCATGCAGATCGGCTATGGCCCGCAAGGCTTCATAATCACAGGGCTGACCAGCATAATCCACAGCAACAATGGCCTTGGTGCGAGCAGAAATCAACCGCTCAACATCGGCAGAAGAAATCAGCAGCGTCTCAGCCTCAACATCGACGAAAACCGGGCGCCCCCCCTGGTAGACCACGGCATTGGCGGTGGCAGCAAAGGTCATGGCCGGAACAATAACCTCATCACCAGGACCAATTCCCAAGGCATACATGGCGGCATGCAAGGCGGCGGTTCCGCTGTTGACCGCAACCCCAAAACGGGCTCCGACAAAGGCAGCAATCTTTTCCTCAAACTCTGTCACTTTAGGACCGGTGGTCAACCAATCGGAAAACAATACCCGACTTACGGCATCAACGTCATCCTGGTCAATACTCTGCCGACCATAAGAAATAAATGGCAGCTTTTCTGAAATTTCCTCAGCCATCTAAATTAATCCTAACTGTTCGCTATCAAGCGAGAGGGTTGATCTTCAACTTCCGAAGGCATTTCCGGGCCAAAAACAATTTGTTGCAAATCCTCTATCGTCATCCATTCTTCGTTGGCATCACTAGTGTAGACAAACCCCTCAGCCATTTTCACCGCATCAACATAATTCTTCCGCTGCCACCAGGAATAACTCGGCATAATCACATACATATTCTTAAATTTGAAGGTATTGCGTCCCTCATCCTCACCAGTTAGAGCCTCATGCAACTTTTCTCCCTCCCTGATCCCGATATGTTTTATCTCGCATTCCGGAGCAATGGCCTTGGCCAAATCCATAAGTCGCATACTGGGAATATTCGGCACAAAAATTTCCCCACCCTCCATGTACCTGAAACCTTTAAGCACCAACTCCACCGCCTGATCAAGGGTTATCCAGAAACGGGTCATGCGTTCATCGGTAATAGTTATCGTGCCACTTTCTTTCTGTTGAAGAAAAACAGGGATTACGCTACCCCGACTGCCGATGACATTACCATAACGCACACACGAAAAACGGGTTCCACTCGCACCGGCATAAGCGTTACCTTGAACAAAAAGCTTGTCGGAACAAAGTTTGGTGGCACCGTAAAGATTGACCGGATTAACCGCCTTATCAGTAGATAAAGCAATTACCTTCTTGACCCCGGCATCAATAGCCGCGTTAATCACGTTCTGGGCGCCATGGATATTGGTCTTTACCGCTTCAAAAGGATTATACTCACAGGCGGGAACCTGCTTTAGCGCGGCGGCATGTACTACATAGTCAATCCCAGACATGGCCCGTTGCAAACGCTCCCCGTCACGAACATCACCGATAAAAAAGCGCAATCGCTTGTCATCCTTGAACTCGATCCGCATCTCATGTTGCTTGAGCTCGTCTCGACTGTAAATACGAATTACTTTGGGATTATACTTCTTGAGCATCAAGCGACAAAAATGCTTGCCAAAAGAGCCGGTACCACCGGTTAACAAAATCGACTGTTTGTTCCAATCGATTCCATCGGACTCGCCCTCTCCTTTCAGCAGCCTTTGACGGGCCTGCTCAATTGGCATCTTTTGAACATAGACCAGTTCCATGATCTGGTGAAAACGCTTCACATGCTGTGCAGAATATCTTCTTTGTCCTCCATCTGTCCTGATCGGTCTTATATAATCGTCAAACATTGCCTGCCAATAACGAACAGTAGAGACCGGCACACCCAATTCCAGACTGACATCCTTGATTTTAATACTCATAACGACTCCTTTCGCTCAACACCTTCCGATTGTGTGATTTCAGGACACCATCCACTTTCTGCCCTGGTGACAGTGTTATAACTGTCTACTAGTTTCTTTATTCGGACAAAATCATGAAAAGTTTAATTAAACTTTATCATCACCTTTCAATTTAGCAATAAACATGCCACCTTGAAGCGCGACATTATCGTCAATAATTACGAGATATTACGTGCCATATATGGTTGCATAAAAACACCCGATGGAAAAATTTGCCGCCATGATTAGTTAAAGAATAGAGAAGAGAGGATTATCTTGCCGGGCAAGAAACGTAGGCAGAGAAGATCAGGAAAAATTTTGGTCGAGCGTGAGAAATTCGCTCGTTGAACAGATGCAATTATTCTTCGGCAGGAAGATCCCGGCTCTTTTTGCGCGCAAAAAGCCAGACCGCCGCGATACTTACTTCATAGAGAATAACCAGAGGTCCGGCCATCATGACCTGATTTACCACGTCCGGAGTCGGGGTAACGATGGCGGCGATAATGAAAGAGAGAAGAAAGGCATACTTGCGGTTTTTATTCAAAAAAGCGGTGTCAACGATCCCGATCTTGGCCAGAAAGACCATCAGAACCGGTAGTTCAAACACCAGGCCGAAAGCGATCAACAGGCGCAGACAAAGGGAAAAATACTCTTTTACCGCCGGCATGGCCCGCAGGTATTCATTGGCGTAGCTGGTCAGAAAACGAAAGGCAGGAGGAAAAACCACCAGATAACCAAATGTCGCTCCTCCCAGAAAACAGACCGAGGAAAGAAGGGCAAAGGGCAGGGCCAGCCGTTTTTCATGGTCATAAAGACCCGGCACCACAAAGCGCCAGATCTGATAAAAAATTACCGGACTGGCCAGCAGCAGACCACAAACCAGGGCAAGCTTCAGATAAAAAAAAAGGCCTCCTGATAGGAGGTGAAAATAAGGCTTGATTCCTTGGGCAGCGCCTCAAATAACGGCTTGAAAAACCAGTAGCCGATATCCTGCACAAAATAGTAAGAGATCGAAAAGCCAACGCCCACCGCGACCAATGAAATCAACAGACAACTGCGCAGCTCGGCCAGATGGGTGGTCAGGGATTGTTTCTCGAATTCTTCCATGGGCTCCATATTAATAAATAGAGACAATAAGTTATCTTACGATCAGCACAAACGACTTCCGGCAAGTTCAAAGTCCATAACGGTAGCCGATAAGAATACAAGCAAAGTCGGCATGATCGTCCTGCGGGGGAGAAACTTTTTTCAAAACCGGGAATATATATACTATTTATCTTTCCGGGCGACAAGATGAAAGCCCGCAGAACTAAAACTCTTTTATGCAGCCGACCTGACAAACAAGTACCAATCTCAAATTCAAAGCCGCTCTCGAGATCATCAATTTCCTTCAACCGCCAGAAGAGCAGCCATCACCGCACTGAGTTTTTCCAAATTGAATGGTTTCACCACAACTCCCTTAAACCCATATTTCTGATATTCCGCCATGATCGGATCATTGGCGTAACCGCTTGAAACAATCACCTTGGCCAACGGATCAAGCTGCAATAACTTCCCAACCGTTTCCTTGCCCCCCATTTTACCGGGAATGGTCAAATCCAGGATTACTCCGTCAAAAGGCCGATCACTCGCCAGGGCTTTTTGATACAAATCAATCGCCATGCTTCCTTCGGTAGCGGTCTCTACCTGATAGCCCAGATACATGAGCATTTCACCGGAAATATCCAGCACAACAGCTTCATCATCCATTACCAGTATTTTCCCCTGCCCGGTCAACAGCTCACCCCTCTTTTCTTTTTCGATATCGCATCCGTCCGAAAGGGCCGGTAAATAGATATGAAAAGTTGTACCAACCCCTACCTTGGATTCAACGGAAAGAAGACCGCCATGATTTTTGATAATGGAGTAAGCCGCCGCAAGACCCAAACCGCTTCCTTCCGACTTGGTCGAAAAATAAGGGTCGAAAATCAAAGGTATATTTTTTTTATCGATCCCGCATCCCTGATCAATAAAATTGATCAGGACATAATCCCCCGCCGCTAAAGAAATGTTATCATCACCTGTGATGGTCTTGTTTTCCACCTGCACCACAATCTTCCCACCCCTGGGCATGGCATGCATCGCATTAATCGTCAGATTATTTATAACCTGGCTCAACTGCCCTTTATCAACCTCAACCGGCCATAATTTATCAAGATCACCAAAGGCTAACCCACAATCCACATTAGACCCGCTAAGAACAAACCCGGTAGATTCTTCAATAATATCGGGAACAGAGGCCGCATCCTTTACCGGGGCTCCGCCTTTGGAAAAGGTAAGCAATTGCATGGTCAAATTACGCGCCCGCTCGGCGGCCTTTTCCGCCCGGTGCAATAAATTATATAGCTTCTCATCATGGATGAGATTTTTAATCAGAGAGATATTTCCCAGAATCCCCATCAGCAGATTATTAAAATCATGGGCGATACCTCCGGCCAGAATTCCGATGGCCTCAAGCTTCTCTACCTTGAGCTGCTCCTCTTCCAGCAAGCGTTTCTCGGTAACGTTGTTAATCGTCTCAATCGCCTGAACAACCGTCCCCGAGATATCCCTGAGCGGAAAAGCCTTGGTCTCCACATGCATCTCATTGCCGTCAGCATCCTCATGCCGATGATCAACCGCATGGGGGCGTCCCGAGGCAAAAACTGTTTTGACGCTACACTCCTCGCCTTCCTCAAAACAGGGCCGGGCGTACTTATGGGACACCTCAAAACAATGCCGACCGATGATCTGCTCGGCAAGCAACCCCACCTGCTGACAAAAAGCACGATTGGCGGTAATAATTTGATAGTCGCGATTAACCACAATGAACCCCTCATCGACGCTGTCCAGAATCCCGCGGACAAAGACTTCATTCTGTCTATTCTTCTCTTCGGCCTGCCGCCGTTCGGTCACATCACGAAAGAATCCGACCAGACATGCTTTACCTGCCATTTCCATTCTGGCACTATTAATATCTACAAAAAGCAGAGAACCATCTTTGCGTTTGACCGGAATATTTTCGGCCAACAAAATATCGCCCCGCATCTGCTGCTCAAATATATCCTGAATAGCAGGGAGATCAGCCTTCGGATGAATATCCGAGACCATAATTCCTAAAATCTCTTCTTTAGAATAACCAAGCATTTCACACATGCTGGCGTTGGCATCAACACAGTTTCTTGTCGCGGCATCGGCAATCATGATTCCGTCGTTGGCTTTGTCAAAAATCGTTTTGAACTTATTCTCCGAAACCTGCAGCAACATCTCGGCCTTTTTCCGATCGGTAATATCCTGGACCACGCCGGCCATTCGAACAGGCGCCCCGGAATCGTCACGAAACACCTGCCCGATGGTATGCAACATGGCAGTACTGCCGTCCCGCCGAAAAAACGTATAGTCCATCTCAAAAGGCTTTTTGCCTTTCAAGGCCGCATCAATATCATGCAGGAATTCCTCTTTACTATCAGGATGCATTTGCGCCAGAATGAGACCATAATCGGGCGCAATTTCATCGGGTTCAAAACCATAAATCCGAAACAGCTCCGCGGACCAATGGACGTCGTTAGTCGCCAGCTCCCATTCCCAATCGCCGACATGGGCAATAGCCTGGGCCCGGGACAATCTCCGTTCGCTTTGTTGAAGCGCGTCTATTCCCAGGTCATCTTCATCAATTATTACCATGCCCTTTCCCTGCCAGAAGATTTATTACACATTGAAGCTAAAACAATACCCAAAAGACCCTGATTTCACCATAAAATTTTCTGACGACCATCGTACCTCAGCTCCTGTGAAGATAAGACTTTGCGCCGCGGCAAATAAGCAACCAAAAGGGCGACTTAGATGACTCAATGTGTGGCTGAGGAATAATGCTAATCAGATAAAACCTTAGCCGAAAACAGCGGAGCGCCAATAACCCTTGCAAGATAATGAATCATATTCATTATCTTAATTATGGGCAAAAGTGAGACTGACTCAGGCTTAACAATCTTAAGCAGAACTAGCGATTTTAAATCATCAGGATGGAAATGGGTTATTCAACAATTAAGCTTATTTTCGTAAATTATTTTCATCAAGAACCCGGCGCACAGCTGCCCCCAGCTGATTTTTACTGACAGGCTTGAGCAAAACCTCCCGGATGCCGACCGCCCCCATTTTCAGATGGATATCCCTCTCATTGAACCCGGTACATAAGATCACCGGGAGATCGGCCCTGATCTTTAACATCTCCACCGCCAGGGTAATTCCGTTCATGTTGGGCATGGCCTGATCGGTAATGACCAGGTCATATCTGGCGGGATGATGACGGAAGGCCGCAAGGGCCTCCACACTGCTGGTCCTGGTCGCGACTTTGTATCCGAGGCTTTCCAGATTTCTTTTACCCAGTTCAGTTAAAGGCAGCTCATCATCAACAAACAAAATACTCTCCGTACCCAAAAAAGTCCCTTCGGAAACAGGCTCTTCGACCTCTTCTCCCTCTACGGCCAACGGCAGATAGAGAAAAAAAGTAGTCCCTTGCCCAATAATACTTTCCACCCTGATCGCCCCACCCATCTGACTAACGATCCCGTGAACCACCGACAGTCCCAGACCGGTACCGTCCTCTTTCTTCTTGGTGGAAAAGTATGGTTCAAAAATGCGATGCCTGATCTCAGGGCTCATCCCATGTCCGGTATCCCTGATTTTCAGGCACAGAAATGGTCCAGCTTTCATTTCAGGATAACCATGTAAAAGGTCAGGCGCGGGTTGCTGATCATCAAGAGTAATCTCCAGAAGACCTCCATCCGGCATGGCATGAAATGAGTTGGCACACATATTCATGATAATCTGGTGAACCTGGGTGGGATCGGTAAGGACGGTGGCCTCGCCTATTTCAATATTCTGCCTGATCTCGATGGTTGAAGGAATACTTGCCCGCAAAAGTTTTAATGCCTCTTTAACAATCAAACTGACCTGAACGGGCATAAGTTCCTTTTCGGTCTGCCGGCTGAAGGTGAGAATCTGGCGGACAAGGTTCTTGGCCCTTTCGCCGGCCTGAATCACCTGCCCCAGATCCATCATCGCTTCCTGATTCCCAGCCACCGAATCCTGCAACAGATCAGCATAGCCAAGAATGGCGGTAAGGATATTATTGAAATCATGGGCGATGCCGCCGGCCAGAGTGCCGATGGCTTCCATTTTTTGCGCCTGGCGCAATTGGACCTGAAGTACATTCCTCTCATTCTCGGAATTAACCCGTTCCGAAATGTCTCGAACCAGGCCGACCGCCGCAACCTTGTTATTTATCCTAACGGAAGATAACGACAGTTCCAGGGGAAACTCGGAACCGTCTTTCCTGAGCCCGGAAACCTCAAGCATAGTGCCGACCGATTTCCCCTGACCGGTTTGAAGAAACTTTTCCACTTTCCCCTTGTATTGTCTCAAATACCTCTCGGGGGCAATGAGCTGGTACAGATCCTTGCCCAGCGCCTCGCTTTGCGGATAGCCAAACATCCTGGTCGCGGCAGGATTCCAGAAGATTACCTCTCCCCGGTCACCCATCAAGATTATCGCGTCCTGGGCCGTTTCGGTGATTGCCCGATATTTTTCATCACTTTCCAGTCGTCTCTGTTCCGAACTGCGATTCTGAATTACCACCCCTAAAACCGAGGCCATGGCCTGCAGAAACTTTTCGACCTGCTCATTGTGTTTTGCCCCGGCATCGACATAAACAGTAAACACACCGCTCACCTGCCGGTCAGGGGCAATAATCGGCACACAATAATGGCCATGCGGCCTGATCCCGGCAAAACTGTTATCATGCCGATCATCGATCTGATCAACAAACAACACCTCACCGCTAACTGCTACCCGGCCGCAAAGGCATCTGCCAAGCGGCACATGATGGCAGATTTCAACCAAAGGCGCCGCAAGGTTTCGATGGGCCTTCAAAACAAGGGTTGCCGGACTTCCTTCCATAATAAATATCGCGCCCCTGTCCTGAAGGGCCAGTTCAGGTATGGCCGTGACCTGCTGCACAAAAAAATCCAGGAGTTCAGCCATCGGTGGATTTTCCAGGGCACACTTCAACAGAGAATTAAGCAGAAGGTGAACCTTATTGCTCTTCTTCAATTCCTGGGCGGTTATTTCACGCTCATGAATTTCTGCGGCCAGAAGGGTGTTTTTTTCATGCAGTTCATCCGTCCTCTCCTCCACCCTCTTTTCCAATGAAACCTGGGCATTGCGCAAAAGTGATTCCGCTTCTGAACTAACGGCTATCTGGGCGATCAAGGGGCGAAGCATGAAAAAATAGAGGAATGGGACAATGGTCATGACCAGGACCGAAGAGTCGAAGAAGGCTCCCAGCAAAACCGATGAAGGCTTCCAAACAGAGAGAAAAATCATCACGAAGATTTCAGCTATGTAAATTGATCCTGCAATCAGGGAAAAATAAAATAATGGGGAATGTTGACAGACGAGAACTTCTGCATTACCGAGACCGTTATTTCCTCTATTTTCCCAAAAGAAAACAACTGCCAGCAAAACGAAAAGTAAAAGGAAAGGAAGCAAGGTGGAAAGAAAAACCGCATTATTCAGCCGCCGTTGCTGTTCTGTTATATCGAAATATATTTCAACGGCCCCGGCAAATTCCCGATTTATAAACACGGGAACATACGTTTCAAGCAGATCGACCTTGGTTTCCTGACCCTCAAGGGTTTTATCGCCAATAAAGTTAAATTTTGAATATTTCCCCCCTTTGGCAACAACTGTACGAAAATAATCATTTTCATTAATCTGCCCGATATCTTTCCGGTCGGAGGAATATACGACCTTCCCTGATTTTTCGAATATCTTTATTTTAATCAGACCGAAATCTCGCCTGACATTATCAAGCAGCTCAAGGTCATACTGCTCTTTTTCGCTCAAACCATCCGTCAAACCGGCACTAATCATTGACGAAAGAAGAGCGGTTATCGCGCCGGCCTCTTTTTCAACATCCCAGATCAGAATTTTGCTGAAAGAAGGAACAATTACAAAAAAGTTAGCCAGCAGATAGACGAGAACAAATGAAGATGAAACAAAAAATATATATTTATTCTTCTTATTATACATATATATCTATTGTTACCTGTTTAGCGGAATTACCTGGTCTTAGATGACAATTTGTAACGTTGATCACAGCTATTAATTGAGATACTCAAGAGATAATATCATCGGCAAACTTTTCTTTTACTTTCAGTACCTCGGCCATGGAATCCAGAAATAAGTCCACCAATCCCGGATCAAAATGAGTACCCTTGCCTTCCATAATAATCTCCACTGCCTTATCAACGGAATAGGCCTTCTTATAAACCCGATCAAAAGTCAGGGCGTCGAAAACATCGCAGATCGCGGCAATCCTGCCTTCCAGAGGGATATCTTCACCACTGAGCCCTTCGGGATAACCGCTACCGTCATATTTTTCATGGTGGGTTTTGGCAATCAGCGCCCCCAGACCAAGCAACTCAGAACTCGAATCGCTCAGGATCCGAAAGCCGATCATCGTATGTGTCTTGATGATTTCAAACTCCTGTTCGGTCAGGCGGCCCGGTTTTAAGAGAATCTCATCCGGTACCCCGATCTTGCCCACATCATGCAGGGGGCTGGCGGTCCGGATCAATTCACACCGCTCCGTATCCAGCCCAATCTTCTCAGCCAGCAACTTGCAGTAGTGGCTCATTCTCACCGTATGATGGGCGGTATCGTTATCACGAAATTCAGCCGCCCGGGCAAGACAACTGATCGTCTCTTCCCGGGAATTGCGAACCTCAGCTTCCTTATCGCGGAGCTCTCTGGTCCGATCCAACACCAGTTGGTCCATCTCCTTACTAAACAACCGGTTCTGCAACTCAAGTTCCCGCAAGCGGATGGCGTTGGCAATATTGATGACCGTTTCGCTCTTATCAAAGGGCTTAATCAGATAACTGTAAGCGCCAAGCTCAAGAACCCGGGAAGAGATCCGACGATCATCAACCGCCGTGGCCATCACCACTGCCATGTCACTGTACTTCCTTCTTGTTTCTTCCAGCAGTTCAACCCCGGTCATTCCGGGCATATTGATGTCTGAAACAAGCACCGAGAAGGATTTGTGCTCGAGTAATTCAAGGGCCTCCATGGCGCTGGCCGCAGTTGTACAATTATAGTTTTCCCCCTGTAGCCATCGCGAAAGCAGGTCCCTGACCGGCTTTTCATCATCAACAATCAATATTTCATGCTTAGCCATAGCTCAATCACACCTGTATTCTTTTCTCGTTTGTGGCCGGCAAGAGCTTTACTTCAAAAGTACCTTTAAAATTAAAGGGGTGAAAAATCATGACAACTAATCAACTTTATCAATCGACAAAAACCAGAAAAAATCCTTTTCAATACTTCAGGTTATCATATTTAGAAACCTTAAATAATTTTTTTCAACTTACCTTCATTGAAGCTCCCCGCGGCAAGCCACGGGGAATCTCCGTATGGAAGGATACTTTCATCAGATTCGCTCACTAACCCCGCAGCAAGCTGCGGGGAATGCGTTTCGCTTTGCATGTTCAATAATTACCAATTTCGGGACGCTCCCAGGGCGACGATAAAAGAGTCATCTCTTTGCAGAATCCATTGCTCTCAAACTGCGGCACACAGACTAACTCTTTTAGCTCCCCCCAAAGGCACAACCCGATTAACACGGAAAACTTCTCATAACTAATCAAAAACAAAATGGACACTGCAGGAAAATGGCAAAAAAGCGATTGGAATTAAGGAAAAAATGTTGAAAAAACAGACTGCGGTTTTGACTAAAGGCTGAACTTCATAATTGTCAGGCTTGCAATGATTTGTTGCACATCATTCTTCATGGCCGAAATGATCGGATAAATTCCATAACGGGGTAATCTTGCGAATCCTTTTAGGGGGAAGCTTATCCCAGATGATCTTAGCCCCGGTAAAACTCTCGGCACTCAATTCAATGACTTGCTCCCCAGTGATAATTACGTTTAACTTCACGTCCCACTCATCCTGCGGCACCTGTGCCACCACCTGCCCTTCATCCACCAGGGCACAGAGATAAACGTTCAACGCCAGAGCGTTGTTTTCAGTAAAAATAGCGCAGGAAAGATCAAAAAAACCAAGCCCATCGCCGAGTCGTCCTCCCTCCCGGTCAACCGCTACAGCCCCTGCGACTAATAATCCAACCTGCAGACCGGCTATTTCTTCCTGACTCAGCCTTTGACCGAAATCAGCCAATCCCTTATAAGTGACGGCATGGCCCAATTTCATAAAAGGAATGGAATAAGGTTTCAACAGAAAAAAACCTTCTTTCAGCCCTGGAGCGGGCATAATAAGTTCTTTGCCGTCCAACAGGGCATTAATCCTGACCTGGGTTAAAACATCATCCGGCCCGACAAAAACCTGCTTTGCCTGGCGATAAATCGGCAGCCGGCGCAAGGCCTCCGCCGCCTTGCCTGACTTTTGCAAAATATTACCGAAAGGCCCCGGACCAAGCTCGGCCCGCAAACTGTTCTTTTCATTTACGGCTGACATAGTGGGGTATCAAGATATCCAAAGGAAATGATCGTTCATCGGGCCACTGCCGGATACGTGTATGGCTAAACGATAAGACAACAATTATATTTAAAGATGTGAGATCTTATTGATTTCCGAAATAACCTGCAGACTATACCCCTGCTTCGGAGAAGTCATATCCGTCAGAACTGAATCATGATCGGAAGAGTCCTGCGCAAACACCGCCCCTTCCTCGATTTTCTTGGCAAAGCCATATTCAACCAGAGTATAGATATCATCCCACATGGTCTCACTGCCCATAATCGCGACCGTCAATTCAATACCATCCCGGCTGAATTTTCCCACGTAGGTCTGACGGGCGGCATTGGTATAACCGGTCTTGCCTCCCTCGGTGCCGTCGACCGTCCATAGTGCCCGGTTGTGGGTCCGCAACATCTTGCCGTCTTTCGTTCTGACCTTGGAAGTTGCCATCTTCCGGGCAAATTCCTCATTTTCCATTGCCTTATTAAAAATTACCGCCAGATCCCGAACCGTAGACTTCTGACCTCTGACGGTCAAACCAGTGGCGGTTTTGCATACTGTATTCCTGGCACCCCAGATTTTGGCCTTATAAGTCATCAACTTGGCAAAAATCCGCTCCGAGCCGGCTATCTTCTCGGCCAGAGCAACACTGGCATCATTGGCCGACGACAGCAGGACCGCGTTAATCAAGTCATCGGCCGGATATGATTTGCCGCGCTTGAGATAGATCTTGGAACGAGGCATCTCGGCGGCTTTGCGACTCGTTTTCACCAAATCTGTTTTCTCCAGAGACTGCAGGGCGAGCAGGCCGGTAATGATCTTGATGGTGCTGGCGGGTTGCGCCGCAACATCAGGCGCCTGGGCATAAACTATGTCACCGGTTTCCGAATCAATGACCAGGGCGCTGCGCGAAGATATTTTGCGACGAACAGACTGAGCGGAAAGATTACTTCCATTCCGGGGCTTTCGTTTAATATCGCTGTCATCGGTCAGATTAACGATCGATCGTTGATGACGACCAGCCGATCTGCTTTGCGCCGCATCGGCAGGTAATGATTTATGGATTGATTTCAATACCTTTGAAAATGATTGGGAACTGCTACTTTGAGAGTATGCCGGGACACCAGGCAAAGAAAAGAAAAACAGAAACAGAAGTACCAAAAGTTTTCGGACCGGAATAGTCATCTCTTATCAAACTCTTTGGGTTATATTTATTTCTTTAATTATTTAACAACGTTATCTCTATTCCCATCTAAATTCAACAGCTAAAGAAAAGCAAGGACATTTTATCCTATCTCATTGTTTATGTGACTCTATCAAGACCAAGATAGCACAAAAAACCACATCATGTGGTGTGCCGTTAAATTGCCGAGCACCACATAAGGTAATTTTAAGCCAAATTATTTTTTTTACATTATATTAAAAAAACACCTAAACATACGTAACCATAAATAAAATTGAATAATACATGAAGAATCTCACCATCGAATTAAAGGCCCTTACCTTCCATCTGATTATTTTAAATGACCAGATCATCCACCTCTCCTTTTCGCCGGACTCCCACCAGCAGGCCATAAAAAAAATTAGCCGGCAGCAGCCCATTTTCCCGCTCAAGTCAGGGCCTGAAAAGGACAAATTAATCACCGAGTTCAAACGCTACTTTGCAGGGCAGCCATACAACCTCCCCTGGTCGACTCAAGCACCATTCTATTCTTCGGGCAGCGCCTTTCAGCAGGAAGTATGGGAATTGATCAGGGCAATACCCCGCGGCAAGGTCATGACCTACGGTGAACTGGCGGCTGAACTAGGCGGCAAAGGTTACGCCCGGGCAGTAGGCCGGGCCTGCAACACCAATCCTCTGGCGCTTATTGTCCCCTGTCACCGGGTGGTGGGGGTAAAAGATATCGGCGGTTTTGCCGGAGGCCGGCTAATCAAGAAAAGGTTACTGGAAATCGAAGGGATCTTTGATGATGGCGGACAAAGACAACTACCTCTAAAATAATCAGGAAAGTATCTTCACCACCGCCCGCGGGATCTCATTGAGAGGCAGGACCTGATCGACACAACCAAGGTCAATTGCCTCTTTTGGCATACCGAATACCACACAGCTTTTTTCATCCTGCGCAATTGTCTGGGCCCCGGCTTCCTTCATCTTCAGCATACCCTGCGAACCATCCTTGCCCATCCCGGTCAAAATTATACCAATGGCATTGGCGCCACCGTAAGCAGCCACGGAATTAAACAGGACATCAACCGCCGGCCGCTGATGACAAACCAAAGGCCCGTCCTTGATATTGACATAATACCGGGCGCCACTGCGTCGCATAACCATATGATAGTTGCCCGGGGCAAGAAGCGCCGTGCCCGGCAAAACCGAATCCCCATCCTCCGCCTCCTTGACGCTTATCTGACAGAGGCTGTTGAGCCGTTCGGCAAAACTGGTGGTAAAATTGGCCGGCATATGCTGCACAATCAAAATTCCCGGCATGTTAGGGGAAAACTGGGTCAACACATTCTTTAAGGCCTCGGTGCCCCCGGTTGAAGCACCGATGGCGATTATCTTGTTCGTACTTTTACTCAAGGCAAGCGAGGGGGGAGCGATAGCTTTGAGCGGCACGTTTTCGCGCAATCGTTTCATATCAACCCTGGCCGCCCCCCTGATCTTCTCGGCCAGCTGCACACTCATATCACCAACGGAATATGCCTCACCGGGCTTTGAAATAACATCAACCGCACCAATATCAAGGGCCTCCATGGCCAAGGCCCCACCTTCTTTGGTCAGCGAACTGACAATAATGACCGGCAGCGGATAGTACTTCATGAGTTTACGCAGAAAAGTCAGACCATCCATCCGCGGCATCTCGATATCAAGGGTAACCACGTCGGGCTTGAGCGCCACAATCTTGTCCCGTGCCACATAGGGATCAGGGGCCGTTCCCACGACCTCGATATCAGGTTCCCGCGACAACTCCTCACTAAACACTTTTCTTACTACCGCCGAATCGTCAACCACCAGGGTTCTAATCTTTCTCATTCAGATAAATTCCCTTTTCCCGAATATTTATATGACATCCCCTGAAACAATCACCGGTGAATAAAACAGTATCCGGTTATTTTTGACAGGTTTCGCAAGCACCAACCGCCGCACAATCGACCCACAACAACCCAAATTCCGTCTCAAAAACACAAAGATCCGGGAAAACAGCCAACTGCTCAGGAGAAAAACCGGTTATCTCCTGCGCCTCCGGGATGTCCAGAGAACAAACTCCCTCGAAGTCAATCTTTCCAAGCAGGCAACCGACCGTCATGTTGGCGCACTCTTTTATCGTATCAACCACCTGCCGATCCTCAAGGTCAGACTCTTTTATCCCCATGAAATTTGCCGATACCTTCCGGGCCAAGGCCAAAGGAAAATAAAAACGGACCTTGCCACTCTCCTGATGGTTAAAACCGATTACCGCCTCAATGCTATCCCCCCCACCCTGCCAGCTTTCCGCCGGCGGGAATTCATCCAGGGGCTCTATCGGCACAAAAAACATGGTGCCGAAAATCTCGGCCAAGGTCGCGTATACTGCCTTCTGCAAACTATCTTTCATCCAGCCAGGTTCCTTTGGTCGTTAAAAGTCAAAATTATCATCCTGCACATCTCCGATTTCCTGCACCAAATCTTCCCGCTTTACCTTATAGGCCTTCTCCAGAACATCGAGCAATACCGCTTTAATGGTCTCCGGGACAAAAGGTTTGGTCACGTATCCGGCCACTCCCAGTTTGTCGGCCGCATCCATTCGGGCCGCACTTGATTCCGTGGTGATAAAAATCACCGGAATTCTTTTAAAATCATCATTACTGACGATTTCCTTAAGTAATTCCATGCCGCCCATCTCCGGCATATTGATATCGGAGAGGATGACATCAACCCACTCTTTTTCAACAATGGCCAGAGCCTGCCGACCATCTGCCGCCTCATAAAATTCACCGACCGGCACCCCGGACATCTCCACCACCCTTTTCACCACTGAGCGCATCGTTTCCGAGTCATCAACTACCATGATGTTGAAGGCCATATCACTTCTTCCCCACAAAAAAACAAAATCAAATATGAAACAACTCTTCAGCCTTGTCCATTTCCGTGTCCAGATCAACCAGCATCTTGTCCATCTCTTTTTCTTTGATCCCAAGCCTTGCCAGCGCCTCACCCTGGACTTTATTGGCCAGACCGTCAGCCCCGACCCCGATCCCGATTGAGATCACCAGACTGTTGGCCAAACCTATTACGGCCGACAAATGCGACTTGCTAAGAACATCGTGGTCATGATGCTGTCTTACCGCTTCAATCATTTCCGGGCTAAAGTTCCATTTTTCCAGAATCATCCCACCCAGTTCGGCATGGGTTATTCCCAGATAATCCTGCTCCGCCTCGGAAAAAGTACATTCTTCCTCAAACACCCGATCCATAATCCGCTGGAAATCATCCGCGACAAAACTGCTCAAAACCCTTTTGCCGATATCATGTAGCAGGCCGGTGGTAAAGGCCGATCCGGTATCAACATCTGCAAACCGCAAAGCCAACATCCTGGACATTATTGCGGTAGCCACCGAATGTTTCCACAAATCACCCTGCCCCAGCTGGTATCCTTCACCAACCGCCCCTTTATAAAATCGAGCGCTGCTGCAGGTAATGATTATGTCTTTCAAGATATCGTGGCCGATCACCACCAGGGCCTCATCTAACGAAGAAACCTGCCGCGGCAAGCCAAAATACGCAGCGTTACAAATCTTTAATATATTAGCGGTTATGGCCTGATCGTACTTGATTACTTCCGCCAGCTCCTTGGCCCGGACCTCGGGGTTATCCATCATCTCCATCACCCGCATCGCCACTTTCGGAAATGATGGTATATGTTTGACCAGAGCAACAATTTCTTCAGCGCGACTCATATCTCAAATTCCCCCTTCCCGGAAATCTTCACGCGGGTAACACCAGTCCCAATCTCCAAACTAACGGTACGATTCACCGTGCCGCCGATATCTTCCTTGTTGATCATGACCTTGTTTTTCAAAAACATCTGACGAAGAATCATATAATTCCTCTTGCCGATATTAAAAATACCGTCCGAGTCCATGATCTGCCCCCCGCCGAAGACCTTAACTACCATATTGCTCTTGCTGGCCCCAAGGGTATATAGTTCCTTGAAAAGACGAGGAATACCCTTATCGGCAAACATAAATGGCTTTTCCTCGGCCTTTTTCGGATCGAGTTTGGAATCTGGCAACATATAGTGCAGAAGACCACCGGCCTTGACCGCAGGGTCCCAGATCACCAGCCCGATACATGACCCCAGGGAATAGGTGATCAGAATATCGTCCGGCTTGTTACTGATCTGCATATCAGATATTCCGACGACAATTTTTCCCATGTACTTTACAATCCCGGAAATGAAGAAATTATGGCCTTACTTGCGATAAGCGGTGGCCGCCACCTGCTCAAATTTATTTTTTATGCTCGAGATACTCTCGGAATGTCCGATGAACAAGTAACCGCCCGGACTAAGACACTGATAAAACTTCCGAACCAATTCCGCCTGTGTTTCGCGATTAAAATAAATCATGACATTTCGACAGAAGATGATATCAAAAGCCTCATTCCACTTAAATTCATCCATCAGATTGAATCGCTCAAATTTCACGTAATTTTTAAGCTGGTCCTTTACCTTTACGTAACCGGCACTTCCTCCCGAACCTTTCTGGAAATATCTTCGCAGAAAATCAGAAGAAACCATGGATACTCGCTCCTCAGGGTAAACGGCCCTTTCCGCCATCCCTAAAACCTTGGTCGAAATATCGGTCGCCCTGATCTTAAAATTCACTCTTGCCTGCTTCGAGAGATAATCATCAATAACCATGGCCAGGGTATAAGGTTCTTCCCCGGAGGAACAAGCCGCCGACCACACGGAAATATCCCGGTCAACTCCGCGCTTCTCCAAAACAAATGAAGGTAGCACCGACGAGGTCAGAAAATCAAAATGGCCTTTTTCGCGAAAAAAACTGGTAAAATTTGTTGAAACGCTGTCGATCAGATGGACTAGTTCTTGCCCGGTCCGGTCATTAATAACGTAGTCGTAATACTGCTTGAAAGAGTCTATCTTGCACGCCCTTAGCCTCTTGCCGAGTCTGGCGTTCAAAAGCTCCATTTTCTCCGACTTAAGATAGATTCCCGTCTTCTCAAAAACCAGAGCGCTGAACTTTTCAAATTGAGGTTCCGTAAGCTGAGCCAGGCGCCAGGTTACGGTATCCGAATATTGTTCTCTGTTCATATCGACAAGAGAGCTCCAATTTCCATTAACAATCTCCCGGCCAGTCGCCCCTCATTATGCCGGCGGCAAGCGCCATCACCGCCCAAAAACGAAAAGCGCTCATTTTTTTTCAAAATGTTCAACGACTCCCTCGCCGATAACCTTATAAGTATCAAGCAGGATCTTGACTTCGTTATTGATCTTGGCCATCCCCAGAATATTGTCACTGCTCCCGAATTTAGTCCCGAATACCGGTGGCGGCTCAACTTCTGTTCCGGATACATTAACCACCTCAGATACCGAATCGACCAGCATCCCGACCATTATTGTTCCTTCCCGCCCCTGAACTTCCACCACGATAATGCAGGTCCGGTCATCATATTCCCTGGCTGCCATCGCAAACTTCAAGCGCAGATCAATCACCGGGATTACCCTGCCCCGCAGATTAATGACTCCCTTCACATAGGGCGGGGTGTGAGGAACTGAGGTTATCTCCATAATTCCGATAATTTCCCGCACCTGCAGGATAAAGATCCCGTACTCCTCTTCACCCAAGACAAAAGTCAGGTATTTCCCGGCCAGTTCAGGCATAACCTGAAGATTTTCACCCCGCCTTACATCCTTTGCCGCCATCCTTCACCTCCTGGTAAACCAAACAACCCCGGCCTCAGTCCTTATTTCCGGTGATTACCTCTTCCTCTTTTTCTTCCACCGGGACACTACTTTCACTTACCGCAATCAAGCCGGCCAGATCAAGAATCAAGCCAACCCTGCCGTCTCCCAGGATAGTGCCGCCGGCCACGCCCTTTATATCTTTCATGTAGCCGCCCAGACTTTTAATCACTACTTCCTGCTTACCCAGAAGCTCATCTACCATCAGGGCACGCTGCCGGCCCTCATATTCAACGACAACCACAATCGCCTCAAACGGATCTTCATATTCCGCCACAACCCCGAAGACCTCATTCAACCTAATAATCGGCACCAGACGATTACGAATCGTCAGGGTTTCTCCTTTTCCGTGTACCGTATTATAAAAATTAGGCGTCGGTCTGATTGACTCCTGAATGGCGATGGTCGGGATAATGTAACGTTCTGCCCCGA
Source organism: Pseudomonadota bacterium (assembly GCA_018823175.1). GTDB lineage: Bacteria > Desulfobacterota > Desulfobulbia > Desulfobulbales > JAHJIY01 > JAHJIY01. Next base: position 37,811 of record JAHJIY010000056.1, read on the forward strand.
CCCGGACGATAATACCATCGATAATGGCCAGGGTCAGCGGCAGTCTGATCACACACTGCGATCCCTCGCCCGGCTGACTTATAACCTCGACCTTGCCCCGCAGTTTTTCAACCGCCTTTTTCACCACATCCATCCCCACCCCACGCCCGGAGACATCGGTTATTTTATCGGCCGTGGAAAAGCCGGGCAAAAACACCAGGTTGTTCAGTTCCTTATCAGTCAGATGGTCATCCTCTTTAATCAAGCCTCGTTCAATGGCTTTTTGTCTGACTTTTTCAGTATTCAGACCCTGACCGTCATCCTCGATCTCGATAACAATATAACCACCCTTCTGATATGCACTGAGCTTGACGGTGCCGGTCGGAGATTTACCAACGGCCTCCCGTTCAGCCGGAACCTGTACCCCATGGTCAACCGAGTTCCGGATCATGTGAACCAGTGGATCATAGATAGAATCAACCATATTGCGATCAATCTCTGTTTCTTCCCCGATCATCACCAGATCAACCAGCTTACCCGATTTTTTGGACAAGTCCCTGACCAGCCGGATCATCTTCTGGAAGGTCTGCCGAATCGGCACCATCCGCATGGCCATCGCTGTTTTTTGCAGCTCAGAGGTAATCCGGGATAACTGAGAGAAATCTTTGGTCAATTTGGGATCGGCCAATTTGGAAACCAAAGGGTTCTGTTGGACCATGGTCTGCATAATCACCAGTTCCCCAACCGCATTGACCAACCCATCAAGTTTTTCAATATCAACTTTAATCGAGGCACCCAACCTGTTCCTGGAAATCGGACCGGCAGGCGCCTCGCTCTGATCGGCCCCGGCAAACACTTTGGAGGTCGACAGCCGGGAACCATCCGCCGGTCCAACAACCGCCTTTACGGTCGACGCCAACACCTGTTCCTCAACAAAATCATCCTCATTAGCCTCATCAACCTCATCGTCTGCCTCATCATCACCAAGAGGAAGGACTTGTTGAGGCGCAGGAGGAACAGTCTTTACTGCCGTGCTCCTTACCGGCGATCCACCCTCTTGCAAGGTACGGACCAGAGTGACATATTCACTTATATCGAATTCCTGGTAATACTCGGCCCCTTTCTCCAGAACATCTTTAATGTTCTGAACCATGCTCCGTAAAAAATCACCGACACTCAACACCACATCTATCACATCCGAATCCATGGCCCGTTTGCCATTACGAACATCATCAAGAAGATTTTCAGTGGTATGGGCCAGTTCATTGATCAACTTGAGGTTAAGAAAACCGGACACCCCCTTGATCGTATGAAAAGGACGGAAAATATTATTAATAATTTCCTCATCATCCGGGCTGTGCTCAAGATCCAGGATATTCACTTCAATGGATTCAAGGTGCTCAAAAGTTTCCTCAATAAATCCGGCCAGCAATTCTTTGTCCTGCAAGAAATCAGGCACATCGGCAATCGCAGACTTGCCACCGGCAGGTTTAGAAAGAGAAGCCTCCCCTTCTTTTGCCACGTCGCCCCCCCCCGGCAGATCGGAACCAACCCGAAAACCGACTGCCGCCAGGTTATCGTTAAAAATCTTGATATCCTTGGCCTCGGCCTGATTTTTTCGAACAATTTCCTGAATCTGAGAAATACAGCGTCCCAAGAAGCCAAAATTCTCAGCCGAGTCTTTCAGTTCACCCATTATTATTTTTTCAAGCGCCGCGTTAAAAGAACTACCCATTTCAGCCAGGACAGGTCCCACCTCCACCTCCTTGGAACTAATCCCCACCAATTGTTCAACAAGCTCCAGCAACTCCCCAACCACTGAAAGGTCTCCCGGCTCAATCATCAGGACCTTCAAGGCCATTTCATCAAGGATGTCGGATGTTTTTTTTACGCCCTTAACCATATCTACTCCCTTATCAACCAGAACACTTCCATAACGAAATCATTTTAATTTCCCGGCCGCTGAGCTAGTCCACATCGTATTAACTTTCTATATTTTAACGCAGAAAGATCTTGATTTGACAAGCCCTTTGATAAAAAAGATTTTGGATTACACAAGAAGTGGAGACGATAAATCAGCAGGGAAACAACGACCAGATCATATTTGTTACAGAAAAATCATCTGTAACAAATATTTGCCAGGGGAAAAATAAAAAAAGGGGGGGCAAAAGCCCCCCCTGACAAATACAGATAGATAGTTTATTTATTACTAAACGAAATCACTCCGACATTCCACCAAATTCACCCCCGAATTCCGGCAGCTCTTCAGCCTCATGCTTGGGAGCAGATATCTGGTCAAACAGGATCGGATCAAACTGTTTGATCTGATCCTCTAAAATCTCAAGATTCTGAATCGCCTTTTTGATGATGTCGGACTCCGGATATTTTTCCATAATCTGCTTCAACAATCGCCGGGAATCCAGAAAATATTCCTTCTTCCGATCATAGTCACTCGTTTTTCTGGCCTTAACAAAAAGACTGGCCGCCTGACGTCTTATTTTAGTAGCAGCGGAATTAACCGCAATCTGGGCCTTCTCTCTAGCCTTTTCATCGTAGTCCGTATCAAACAGGGCAGTAAATCCTTCTATCGCCTCATCATACCTTTCGGAATAAAGCATGCTATTGGCCTGGTCCCATCTCTCGGCAAGGGTCTGGGCTAAAATTTCCTGTCTCTTCGCCTGCTCATCAGCCTCAAGCACCACCAAATCATCCAAGGATTTTTGCGCCACTTCCCGCATGGCAGGAGTAAGATCTTCAGTCATTAATTGCTCAAGCATAGCCTTAGCCTGGACAAAGTCTTTTTTCCCTACCAGATCATCAACCTTAAGCAGACGATTGCCGAACCAACCCCGCACCTCATCTTCAACCTGACGCAACATATTCCGGGCACTGACGGTAAAAGGACTCTGCGGAAAAACCTCCTTCAGGCGGTCAACTTTATCAGCCATCTCGTACGGGATTTTTCTGCCGTCAAACATGATATAGGCCCGAAATACTTCCAGATAAAGGGGCAGTTCCATTGACTTATCATCTACCCCTTGGAAAAGAACCAATTGATCAGCCACCCACACATCATCACCCCGGCGGGAGGCAAAAAAGTCAGCTAGTTTCCGATAATGTTCTGCGGCCACCTTCACTTTCCCAGTGGCCAAAAGCAAATCCGCCAGGAGCCTTTCAACCGACCGGGCCTCAGCCCCGGGGGCCATTTTCTCCAACATATCTGAAAAAACCGCAACGGCCTTTTCAAATTCCCCCATCCGCAACAAGGAAATCCCGTAAACTTTTTTTGTTGCATCACTGACATCCAGATCTGGATAGGAAACCATTAAATTCTGATAAGCAATAATCGCCTCTTCGTACCTGCCTTTATTGGCGTACTGCGTTACTATTTCTTCCGTTTTTCGTACGGAGCTGGAGGAAAAATTGTCCAACCAGCCGGAGACAAGTGAGGCCCCGGCAAAAAAGACATCGTCACAACCGCTTTCCAGATAGGCGATATCAAGCTGGTAAATTTTCCATGGATCAAGTCCGCCGACATCCCCTTCTCCGATCATGCCATTCTCTCTAAGCACCAGTTCCATCAACTGACTATATCCTTGAAAGGTCTTTTCGATCAGCTGGGAACATCCCTCCCACTCCACCGGTCTTCTCTCTTCCATCCCCAGAGATACAAACTGGATACCTAAGGGCTGCCACTTTGAAATTTTGTCCGCGTACAGATTCAACCGGCTATTCACATGACTGACCTCGGGCAGAATCAAAACTTTTTGGACTTCCACACTTTTCGGTTCGCCGGCAACTGCCCCGGGTTGTTCAAACTGAAAGTCACTTATCGGACCAGCCGGCTCATCCGTCTCCACCGATTGATCAGCAGAAACCGGTTCCATGGTCCGAGAGGAAACAGACTCCTTATTTTCCTCGCCGCCCATATTGCGCGGCATTCTGACTTTAGGGGCCGGAGAGACGCAGCTGAACACAGAAAAAGCGACCAACAATATAAACAAGATCAAAACACGCTGTTTGATCACCATCAGTTACCCTCCGTCTGCCAGTATGGCCTAAAGTATCTGGTCGGCCTTACGCGGCCGCCTCCAATTGTCTCGCCAAAGGTGATAATTGTCGCCTCTGTTTTCTCGCCGGTCACCAGCCCCCCCCTTTTGGTATCAACCCCAACCTCTATCTGGCCAAAATCAGGATAATACAAAGGGATCTCCGAAGTCCCGGAAAAAGACAGATCAACCAAATCCATTTTAGACGCATAATCATTTTCCAGCAATACCGATTCAGCCATGCGAGACCAGATAGGCAGAGCACCGGCCGCCCCCGTTATATGGGTGGTATTTCTGACCATCGGAATATTATTGTCAAATCCAACATAACTGGCCAGGACATAGCCGTTACTTAAAACAAAAGAACCGGTCGAACCAACGCCCGGCACCACGCCGGCGAAAGAAGCGTTGGTGAACCGATTGGCCGTGCCGGTCTTGCCGACTATCGGCACCTTCAAATCAAGCTCTAATAATTGCTTTTCCTTATTAGGATCATGACTGTGCAACCGGACATTACGGTCGGCGTAACGCCCGGTCCCGAATTTTATCACGTTACGCAGAATATCACTTACCGCCAGTGATATTTCCGGCGCGACAACCCTCTTGACTGTTCTGGTCGGCGTATAAATCAACTCCCCATCACTGCCCTCGATCCTCTCAATTATGGAAAGGCCATCACCGCTGCCCTCCGCGCCGTTTGACCTGACATTACCGGTAACCATCCCCTCGTATGCCCTGACCACCTCCAACAGACTTATAACATTCGAACCCAACGGAAATGAGAGGACGGGATCAAGCTTACTGACGATCCCGATCTCCCGGCACAGACCGATCAGATAACGCAAAGCAGCCAGGACCCTGAAATCACGGATCCGGTGTAATATCTCTGGACTGTATGGCGGCAGAACCGAAAGTTGAGCATATTGTTGCTCGATGGTTTCCTCAAGCAGCGAAACCGTTGAGACGGAAAGCATTCTGTCAATAGAGATATTGTCCCAAAATTCGTTCAGGGTTTCTTCTTCCATAGAGGCGGTGATCAAAGCCAGTTCCGGCCGACTGACCTCCTGCCATTCTTCTTTCGGTTCATAAAAATCGGTATAGATATACTGCGAAGTCAGGGTGTCATAATAAAGATTGGTCTCGTCATCTCCTTCAGCAAAAGAATCAATTTCCTCACGCAGAAGCGTGATATCAGATCGCAACTCCTTAAACCGCAAAAAGCTCTTACTCAGAATTACCTGTCGGTCATCAACTTCCGCCTCCAGCCTGTCTATTTCAGCTTTACTCAGTTCAGTCTCTTCCAATTCTGCCCGGACCCGACTGATTTCATCTTCTTCGTCCTCATCATAACCGGTGGCAAGGTCAAATTCTTCTTCCGTTTCATCGATGAATTTTTCAAAATCAGTGCCGTAATGAAAAGAGCGCAGCACCTCATACTCCTTGAGCTTGCCGCCAAAAATCAAATCAGGCTCCATACTTTCCAGGGCCTGCTCAAATGCCAGATTGTAAAGTGCCTCCCGGTCAACAACCACCCCCATTTCATCACGGACCCGCCGCATATAAGACTGGATAGACTCGCCAGGCAAACGGTCCATTCCCAGGTTATCGACAAGCTCCAGGAACTGATCAGGAGAAAGATAGTCACACATGTGATAGAGAAGCCAGACGGTCGCCACATTCTCGGAATGGACCCCAGCCCAGTTCATGGACACTCCCTTGTATGGACTTTCATGGTCCGGTCGAGGGAAATAAGCCATCCGCTGAAAGACAAAGACATCCCGCTGATTATTCAAAACATCCATACTGTTCCAGCCCAGCTGCAAGGCCGCGCTGTAAACCATCGGTTTGATCACCGAGCCCATCGGCCTCTGGGCGCTGATCGCCCGGTTGTAATAACGATTTTCCATGCCGCCGGCCATCGCTCTGATCGTTCCCTCATTGATGGCCAGGGCCCCACCCTGGACTTTGGGATATTTTTCAAGATCAAGCAAATAATCACCTGATTTCGGATCCGTTCCTCTGATACTTACATAAACCAGATCGCCTTCCTTTAACTGTTTAAGAATCAGCGGCAAATCACCCCGACCGGCCTTTGACCACAACTGTCTTTCATACTTGACCAAAGGGGAAAGCAGGTTCATTAATCCTTGATAGTCGATACAACCTCGCTCACCTGTACGCTGCGCAGCATTAAAAGACACACAGACCTCAGGGGCGGCAGGGTCATCATTAATCGAAAGAATCCGGCCAACCAGGAATCCGCGCTGCTGCATCTCCCGGTCATTGCCAAATAACAGCTCCTTATATGTTTCCTGCAAATCGTTGCGTTCATAACCTCGCAATCTGACATCCAGCAAAGACAATTGTTTCCGAAGTGAATAAAACGTTTCCTCCTGCAGATCCTTTTCAATCGTGGTGATTATTTTAATACCGGAGGTCGCTACATTATCAATCCCGTGCTGCCTGAATGTCTCATCAACCTCGGGTTCAGCCATGGCCTCCTTGATCATGTCCATAATGGTATTAAGAGAATAATACATCTGGCCCTGCTGGAAATGGATATCCCGAGCGACACTTTCCTCAAAAACTTCCTTAGATATTTTCCCGTTATCATACATATGGCCAAGCACATACTTGACCCGCATCTTGGCTCTCTTTTTGGCGATTTCCGCAGTATCCTCATTATTTTTAATAAAGGGATTATAATAATTAGGCCGCTTGACACTCCCGGCGATAAAAGCACACTCCAAAACATCGAGTTCAGAAACATCCTTATTAAAATAATATCTGGCAGCCACCCCCAATCCTCGTCCGCTCCCACTCACATAAAATTGATTGGCGTAAAACTCCAGGATCTTTGCCTTGGGATAATGATACTCAAGACGCCAGGCATAAAGAAGTTCCTTTAGTTTCGCGCCCAGAGACCGGTCACGCCGCTTAAATAAATTTTTAGCGGTCTGCTGGGTGATCGTACTGCCGCCCTGAACAATACGGCCGGCCCGAAGATTAGCCACCATCGCCCGCAGGATCCCGACGTAATCAACTCCGTGATGTTCAAAAAACTTGTTATCTTCCGCCGCGACAATCCCATTGACAAAATCTTCCGGGATAAGCTCATAAGGAATGTACTGCCGATGGGACGTTTCGAAAAAAACACCTATTTTATTAACGCCGTCCCGGTAATAGACCGGGCTTTCAACCGCCAGTATCTTTTCGATGTTTCCCTGCTGTATTTCTTCGCCAGGATCAAAAACCACGAGCCAGTAAAAAATGGTGAAACCCACCGCAAAGCCCGCGCCGCCTAATCCAACAGCAAGAAAGAATAATCTTCTAATCATAAGAGAGGTTGATCTGAACCTGATTTTACTAATATTTATAACTGCCTCAAGAGCCGAGAGCGTACGAAAATCAAAACATCTTCTCATATTTCACAAAAATTTCAAGAAGATCAAGCAATAAGACGGATTTTTAATTGCATAACCCTTTGTTATTAGTTAAAAATATTTGCATCTAAATATTTAACTTTTCCAGGCTCCCTGTCGATCAGGTATATTGTGACCGCACAATCAGCAAATAATTGACAGGAAAACTATAAAAAAAGGCCTCTTCTTGCAAAACGATACCTCAACAAACTTCGGTTCAGCGATTCCCGTTCAACATGTACTTCTTTTATTCTACCTGTTAATTGCGCTACTTTTTTTATTGCCGGCCTGCTCGTTTACGGAACAAACCGCCAACAATCAAGCTCTGGCACCAATCGTCGACCATGAAGAGGTTAATGCCGTCGATCAAACCGAAGCAAACAAACCTCCGGCCATCCCCCTCGACCTCAGCGCTGACCTCGCCGAACAACCAGTCACCGACAAGATATCAGACGAAAACACAGCTTCCGAACCGGAACAAACCGTTTCCCTGGAAGTTGAACAACTGAAAAATCTTGGTGAATGGGAAGAGGGGCAGCCGGAAAAAACGGAAACCCCGGCTGAAGTTTCCTATGATTTCCCGGTAACGATCAATCGTCACGTCCAGTTTTACCTCGACTTCTTTCAAAATGAAGATCGAAATAATTTCCAGAAATGGTTGAGCCGTTCCGGCCGCTACCTGCCGATGATCCAGGAAGAATTACGAAAAGCCGACATGCCGCTTGACCTGGTTTACCTGCCGATGATTGAAAGCGGCTACAGTCTGACCGCCTACTCCAGTGCCCGGGCCGTCGGCCCCTGGCAATTTATCAGGAGCACCGGCCGCCTTTATGGGCTGACAATCAATAGTGATATAGACGAACGGCGGGATCCGATAAAATCGACCAAAGCGGCAATCGCCTTCCTGCAGGATCTTTACCAAGAATTCAACTCCTGGCCCTTGGCAGTGGCCGCCTATAACGCCGGCGGCGGCAGGATAAGAAGTGCGATCCGCCGGGCCAAGAGCAACAATTTCTGGGACATCGCCAAAGGAAATTACCTCAAACTTGAGACCAAACGATACGTCCCAAAACTGATCGCCGCCATTATCATTGCCAAAAATCCGGAAAAATACGGATTCACCGATATCGAATACCTGCCTCCTCTAAACTTTGAAACAATAGATGTGCCGCGCTGGACCTCATTACAGGCCGTAGCGGTGGCCTGCGACGAAAGTTTTGAAGATATCCGCGACCTCAACCGCCAATTAAGCCGAGCGATCACGCCGCCAAGTACCCCGACTTACCAAATCAAGGTGCCGGAGGGCAAGAAAGAACAGGTCGCGGCAAATCTTTCCAGAGTAAACGCGACCGTGACCACCAGTTTCAAAACCCATGCGGTCAAAAGCGGGGAAACCATTACCCAAATATGCCGCCGCTACAATCTGAACAAAACCACTTTACTCAAAGCAAACAATCTGCGCTCCGCCAGCCTGAAGACCGGACAACGACTACGCATCCCTTATAAATCAACATCCTATCAGCTTCTCGATGAAAACAACATCGCCACCAGATTGGGCCCGGCCCGGATTTCTCCGGAAAATCTGGTCCTGCATAAGGTCCAGCGAGGAGAAACGATCTATGAACTGTCCCAGCGTTATGGGGTACCTATTCACATGATCGCCGCCTGGAACGACATTCAAGACATCCGGCGCATAAACGTCGGCCAGCAACTTGCCTTTTACCTGAAAGATCTAACCGGCACCACACCGGCCCTGCAGGAAGAGGAGACAACAATCGTCATGCTGGACAACCAAAGCTCCACAAAAACCACCAGACAAGACCCGTCTTTTCCCGGCAAAACCACGCACGATGAACGCCTGACCTATTACAACGTGCAAACTGGAGATTCACTTTGGGCAATCTCCAAAAAATTCCAGGTTTCCCCGGAGGAGATCAGACTCTGGAACAAGCTTGATGGGGACACAATTTATCCGGGCAATCGTCTTCTTTTGAAAATCGCCTCCGACATGGATGTATAATCGCCGATGGAAGTAAAAGGGAAAACCGCTCTTATCCTCGGCGCCGGCAAGGGCCTTGGTCGGGAGATCGGTTTGGCCCTGGCCGAATCAGGGGCCAGAGTAATCATGACTTATTTCGATTGGCCGGAAGAATCCGCTGAAATGCGCTCTCGTCTTGAGGCTCTCGGCCATGATCATCTGGCGGTCAAAATCGACCTGCGAAGACCGGATGAAATAAAAAAACTAATCGACCGTCTCACCGATGAACTTGATTGTCTTGATATCCTGATCAACAATATTGAACGGGGCGGCATGCCGGTCGTGCACGGCCCCTACACCCCGGAACAATGGGATTTGGAGATGGAAACCACCCTCAAGGCCAAGTGGTGGGCATTCCACTATTCTCTGCCGTTACTCAAATCATCCGGGGCTGGAATTGTGATCAATATTTCATCAATCGCCGGAATTGTCGGGCGATCCGGCCCGGCCGGACTTATATTTAACGATGGTTACGCCGCCGCTAACCGGGCGATCTCATCCTTCACCGAGACCTGGGCCAGAGAAGCGGCACCGGAGGTCCGGGTCAACGAACTGATGCTTGGTTTTTTTGCGACCAGACACGCGGAAAAAACTAGAGGATGGGGGCTGCTCTCCCCGGAACAGCAAAAAAGCATAATCGACCAGACCCTCCTTAAACGCTCAGGCCGCAAGGAAGATGTGATCAAGGCCGTATTTTTTCTAATTCAGGATGCGCCATACATGACCGGCAGCGTGCTTAAACTCGATGGTGGTTTCACCCTGGGCCACAGTCCGGTCCCGCCGATGCCAAAAAGTAGCCTTTAGCCTTCAACCTTCAACCTTCAACCTTCAAAAAATACCAAACCAATTAATATTATTTCAAACCCTATAACTATCAATTAGAGGATCAAAACATGTTCAAGACCAATGAGTATTTTGATGGAAAAGTAAAATCAATATCCTTTGACAGCTCAGAAGGCCCCGCGACGATCGGCGTAATGGCCGCCGGCACATATGAGTTCGGCACTTCAACCAAGGAGATCATGCAGGTGGTTTCCGGCTCCATGGAGATCAAACTGCCCGGAGCAGATACCTGGCAGACCATGAACCAGGGAGAAACCTTTGAGGTGGCAAAAGACGTCAAGTTCGGAGTAAAGACCTCGGCCGATACTTCTTATCTTTGTCTTTACAAATAATATCTCAGGTCTGACGCATCATGCAAAGAGTGACGGCAATCTCATTTTGTCCCATGCATCCGATATTTGTCATGAAGATCAACGATATTTTTTAAACCGCGTCAGCCAGCCCCGTTATGAAAAGAAAAACCACAAACTTGCAGAGATCCAGAGCATCAGATCATGGAAAATTTTATAATCACCATCACATTTCTCATCATCGGCATGGCTTTAAAGCAGATCCCGGATTTTTCCGATGAGACCGGAAATGTACTAAATTTATTTGTAATCTATATATCGCTACCCGCCCTGGTTCTTCTCAAGATTCCCGAATTGGTCTTCACCAGAAACCTCCTGGTTCCGGCGCTGATGCCATGGGGCGTATTGCTGTTTTCCAGTGCCCTGGTCTTAATTTTATCCCGACTTTTAAGATGGGACCGCCCGACCACGGGCTGCCTTCTGCTTTTAATTCCCTTAGGCAACACCTCATTTCTGGGAATCCCGATGGTTAAGGCATTTTTTGGCGAAAAGGCTATTCCTTACGCATTAATATATGATCAACTCGGTTCATTCCTGGCTTTGGCAACCTATGGCTCCATAATTTTAGCGATATACGGCACCGGGAAAAACAAACCGACCTTTAAGAGTGCAGCAAAGAGAATCATTTCATTCCCCCCATTCATCGCACTGATTCTCGCCTTTAGTTTAAAAGCTTTTTCTTATCCACCCGTGGCGGTAAGTCTATTGAAAATATTGGCCGCCACCCTGGTCCCTCTGGTCATGATCGCGGTGGGTTTTCAACTAAAACTGCGGCTGAGTAAAGAAGTGCGATCACAGCTCGGCCTCGGACTCTTGCTTAAATTAATTATCGCTCCGGTCGCCGCCTTATTTTTCTGCAAAATCACCGGACTGGAGGGAGAAGCGGTCCGGGTTTCAATTTTTGAGGCCGGCATGCCGCCCATGGTTTCAGCCGGGGCCCTGGCCATCCTGGCCAATCTTTCCCCCGCCCTGACCGCTGCCTTGGTGGGTATCGGCATTGTGCTGAGTTTTGCCACATTACCTCTGCTCTATCAAATCCTCTAAATCATCGATCAAAAAAGAAATGAAAAAAGCGTTCCTCCAGACCATCAACCTTTTTAAAACCTTGCTGCCCATGCTTTGCGGCGTCCTTCTGCTGGTCAGCCTGATGCATCAGCTTTTTCAGAATCAGTATCGGAACTGGTTCACCGGTAATTATCTTCTCGATCCGCTGATCGGCGCAGTGGCCGGTTCCATCTCCTTCGGCATCCCGATCACCAGTTATATTACCGGCGGCGAACTATTGCAGGCCGGGGTCAGCCTGCTTGCGGTGACGGCCTTCATCATGACCTGGACCACGGTCGGTCTGGTCATGATCCCTCTGGAGGCTACCGCTTTAGGGCGGCGTTTTGCCGTGATTCGTAACCTGCTCAACTTTATCTTCGGCCTGCTGGTGGCAATCGCCACCGTCTACACGCTTGAGTTACTATCATGACATCCTCCGCCAGCTTCTTAAGCAAATTAAACGGCCGAATCAAATTTCTAATTTTCATGCTGGGGCTCTACGTTATAATTGCTCTTTTCAACCCGGCCCTGACCATCAATGCCCTGAATTATTTCATCGTCATACTCGCCAAAATCATGCCGATCTTAGGCCTGGTTTTTATCATTCTCTTCGGGACCAACCTGTTCTTGAACCCGGAAAAGATCAGGAAACATCTCGGCACAGACTCCGGACTGCGGGGCTGGTTTTATGCAATCATCGACGGGATTATTATTTCCGGCCCGCCCTATGTCTTATACCCGATGCTGGGCGAGTTAAAAAATCATGGCGCAAGAAACGCATTGATCGCGACCATCCTTTATAATCGAAACGTCAAGATTCATTTTGTTCCGGCCATGATTTATTATTTCGGAATCCGCTATACAATCGTCCTTTCGGTCTATATACTTTTATTTTCACTACTAAACGGCAAATTAGTCGAATTACTGGTTGATGAATAAGCTGGCAAAGGAAGATGAGCTTTGTTCGAATAAATAAACGACATAATCATGCCGCGAGTAAACTTGACCAAAACGGGCAATCAAAACCCTGACTGAAAATATAAACCTTACTGGAGACACCACCATGCAAAACCGCCAAATAAATCCTAAACAGGGGCTGATTCCCTTTTCAATCCTGGTGGTTGGCATCTCTTCCCTGCTCTTTCTCTATCTATATCTGGGCAAGGAACCGACCGTTGAGATTCATGGTTTCAGAAAGGAGGTTGCCGAGATTTTCGGCATGGCTGGTTTTTGTGCTCTGGCCTTGATCTATGGCCGCAGTATACTGAAGTTGATTTTAAATGAAGGCACCTTCTTGCAGCGGATCATCCCTGATGATCATTACGACCGCTCCCTTTCCGCATCCCGCAAATTACTAGCATTCCTCAACCGGACCCACAAACATGTCGGCGCCACCGCCATTGTGATTATGGCCACTCACGCTCTGCTGATGGGTCCCGCCCGCTGGAACCCATTCCTGATCTCGGTGCTCTGCCTCCTGGCCTGGCAGGGAATTTTCGGCATATTTCTGGTGGTCCGTTTCCCGATCAACACCCTGAAAAAGCACGGCCGCATGGCCCATGCTCAGTTGTACACCGGGGTAATGATCGGGGTCTTTGCCGCTTTCGGCCATCTTTTGGTATAGGCCAAGTGGAGACACATCTCCATTTCCATTGCGCCGGGCAGTTACATAGTCCAAAAAAGAACAAGGGCCGTCCTTGATTTAGTGATTTAACGCAGCATCCAGACCTGTTTTAATTTCCTTTGGGATCAGGGCGATATTTAAGTTGCATACCTTTAAAAAAATTACGTAAGATCTGATCTTTACATTCACGATAATGTTTATTCCCTGGTTTACGGAAAAACGCACTTAGCTCGTGTTTACTCAAGGGGAAACCCGCCATCTCCATAAGCTCCAAGACGTCTTCGGTTTTCAGGTTTAAGGCAATTTTTAATTTCAGGAAAACCATATTGTTCGTTAATTTCTGCTCTGGTTTGGGTTGCGTCCCTTCTTTTTCCCCTCGTTTCTCGTTAATCAGACCGTTCAGGAAAATCGCCAGGACAGTGTCACTACATTTCTGAAAGGCAGGATCATCCTCTTTCTTTAACCAATCACAGATCTCCGCACGCGTCACTTGATGATCAGCTTGGCCAAAGATAGAAATCATTTCTGAATCACTCAAATTGAAGGTGAAGCGTATTCCACGTAACACATCGTTATTATTCACAATAGAGTCCTGATATAAAATTTCTAGCCATCTTCCTGAATCACTTTAAAGTTGAGAGTAACTCAATCTTCCTCGATTATTTGCTGCTCTTCCGGGGGTTTCTTGCTTCGACGGCCTGGTTTGGCCAGAATTTCCAGATAAAAAGATTCGAGCTTTCTTGATTCCGCCTGGGAAATGGATTTATTTATGGCGGACACATGAATAACTTCACTACTTGCTTCATCATCTCCGAACCGGCAGTCAAAATCCCAAAAATCGACTCCCGTTACCGTTATTTTCATCCAGGATAAGTAAATGAATATGTAATGTGAAGTTCCAAATTATGTGAAGTTCTCTTTTTTTGTCCACCGCCTTTCCGCTCTATCTCATCACCTCGTCAATAATTAACTTCACATAATTTTTGCTCCTTGGCAAGATTGTTCAGCCATTTCAAAATATC
>JAHJIY010000057.1 GCA_018823175.1 Pseudomonadota bacterium
ACGATACTTGGCTGGGCAAACAAAATGATACAACAAAACTGATACATTATGGCTCTTGTGGATATATTCACTCATGAACCTTTTGTATCATCTTAGCTTATACGCCGCAAGCGGCGGGGAATTAACCCTGAGAGATTAAATTAATTGCATAACCAGTGGCGAAAAAGCTTAATTGCCGTATTGCATGTGGTGCTGACCCCATTGTTGGCAGCAAAGAATGCTAATCCGGCTTCTGCCACCCAAATACCTACAGAGAGAATATGAATGAGTTTTACACAGTTTGATTTTCACCCGATGATTACCGCAGGCGTTCAGGCCTGTAATTATGAAACCCCAACCCCAATCCAGGAAAAGGCAATTCCCGCAATCCTCAATGGCCGTGACATTTTGGGACTAGCCCAAACCGGCACCGGCAAAACAGCGGCCTTTGTCCTACCGATCTTACAACGTTTACTTAATGGCCCACGCGGCAAGGTTCGGACTCTTATTGTCGCCCCAACCCGTGAACTGGCCGAACAAATTCACACCGACATCACCAAGCTAGGTCGTCATACCGGGATTAAAAGTGTCTCGATATATGGTGGAGTCAGCAAGTTGCCCCAAATCAAAAAACTAAAAGAAGGCGTAGATATTGTTGTCGCCTGTCCCGGTCGTCTGCTTGATCACTTAAGTGACAAAACCTTCAACCTGGCAAAAGTGGAGCATCTGGTCCTGGATGAAGCTGATCATATGTTTGACATGGGTTTCCTGCCGGTCATTCGACGTATTTTAAAAGCGCTGCCCAGCGAGCGACAGACCCTGCTTTTTTCCGCTACCATGCCTGCCGAAATTCGGCACCTGGCAGAAGAAATCCTTAACAATCCTGTCAGAGTACAGATTGCCCATAGCCAACCGACTGCCAGCGTATCACAAGTACTTTTTTCAGTGGAACAGGATCGAAAGACATCTCTGCTTAGAAACATTATGGCCAATACCGAGATGGCGGCAACCCTCATTTTCACCAGAACAAAGTACCGAGCCCTGAGCCTGGCCCGCCACCTTGAGAAGGCCGGCTACGCCGCCACCTCATTACAAGGCAACCTTTCGCAACAAAAACGGCAGAAAGCCTTAAATGGTTTCAAGTGCGGTGAGTTCAAGATCCTGGTAGCCACAGACATCGCGGCCCGCGGCATTGACGTGTCCGGCATTTCACATGTAATCAATTACGATGTCCCGGACACGGTTGAGGCATTCACCCACAGGATCGGCCGTACCGGCCGGGCCTCCCGCACCGGTGAAGCCTTTACCTTTGCCAGTCGCGATGACCGAAAAATAATCAGCATGATCGAGCAGTCCATGGGCAAAAAAATGAGCCGGGGCACCAATCTCAACCTGCCGACAGAAACCTCGGACATAATAGCAATCGATGAGCGGCCAGCCAGAAAAGCGACGACATGGCAAAACAAACCCAAGAAAAAAGTCAATCCAACCGAACGCGGCAATGGGCGCCCGGCCAGCAGAAACGCATCGCCGAGAGTTGCAGAAAAGCAGGAACAAACTCCGGCCCGGCATAGCAAACCCGGCAACAGACAGAAAAGACGAAACCGGGCCGCCACAATGGATAGCGGCGCAGGCAAACTATTTCTAAATACCTAACAATATGTCCCTAGCCGGACATGGGCAAAACCTACTAGATGCAGCTGCAAATATAATGAGGCATTAAGCAAGGCATTGTCATCTACTAACTGTGCGCTGTTTCGTTAGTTACTTAATGAAAATCAGCCCACATATCCAGGAGGAAATGGATGAATATTTATCTCGGACAATTGCCCCAAAGCGTAACCGAAGAAGAACTCATGGTGATGTTTTCAGAGTTTGGCGAAATTGCCAGCTTAAACCTCGTCAAAGACAGGTTCTCCGGCCAATCAAAGGGATTCGGTTTTCTTGACATGCCCAACAATTCAGAGGCGGACAAGGCCATCAAGGCTCTCAACAAGAGCACCCTGAAAGGCAGCGAAATAAAAGTCAACCAGGCGGAACAACGCCGCCCCAAAAAGACCTTTCGCAAGAAAAGTTATTAACCAAAAAAACCCGGCCTCATTTGAGACCGGGTTTTTTTTACTTCAAATAATTACGTTTTAGATTTTTCATTAACTCCCAACAAAAAATCTAACCAAGACCCTAATCTACACATTTCATGATGTGGCCACCAATCTCATCTGAATACCGAATCAAGCCAACCAATACAATTATTCCGTCTCAATCTTCGTTCCGTTCATTTCGCTCACATCCTGAATCTTTCTGATCAAAAATAGCGAGTATCTCCGGGGGTTGAACGGCATAGGCCTTTTTAATTAACCGTTTAAGAGATGATTTTATCTCAGCCAATGGTTTAAGAACCGGCAGGATAGTCAACACCTGTTCAATAGGTAAAGGCGGAGCGATGTTAAGTTTTTTATCCAGTCCTTCGGCCAGGCCCGTCTCCGAGCCTCTCGGCAATGGACCTTTCTCCAAAGGATCACTCATGGATTGGATAAAACGAAGAATCACGCTCAGATCATTATCATGATAAAACTGTTTAATCTCTTCAGTAATAATGACCTGTTCATCTTCCAGTTCACTTACCTTACGATGATAGAGTTCGGTGTGAAAAATCAGGTTTTCGTAACAGTCAAAAATAAAATTCTTAAACCGGTTGGCCCGAAAAAATCCATGAAATCTCTGGCAAGCCAAAACGCGCCGGGAGATATTTGGCGATTGTGCGAGATAGGGATCGTAAAACAGTTTTTCATGCAACCCGGCAAGTTCCAGAAAAGCCAGAACTATCTCTTCATCCCTCAAGAGAACATAGATCCGAATGAGATCGAAACTGATTCGTTTTTGCAGAATGTAAGAGTAATGTTTGATCTTTTCAGAGAGCGCAAGTTCATCTTCCTCAATCAGTTTGCGGAAGCCAAAATAGCGCTGCGCTATCTCCCGTTTGATTTCCGAAGACATGACTTCGTCCAGGGTCGGATTTTTACCCATGTTATGTTCCTTTCTCAGCATTAAAATGACTTGACCAGATGGTACAAAAGTAAAGATACGATTACAATATCCATTTAATCAAACATGCGAAGCAAAATATCCATAAAAAACATTCCCAAACAAAACATATAAGCTTGTTTATTAAATGACAACATCCGTTTAGCCGCAATTGATTGAAGCTCCCCGCGGCAGGTAAGCGCAAGTCTCCGAGCTGCGGGGAATGTGCCGCGTAGCAAATAATACCCTTGGGGTGCGCCCCGGAGGAAGTGCCCTTGGGGTGCGTTTCGCTTTGCATGTTCATAACGCCAAGTCCCACGATTTGCAATTATCTGCACCAGAAATTTCAATATTTTATTTGACATCAGGTCCGCTGTTCTTGCCTAATGGTCTTTAGGAAAAGACCAAAGCGATTGACCGAAAAAATGTTCATAAAAATAGTTTAAGGCAATCAATTAAGCACAGGAAAAAAGTTAATCGAAAACAACTATCCGCGATGACAATCATGGTGAATTACCCTTGGACGGAATTGCCTGTCGACTAAAACTGACCTGATTTAAACAAAACCATATTGAGAGTAAAATGAAACATTATCTTATTATCGGGAATGGCGTTGCCGGAACCACAGCGGCCGAATATATACGAAAACATGATGCCAAGGGTGAAATCACCATCCTTTCAGAAGAATCTTTTCCTTTTTATTACAGAATAAGGCTCAATGAATATATCAGCGGGGAGATCGATAAAGAATCCCTCATCGCTAAAAATGATGAATGGTATACCGAAAGAAAAATAAGGTTGATAACCGATGTCAGAATTACCGAGGCCGACCCGGAAAAAAGACTGATCAAATCCAGCAACAATGAACAATTTTCTTATGATTTACTGCTGATTGCCACCGGCAGCAAAGCTTTTGTCCCACCCATCCCGGGGACAGAAAAGCCCGGAGTCTTTACCCTGCGGAGTGTCGATGACGCAAAGCAGATCATCCAGTTCTGTAAAAATCGGAGCAAGGTATTACTGCTCGGTGGCGGTCTGCTGGGACTTGAGACAGGAAATGCTTTAAGAAAGCAGGGGAAGGAGGTAACGGTCATTGAGTTTTTCCCTCGTCTTTTACCCAGGCAGCTCGACGATAAAGGCGCCGCAAAGCTCAAAAATATTATGGAAGAAATGGGCTTTTCCTTTCGACTGGGCGCGATCACCAAAGAGATTACCGGTGCCAAGACGGTAGAAAGTGTCGTTCTTGAAAGTAACGAAGTTATTCCCACCGAAACAGTGATCCTTTCGGCCGGAGTCCGACCAAACCTTGAATTGGCAAAATGTTTGGGCCTGAGCTGTGGCAAGGGGATAACGGTTGATTCCCAGCTCAGAACCAGCCGGCCCGATATTTTTGCGGCCGGGGATGTCGCGGAGTTTGAACATGTTATTTATGGGATCTGGCCGGCCGCAATGGAGCAGGGCAAAGCGGCCGGCACCAATATGGCAAATGCGGAAATGGAATATCATGGTTCACTCATGGCCAATAAACTTAAAGTTGTCGGCATTGATCTTGCCTCGGCCGGAGAAATTAACGTTGAAAACAAATTTGAAGAAAAAATCAATGAAACAGATACGGGATACCGAAAAATCGTGATCGACAACAATCACGTCATCGGCTGCATCATGCTTGGCGACACCTCAGGATTCAGTGCAATAACCAGGGCGATAACCGAAAAAACAGATGTCAGCGAACTCAAATTATAAGCAGCTGAATGCGACAAAATTGAAGATCCCCGCGGCAGGAAAGGGAGAATAGACACTCCGAGCTGCGAGGAGTGTGCCGCGTAGCAAATATCCTTGGGGTGCGCCCCATAGAAAGTGCCCTTGGGGTCCCGTTTAGTTTTGCATGTTCAGCAAAACTAAAACTTTAAACAAACTTGAACCGAAAGGACTACCTAATGCGCTGTCTTATTTTAATCTGTCTCTCTTTTCTATTGCTGGGCTTTGCCGGATGCGGACCAGGATCATCTGATCAGGAAAAGAAAGCAGGCCAGGCAGAGGCCCGATATCTTACGATAAAAGGGTCCGACACCATGGTGCATCTGATCAGCGCCTGGGCCGAGGAGTTCATGAAGATGCATCCGCAAGTGGAACTATCCGTCACCGGGGGTGGATCAGGAACCGGTATCGCCGGTCTGATCAACGGCACTACCGAAATCTGCGCCTCTTCCCGAATGATTAATACTAAAGAAAAAGAACTTGCCGACGCAAGGCACTTTAATCCTCAAGAGTTCAAGGTTGCCTTGGATGGCATTGCGGTTATTGTCCATCCGGATAACAAGGTGGGAGCCCTTTCCCTGGCCCAGTTACAAGATATTTTCACCGGGAAAACCATGAACTGGCAGAAGGTAGGCGGGGCGGACCAGTCAATACTGGTATTCTCCAGAGAATCAAGCTCCGGGACCTATGTCTTTTTCCAGGAGCACGTCATGAACCGGCAAGACTACACGCCCCGGGCCCGACTTTTGCCGGGGACCTCCGCCCTGGTGCAGGCCGTCTCATCAGACAAGGGCGCCATCGGCTACGTGGGGCTCGGCTATGTCCGGGAAGCTGCCGAAAAAGTCAAGGCGATCAAAATAAAAAGCCCGCAAAGTGCAGAGGCCATAGCGCCTTCCGAACAGTCGGTTATAGATGGTTCTTATCCGATAGCCAGGCCTCTTTTTCTGTATACCAACGGGGAACCACAGGGCACAGCCAAGGACTTTATCGATTTCGCTCTGAGCGCTCCGGGGCAAAAAATAGTAAGTGAGGCGGGTTACGTCTCGATGAAACGCTAAAAAGATCATACGTACAAAATCCGAAGGAATGAAACGATGCGGATGGATAAATTCATGCGGCTATTGCTGATCAGCACCGCATCGATCAGCATTCTTATTGTCGCCTTGATTTTTCTCTTTCTGGGCAAAGAGGCTTTTCCTTTCGCTCTCGAGCCGGGACTTGGCAAACTGTTTGATTCCCGGTGGGTTCCCGTCTCATTTCAGGAAGAGCGTTATGGAATATATCCTTTAGTAGCAGGGTCCTCTCTGGTGACTTTGCTGGCCATGCTAATCTCAATCCCCTTATCGATCATCGGCGCGATTTACATCTCGGAAGTAGCGCAATCCATTGAGCGGGAAATCCTCAAACCATTTATTGAAATTCTGGCCAGCATTCCTTCGGTGGTGCTTGGTTTTTTCGGTCTGGTGGTGCTGGCCCCTCTGGTAAAAAACATCTTTGGCCTGAGTTCAGGCCTCAATGCCCTAACCGCCGCCCTGCTCCTGGCCCTCATGGCCCTGCCGACCATTATCACCATCTCCGAGGACGCGCTGGCCAGTGTGCCCCAATCATTCAAGCAGGCGTCTCTGGCGCTAGGCGCCAGCGAACTGCAGACCATCTTCAAGGTAACGGTGCCGGCGGCTCTTCCCGGCATCATCGCCGCCATCATGCTCGGCATCGGCCGGGTTATCGGCGAGACCATGGCCGTGCTGATGGTCAGCGGCAACTCAGCGATCATCTCCTTTTATCCGCTTGATTCAATCCGGACGATGACCGCCACTATTGCCGCCGAAATGGGCGAAGTGCCCTTTGGCAGCCATCATTATCAGGCCCTGTTCTGGATCGGCATTGTCCTGCTGTTCGCCACCTTTGTTTTAAACATTCTTTCGCGACTGGTCTTAAAAAAATACGGAATGGCCCAATGAACGTCCATCTGACCCAAAAAATTTCTTATCATCTCTTGCGGGTAATCACCTATGCCATCGTAATCAGCGTGGGCTATATCCTGTTTGACATTATCAGACATGGCCTGCCGGTAATCAGCTGGGATTTCCTCACTGGTTTTCCGCGGCGCAGCGGTTCGGAAGGAGGGATTTTACCCGCCATCCTGGGGACAATTTATCTCACCTTGGTCACCATTGCCGTGGCCCTGCCACTGGGTGTTGGCTGTGCCATTTATTTGTCGGAATATGCCGAGCAGAACCGTTTTTCGGAATTGGTGCGACTGGCGATTATCACCCTGGCCGGAGTGCCGTCAATTGTCTACGGACTCTTCGGCCTGGGGTTATTTGTCATCTTCTGCCGGTTCGGCGCCTCAATTCTAGCTGGCTCACTGACTCTGGCCTGCATGGTTCTGCCGATTATTATCGTAGCCAGCGAAGAGGCCCTGCGCGCGGTGCCGCGTGGTTTCAGGGAAGCAAGTCTGGCGCTTGGCGCCACCAAATGGCAGACAATTCGCACCAATGTTCTGCCCTATTCCATTTCCGGGATGATCACCGGTTCAATCCTGGCCATCGGCCGGGCCGCCGGTGAAACCGCCCCTATTCTTTTAACCGTCGCCGCCTTTTTCCTGCCGAAACTTCCCGGCTCAATTTTCGATCAGGTAATGGCCCTGCCCTATCATCTGTATATCCTGGCCACCCAGCATCCGGAGACGGAAAAAGTTTTACCCCTGCAATACGGCACAGCGCTGGTCCTTCTTTTGCTGGTTTTGGGCATGAACATCGGGGCCGTCATTGTGCGCATTCATTTTCGGAAAAAATACAAATGGTAAACAAAAAAGAAACCAGCAAACCGATCATTCAGGCGATTGATGTCAATTTTTATTATGGGACAACCCAGGCCCTTTTTGAGATCTCCCTGGATATTGCTCCGCAGCGGGTAACCGCCTTGATCGGACCCTCCGGCTGCGGGAAATCGACCTTTCTCCGCTGCCTCAACCGGATGAACGACATTATCCCCAAAACCAGGCTTACCGGCAAGGTATTGATCAATGATCGAGACATTTACGATGAAAATGAAAACATTGTTGAACTACGCAAACAAGTTGGCATGGTCTTTCAAAAATCCAATCCCTTCCCGAAATCCATCTTTGACAATGTTGCCTATGGACCAAGAATCCATAAACTTAATGGCAAAAATCAACTAATCGAAATTGTAGAAAAAAGTCTCCAGCGCGCCGCGCTCTGGGATGAGGTAAAGGACCGCTTAAACGACAATGCCATGAGCCTTTCCGGCGGGCAACAGCAAAGGCTATGCATCGCCCGGGCCCTGGCGGTTGACCCGCAGATCCTCCTGATGGACGAGCCGGCTTCGGCCCTCGACCCGAAATCAACGACCCGGATCGAAGACCTGATCGGTGAGCTGCGAACGGACTACACCATTGTGATTGTCACCCATAACATGCAACAGGCCGCCAGGGTTTCAGACGAAACCGCCTTTTTCTACGAAGGCCAATTGATCGAGTTCAGCCCGACCAAAAAGATTTTCACCAAGCCTAAACAAAAACAGACGGAAGACTACATCACCGGCCGGTTCGGTTAAACTATCAGGGGGCAAAAATATGTCCAGGCATTTGCAAAAAGATATGGAAGAGCTGAAAAACAAGATCATCCAGATGGGTGAAGATGTTGAGGATCGGGTTTACCGCGCGACCCTCTCCATCATCCAGCACGATGAACAGATGGCCCAGAATGTCATCAAGCATGATGGGGAAATAGATCGAATGGAGGTTGCAATCGAAGAAGACTGCCTGCGCCTTCTTGCCCTCTATCAGCCGGTAGCGGTCGATCTTCGTTTTATTGTTACCGTCATGAAAATCAACAACGAACTGGAAAGGGTCGGCGACCTGGCGGTTAACATTGCCGAACGCAGTGTCTTTCTGGCCAGCCAACCCGATGTGGACATCCCCTTTGATTTTGCCGGCATGGCGCTGCAGGCGGAAAGCATGCTGACCAGAAGCATTGATTGCCTGATCAACATGGATGTACGCCTTGCCTACCGGATCCGGTCAGAAGATGACGATGTTGACGCCAAGAATCGAGAAATGTATGCGCGGGTCAAAGATGCAATTCCCACTAATCTGGAGCACATCAACTATATTTTACACGCTTTATCAGTTGGCCGGCACCTGGAAAGAATCGCGGACCATGCCACCAATATTGCTGAAGAGGTCATTTACCTGGTAGATGCCGAGATTGTCCGCCATACCCCGGAAACATTTGAAGAATAGAGCAACAAGCCACATATAATAACAAACCTTCCTATTTTTTTCGAGGCACGGCAAGCTTGATCCCCTTATCATCAATAGTGATAAGCCTTTTTTTATAGAGAGCGCCTATTGCTTTCTTGAATGTCTTTTTACTTACCCCGAACAGGGAGTAGATTTCTTCCGGCGGAGTTTTATCGGTAACCGCAATCTTACCACCCAGATCTTTAATTATTTTCAAGATGATCTGGGAACTGTCACCAACATTCTGATAGCCTAATTTTTGCAGACTCAAATCAATCTTGAAGTCTTCGCGAATTTTTTTTATGTAACCTTTCAACCTCTGACCGATAAGAAGTTTCTTGAACACCTCATTTTTATAGACCATACCCACATGAGAATTATTAATGATCGCCTGATATCCCAAATCCGACTGACCAAAGATAAAAAGCTCTACTTCTTCACCCTCGTCATAGTCCGGTAGTTCCAGACTAAAGAATTTATCCAGTTTTGAAGATGCGGCAACGCGGTTGGTTTTTTCATCCAGAAAAACATATACAATATATGATTTACCTTCCGCCATTTCATCCTGCTGCTCGCTCTTGGGAACAAGCAGGTCTTTTTGCATCCCCCAGTCCATGAAGGAGCCGGACTTTGTGTTTGCCGCCACCCGTAATTTAGCAAACTGACCGACTGTGGCAAAGGGTTTTTGGGTCGTGGCCCGCAAACACTTGCCACGATCAACATAAACAAAGACCTCAACCTCATCGCCCGGCTGGCAATCCTTGGGAACATCCTTTTTCGCCAGAAGAACATCTCCCGACTCACCGCCATCAAGAAGGAAACCTTCCTCCCCCTTTCTTTTTATCGTAAGCTTATTTAACCTGCCGATCTGCGCCATTTTCTTTCCTGTAAATTATTATGCAATAAACGTGATTCATTCTCTGACCAAAACTCGAAAATAAGTCAGGTACAGTCCTCAACCCTTTTCAATAACCAAGAATAATACATCTGGATCTTTTTTGCTTTAACGGTAATTATAAATGCTCAAAAGAGATTTAACCAAATCATTTCGCCTTGCGAAAAAATCCGCAATAATCATGAACAATATTTTAATTTTCCTTGCAGCCCATCACCATATTTGAGAAAATTTTTATACGTACCGCCAACCATAAACTTTCAATAATTAATACTTTGAGCGAACAATATGGCATCAGCATTATCCAAAAGACTTGATGATATTGAAGATCTTCCGACCATTCCGCATACCATGCAACAGATCCTCTCCGGGATCGACTCTATTTCATCATCGGCGCAAAGCCTGCAGGAAATCGTCAAACAGGACCCGGTCCTGACCGCTAAAATTCTGAAAGTGGCAAACTCATCATTTTATTCACCTTCCACCGAGATTGCCACAGTTTCCCGGGCCATAGTCAACATGGGTTTTGATGAAGTCCGCGATGTTGTCATCAGCCTCTCCCTGGCTGGAATTTTTTGTGATGATCTTGGCTTTGATGAATTCAAATCGACTGATTTATGGCTGCATTCCATCGGAGTGGCCACCGCCGCGAAACTGATTGCCAACAGAGTACAAGGGATTGAACCTGACGAACTTTATACCGCCGGGATCCTGCACGATTTAGGAAGACTGGTTTATTGCCTTTATTTCAAGTATGAGTTGCGGGACGTGCTGGGATCAATGGCAATAAACAGAAAATCACTTTATGAATCAGAGGAGAGTTATGGTTTGACCCATTCGGAGATGGGGGCATATCTTGCGCAGCGCTGGCAATTAAGTGATCTCATCATCAATGTCATCAGACACCATCATAAACCACAAAATGCCGGCCAGCATACCAAAGCCGCCTCGGTAATTTTTCTGGCTGACGCCATAACCATCAACCTTGGCATCGGCTGGAAAGGCCTGGACGGCCCACCTAAAATTAACATCCCCAACGTCCTTGGCCTCACTATCGAAACAATCAAGGAAGTAGTTCAGCAGATGCGGGAAGAAAAGGAGAAAATCACCAGTAACTGGAGTGATCTGATCAGCGACTGATCATTTTGCTCCCGCCTCTCCGTTTATTTTGCATCGCAAAAAAAGGAGCATGGTTTGAGGTGAAAACCGACGGATCCCTGAGAATTATCGGCCTGATTGCCGGGTGACGCTTAAATTCCAGATCCAAAAACTTTCGAACCAGTCCCCGATCCCAGCCCAGCGGATGTTTAAAATCAGTATAAAGACTTAAATCGGCTGCATAGAAACTGTTGTTTATGGCCAGCCCCGGCGCTTCTGGGCTGCAAACCGGCATATTGAAAATGGCCAGGTTCAGAAAACTGATCGCCTCGTGGTGACCGACCACAAAAGCCATAGTCCGCCTGGCCTCTGCCAATGACTCCGAAGGGGTCCCGAATAACAGATAGACATAGGTCGCAATTCCGGCCTGCTGCAAATTCTTTAAAACTTCTGATACCGTTGCAAGATCAATCCCCTTATCCATCGCATCAAGCACGTCCTGATCTCCGGACTCAATCCCAAGTTTAAGCATTACACAGCCTGACGCACGAAGATTCTGACAAAAATCAATATCCAACAAATCATTATTGACACGCGCAAAGCCATACCAGGGAAGATCCAAGGGTTGATCGATCAGGGATTTCATTAAAGCCGGGCTGACCGCATTATCAAGAAAATGAAACATTACCGGATCGTGCTGCGTGACTAGCAAGGCAATGTCCTGCCGGACGTGGGCAATCGGGAGAGTTTGGTATGGATTACCTTCCGCTTTTTCCGGACAGAAGGAACACTTGTTCCAGTAACATCCACTGGAAGCCGCATATGGTAAAGTAAATCCCGGGGCAAGATATTGATCACATGGTAAATCCGTATAGTCGGGAGGATAATGACTGGAACTTTTTTTATGGCCAAACAGGGTCAAAACATGCTCCCCCCCGGGCCCGGCAAAGGTATGATCAATAAGGCCGGCAAAGGGATTTTCCCATGAGGAATTGCGCACCCAGGAGGTGACCAGACCGCCACCCAAAACAATCGGCACTTCAGGTGCAATTTTCTTGAGAAAACCAATCATGGCAAAGGTTGTAAGTGCCTGACTCAAATAATTCAGTGAAAAGCCAATAAATGAAGGACTGACTTCTGCAAGTAAACCGGGCAGTCGTTTTGAAAAATAAGGATAAAAGATATTGTCTTCGTATTTTTCTGAGGCCCGGATAAGATCCCGGCTGTGAAGTGGGGACAAGTGATCTTCCTGATAATTGGCAAGACTTACAGATACTCCGGGGATGTCCAGTTTTTCAAGAACCCGGTTGAGATCGGATACCGCTCTGGCATAACGATCAGGCGAGGCATAAAGTTCTGTGGTTCTTAACGCGGCAAGATTCTTGTCAATATTACGGCCGGAACGAACACTCCATTTGTCCGTCGCACTTCCGGGCTTTTGCATCAGATAAAACAGACCTTCCAGATTAGCGTCAAGAAGAGTACAGGGCAAATTGTTCCCTTTCAGAATGCCGGCCAGGCAGGCTATGCCCGCAGGCGGTTCCGACGGTTTTGCGGTTGGCGGAAAGATGAGCAGCATATATTTCCTTAAATTTGATCAAAGATTGAAACTTATATAGGTCAACATTATGAGGTACAATTCAGGCACAGCATTTGTCCTGATTTGGGGGGGGGAAACAACCCGGAAGATTACCACATCCTCGTTCAAAATGAGTAAATAATAATCGCAAGGACCGGAAAATATTCTAATTTATTACCAAAGAAACTATTCAGTCAACGAGCGGGATAAAGTTTCCACCACCGCGTCACCCGAATTGAAGCTCCCCGCGGCAAGCCACGGGGAATCTCCGTATGGAAGGATACTTTCATCAGATTCGCTCACTAACCCCGCAGCAAGCTGCGGGGAATGCGTTTCGCTTTGCATGTTCAATATTATAGTCAGAACATTCTTACAAGATAGTCAATTTACAGACTTTAGCGAAATGATAACCATAAATGGCGAGAGTCACCGCCTGCGGCACCAACCTCGGCCGATGAAACTGTGTCCACCATATAAGCCTCCAGTACTGGACGCGATCTTTACCGATAATCCCTAAATATAATGAAGCGCGAAAAAAAGCCATCTTATGCTGAAAGCTGAGTCTTGTTTTGATCTTCGGCGGGTTATATTCTTTGAGGAATGTTTTTACCCGTTTATAGTAATATTCCGACGAATAAATATGGCACAAAATCGCTTTATACCCCTCTTGCAAAGCATCAAGCCCCATAGTCGGGACAATATTGGTTTCAGCCGCCACATTATTGCCGCTAATTCCCCCCAGCAGCCGCTCCTCCAACTGCAAGCGTTTATATAATCTGGTACCGGGAAGTGCCTGCAGCAGTCCGACCATTGCCGTGACGATGCCGCTTTTCTGGATAAAGTCGATCTGCTTTTGGAAAATGGCAGCGGTATCATTATCAAACCCGACGATAAAGCCTCCCTGCACCTGGAGCCCGGCGCGATGGATCCGCTTGACATCCTCAAGCAGATCACGATTCTGATTCTGTTTTTTACTGCATTCGATGAGGCTTTCTTCATCCGGCGTTTCAATCCCGATGAAAACGGAATAAAAACCTGCCTCAGCCATCAACCACATCAACTGATCATCATCAGCCAGATTAATCGAGGCCTCGGTGAAAAAGGTAATGCGCGGTTTATCTTGCCGCCATTCAATCAAGGCCGGCAGCAGATCATTTTTGAGATATGTTTTATTGCAGATAAAATTATCATCCACAAAGAAAACGCTTGAGCGCCATTTTTCAGCATAAAGAGCATCCAGTTCAGCAATAATCTGTCTGGTTGTTTTAGTCCGGATCTTGTGGCCCAGCAAGGCGGTGACGTTGCAAAATTCACACTGAAACGGACAGCCCCTTGAGAATTGGATGCTCATTGAGGCGTAGTATTTTAGATCCAGCAATTCCCACATCGGGACCGGAGTCTGAGAGATATCGGCAAACTCTGTTGTCTGATAAACACGCCTTGCCCGGCCCGCCTGAAAATCTTCCAGAAACGGCGGCAGGGTAAGCTCGCCTTCGTTCAGCACAAAATGATCGACCTCGCAAAACTGTTCATGCTCATAGGTAAAAAGAGGACCGCCGGCAATAATAGTAAGCCCGGCATTTTTGCAGCAATCAATAAGATATTGCGCCGATTCTCTTTGAACCGCCATCGCGCTGATCAAGGCACAGTCAGCCCAGACCAAATCATGATCAGTCAGATTTGAGATATTAAGATCAACCAGTCGCTTTTCCCAGTCCAGGGGCAACATGGCTGCGATGGTCAGCAATCCTAAAGGTGGAGACTGTGATTTTTTGTGGATAAACTTTAAGGCGTGCTTGAAACTCCAAAACGTATCAGGAAACTCGGGATAAAGAAGAAGCACGTTCATTGGCGTTACCTCCGCCAATCAGAATTAAGAAACTGGCAAATCAAATAAATCCGATTTCCTGCCAGACCGGAAATTATTAACCTGAAGAAATGAGTATTTAATTATTTTACGCCTGCAAAATCAACTCGGCAAGAATATTTTTTGAAATTTCATACGAAAATCAAACAGAAAATTGCGGCAAGGTACTTTTCCGATCACCCCAAAAACACATTCGGTCAAGCCGGATTATTTATTAAAAATCGGCCCGGCATCGGGAGGCGGGTCAGAGGTGTTGACTGCCTCATTCTTTGAGCGCTTATGCCATTTATAAAGCTCATGGCTACTAAACAACAGAATCGGAAATGGCAGCAGGATCCACAGATCATCAAGCGGGATGCTGGCGGTATTAAAGATCTTCTGGACCGGCGGCAAATAGAGAAGCATCCAGATCCAGAAAATCTCCAGAGCCATGGCCCCCAGAAGCAGACGATTCGACAGCAGACCGACACTGAAGGCTGAAAAATCCCAGCTCCGCATGGTCCAGGCGTTGAGCAGCTGACAGGAAACCGCACCAAGCAAGGTCATAGTCATCGCCTGGCGATGGAGGAGCGGGTCGGCCAGTGTTACCGTCCCATATTGCCAGCCGTGCAGGAGCAGGAATGAGATAAAAGCGGTCATTGCGGCACTTGCCTCAATAATTCCCAGAAAAAAATAGCCTCGCTTAAAAACCTCCCAGGAAAGTATTTTTTCGTTCCTACCCACCGGCGGCCGCTGCATGATATTTTTTTCCGGTTTTTCACTGCCCAGGGCAAGACCAGGGAGCATATCGGAACCAAGATCAATGGACAAGATCTGGATGACCGAAAGGGGCAACGGAATCCTGAAAAAAAACTGCAGGATATAAGGAACGATCTCGGGAACATTGGAGGAGAGGATATAGGTCACAAATTTCTTGATATTAAAATATACCGTCCGGCCCTCTTCAATGGCAATAACGATCGAGGAAAAATTATCATCAAGCAGCACCATATCAGCCGCCTCCTTGGCCACCTCGGTGCCGGTCAGACCCATGGCGATCCCGATATCGGCCCGTTTCAGGGCCGGCGCATCGTTAACCCCGTCACCGGTCATGGCCACCACTTCCCCGTTATTCTGCAGGGCCATGGCGATTCTCAACTTCTGAACACTGGCCATCCGGGCAAAGAGCGCGGTCTCGGTTTTCAGGATCTCTTCCAACTCCTGATCACTAATTGTTGCCAGTTCCGGGCCGGTCAGCACCCGGTCATACTCCATGCCGATCTGACGGGCAATGGCCGCCGCAGTGCGGGGATTGTCACCGGTGATCATCATGGTGCGGATGCCGGCGGTCCGACAGGTGGCAATGGCCGCATAGACCTCAAGACGCGGCAGGTCCATAATAGCCACCAGGCCAAGCAGAATCAAGTCGCTTTCCTCTTCCCGATCTCCTTGCGCGATCATCAAAACCCGATAGGCCTGGTCCTCAAACTCTTCCGCTCTTTTGATCACAACTTGTGCGAATTCTTCGTCCATGGGCTGAATGGATTGATCACCGGTCAGCCACCTCGAACATTTTGGCAAGATAACCTCAACCGCCCCTTTCGTAAAAAGCCGGATCCCGTTTTGATCGCGATAGATGGTGGACATCATTTTACGTTCACTGGTAAAAATGAGCTCCGCAACCTTTTCCAGCAAGGGTGGGGTGATTGCCTTTTTTGCCGCCGCGGCAACGATCGCCAGTTCGGTCGGATTGCCATGCAGACTATTCTCGTCTATTGTGGCCCGACAATTCAGAAGACCGGCGGTCAACAGCGCCACCAGCCGTTGCTCGCTTGATTCATTTTGCCGATCAAAGGTAAAACTTCCCTCGTCCCGGTAACCTTCACCGGCCACACTTACTTGCTCACCACCGGCCAGCCACAAGAGTTTAAGGGTCATCTCATTTCTGGTCAGGGTGCCGGTCTTATCGGTGCAGATAACCGTGGCGCTGCCCAGGGTTTCAACCGAATCCAGGTTTTTGATCAAGGCATTGCGGCGGGCCATCCGTTGACTGGCAAGGGACAACGAAAGAGTGATGGTCGGCAGCAAGCCTTCCGGAACATTGGCGACAATCAGTGACAAGGCAAAGATCGAGGCGATCAGAGCCCCTTTTCCCGAGAACAGACCGAGTGCAAAAAAAACACACCCCATCAACATGGCAATTATCGTCAGGATTTTGGTGATATGAATGATTTCCCGCTGCATCGGGGTCATGGTTTTCTGCACATTCTTGGTCAGGCTGACAATCTTGCCAAACTCCGTGGCGCTACCGGTCGCAGTGGTTACAGCCACCGCGCGACCGGAAACAACGGTAGTTCCGGCAAAAACCATGTTTTTGGCCTCCAGATTCCGTTTGGCCGAGCCGGGATTAAGGTCGCGGGCAGCCGGGTCCGATTCGCCATTTAAAGAGGAAAGATTAAGATAAAAAGAGGTGCACTCAAGCAGGATGCCATCCGCCGCAACCTTGTCCCCGGCTTCCAAAATCATGATGTCGCCGGGCACCAGCTCCGATGAAGTCACCGACACCACCATACTTTGACGCCGGACGGCAACCATGGTCGGCATCAGTTTCAGCAGTTCCTCCATCGCCTTATCGGCCCGGTATTCCTGCCAGAAAGTAAAGGTGGCGTTGATAAAGACCGCGCCCAAAATGGCATATCCCAAAAGATCACTGCCCTCATCCGGAACATAATAATCAGCGACAAATGAGAGCATAGCGGCCGTTTCCAGCAGGATGGCAAAAAACTGAGCGTACTGCCCAAGATAGTTGAGCAGATAATTCTTCTTGACCGCCTTTTCCAGAAGATTGGGACCAAACTCCCGCCGTCGCTGTTCGACCTGTCGGCCGGAAAGCCCGTCTTCCGAGGTTTTCAATTGGCGCAGAATCGCGTTTTTTTCAAGATTGAACAGTTTCATTACCCTTTGCCTCTGGCGTAAAAAGCAATGGTATTGATCGGTGTGTAACGGAAAATCCTCTCCAGAGGAGATTCCCTGAACAATCCGGTGAAACGAGACAGGCGACGACCACCAATAATCATCAGCTGAAAATCTTGGTGGGAAAGATGGTGCAAAAGTTGATCCACTTCACTCCCAGCAATCGCGTGCTTGATCCGAAAAGGGATATTCATCAGTTTCAGGTTCTGACCATAATGATCCAGCCGCTCATTGATTTTCTGACAAAAGTCCCGGGTAGCCCCAATGTCCATATTAGCCATTTTTCGTTTCCCGGTTAGAGAGATGCTGTAAATTTCAGCCGTAGCCGTGAAAGCTCTGACCATGGAACTGAAAAAGACAAATTTTTTAACGGACAGGCGATCCGCCATAATCGGCAAAATTATATCAGTGGTGGCGGCAAGACTGTCAACCCGTGCAACCCTGACCACTGCGAGATTTGCCGGTAAGGCCAGGCGGCTGAGTTTCTCACTGAGAGAATTCTCAAAGAAAGTACGACGCATTCTGGTGCTGCAGAATAAGGTGTCGGTTCTAACTTCATTAAGATATCCACGAATCATTTTGACCGGATTACCGGTCAGGAAGACCCGCTCGGTTTTCAGTTCACAGTCCGCCGCTGCCTCTTCGATAACGGTCATACTATTTTCTACTTCATCAATGTTATCGGAGGGATTCTTGATATGGAGCAAAGTCAGGGTATAACCATACAAGGCGGCATAGCGCAGGGCATAAAGGGCCGACATTTCCGAGGCAACCAGACCGTTTACAGCGGCAATTATTTTCATGGGTTTATTCTCCTGCTGCTGGAGTATTTTATTTCATGAGTTAAAACTATAGGATTAGTGTAACGAAAAAATCAGACTGGATGATACGAAAAAAACGAGGCAATGCTTGAAGCTCCCCGCGGCAGATAAGCGCAAGACTTCGAGCCACGGAGAATCTCCGTATGGAAGGATTCTTTGTAGCAAGTAAAGGCATACGACACTCCGAGCTGCGGGGGAATGCGCCCTAAAGGAAGTGCCCTTGAGGTACGTTTCGCTTTGCATGGTTAAGGTCTATTCAAATAATTTTCGTTTTACGGGAAAACCAAAATATAACAACCAACGTGGCAATATTTGATTCTTATCATATTGTATACCTTCGACAGCAAACTCATCCAGATCTTAATTATCAAACACCGAAGACTTATCTCCAAGCGACTTGAATCCAGTGTCCACTTTTCCGAGGAAAGAATCAAATTACTGCCGAGCAAGCCATCTCCCTAGCGCATGATTCTAATGGGATAATTACCATAGGAATCAACCTCAGCAGATAATTGATCACACAATTCACCCAAAAGAACCAGGCCGGGCAGACCGTATCCATGCCTGGTTTAAATAAATTAAAAAATCCATTGCTGGAGTTCCCCCACGGCAGAACATTGCCCACCCTTCCCGAAGACAGAACTTGCGATGGAAAAAATGATATATTT
Source organism: Pseudomonadota bacterium (assembly GCA_018823175.1). Lineage (GTDB taxonomy): Bacteria > Desulfobacterota > Desulfobulbia > Desulfobulbales > JAHJIY01 > JAHJIY01. The sequence goes on from JAHJIY010000057.1 coordinate 18,909, forward strand.
TGTTCTACAAGATTGAGTTGAGATAACGAAAGGCTAAAAACAAGGACACAAAAAAACTCGCCCAAAAAAGGCTTTTAATAAAAATATGGAGCCAGGATCCCGGCATTTTTGTCAGCTTCAGATTCAATCTAGTTGCATCAGGTGAAAAGCAATCCTTGATATTCATCATGTCTTATTAAATCACACCAGAGCCGATCATTCAAAGCATTATTTTTCCAAAAATCCATTTTGCATATGAAAAATATTAATGTGCTATTTCAGCTAGTTACAGACAACAAAACAACATACCTTCAACAAATTAAAAGGAATCATCTTTAATAAAGGCAATGATAATAATTAGATATAATGCTTCATAAATGACCTTTGAATAATTGCGGAATATGATAAAAAAGAGACTGACAGAGTTAATTATTTTAACAAAAAAAATATAATTTACCCCCGAATGACGACATCATAATCTGGTGGTCACGAATTGACCCTAACCATCTTTCAAGATCATCCGATCAAACAATATGATTGACAACTCCAAATCACACAACTATTAAACAACAAGAATATTTTCCTGAAAAACTTATCATAATATTTCCCCAATTTTAATAGAACTTTCTGGAGATAAAAAAATGACACGAAAGAAAAACTGTTGGGAAGTTAAAAAATGTGAACGGCAGCCGGGCGGTGCCAAGGTTGAGGAACTAGGAGTCTGCTCTTCCGCGGTTCCAGGCAATTTTGAGGGAATAAATCACGGCACCCATGGCGGCCGTTTCTGCTGGCGAATTGCCGGTACCTTATGCGGGGGAAAACCGCAAGGAACTGCCGCTCAAAAGACTTTTAACTGCCTGAACTGTGATTTTTTCAAACAAGTCGTCAAGGAAGAATCGCCTAACTTCATGTTATCCCCGGCTGATTTTCCGATAAACATGAAGTCGGACCAAAACAATCAAGACCTGTGTTCTGAGACCGAACCGGAACAACAGGTCAATGCCATAAAAAAATAATCCAGCAATATTAATAAAGCTGAGTTGAGCCGCTAGTCGGCTCAAACGAAACTTATGCCCTTGTGGTATAAAGCTGAGTTGAGTCGCTTGTCGGCTCAAACGAAACTTATGCCCTTGTGGTATAAAGCTGAGTTGAG
>JAHJIY010000105.1 GCA_018823175.1 Pseudomonadota bacterium
AATTTAAAAAGGCAAAAGACAAACTCGATCAAGGATTAAGAAAACTGACTGATGACCTTGACGGTATTCTCTATATAGAGCAGTACAAGGGCGTTAATCTTGAAGAAAAAGAATACAGGACATGGCTTGCCACCCATCAGCCGTTTCACTGGTTTGCGGAGTTTTATGAGATTATAAAGGAGCGGAGCGGGTTTGATGTGGTGATTGGGAATCCGCCGTATGTGGAATATAGTAAGGTCAAGAAAGATTATCAAATTAAGGAATTCCGAACAGAGGGTTGCGGCAATTTATATGTTTTCGTTTTAGAACGATGCAATCAATTCATAGATCAAACTGGTTGGCTTGGAATGATACTGCCTTTAAGCATTTGTTCAGGTGAGCGAATGTCAGAGCTTAGAAGTCTATCAATGTGTAGTTTTAAAAATCTATATCTTTCTAACTTTGAGATTTTTCCAAGCAAATTATTTGAAGGCGCATTCCAGAGATTAACGATACTTACTGGCAGCCAGAAAAAGGAAACAATCCCATCAAGTAGGTTTGTTACTAAGCTCCATAGGTGGTACTCAATAGAAAGAGAAAATTTAATTAATAAAATAAATTATTCGGAAATAATTGAAGAAGAGGCCCTACCTCTATTCGGGAAATATCAATCAGACAATAGTTTAGGAATAATAAACCATATTACAAAACAAAAAAAAACAATTGCCCATTTCTGTGTTAAGACAAGACTAAACTGTTTCATTTACTACCAAGAAGCGACTAACTACTGGATGAAAGCATCGATTAGGGTCCCTTTTTACAAAAAAAATGGAAAGATTGGTAGCCCTGCACATGGTCGTTTTTTATATTTTGAGAAAGAAAAAATCACTTCCGGAGCACTTGCGTTGCTTAATAGTTCATTGTTTTATTTATGGTATATTACCTATTCTGATGGCTTTCATTTATCGGATTTAATTGTAAAGAGATTTCCTGTTGATGAAAATCTGTTACAGAATGAATTATTAATTAAGGCGGGAAGGGAGTTAGAGAGGGATATTAAAAATAATGCCGTAATTACAACAAGAAACACTAAAAAAGATGATATCGAAATTGAAACCTTTAAACTTTCCCAATCTAAGCCACTGATTGACCAGATCGACTGCCTGATAGCCCAGCATTACGGCTTCACTCACGAAGAGCTGGATTTCATCATCAACTACGACATCAAATACCGCATGGGCAAGGAACTGAACAGAGGGGAGGACAACAATGACTGATAAGAGCCTGGCTGTTTTTGAAAATTATAAAATCCGACGTCATTACGATGAAAAGGCAGAAATTTGGTATTTCTCGGTGGTTGACATTCTTCAGGTTCTGATCCGGCAGCCGGATTATCAGACTGCCCGCAAATATTGGAACAAGCTTAAAGAACGGTTAAAAAAAGAAGGCAGTGAGTCGGTGACAAATTGTCACCAACTGAAAATGGAGGCCGCGGACGGAAAGAAATACCTGACCGATGTTGCTGATCCGGAAACCTTGCTGCGGCTTATTCAGTCGGTTCCCAGCCCCAAGGCAGAACCGATAAAATTATGGCTGGCCAAAGTGGGTTATGAACGATTGCAGGATATGAGCGATCCCGCCCGTTCCCTTGACCGTGCCCGTGAATACTGGCAGCAGCACGGTAGAAGCCAAAAATGGATACAGCAGCGGATGATGGGGCAGGAAACCCGCAATAAACTCACGGATTATTGGAAAGACCACGAAATAACCCAGGAAGAAGAATATGCTATTCTTACCAACATCATTCATCAGGAATGGAGCGGTGTTTCAGTAAAAAAGCACAAAGATATAAAAGGCATCAAAACGCAAAATCTGCGAGACCATATGAGCGAAGCGGAATTGATTTTTACGGCGCTTGCTGAACTTTCAACCAGGCAGATTGCCGAAAGTGTGGATGCAACCGGAATGATTGACAATGCGGACGCGGGGAAAAAGGGCGGTAATATTGCGAAGAAAGCCCGATTGGAATTGGAATCAAAAACAGGCAAAAGCGTCATCACATCCGAAAACTATCTTCCACCGACCAAAAAACAAAGACAGATAAAACAAAAACCGGACAAGAACGAGGACAAAAAATGATTGCAGCATCGCTCGGCAATACTGAATTACTGAAACTGCGCAAAACCGCATTTCTCTGCAGCCGCAAAATACCCGCTTCGGTGGTGCTTAAATGTTATGACTGGGCCATTGAACAGCGTGACCAGGGCAACTGCATCATCAGCGGTTTTCACTCCAAAATTGAGAAGGATGTATTTCATTACCTGCTTGCTGGAACACAACCGGTCATTATGGTCCTGGCGCGTGGAATGAAAAAAAAAATCGGACCGGACCTCAGGACTGTTGTTAATGCCGGTAGATTATTGATGATCACGCCGTTTGCGGAAAACGTAAAGCGCATATCCGCGGAAACCGCGGGAAAAAGAAACCGGTTTATGATTGAACTGGCTGATGACGTTGTTATCGGCTTTGCCAGTAAGAACGGGATGCTGGAACGGCTACTTGCAGATGTTAAAGGTAAGAAAGTAAGCTGGATTCAAGAATAAAAATATGGTGTGTGGAGTTAATAAATCGGGCTAACCAATCGTTCAATCGGACGGCAAAAACACCGCCGCTGAATTCAGGTTAAATGCTCAATAAGGTTAATTATGGAAAAGAAAATAAAAGATTCTGCGGCTATTCGCATACCACCTCCACTGTATTTCTTTGTATGTTTGGGATTTGGTCTTTTACTGGAATACCTTTTTCCCATTCATATAGTTACTCTTTCACTGATACCTCGTGTTATCGTCGGCTGTATATTTATGCTTATTTCCGGCTATTTCGCATTGAGCGCATTTGTTGTACTTATAAAGAATAAGACTCCATTCGATACAGCAAAATCGACTGCCAAGATTGTAACAGATGGTTCTTTTCGATTTTCTCGCAATCCACTGTACCTTTCACTACTGCTTCTATTATTTGGAATTGCTGTCTTGATGTTTTCGTTTTGGCTATTCTTCACAATACCGATTCTGTATATCCTTTTTTTATTCAATGCGGTGAAACCTGAAGAGAGCTATTTGTCACAAAAATTTGGAGAAGAATATTTAGATTATTCGGCGAAAGTAAGGCGATGGATTTAAATAAAGCTCTTAGAATTATTATCGATCATTTTAAAACACACATTTAACATGTCATTCAACCGGTCCGCAATAGCACTCGGTGGGGGCGGCGAGTATAGTGCTAATTGCAGATTTATCATTAAACAAAACTCGGTGTAGCGGCCGATTAATTCTGCGTTAAAAATTTTCCCCTATAAAGAGACTAATATTAAAATTAACTTTCTTGCCAATTCGTTCGGGATTTTCACCCATGGCCGGGGAAGCAG
>JAHJIY010000058.1 GCA_018823175.1 Pseudomonadota bacterium
AGATTGTCATTCATGCACGGAATATACAAAATATTATGTGCAGTAATTTCTTGAGTGAGGAATAGGAAAGGAGGGAAAAAGAATAGAAAAAGACGGAATTGGGAAGGCCAACTTCACATAATTTGGAACTTCACATTACATCTTCATTTGGTTATCCAAGTCAGTGAAACTCCCCTCTCAAAAATAATTCAGAATATTTCTTTTCGATACACTCGTTATATTAACAAAAGAAAAAAACGAATTGGCCATTTATTCCAGGGCCGTTACAAAGCAGTTCTTGTAGATGCTGACAGTTATCTGTTGGAATTAGTCCGCTATATCCACCATAATCCGGTGCGGGCTGGCATGGTTACTGATCCGGCAGAGCACCAATGGAGCAGTCATCAGGATTACCTTGGCAAAGGAAATATTCCATTTTTGACAACAGATTTTGTTTTGAGCCAGTTTGGTGAGAAGAAAGTAGCCGCCCGGAAGGCTTATCATGACTTTATCCTGAAAGGGATTACAGAGGGACGACGTGCTGATTTTCATCAAGGTGAAACCGACAGTCGGATACTTGGTGATGATGGTTTTACCGATACCGTACTTAATCGAAAGGTTACACATAAAGAGATAAAACTGGCAGCGATTATTGCGTATGTCTGCGAACAACACAATGTTGACGAAAAAGAGTTGCGGCACCCGTCTCGCCGCCGCGATTATGCAGAACTTCGTGGTGTTATCGGCTTGCTGGCCGTTCAGCTTAAAGCAGCTCCATTGGCTGAAGTTGCCAAACATTTTAACCGTGACATAAGTACCCTCAGTCGGATCGTCCATAACGTGGAAAAAAAGTTCGGCAAATCGAAAGAACATGGCACTTTGCTCGAACAGTATCATGCAAACATATTGAGCGAATAATACAATAACGCAAGCCTGACCCCTGCTTGCTCGTTTTATTATTACACCTGGATGTTCGGTCTCTGTAACGAAGATTATTCCGCTCCCGACATTCGATTCAGCATGTCCTATACCTATCCGGTAGACCAAACCGGCCGCAGCATCAACGCCGCCAGTCCCAGCAGCAAGATAGGCATCCAGGCCCGAATGTCTTTCCTGCGTGAAGGTATCCAATACAAGGCAAGATCAATATCATGTAGAAGTCCTCAGACTGGTCAAATCACCACTCAGTCTTGTGAAAAGGAAATTGTCGGTAACAAGGAGTTTTATGTGACTACAACTTTTAATGAAAGTTCCATGACCTTTGCCGGGGGCGCCGGGACCTATTCCACTGATACCGAAGCATTCCAATATGATTACCTCGTAAAGCCCGGCATCAACCTCATTGATATTGTAGGCGAGGCGAAAATAGATTACACCCAAACCAAGTACTGCGACGGGCCAAGTTGTTATGAGATCACGCGCGAGATAACCAAGGGCGATACCCTGACCATGACCCTTTACGGGGTAACCATTGAGCATGAACCATTAAAACCGGTGGTAATCAACGAGCAAGGCTTTCTGAAGGATGACTACCAGATCGCCTACCAGATTCTGCCGCTGGAATATCATGCCGGCAGCGCCTACCTGATTGTCTCGGAGAACACCGGCACCCTTGATGCCCCGCTGCTGGAACCAATGAGATATATTGAAACCGAGACCTCAAGCACCCCGACCGCCCCGGCTACCGGCACGCTCGCCAGAGGGTTCAAGTTTGAACCAAATAAAAAATATGTGATTGAAACGGTGCTTAATCCCGGCACCGGACATGAGATCAAAAGCGATATCATCCCCCTGACCCTGGTCTGTGCTGAACTTGATGCTGACCTAAATAACGACCAGCAAATCACCGAGGATGACGATCCGATGGAGACCATTGGTCTTGGCCTGGTGGTACCGCTTAACCTTGATGATGACGATGGCGATGGGGTTGTTGATAATATTGATGGCTATGATGCCGATGGCAAAGCCGGCAATGAAGATGACTTAATCGCCGACACTAACGATAGCACCATCAATGTTTTTGATGATGATCTGGTGCCGATAAAACTCACCGGCCTGCCGACCACCCTGACCGAGGGGAAGGTCGTATTGGAAGTAATCCAGGGGCAGGAACAGATCCGGGTCTGGACGGATTTCGAGAAAGATAAATCATCGGTCTTGTTTCATCCCCGAAACGATGCGCCAAACCCCAAGAAGGAATGGGTGCTCGGCGAGGATATTGCCAATATCTCGGAGCTGCCGAAAATGCTTTTTATTGAGGGACTTCAAATA
>JAHJIY010000059.1 GCA_018823175.1 Pseudomonadota bacterium
AGTACGAGAGGACCGGAATGGACGAACCACTGGTGTTCCAGTTGTCGCGCCAGCGGCATGGCTGGGTAGCTACGTTCGGAAGGGATAACCGCTGAAAGCATCTAAGCGGGAAGCCCACTTCAAGATAAGATATCCCGTGGAGTAATCCACCTGAAGGCTCGTTGAAGACTACAACGTTGATAGGCCAGGTGTGGAAGGGCAGTAATGTCCGGAGCTTACTGGTACTAATAAGCCGTGCGGCTTGACCATATTTTTTTGATCATTACTCTAAACTCGATATAAATTATGCTTTTTGCAAAGCCCTCTGTGTTATCAGTCCGAAGACTCGCTTACGAGTACGGACTGGCAGACTAAAGAAATATTCAGTTATCTAAGTTTTTTGATAGAAACTGTATTGCGAAACTATGGTACGAACAAGTACGAGATTGTATTTCGCTTTATAGTTGTCAGCTAACGAAGCAAGCTGACAAAATTTGATTGAAATCAAATTTTTCGGTGGCATTAGCGAAGAGGTCACACCCGTTCCCATTCCGAACACGGAAGTTAAGCTCTTCAGCGCCGATGGTACTGCATGGGTAACTGTGTGGGAGAGTAGGTCGCCGCCGATTCTTTTTTCTTAATACCTCCAATCCGTTTTCGGGTTGGAGGTATTTTTTTGCCCGGGTTTTCCTTGCGTGATTTCCTTTGATATTCTCATGACCAGTCGATTATCTCGACCTGTTTCCCTGAAGTTATCTCTGTTTCTGTTGATTCCAGATCTGTAATAATCAGCTATGTATTGTGCAACGGCCGACTTATTAAACTGAAGCTTTTCTTCGAACAAGGGTTTTGAACGTAAAGGAAATATTTGAGGTGGAATCGAAGTACAGGTTTGAAGTGGATTTTAGGTGTAATTAAAATAACTTCCGCCACCTGGCGTTAACGGTCGGGAGATTGTGTTTGATATCTATTAAATAGATTGAGCTGAATGAAAGTTTTTTCTTAAATAAGCAAAACGAAACGCACCCCAAAGAGTAATTGCTGCGGGGGGAGTGAGCGAACCTGATGAAAGTATCCTTACAGGAGATTCCCCGTGGCTCGAAGTCTCCCGCTGTTCGCTATCTGCCGCGGAGATCTTCAATTGCATGTATTCATTAGGCATGAATCTGTATTCATGTCCTTTCTCCTCTGACAAGATGAACGAGAAGGTCGACATCAGTGTTCAAGTGGCTGGATTGTTCTTCCATTTGCTCGGAAATTCCGAATGATCTTTCTGCATCGGCAGCAATTTCCTGAGTCATTTTGTCCAGCTCCAGAATGGCTTTGTTGATCTGAGAAATACCCGAAGACTGTTGTTGGGATGCTTCGGCAATTTCTCTTAACAGGTTTGCACCGGTCCTTGTTTTTTCGGAGGCGCTTGTAAATGAAATATCAGTGTCGTTTACCAGACTTACTCCTTTTTTGATTCTTTCATTTGTCCCTTCAATCATTCCTGATGTTTCTTTTGCTGCATCAGCTGCACGCATGGCAAGGTTTCTAACCTCATCGGCCACCACCGCAAAGCCGGCTCCTGCTTCTCCGGCACGGGCGGCTTCAACCGCAGCATTTAAGGCTAGCAGATTAGTCTGGAATGAGATTCCATCAATGATCTTGATTATCTTGAAAGTTTCTTCATTGGAGCTAACAATCTCCCCCATGGCCTGACTCAATTTTTTCATGGCTTCGGTGGCTTCTTTCATTATGGTATTGGCTTCATCCATCAGATTGTTGGCGTCAGAAGCGTTTTCAGCGTTCTGGCTGGTCATGGATGAAATTTCTTCAAGAGAAGCGCTTGTTTCCTCAAGTGCAGCGGCTTGTTGTGACGCATTATCTGAGAGTGACTGACTGGAAAGAGCCGCTTTCTGAGAGACGTCGGTCACCGATTCCATGCTTTTTGCCAGATTTTCAATAATTGAATTAATCGGCCGGCTGACCTGACGATTCATCACCAGATAGATCATCCCTATGGTTGCCGACAACAGCAGCAGGCAGCCGATTAACAGATACATTTGAAGATCTGAGATTGTCTGGTTGAGGGATGACAGATCATAACTGAAAGACAGCACGCCACCCTGTTCACCGACTTTCCAATCATGATGGCACCTGATGCAATCCATGACAACTATCTGGGGCGACATGATTTGGATACGATCATCCTTGACATCTATCACCAGTTTCTTACTTGCCAGTACTTCGGGAGAAAGATTAATCGTGCCTCTATCGCCATTTTTGTTTGAAGAAAGATTTAATTTACCGGTGCGGTCATAGAGTGAAACATTAAGGACGCCCTCTATTTCCTGTTGCTGAGACAGTAGTCTTTGGAAACTTTTCATCTGGCCACGTTCGAGAGAGCCTTTCACGCCCTCGTGAAATGAGTTGAATACATTTTTTGTTGAATTCACATAATTGTGGGTCATTGCTCTTTTAACATATGAACTCAGAAATACTGTGCCGCCGACCAGAGAAAACAATAAAACAATCAATACCGAAACCATGACCCTTAGAGTAACCGAGCGACCTGTCATGAATGTTCCTGTCATTGCTTACTCCTATATTTTCAACTTACGATTTTCTGAAATACGATAAAAAGGAAAATTCTTTTTCCGGGCGAAATCTGGTGAGGCACATCCGATACACGGGGCATTGGTGTCAATGCACCAGGTTTGTCCACCATTCCACCAGCGGCTGGAGCAATCGGCATAGGTATTAGGGCCAAGACAGCCAAGTTTGAAAAGGCAACCTTTTTCGCCGAGTTTTTCTGCAAAAATTTCTTCCTGAAAGTCATGATATCGGGGGCAGGTGTCATGTACTTTCCGGTTGTAAAATAATTTTGGGGCTCCGTTGGTCAATTCCGGGACTCCGACTTTGACTAAATGGGTAATAGTATGCCAAACCCAGTCGGGATGGACAGAACAGCCTCTGATGTTGATCACCAGCTTATCGATATCTCTTTTACGATAAAACTCCTGCAGGCCAATGGCACCGGTTAGATTTCCTTCAGCCCCTGGAATCCCGCCATCGCAGGCACAGGCCCCGATGGCAACCGCGCCAGCCATGGTTTTAGCGGCCTTCTCAAGGTAATAAGCAAAGGGCTTGTCGCCGATCATACAGGCCTCGGGCATCAACTCCGGGATGGCGCCCTCTACGGCAAGGAAATAATCTCCTGCCTGTCCGGAAATATATTTTTCAATGAGGTCAATAGCTTTTTTGCCTGAAATGGCAGACAAATCGGCATGAAATGCCAGTTGTGAGTAATCCGTGATGAGATAGAGCGGCGAAGGGGAACTTGCCTGGAGAAGTGAAATTGAGCATCCGGTACAAGAGAGTCCTTGTAGGTAAATCAGCTTAGGGATTTTATCTTGACTGATCTGTTTTAAGGCAGCGGCAACGGGCTGTGGAAAGTTTTCTATACCAAGTGAGGCGGTTAGCGTTGCGGCAAGCCTTAAAAAATTTCTTCTATCCAGCATAATCCACCTTTTCGTTCAATAAAATTGAAGCTCCCCGCGGCAGATAGCGAACAGCGTGAGACTTCGAGCCACGGGGAATCTCAGTATGGAAGGATACTTTCATAGATTCGCTCTCTAACCCCGCAGCGAGCTGCGGGGAATGCGCCCCGAAGGAAGTGCCCTTGGGGTGCGTTTCGCTTTGCATGTTCATGATAATTTTAAATTCACATTCATATTGTTAGTGGACTGAACAGGCAATGCATGGATCAAATGAATGGACGATCCGCAACGATTCCAATTGCTCTTCCGGGTTGGCGACTCTGGTTCCGATCAGGGCTGATTCCATGGCTCCCGGGTTTCCTTTGTCGTCGCGCGGGGAAGCATTCCAGGTAGTGGGAACCACGCAGGCATATCTGTCTATTTTGTAGTCTTCTATTTTTATGTAATGCAAAAGAGCGCCGCGGGAGGCCTCGGTGGCGCCATAGCCTTCTCCGCTGCGGGGGATTTCGATTTCTGCCATGGTTGGTTGCCCGTGATCGATTTTTTCGGTTTCATCTAACAGAAAATCAGCGATCACCACTCCGCTGATCGCTCGGCAGAGATGTCTGCCAAGGACGGAGTTAAGCTGATTGGCCGTGATATTGGCAATGCCGGCAAACTTTTCGACCAGGGCTTTTACTTGTTGGTTATGTCGCTGGGTATAATCAACCATTATCCTGGCCGCCGGCCCCACCTCCAACATCTGTCCCCCATACCTTGGGGCCTTGGTCCAGGAATAGGCCTTTTCTTTGTGAGGAGCAGGGACCAATTCCGAGTTTTTGACCTTGAGACCGCTGCCCGATGAATACTTGGAAAAGGCAACATCCTCGGTAATCATTTGGAAATCGACCGGTGATATTTTTCCGTCTAATAGCACCCCGGAAGCAAAGAGTCTTTCGCTGTCAAGAGACGAAGTCAGGGGCAGTAGGCCATAAGACATAAAACCTCCCTTGCTGGCCCCGATATTCCAATATTCAGGAAATCCTTGGGCAACCGCCACAAGATCAGGGATATAGACATTGTGATAAAAGTCTCGTACTTCCTGGATGATCGACTGATAGGAAACAATGTGATCTATACGGGCCTCCTGGGTGGATCCCCCGGGGAAAATTGCGGTGGAATGGGGAAATTTTCCTCCAAAAATTGCTGCAGCCCGATTGGCTTTTTTCTGGATCTCCATTGCGTCAAGATAATGTTTCAGGGCCCCGATGTTCAGGTCTTTGTCTTTAATGTAATTTCCGGAAATCCTCGGGAGGAAAGGAGCGGCAGGAAAGGGTTTCCCTGAAGCCAGTTCAGATTGCACCCAGCTTTTCAATTTCAGGAGTTCGGCATCGCGGCCGCCATACTGGAGGACTGCCGTGACATCGACAAAATCCAGGGCCGAAAGCTGATAGAAGTGAAGCAGATAGTCATAGAGGTGGTTTGCTCCCTGGATCAGGTTATGGAAAATTCTGCCATTTTTGGGAACGGTCAGACCGTAAGCATGTTCCTGTGCATAAGAAGAAGCGATGGCATGAGCATAAGGACAGACGCCGCATATACGCTGGGTAATTTGCTGGGCATCCAGAGGGTCCCTGCCCTGCAGAATAACTTCAAAGCCGCGAAACATCTCTCCCATACAGCGGGCATCGACAACCACATTATTTTCTACTGTGGTTTGTACGTTAAGATGGCCTTCTATCCTGGTAACGGGACCGAGGTCGATTCTCATCGAAATCCTCCGCATGGTTGTTAGTATGTTTTGACTGCTGTCCAAATAAGATTTATTAGTCTGGGTTACCTCCAAAGACACATAGGAATATTTTAGGCATAATAAAAAACAAAAGTACAACCAATTATCAAAACAAATTAATAATCGACTTTGTCGATTCTAAGTTTGGCTAGGTTTATAATAATAAATTCGTTTGCGGTGATCTTTTAGGTGGGATGTAAAGTTTTATTAATGTTATTATCGCCTGCAATAATTCATAAGAGTTATAAATCGTACAATGTTTCAACCTTATAAATTGAAAAATTAGATATTGAGGACTGTTCATCCTTTGAATTTCTCTATCCTTTAGAGGATGTGAGGGAGGCAGGGATTCTCTGACTTATTCTGAGTGCGTCCAGCGGATGTTCTCATGCAAAATCAATTAATAACATGAAGAATATAGAAATTACTGTTGTTGTTCTTGCCGCCGGTAAGGGCACTCGGATGGAATCGGATAAACCTAAGGTATTGCACGAGATATATGGTGTGCCGATGATTACTCATGTTCTTGACGCACTTGTCCCTTTGGTGCCGGACCGGATGATAGTAGTTGTCGGTCATAAAAGTTCTGGGGTTAAGGCTTCTTTGCTGAATTACAACCTTTCTTTTGCTTTTCAGAACGAGCAGTTGGGCACCGGGCATGCTGTTATGTCCGCCGCACAATTATTCCCATTAAAGGGTGGCGTGGTCCTTATTCTTTGCGGGGACACGCCATTGATCAGATCTGAAACATTAAGAGAAATGCTTGCCGCTCATCTTGAAAAGATGGCGGCTTTGACGGTGATGACTACAATATTGGAAGATTCGACGGGGTATGGTCGGATCTTATCTGATAAGTCGGGAGATCTAGTAAAGATTGTTGAAGAAAAAGATGCTTCGTCTTTGCAAAAGGAGATCAAGGAGGTCAATGCCGGAATTTATTGTGTGAATCAGGAGTTGTTGCTGCAGGTATTGCGGAAAATAAAAAACAATAACCAGCAACGTGAGTATTATCTCACGGATATCGTTGAGATTATAAAGGGCTCAGGGTTGAAGGTTGACAAGTATGTCTGTGTCGATCCACAAGAAATTCTTGGGGTTAATTCAAAAGAAGAACTGGCATTGGCAGACAAGTTGATGTGTGCCAGGTGGTTGTAATTTTTACTCTTTATTAAGTTGATATTTCCCTGAAAATTAACCGCCATAACAGCTTGACTTTGTGTTTTTGTTTTTTATTATTAAAAAAATGATTGTTATTTTTGGTGGTTGTTTGTTTTCTTTTCTGTACGAGGTAATGGAAGGTGTTTACCGGCTTTTAATTTTTGGTCGGTTATTTAATAATTACCAGCTTTGCTGAATAAGTTGTCTTGGAGATTTGCCGCAATGGAACAGGAAGAATGTTTGGTTAAATTGGAAAAGACGGTAGTTAATCTTCTTGCCAGTTATAAAGAGGTAAAGCAGGAAAATAATCTCCTTGAAAACCGATTGATGCAAAGTAAACGGGATTTAGCGGCCTTGCAAGAAAGACTAGATTTGCTTTATGAGGAGAAAAGTACAGTTCTGAAAAGGGTTGACGCTGTAATCGGCTCAATTGAAAAATGGGAAGAGTCGTTTGCTGTTGATCCATCCAAGGGAGATGTTCCAGATTCTGAAAAAGTGATTACGCAAGAGCCTAGACAGCATGTTTTGACACTTGATGGCGGCACAAGTTGAAAGTAGATGTAAACTTTTTTTTGATAAATGTTTTCTTTAGGGGTTGATTGTGGAACGATTGGTCAAATTTGAAGTTCTGGGCCACGAATATCCATTATATACAGCTGCTCCCGAGGAAGATGTCAGGGAAATTCTGCAACTGGTCAAGTCTCAACTTGAGGCTCTTTCTCTCTCTTCTTCTGTTTTGCCGTCGAGTAAACTTGCTATTTTAACTAGCTTGAATGTGGCGAGTAAGTATGTGGAATTAAAGAGGGATTTCGAGAAATATAGAGAGATGGTTGCAGGATATAGTGATAGTCTGGTGAAAAAAATTGATGATTCTCTTTAATTAAGATAAGATGTTTATGTCCCTGCCTTGTTCGTGATCAAAAGCATATTGCGAGCCAACATGAACATCAAGGGTGACTCTACTGTGTGAAGATAGTGATTCGTTTCGGCGAAATTGCCTGAGGCATACACGAGTACCGCCCACCTAACTATGTTAGGTTCGGTGTCGCTGGCGAAACGGCAAAGGTGGGGACATTAATGATTATAATACCATGTCGCTGAAAGCGGCTTATGGTTTTAATATATAAAATAGCTTAAGGAGGAAAGTTTTACAGCGGAGATTTTCTTCGGTAAATGGAGAGAGCTTTGGGAGTGAAATTTTTGGGGAAGAGCTTGTACCACAAGATGCAGGAAATATTCCTGATACTATAAATTAACTGATTTGGTTCTAGGTCTACGGGATGTTGATCTTGCAGCTGTGGCCTGATTTCAGATGATGTGATTGTGAAATGTATTTAAAGACGATTTTTTGCCGGCTTAATTAGGTATATTTACTGTTTCTTCTGGCTACTGGTTCTTTTCATTTGAGTTTGTTTGCTGGTGCCGCATGTTTTGGCCGGTAACCACAACTCCCCCCCCAATCGTAGTTTATCCATGCCTGAGTTTTCTCCTCGTTATCAGAGTAGCTGTTTTGCTATGATTATTTGTGCGCATTGTTGTTATCGGTTCTTTGGTCCGGTAGTGCGGTCTATCCTCATTGAAAGTGGAGAGGGTATGACCTGCAAATATCCGGTTTATATAAATATAATTGATTCGATATGGGGGTGTTAGCTCCGTGCATATTTCTATTCAGGTTGTTTTGTTTGTTTTGGCAGGGGTGATTGTAGGTGTTGCCCTGGGGGTCTTTTTCCGGAAACGTTTGCTGGAAAACAGGAAGCAGGGTGCAGAAGAGCAGGGACGCAAGCTTATTGAGCAGGCGTTGTCTGAGGTTGAGCAAATAAAAAAGGAGGCCTCTCTGCAAATTAAGGATGAGGCTTTACAGACTAAACAGGAAACTGAGCGCGAGATTAAGCTTCGCAAAGTTGATCTGGTTGAAGAGGAAAAGAGGTTTAGTCAGAAGCTTGATCAGATTGAGCGCAAGATTGATATACTGGATAAACGTGAAATTGAGTTGCTCAAAAAAGAGAAGGCTTTTGTCAAGGAAGAGCAGGCTGTCGCTTCCCGCCAAAAAGAGATGGATAAGTTGATTGAAGAACAGCGTTTCCAATTGGAAAGAATTTCAGGGATTTCACGGGAAGACGCAAAAAAGATGCTTGTTGAGAGTATCGAGAGTGAGGCGAAAATGGAGGCTGCCAAGGCCTTGGTCCGCATAGAAAATGAGTTGAAAATTAATGCGGACCGGAAAGCCAAAAATATCTTGTCGCTGGCCATTGCCCGTTATGCCGGTGATTATGTTGCCGAGAAAACAGTTTCAATTGTGGCGTTGCCAAGTGACGAGATGAAAGGACGAATAATTGGCCGCGAGGGTCGTAATATCAGGGCGATTGAGGCTGCCACCGGTATTGATATTATAGTTGATGATACTCCTGAAGCGGTTGTTCTTTCCGGATTTAATCCTGTACGGCGTGAAATTGCCCGGCAATCGCTTGAGCGATTGATTGCCGATGGCCGGATTCATCCGGCCAGGATTGAGGAGATCGTTGAAAAGACAACCAAGGAACTTGAAGTAACCATGCGAGAAGCCGGCGAACAAGCGACTTTTGATGTCGGGGCGCATGGGGTCAATATGGAGTTGATCAAGTTGCTGGGACGGTTGAAATATCGGACCAGTTACGGTCAGAATGTCTTGCAGCATTCCTTGGAGGTAGCTTTTCTGGCCGGCGTAATTGCCGCGGAATTGGGGATTGATGTGAAGCAGGCTAAAAGAGCTGGTCTTCTCCATGATATCGGCAAAGCGGTCGATCATGAAGTTGAGGGAACCCATGCCAGTATAGGTCGTGACCTGGCAAAGAAATATGGTGAGTTGCCGATAATTGTCCATGCGATTGAGGCCCATCACGAAGATGTTCCAGCGACAAGTGTCCTTGATGTTGTGGTGCAAGCGGCTGATGCCCTCTCCGGTGCCCGGCCGGGTGCCAGGAAAGAAATGCTTGAGTCTTATGTTAAACGACTGGAAGATCTGGAAGAGATTGCCAATTCCTTTAAGGGCGTTGAAAAATCTTTTGCTATCCAGGCTGGCCGTGAACTGAGGATAGTTGTTAACAGTGGTGATATTTCCGATGCGGAAAGTACCTTGCTCGGACGTGATGTTGCTAACAAGATTGAACAGGATCTTACTTATCCAGGGCAAATAAAGGTCACAGTAATCAGAGAAACCAGAACTGTAGAGTATGCGAAGTAGGCCGTTATTTTGGGAGTACTTATCTCAACGGCTATTTATAAACTGGATTTTGTGATAAGTGCGATGACATTCAAGGAATGTTTTGAGCGTTAACTAGTCCTGTTTTCAAAGGGATAGTTTAAACTTCCGGCTTTTTTGATGATAAATTCATCAAGGATTTGTTCTATTTTAGCTTACTGCTTATACTGACCGGCGGCTAATCTTTTAGATCTACCCCTTATCCCTGTTTTCTATTAATAACAATATAACTACTGACTTTAATTGCGATGGCTTTGAACATTGATCAACAGATCGCTCTTTTGGAGCGTGGCACCGTGGATGTGATTTCCAGGGATGATTTGGCCGCTAAACTGAAGAAATCTTCGGAAACAGGGGTGCCCTTAAAAATTAAGGCCGGTTTTGATCCTACCGCCCCGGATCTTCATTTAGGGCATACAGTCCTGATTCAGAAGTTAAAGCATTTTCAGGAACTTGGCCATCAGGTGATGTTTCTGATTGGTGATTTTACCGGCATGATCGGTGATCCGACCGGAAAGTCGGAGACCAGAAAACCTTTGACTATCGAAGATGTTAAAAAAAATGCCGAGACCTATAAGGCACAGATATTTAAGATTCTGGATCCTGATAAAACCAAGGTGGTATTCAACAGTAAGTGGCTTGAAAAACTGACCTCCCATGATTTCATCAAACTTGCCTCCCAACTTACGGTGGCTCGAATGCTGGAGCGGGAAGATTTCAAGGTACGTTTCGAGAATGAAAGGCCGATCAGCATTCATGAGTTTTTATATCCCCTCATTCAGGGCTATGATTCTGTTGCCTTGCAAGCTGATGTTGAGGTGGGAGGCACCGACCAGCTCTTTAACCTGCTTATGGGACGTACTTTGCAGAAGGTCTGGGGCCAGTCGCCGCAGGTGGTCTTGACCATGCCGCTTCTGGAAGGGTTGGACGGGGTCAATAAAATGAGTAAATCCCTGGGAAATTATATTGGGATTACCGATTCAGCTGATGATATCTACGGTAAGATTCTTTCGATTTCCGATGAGCTGATGTTTCGTTACTATGATTTATTGAGTGACTTGTCTGTTTCTGAGGTAGAGGGTTTGGCCCAAGGGTTAAAGTCGGGTATTTTGCACCCCAAAGAAGTGAAGCAGAAATTGGCCTGTGAATTGACGGCCAGATTCTATGGAACTGATCAGGCCAGGAGCGCTGAGGAGAATTTCGAAAAGATTTTCAGGCAGCATGAAAATCCGGAGGATATGCCTGTTTATGAACCAGGCATTGGAGATGCGTCCCTGTGGCTGCCTAAACTTATGGTTGATGCCGGGCTGGTCAGTGGAACCGGGGAAGCCCGTCGGATGATCAAGCAGAATGCTGTTTCTCTTAATGGTGATAAAATCAACGATGATGATTATCAAGTAAAGGCCGAGGGCGAAATGATCATTAAAGTTGGTAAGAGGCGGTTCTGTAAGGTTAAGTTCGGCTGATATTTTTTTGAAATATTTTTAATAAAATGCCGGAAGGCGGTCAGGATTAATTCCTGATCGCCTTTTTTTATAGTCGGGCTTGCGTACGCGTTCACCTCTCACCCCTTGGGAGCGCTTATGGCTATTCGAGATACCTTGCTGATTGAGGATGATGTAGTTTTCATTTCTTGCCACAACAAAAAAGGTGCGCCTGGAGATATCTCCAGGCGCACCTTTTTTGAAATGCTTTGATCAATCCAGAAATAGAAAAATACTCCTGGATAACTTTATTTACTTAATGTTATTTCTTTTCCTTTTTGCTGCTACAGCCGGTTTTGCATGGTTCCAAAGCGGCGGCTCGTCCTGTCAGGAACTTCCAGCCTTTATCGACGTCCTTCTGAGACATTGCCATCAGTTCATCGGCGTGTTCCGGATTCATCATCTTCAGCATCCGATATCTGTTCTCGTTCATCGCGTATTCGGCAAACGGGATTGTCGGTGCCTTGGAGTCGATGTGCAGAGGATTCTTGCCTTCAGCTTCCAAATCTGGGTTGTAACGGTACAGCGGCCAGTGTCCGCAGTTCACTGCCAATTGCTGCTGATCAAGACCCTTGGCCAGGTTGAGGCCGTGGTTGATGCAGTGCGAGTAAGCGATGATCAGGGACGGCCCTTCATAGGCCTCTGCCTCGGCGAATGCCTTGGCTACCTGCATCTGGTTGGCTCCCATCGCCACTTTGGCGACGTAGACGTTGCCATAGGTGGAAAAGATCATGCCGATATCCTTCTTCGGCATCTTCTTGCCGCCGGCGGCAAATTGAGCGGTGGCGGCACGCGGGGTGGACTTGGACATCTGTCCGCCGGTGTTAGAGTAAACCTCGGTATCAAGAATCAGGACGTTGACGTTTTCGCCGGAAGCGAGAACATGGTCGAGACCGCCGTAACCTATATCATACGCCCAGCCGTCGCCACCGATTATCCAGACTGATTTCTTGACCAGGTAATCGGCCACTGGAATCAACCGTTTTGCGATGATCGATTTGCTCTTGGCCAGGTCTTTTTTGAGTTTGGCAACTCGGCCGCGCTGAGTTTCTATTTCATCCTGGCTCTTCTGGGAGGCTTTGATCAGGTCGGTGGCGACTTTTTTGGTGATCAGTTTTTCGGTCACCGCCTTCTCAAGAAGCTCAACTGCCTGAGAAGACAGTTTGTTAACGGTGTTACGCATGCCCAGACCGAATTCGGCGTTATCTTCGAACAGCGAGTTGGCCCAGGAAGGACCGCGGCCGTCGGCCCTTTTGGTGTAAGGGGTGGTGGGCAGGTTTCCGCCATAGATCGAGGAACAGCCTGTGGCATTGGCAATCATCATCCGGTCGCCGAACATCTGGGTGGCCAGTTTGATGTATGGGGTTTCACCACAGCCGGCACAGGCACCGGAGAACTCGAAGAGAGGCTGCAGTAGCTGGCTGCCTTTAACGGTTGAAGGATCGATCTCTTTGGTATCAATCTCCGGCAGGGCCAGGAAGTATTTGACGTTGGGTGCTTCTTGAACCTGAAGTTTTTCGTTGTTGTCGATCATCTTCAGGGCCTTGGTTTTGGCCGGGCAGACATTGACGCACAGGGTGCATCCGCAGCAGTCTTCCGTGAAAACCTGAATGCTGGTCTGACGGCCCTTGAACTGGGCGCCGACCGCGTCAACGGTTTTGAAGCTCTTGGGTGCTTTCTTCAGGTCGGCTGGTTTAACGATCTTCATGCGGATAGCGGCATGGGGGCAGACCAGAGAACAGCGCCCGCACTGGATGCAATTAGCTGGAATCCATTCGGGAACGTGAACGGCAATATTGCGTTTCTCGTACTGGGTGGTGCCGGTGGGCCAGGTGCCGTCATCGGGCATCTGGGAAACCTTGATCTGGTCGCCTTTACCCTCGATCATCTTGGCGGTGACCTCCTTGACGAAGGCGGGGGCGTTGGCCGGGACCACTGAGGGCTTGGCATGGCCGGTGGCGCTCTTTGGCACCTTGACCTCGACGATGTTGCTAACCGCTGCATCGACCGCGCTGTAATTCATCTCGACGACCTTGTCACCCTTCTTGCCGTAAGTCTTCTTGATCGCGCCTTTGATCGCTTTGATCGCCTCATCCTTGGTGAGAATGCCGGAGATCAGGAAGAAGGCGGTCTGCATGATCATGTTGATCCGAGCGCCCAGGCCCAGGGCCTCGGCCAGTGAGATCGCGTCGATGATGTAGAACTTGGTTTTCTTGTTGATCAGGTCCTGCTGAACGGCTTTGGGCAGATGTTTCCAGACCTGGTCCTTGTTGAAGGAGGTGGTTAAAAGGAAGGTGCCGTTGTCTTCCAGATTACCAAGCATGTCGTACTTGTCTAGAAAGGTGAAGTTGTGGCAGGCCACGAAGTTCGCCTTGGTGATCAGGTAAGGGGCGACGATCTTGTTTTTGCCGAAGCGCAGATGGCTGGTGGTGATTGACCCGGACTTTTTGGAGTCGTAAACGAAGTAGCCCTGCGCGCTGTTGGGGGTCTCGGTGCCGATGATCTTGATGGTGTTCTTGTTGGCGCCAACCGTGCCGTCCGCCCCAAGCCCGTAAAACATGGCCCGTACAACGTCTTTGCCTTCGATGCTGAAGTCGGGGTCGTACTTAAGGCTGGTGCCGGCGACATCATCATCGGGACCGACGCAGAAATGATTTTTTGCTTTCTTGGCACCCATATTGTCGAAGACTGCCTTAACCATGGCCGGGGTGAATTCGGCAGAACCGAGGCCATAGCGTCCGCCCAGGATGGTCGGGGAACTCTTCAGGGTCTTGGCTTCTACGGCCTCGCCAATGGCGGTGCGGATATCCAGGTACAGAGGGTCGCCGGCGCTGCCTGGTTCCTTGGTGCGATCAAGAACGGTGATTCGTTTGACTGATTTGGGCAGGGCGCTGACCATGGCGGCTGCATCAAAGGGCCGGAAGAGACGGACAATTACCAGGCCGACTTTTTTCTTGTTCTTGATCAGGTGCTCGACGGTGGCGGCAACGGTCTCGGCACCGGAACCCATCATCACGATGACGTTCTCGGCGTTGGGTGCGCCCATGTAATCGAACAGATGGTACTGACGACCGGTCAGTTTGGCGAACTTGTCCATGGTTTTCTGGACGATGGTCGGGCAAGCATTGTAGTATTTGTTGACGGTTTCGCGACCGGTGAAGTAAACGTCGGGGTTCTGGGCGGTGCCACGCATCATAGGGCGGTCCGGGGTCAGGCCGCGTTCACGATGGGCAACTACCAGTTTTTCGTCGATCATCTTGCTCATGTCGTCGAAGGTGAGCTGCTCGATCTTCTGGATCTCGTGAGAGGTCCGGAAGCCGTCGAAAAAATGCATGAAGGGGATGCGACTCTGTAGGGAAGCCTGGGTAGAGATTAGCGCCATGTCCTGGCATTCCTGAACGTTCTGGGAGCAGAGCATGGCCCAGCCGGTCTGGCGGGCAGCCATAACGTCACTGTGATCACCAAAGATCGACAGACCTTGGTAAGCCAAGGAACGAGCGGTGATATGGAAGACGGTGGGGGTAAGTTCACCGGCGATCTTGAACATGTTCGGGAGCATCAGGAGAAGACCTTGGGAGGCGGTGAAGGTGGTGCATAAGGCGCCGGTGGTCAGCGAGCCGTGCAGGGCACCGGCAACGCCGCCTTCGGATTGCATTTGGGTAACGGCTGGAATCGAACCCCAGATATTCTCCTGTTTGGCGGTGGCCTTAGTGTCGGCCTCGGCCGCCATGGGAGAGGAGGGGGTGATCGGGTAAATGGTGATAACTTCGCTGGTGGCATAGGCGACATGGGTACATGCCTGATTGCCGTCAATGGTGACCATCTTTCTCGACATTGGTTTTCTCCTTAACGAAAGGTTTGGAATAATTTAAATATGAATAATAATAGTTGATTACTAGATGATTTATCCACGAGAAATACCGTGCAAATCTGGCAAAACAATCAAATTAATCCACCTTGGTTAGAATATCAATAGTATTGATCAAGGAAAATGGATATTTGAAAACTTAATTGTCGATCAGCCACAAATTATAATTTTTTCGCCAATATCAGGTTTTGGTTTTCATGATCAGTTCCGGTGGATTGAGCAGTACTTTGGTGTCGGGCGGCACGGACTGGGTCAACCAGACATTGCCGCCGACGACCGAGCGGGCACCGATAATGGTATCACCCCCCAGGATGGTGGTGCCGGCATAGACCGTCACTTCATCTTCGAGAGTGGGATGTCGTTTTGAACTACGATCCAGATTGCCGCTCTCGTCACGTTTGAATGATAATGCCCCCAGCGTAACGCCTTGATACAGCTTTACTCGGTTGCCGATGACTGAGGTTTGGCCGATAACCACGCCGGTCCCGTGATCGATAAAAAATGATGCGCCGATCTGGGCCCCGGGATGGATATCGATCCCGGTAATACTGTGAGCATGTTCGCTCATAATTCTGGGGAGCAAGGGGATTTCCTGTTTATAAAGCTGGTGGGCGATGCGGTAGATCATGATGGCCAAAGGGCCTGGATAACTGAAAATTATCTCGTCGGTGCCGGAAGCCGCCGGGTCTCCATCGTAAGCGGCCTGAATGTCGGTTGCCAGGATTGTGCGCAGTCGGGGGAGTTCCCTGGTGAAAGCCAGGGCTTTTTTTTGCCCCTCACTTTCACATTCCTGGCAGGGTTTGCCGTAGCGGATGCACTCATGTCTGATGCTTTCGGTTATTTCCGCGGCCAGCCGGTCATAGAGGTCGGTTATTTCAAGTCCCAGCCGATATTTCAGGTTTATGCGGTCAAGGCCCTTGGTCCTGAAATAGCCGGGGAACAGGATCTCGCGACAGGTCTCAATTATAGTAATCACCTGCTGTCTGGAGGGCAGGGGGTCGGCGTCGACATGTTCGAAGCAAACTTTGTCGTAGCAGCTGTCAACCATTATATCCACAATCTCCGGCAGTTGATCGCGGAAGTTTGTTTTTCGGGACCGGTCCGGGGCGCAAGGGATCTCTGGATTTTTTGGTAAAGATGTTTGGGCGGTCATTTTACGTTGTCCTTATAGTATAGCGAGATGAATTCTATAATTTGGCCTCTGGTGAGAAAAATTCCGGAAAGAATCTTGTCTTCTATCTGCAGGGCAGGGATCATCCTGACTCCGGCCTGCCAGGTCTTTAAAGGATTGGTGGCCACGTCCACGGTTTTAATTTCCAGATTGGGGAATTTGTTTCGTAAACGGGATAGAGCACGGCTGACAAATCTACATCTGGGGCAGAAGGAGGATTTGAATAAGGTGATTTCCATTTTTCTCCGGTTGGCAGGTTGTTTTTTGATCAGGTAAGTCCTGATTGTTTTTAAGTATTTCCAGGAAGGGTAAATTTATTGGAATACCATCGATTTAAGCACATGTTGTTCTGGTTGGGGCGGAATGAATATTTCCAGGTTATTGTTCCAGCGGCTGACGTAATGTTTGGTCAAAAGGACCCTGATCGCGTTTTTTAGTTGAGTGATGGTGGTGAAGTCATGGACGAAATATTCACCGTAGCTGTTGGTGGAGATAATCGTCGATTCCAGGTTTTTGGCGCCTTTTACCTGATGTTTGTTGAGGTTGATGACGGCCAGGGCGCGGATGGTTTTTTCTCTCTGCAGGAGCTGGTCGGCGGAAATATGGCTGAAGTTAACCGGCGGGAAGGTGGAAAGGATTACCTCGACCAGATGTTGAATGTCGGCCAGGGAAATGGGCAGAAAGTTTTTGGTAAGATGTAGTCTGGTCTTTTTGGTTAAGATACCGTTTGCCATGAGCCAGGTAATCAGGGCGATGAGGGTTTCTTCCCTTTTGATGATCAGGTCGGTTTTGTCTTTGACCGAGGTATTGTCATGCTCCCCCTGAAAGGCGTAATAATAATCCTGTTCCTTGTAGCGGGAAATATGGAACGTAATATCCTTCTGAGACATGGCATCACGGGAAAGACTCCTTATGTACTCGATCTTGTTCGGTTTTACTTCGTAGAAGGTAAATAGTTTGCGGCCCAATACCGCGATGTCGCGTTCGCTGATCGCGACTGCCGTTTCATCTTCGAAGGTCTTGAACGTCCAGCGCAGTCTTTTGTAGGTTTCGATTAAAAAATCGTGGACCTTGGCGCCAAATTTTATCAGATCCGGATAGCGCCAGGACATTAATTTAAAGAAGTGTTCATGGTTGGCCGGCAAAAGGTGCCAGTCTTTCATCAGGGCCATAGTCTCTTGCAGGCGACTGTCCTCCCCTTCGGCTTTTTTGCCGCCTTGGGAGGTCATCCCCTCAAGTGCTTTTAAAAACAGACATTCCCTGATCAGATTTGCTCTTTTCTGTTTTTGTTGCCCTAGTTGGTAGAAGGCTACAATCTCACGGGCCAGAAGCAGGTAAGGGTCAACTTGGGATATCTTCAGGGCTCCTTCTTTTTTGTCTTTCAAACTTTCGGGAAAGGTTACCATGCATTTTACCTTGTCGGAAAACAGCGGCAGACTCTGTTTGTCGTCCTGCAACAGCAGTTCAAGGTATGCGAATTTGATCACGGATTTGAACGGGCTATCCAGGGCTTTGTTCATCTGCCACAGGCAGGCGCCAAAGATTTCCGCTTTCGGAATATTGGTTAAATAGCCAAGATCTATGAAGTTGTTCTGGTTTATTTCCCCGCTTTTTGCCAGATCGTTGACGTATTTACGATATCCGGTTTCGCTTAAGCCGGGAGGGATAATCCACCAAAGCAACATTTTACCGGCGACCAGTATATGGGTCCGGAATAATTCGTCTTTCAGTAGTATTTTCAGGGCGGAACCTGCTGACTCCTGATCGGTATCCGATTTGAAACTATTGTCCCGGGTCTGTTCGATGTCCATTAAAAAGAAGTGTACTTCCACTTCTTTAATTAAGGCCCATTGCTCAATGGCATGACATTTCTGTTCAAGCAGGATAAGGCCGCCGGGTCCGAGTTCGTTGCGTCTGATACTCAGCCAGTAATCACAGTCTGATTTTTCAGTTTGCGCAATCGTGCCGACACTGCCGATTGTTTTTAGGGAGTGGATGCATGGTTTGACTGGAAAAGGAGAAGGTGTCCTCTGGTCCATCGCGGTCGAAGTCGGGAAGAATTTACGGAATTGTTCCGCATCTACCATCTTCTCCGGGGTAAACAGATGGATGCCGAACGGACAATTCTCATCTTCAACATAACCTGGCAAGTCCGGGTAATTACAATGCAGAAGATAGGGGATTACTTTGAAGAAGATGGTAGCTTTTGCTTCGTTAAAATTTATGGCCTTAATTTTACGGTTTCTGTTGTAGGCCTGATATTTTTTTACCTTTTCTATCAAGGCTTTCACCGGGGATATTGTCAAGGGGCATTCTGAATTGCTTCTGCTAATCTTACGGCTTGCACGGTCTTTTTTACGTCATGTACTCTTAGTATAGATACATTTTGCGCGGCGCATAAAGCAGAAATCGCGGCGGTGGCTGTATCCCGGTCTTCATCGCCCTTTGGGGCGATGATTTTACTGATAAATGATTTACGGGAATGCCCTATGATAACAGGGTAACCGAGCTTTTGCAATTTGGGCAGGTTTTTGAGGATAGATAAATTGTGGGCGACCGTTTTACCAAAACCCAGACCGGGATCAATTATTATTTTGCTCGGTGAAATGCCTTGCGTTATGGCCCAGGAAATTCTTTCTGTTAGAAAAGATTTTATATCCATTATCACATCGTCATACGTTGGAGAATTTTGCATGTCACCGGGCGTGCCCTGCATATGCATGATGATTACCGGAACCTTGTTCTCGCGCACAACTTCTACCATGGCCGGGTCAAAACGCAGGGCGCTGATATCGTTTACTATGGTGGCGCCGGCCTTTATGGCCTGCCGGGCAACTTCGGCTTTGGTCGTGTCGATCGAGATGGGGATTGAATCGTTGATTAAGCGGATGATTTTAATGGCCGGAATGATCCGCTGCAATTCTTCATCCAGAGATACCGATTCGGCAAAAGGACGGGTTGATTCTCCGCCGACGTCGATAATGTCGGCCCCGGTCGAAATCATTTCCTTGATTCGGTTATTTATCTCTTGCTCTGATAAATAAAGGCCGCCATCAGAAAAAGAATCAGGAGTTACATTGAGAATACCCATGACCTTGACCCGACCTTTACGGGCGGGATCAAGGCTGGAGGTAGGCAAGGAGGACATTGATGATTAATGACCTTCTGTCAGGTGTTTTAGATTATGCTTTCCCGGCAAGTTGCTCGGTATTTTCCAGTCGTTTCCGGTTTTCTTCCGGAATCGGGCAGCCGGTTTTTTCAACAATTTCCCGGATGTCGTTATGGCCGATGGTCTCTTTTTCCAGCAGGGCCATAGCGAGGGCTTCCAAGGTTACGACATTGTCTTTTACCAGTTTGGTGGCAGTTTCATTGGCATCTATGACGAATTTTTTTACCTCTTCGTCAATCTGGACCGCAGTCTTTTCACTGTAATCGCGGTGCTGAGAGATTTCTCGGCCCAGGAAGATCTGTTCTTCTTTCTTGCCATAGGTGAGGGGTCCCATCGCATCGCTCATCCCCCATTCACATACCATCTTGCGGGCGATGTCCGTTGCTCTTTCCATATCATTGCCGGCCCCGGTGGTCAGCTCATTGTAAATGACCTGTTCGGCAATTCGGCCCCCCAGCATGCAGCAAAGTCGGTTGATCAGAAAGGTTTTGGAATGGGTATGTTTTTCTTCGGTCGGCAGGTACTGGGTTACCCCCAAAGCCATGCCCCGTGGAATAATTGATACCTTGTGGACCGGATCTGTTTCCGGCAGCAACAGGGCAACCAGGGTGTGGCCGGCCTCATGATAGGCGGTGATTTTCTTCTCATCCTCAGTGATGATCATACTGCGTCGTTCAGTACCCATCATGATTTTATCTTTTGCTTTTTCCATGTGCTGCATGGTGACCTTGTCGGCATTTTCCCTTGCCGCCAGCAGGGCCGCCTCGTTAACCATATTTTCAAGGTCAGCGCCGGAAAATCCGGGGGTGCCGCGCGCGATAACCGGCCAATCAACGTCATCGGAAATCTGGGTTTTTTTGCCGTGGACCTCAAGGATCATTTCGCGACCTTTAACATCAGGACTGGGGACTACTACCTGGCGGTCAAAACGACCTGGTCTGAGCAGAGCCGGGTCAAGAACGTCCGGCCGGTTGGTGGCCGCAACGATGATGACTCCTTCGTTGGCCTCAAAACCGTCCATCTCAACCAGCAGCTGATTGAGGGTTTGTTCTCTTTCATCGTGCCCGCCGCCTAATCCTGCCCCCCGGTGGCGGCCGACGGCGTCTATCTCATCAATAAAGATAATGCAGGGCGCATTTTTCTTGCCCTGGGTAAAAAGATCACGAACTCTGGAGGCACCGACCCCAACAAACATCTCGACGAAGTCTGAACCGCTGATCGAGAAAAACGGTACTTCGGCTTCACCGGCGATCGCTTTGGCCAGCAAGGTTTTGCCGGTGCCGGGAGAACCCATCAGTAATACCCCTTTGGGGATACGGCCTCCCAGGCGGGTGAATTTTTTGGGATCACGCAGGAAATCGATGATTTCGGAGAGTTCTTCTTTTGCCTCGTCGATTCCGGCTACGTCTTTGAAGGTGATCTTGCTTTCTTCTTTGTTCATTAAGCGGGCTCGGCTTTTGCCAAAGCTCATGGCTTTGCCGCCGCCCATCTGCATCTGGCGCATAAAAAAGATCCAGACTCCGATCAAGAGAAGCATCGGGAACCAGGAGACAAGGAGGGTAATGTACCAGGGAGTTTCTTCTTTCTGTTTGACCCTGATGTTGACGCCGCTCTTTCTAAGGGTTGACATCAATTCCGGGTCCGAGTTCGGGATGATGGCCTTGAATGTAGCGCCGCCGTTTCTGGTGCCGGTGATCTGATCGTCTTCAATGAAAACTTCAGTAACCACCCCGGTCTCCACGTTGCTTAAAAATGCGCTGTAGCTCATTTCTTCAGTGGTCGATTGAGGTTTGCTGAACAGATTGAACAGCAGGATCATGGTGAGGCCGATAACCAGCCACATGGATAAGTTTTTATAAAAGGTATTCAAGGAGTCCTCCCGGAGCAGGCTAATATTTATCTGTCATCTAAAGTGACAGGATTATTCAATGAGAGTTTGTTTATTATCTATTAAACTTTAAAAGATTTATAACCATAAGAACTGTGTAGTTTAAAGTCCAGCATGTTTCAGACCTATTTTTATTTTGAGAAATACTCCTGAACGGATTTTACTTCCATGGTTTGCTTTTGCATGGTGGCAATGGCCAGGGTCATTGCCTCGGCTCCGGCAATAGTTGTGGTGTAGGGCAGATGATAATCAAGTGCGGCCCGCCGGATGATGTATGAGTCTTCCGTTGTCCTGGTGCCCATGGAGGTATTCACTATCCATTGTATCTCTTTGTCCTGAATCTTGTCATGGATGTGTGGTCTGCCCTCTGATATTTTATTGACCATGGTGCATGCCACTCCATGTTCGGCCAGATGGGAGGCGGTGCCTTTGGTGGCGATGATGGTAAAGCCAAGTTCCACCAACTGTTTAGCCACTGGAATAATAGCCGGTTTGTCCGGGTGTCGTACACTAATAAAGACATTTCCCTTTTCCGGTATTTTCTGGCCGGCAGCAAGCTGCGCTTTGGCAAAGGCCATGCCCAGAGAATCATCCAGTCCCATGACCTCGCCGGTTGATTTCATTTCCGGTCCCAGCAGGGTATCTACATTGTTAAAGCGGTCAAAGGGGAATACGGCCTCTTTTACTGCATAATGAGATACTTCCACCTCTTTGGTGAAGCCTAGATCAGCAAGTTTCATCCCCATCATCACTTTGGTGGCCAGTTTGGCGAGTGGTACGCCGGTTGCTTTGCTGACAAAGGGCACTGTTCTTGAGGCACGCGGATTTACTTCTAATACATATAGATTGTCATCTTTTACCGCAAACTGGATATTCATCAGCCCGGTTACTTTAAGTTCTTCGGCCATGGCCTTGGTGGCGACCTTAATTTTTTCCAGCATGTCGGACGAAAGGCTGTGGGGCGGCAGAACGCAAGCCGAGTCACCGGAGTGGATGCCTGCTTCTTCAATATGTTGCATGATGCCGCCGACCACGGTGGTTTCGCCGTCTGAGATGGCGTCAACGTCTACCTCAATGGCATATTTAAGGAATTTATCGACCAGAATAGGGCGTTCCGGTGAAACATCAATTGCGGAATTCATGTAACTAGTGAGGTCTTTCTCGTTGTAAACAATCCGCATGGCTCGTCCCCCCAGCACATAAGAAGGACGGACAACTACCGGATAACCGATCGTGACGGCAATTTCCAGGGCCTCGGCCGCGGTTTGGGCCGTGCCGTTCTCCGGTTGGCGGAGATTCAGTTTTTGCAGAAATTGCTGGAATCTCTTCCGGTCTTCGGCTCGATCAATTGAATCGGGTGAAGTTCCTAGGATCGTTACTCCGGCATTGGCCAAAGGCACAGCCAGGTTCAAAGGGGTCTGGCCGCCGAACTGGACGATGATGCCGGTCGGTTTTTCATTTTCAATGATGTTGAGGACGTCCTCGTGGGTCAGGGGTTCAAAATAAAGTTTATCTGATGTGTCGTAATCAGTGCTGACCGTTTCCGGGTTTGAGTTGACCATGATTGATTCAATGCCCATTTCTCTTAAGGCGAAGGAGGCATGGACGCAGCAATAGTCAAACTCGATCCCCTGGCCGATGCGATTGGG
Source organism: Pseudomonadota bacterium (assembly GCA_018823175.1). Classification (GTDB taxonomy): domain Bacteria; phylum Desulfobacterota; class Desulfobulbia; order Desulfobulbales; family JAHJIY01; genus JAHJIY01. The sequence goes on from JAHJIY010000059.1 coordinate 22,861, forward strand.
GCCGCTGCCCAGAATAATTACTTTTTTCTTGTCCGTTTGCCGTGATTCGTCTTCGGTTTCATAGGTTGAATAGTAATACGGGGTATAGGCTTCAAATTCTGCGGCGCAGGTGTCGACCAGTTTGTAGACGGGTTTGACTCCTTCTTTGTTTCTTAATTCACGGATGTCATTTTCCGAGGTGCCGGTAATTCGTGCCAGTTGGCGGTCGGCAAAACCCAATTGTTTTGTTTGTCGGAGGAATTCGGGATCAAGGCCGCTGAATCCCTTTATTTTTATCTGGGTTTCGGCATCAACAATCTGTTTCAAATTGTTAAGATACCAGGGGTCAATCAGGGTGAGTTCGAAGAGTTTTTCGATGCTCATGTTGCGGCGTAACCCTTCATATATATGAAAAACCCTTTGCGAGCTTGGCGTTCGCAAACCGTTTTCCAGATCTTCCTGTTCAAGATGGCCGTGGTTGAACTTCGGGTCTGCGCCAAAGCCCATGCAGCCGATCTCAAGCGACCTCAGCCCTTTCTGGAAGGCTTCTTTGAAGGTACGGCCGATGGCCATGGTTTCTCCCACTGACTTCATGGCAGTGGTTAAAAAATCGGTAGCTTCGGGGAATTTTTCAAAGGTAAAGCGTGGAATTTTGACCACGCAGTAGTCGATTGATGGTTCAAAAGAGGCGTAAGTCTCACGAGTTATGTCGTTTTTGATTTCATCAAGGGTGTAGCCCACGGCCAGTTTGGCTGCGATCTTGGCAATCGGAAATCCGGTGGCCTTGGAGGCAAGGGCTGAGCTTCGTGAAACCCTGGGGTTCATTTCAATAACCATCAATTCGCCGTCTACAGGGTTGACCGCGAATTGTACATTGGAGCCGCCGGTCTCTACTCCTATTTCACGCATAATGGCGATGGAGGCATCGCGCATTTTTTGATATTCGCGGTCAGACAAGGTCTGGGCCGGGGCCACGGTGATTGAATCGCCGGTGTGCACGCCCATCGCATCAATGTTCTCAATGGAACAAATGATTACTACGTTGTCGTTTTTGTCCCGCATTACCTCAAGTTCGTATTCTTTCCATCCCAGGAGACTACGTTCAAGCATTACTTCGGTGTTCATGCTCAGATCAAGGCCGGCGATGCAAAACTTCTCAAGTTCCTGCCTGTTATAGGCGATGCCGCCACCGGTACCACCCAGGGTGAAACTGGGTCGGATAATGATCGGGAAACCTATTTTTTCAATGGCCTCATGGGCCTCTTCAATTGTATGAATAATGGAGGATTCGGGCACGTTGAGGCCAATTTTTCGCATAGCGCTGCGGAAGGGATCGCGACTTTCCGCCTTGTGAATTACCTCAACATTGGCCGCCAGCATCTCCACGTTATATTTTTTCAATACTCCCATCTCGGCGACTTTGATTGCGGTGTTAAGGGCCGTTTGGCCGCCCAGGGTCGGAAGCAGGGCGTCAGGACGTTCGCGCTCAATGATCTTGGCCAATATTTCCGGGGTGATCGGCTCGATGTAAGTGCGGTCGGCAATCTCCGGATCGGTCATGATCGTGGCCGGGTTTGAGTTGATCAGCACTACCTCGTAGCCTTCTTCTTTCAGGGCTTTGACGGCCTGGGTTCCGGAATAGTCGAATTCACAGGCCTGGCTGATGATGATTGGTCCGGAACCTATGATCAGGATTTTCTTTATGTCGGTACGTTTCGGCATTTTATTTAGCTGTCCGTTATGTTGTTTGCTTGTTGCTGATCTTTAGTCAATTATGAATGGTTTATTTCATCATTTCGATAAAGCGGTCAAAAAGGTAAATCGAGTCATGTGGCCCCGGGGCGTTTTCCGGATGATACTGTACTGAAAATGCCGGGAATTTTTTGTGCCTGATCCCCTCGACACTGTTGTCATTGAGGTTTAGATGAGTCAGCTCCACCTCACTTTTGTCTAGGCTGTCGATGTCAACGCAGAAGCCATGATTCTGAGAAGTGATTTCAATTTTGCCGGTGGTTAAATCTTTTACCGGTTGATTCGATCCTCGGTGTCCGAATTTTAATTTGTAGGTTTTGCCTCCATAGGCAAGGCCAAGGATCTGATGGCCAAGGCAGATGCCGAAGATCGGCTTCTGACCAAGCAGGGTGCGAATCGTCTCCACCACTCCTTCTACCCCGGCCGGGTCGCCGGGGCCATTAGTCAGAAAAATCCCGTCAGGATTCATCGCCATGACTTCTGCCGCTGAAGTATAGGCCGGGACGACTTGCACCTGGCAACCTCTTTCTTTCAGTAGACGTAGCATGTTGTATTTTAGGCCGAAATCAAAGGTGACGACTTTGTAGGTGCCGGCTGGAGTTGTGGTGAAATTACTTCCTTCCTTTGGCCCTTGATCGGTCCACCCGTAAGGTTTATGGCATGTTACATCGCGGACGATATCTCGGCCCTCAAATCCTTTTGACTTTTTAGCTTTCTCGACCAGTGATTCCGGATTGAGATCTTCGGTGGAGATTATGCCCTTCATGGCGCCCGCCTTTCTTATGTGGCGGGTCAGGGCCCTGGTATCGATGCCTTCGATGCCGGGGATGTTCTGACTTCTCAGAAACTTAGCCAGGGTACCGGTAGAGCGAAAATTGCTTGGGAAATCACAATATTCCTTGATCAAAAAGGCCTCGGGCTGAATCTTGTCTGATTCCATGTCCTCCTGATTGACCCCGTAGTTGCCGATTAACGGGTAGGTCATGGTGACGATCTGGCCCTTGTAGGATGGATCGGTGAGAATTTCTTGATAGCCGGTCAAACCGGTGTTGAAAACGATCTCGCCGGTAACTTCTCCTGGTCCGGTAAAAGATTTGCCTTCGAATGTCGTGCCGTCTTCAAGGGCGATAAGTGCTTTCATAAATGGTGTACCTGTTATCCAAGTTCGAGGTTATGAGTATATGGTTCGGGTAACTATTTTGATCTGCCTTCTGGCTGATCCCTGTTGGGCCAATGCGATTTGTCGGGCTCTTTGCGCTATCTGCTCGTATTCTTCCGGCCGGTTATACATTTCAATTATTGCGTTGCTCAGTTCTCCGGCGCTGTTCACCATGAAACCGGCATTGACTGATTCCAACAAGTCCTTGGCATCAAGAAAGTCTCTCATGCTTGGTCCGTAGAAGACAGGTTTTCCCCAGATTGCCGCTTCCATCAGATTATGTCCGCCTCGGTCGACAAGGCTGCCGCCGCAAAAAACATAGGAGGCAAGGGAATATATCTCGGCTAAATCTCCCATGGTGTCAATAATGACAACGTCTTCTCTCCGGCCTTGCTGCTTGGCGTTGCTTAGTAACTGGTATCCAATATTGTCAGCAACAAAAGCGGATTCGATTTCCGGCAACCTTTCAAGGTGTCTAGGCGCTACCAGCCAGATCAGATTTTTTATAACTTTTTTCAGGTTTTGGTAGGTTTTTAAAAGAATCTCTTCTTCACCGGTATGGGTACTGCCGGCGACCAGAATAGTCTGATCGCTGATTTTTAGCTGTCGGCGGTATTGTTCACTAATAACTTGATTATCGCCTGTCGTGGTAATTTCATACTTGGCATTGCCATTTACCACAACTTTTCCCGGCGGCGCGCCAATTTTTTTATATCGGTCAGCATCATCGGGTAGAATGGCTGAAATCGTAGAAAAATTGGCTAATACATCCTGCGCTAATCCCCGGACTTTACTATACCTGGTAAACGATTTTTCCGACAATCTGGCATTTAGCAAAAATAATTTTGCACCGTTTTGCCGGGCCTGTCTTAAAATATTAGGCCAAAGTTCAGTCTCAAGGCAAATGTAGGCCGATGGACGAATGGTCTGCAAAGCCCTTTTGACAATGCCTGGGGAGTCCAGGGGAGCGTAAATGCACCGAATCTTATTCCCCAACTGTTTCCGGGCCACAAGTTGCCCCTGTTCCGTCATGGTTGACAGGACAAGGGATGCGTGTGGGATTTGTTTCTTTATTTCGGCGATCAGGGCTCGTGCTACCTGGACTTCACCAACTGATGCGGCATGCAGCCATATCCGCGGATTCTTTCCGGCCGGTTCGATTTTCTTGTAAAATCCCAGGCGTTCACTTAGTTCAGCCCACTGTTTGCCGGTGAATATACAATATATTAGAAAACAGGGGAAAGCGGTGGCAAAAACAAGCCTGCTCAGAAGTCGGTATAATCCGTAATGCACAAAGATGAAAATGCCTATTATTGTTTTATGGTCGCCAGAAAAAAATCAAGGTATTTAAACTGTATTTCTCTTCGGCGTCAACAATAAAGTGTGAGGCTGGGTCTATTCTTGGCGACGTATTATTCAATAGATTACTGCGGGGTTGCGGAGTTGATGGGTGTCAGTCTGTTGATTCTGGTTGGTTGCTAGAAAATGCCTGGAATGTTGGCTCGGCATTTACGACAGGTTCCGTTTTTCAGGTCGTGGGTTGTTGTGTAACCAGATCTTTTGATGACAATTGTGCCGCAATCGGGACAATATGTGTTTTCACCTGTATCGTCCGGGATGTTTCCCGTGTAAACATATTTCAATCCGGCGGCGATCCCGATTTCCCGCGCTCTTTGCAAGGTTGACACAGGGGTTGGTGTCCGGTCAGTCATTTTGTATGTGGGGTAGAACCGGCTTACATGCCAGGGGATTTCCGGGTCAACATTCTTGATGAAGTTAGCGATTTCGGAAAGTTCCCGGTCCGAGTCGTTCCAGTCGGGAATGACCAGAGTGGTTACTTCCACCCAGATCCCGAGTTTTTTCATCAGAGTAATTGTCTCCAGAACTGGTGCCAGTTTGGCGCCGCACACCTCGTGATAGAATTTTTCGGTAAAGGCTTTGAGGTCTATGTTGTTGGCGGTAAGAAAGGGCGCTATTTTTTTTGTCGCTTCCGGACTGGTATAGCCATTGCTGACAAATACATTCTTCAGTCCTGATTCATGGGCCAGCCTCGCGGTGTCGTAGGCAAATTCAAAAAATATGGTTGGTTCGACATAGGTATAACTTATGCTTTGACATTTTTGCAAAAGGGCGGCTTCAATAATTTGTCCTGGAGTGCGTTCCCGGCCTGGGATGGAACCTGGGTTGCGGGCCGGATACTGTGATATTTCGGAGTTTTGACAGTGAATGCAGCGGAAATTGCAGCCGACGGTTGCGATTGAATAGGAGCTGGATCCGGGCAACATGTGAAAGATTGGTTTCTTTTCTATAGGGTCGATGTGTTCGCTGATTATGCGACCGTAAACCAGACTGAATAACTTGCCATCATGGTTTTCTCTGACCTGGCAGATGCCGCGGTTTCCTTTTTTGATCAGGCAGCGGTGGTTGCAGAGCAGGCATTGAACGGTTTTGGTCTCGTGATCTGTAACATTATATAGGTCTGCTTCCTTCATGGTTCTTTACCTCGGTGCAGGTTTATTTCTGTTATTGTAATATGAGTATCGGGCTTTGGCTATGGACGATGCAAGTGATATCTTGATTTTTGTGCTATGAAGAAGATGTAGAGACGAGATGGAATAAACTCGCTGTATTGAGGGGTTGGCCTAAGTCCGGTTTAATAAGAGAATATTATTTTAATAGTTTGAAAACTTATCGTTGACAATAGACGAGAGTTATCGTAGTTTGTCGCTTCCTCGAACGCGGGGGCCTGAAAACTAGAAAAAAGAGAAGTAAAAAATAGTTGACAAGCCGCAGTGATTGAGGTAAATAATTGTGTTTGCCTTTTGGCAGATAGGCATCGTAAGAGA
>JAHJIY010000060.1 GCA_018823175.1 Pseudomonadota bacterium
CAGCTCCGGTGCCCATTTGGCCGGTACCGGTGCCGGTGCCTCCAGCTCCGGTGCCCATTTGGCCGGTACCGGTGCCGGTGCCTCCAGCTCCGGTGCCCATTTGGCCGGTACCGGTGCCGGTGCCTCCAGCTCCGGTGCCCATTTGGCCGGTACCGGTGCCGGTGCCTCCAGCTCCGGAACCCATTCCGCCGGGACCCGTGCCGGTGCTGGTGCCGGGTCCGCCTGGGCCGATAGAGCCTGATCTTGTCCCAAGGTCACCGGCTCTGGCTTTTGTTCCGGGAGTTCCGGAGGGAGAATCATCGATTGGTTGCGGCAGATGTCCCTGTTGACCAAAAATAAATCCGTCTTTCCAACCTGCTCCCCCAAAGAGCTGGGAGCTTGCCAGCGAACCCATCATTGAAAATTCCAGGACCGGTTCGGCCGCCCATAAATCGTCAGATACCTCATATGCTAAATGTGGGAGGTTCGCGCTCCAGAGATCAGTGACCAGATCGCCTTCCGGTTCATCAAGCAAGACCTGAAACTTTTTGATTATCCGAAAGAAAGCGCTTATTTCGGAAAAGTTGCTGCCGATCTGAAACTCCAGCCATTTGATGCCGTCCCGATAGAAAAAAAAGGCTGGATTTTCAGCGTTGCTGGGGCCTTCGTGAATCTCTTCGCCCTTATAAATAATTCTAACTTTGTCGATATCAAGGCGCAAGTTGCCGTAACTTTTAAAAAAATGGGTCAGGTGGACTAAAACGTTATTGAGATAATTTTGGGTGGTAACATGTGATTCCGGGTAGAGACTGTAGTTCCTTACCGCGTTAAGAAAAGCCGCCACAAAATTTCTGGCCGCCCGCAGCTCGCCATAAGACGGACCGCCGTGCGCTTTAGGGTTTATGTGTTCACTGGTTAAATCAGTCATTTTCTGATCCGGTTATCGATCTTGGTCATTTGAACATTATTTTGATAATTACCAGCAATATAGATATTCTTTAAATTTAACTCAAGCATGCAGGAAATAATTTTATACAATATATACATCATATCAGAATCTATTTTTGATCTCTGACTAATTGAACTTGTGGTTATTGAGTGTAATTGAGGGAAGTCGGGAAGATGACAATCAATACAGCTCATATTTGACCAGAATGCCGTCCAGGCCGCCGTTTTTTAATGGCTTTTTCCAGGCTGGTTTCAAGCCGATCTCTTTTGCTAGTTCCTTTTTCCCCAAGTAGATATAGGCGGTTGAACCTTGACAGCTGGTTTTCAAAAAATCACCCAGCTCCTTCATAAAAGAACCGATATCGGTATTTTTGTTGAGCCTGATGCCGTAGGGCGGGTTGCAGATGATGGTTGACTTTGGCTTTATCTTGAGCTGCTGAAATGGCTTTGTGGTGAAGCGGACCTGTCGGCTGTCCGGTAGGAGATTGATGTTGGTTTGAGCGGCGGTTACCGACTGCTTGTTGATGTCGTTGGCGCTGACCAGTTCGGCCGGTAGTTTTTTGATTTGTTTGTTTTCGGTTTCCCGTACTTTTTCCCAGATTTTTTGATCGAATTCCGGCATGACCGTAAAGCCGAACTGCTGGCGGAAGTAACCGGCCGGGATCCGGCAATAATGCATGATTGCCTCGCTGATCAGGGTGCCGGAGCCGCACATGGGATCAATTAAAGGGGTACTGCCGTCCCATCCAGAAAGACGGATGATGGCGGCGGCAACTGTCTCTTGCATGGGCGCTTCCACTGATTCAACCCGGTAGCCCCGCCGGTGCAGGGAACCGCCGGAGGTGTCGAGGTTGATGGTCGCCCGGTTGTTCTCAATGTGGAGATTGAGGCGGACGTCCGGGTTTTCGGTGTCGACATTTGGCCTTGTCCCCCGTAGCTCCCGGAAATAGTCGGCAATCGCGTCTTTCAGACAGAGGGCGGCGTATTGCGAGTGTTTGATCTTGCTGTTGGCCACGGTTGCCGAGATGGCAAAGGTTTTATTTTCGTCAAACAGCGTGAGCCAGTCCATCTTGATTGCGGTTTTGTGCAGATATTTGGTGCTGTGGCAGTCAAAACGTAGAAGCTGCGCCATTATCCTGCTGCATAATCGTGATTGGTAATTTACCCGGTACAGGGTTTCCATGTCCGCCTCAAACCAGATGCCCCGGTAGATGGTCTTGATTTCGGTCGCGCCCAGGGATTTTAATTCTTCGGCCCCTAATATTTCCAGCCCTTCGCTGATTTGGGCGAAAAATCTGTTGGTCTTTTGATAGGTGAAAACAGCTGATTTTTTTGAGGTGTTCATGGCCAGACTATAGGGCTTTTCTGGTGATTTTGATAGCTCTAATTTATTGGCTCCTAAGGGCGGAAATAATTGCCTGCAGTTCGTGGGCGCCGGTTAATTCCAAAAAGATCTCCTCCAGGCCGGAACCTTCCAGTTTTGCTTCATGGCGCAAGGACGTCAGATTGCCGGTGGCGCGGATCTTTCCTTGCTGGATAATGGCGATTTTGTCGCATAACTCCTCGGCGATTTCTAAAGAATGGGTGGAAAGAAATACACTGCCGCCTTTAGCGGCGTGTTTCTTGAAAATTTCTTTGACGATCCTGGCACTTTTGGGATCAAGGCCGACCATTGGTTCGTCAACAATGATCAGGGGAGGCTCCAGCATAAAGGCCGAGGTGATGATCAACTTTTGTTTCATGCCGTGGGAATAGCTCTCGACCAGATGATGCCGCCAATCGTTGAGGTCGAAAATTTTTAAATAGTGGTCGACGTTACGTTCGAATATGTCGGCCGGCAGATGGTACAGGCTGGCAATAAATTGCAGGAATTCCTGGCCGGTCAGTTTTTCGTAAAGATAAGGCCGGTCCGGGATATATCCGGTCTGCTGCTTGCAGATGATCGGCTCACTTGCCATGTCGTGGTTGTTGATTAATATCCGGCCCTGATCAGGCCTTAAAAGCCCGGCCAGCATTTTAATGGTGGTAGTTTTGCCCGCCCCGTTCGGGCCCAGAAACCCGAAGATCTCACCCGGGTCGACCGAAAGGTCTATGTTGTTTACCGCCAGATATCCGCCAAACTCTTTGGAAAGTCCCGTGACGGCAATATGCGGTATATTTGAATGTTGTTGTTGCTCTTGGGGTTTTGCCGAGGTTGTCATTGGTCTTTTGTTTCCATTATTTCGATTTTTAAATTACCGAGCAGCGCCCCAATTTTTATCTGCTCTTTGCTTTCGCCTTCAACAAATTTTATATGGGTGATATCGGCCGGGAACTGGTTTTTCGTGGTATCCAGGGAAAGCCATCTGCCGTCCAGACAGACCTCGTTCCAGGCATGATAATAAAAGGCCCCTTGATGGAGCGTCACTCCGGCCGCCACCCGGGTCGGGATCTTTATGCTGCGGGCCAGGGCGGCGAAGAGGGTCGCGTGTTCATTGCAATCCCCGATTCCGGCGGCCAGGGTGGTCAGGGCGTCGGGAATGCCGAGGACCGGTCTTTTATCCAGATTCTCGTAGACCCAACGGGCCAAAGCTTTCACCTTTGCCGGGTCGTCTGGTAAATTTTCGGTCAGGGAACGAGCCAGGGAGATGATTTTTTGGTTGGCAGCCTGGATATGAGGGGTGGCGTCGAGTTCCGGCATTTCTCCGGCGCAGGCCTTAGCTTCGGTTCCGGGCAGGGTTTCCAGGGTAATGGTCAGGACATCTCCCTTCAGGCTTTGCCGGTCCTTGTTTAAGGTGAAATCGGTTTCTTCGGGCAAGGTCAATTTGCAGCTCAAACTGTTGGTCGTGGTCAAATCGGGGATTTGGCCGCTGATCGGGACCGAGACACTGTTTAAGATCTCTTGTCCCTTAAGCACCAGGTCGGTGGCCTTAAATTCCGGCTCCGAGATAAAGACAAAGCCAGCCGGTGATTCTTCCTTGATCACTTTGCCCTGATCGTTAATCCAGGTATTAATTTTCAGGCCGGAAAATGACTCGGTAAAGCGGTGCAGGTTGTAGATCCGGCCGCTGATCAAGGTCTTTTCGTATCCCAGGTATTCCATAATCGTGTCCTGGCCGGCAAGGGATATTGGGTCAAAGTAGGGGATTTTGAATTTGTCTCCTTTTTTGAGGCCTTCTTTTAACAGATATGCGCGATGATCAGAGGAGAGAAACGGTGGGCTCGTCAGGCGGATCTGGTCGCTTATTTTTTCTTTGCCGGTTTTCATGGTGAAGTTGACCATTTTGCCAACTACCTCGCCTCGCGCCTCCATCTGATAAAATGCCGACTGCAGGTTGAAAATGAAGTTTTCCAGCAACATATTCGGGCTCAGGGTCGCTTCAATATCCATTTTGATCGGATGGTTCTGGTCGAGGATATTAAGTTTCATGAATGACTCTTGCCGGAGAGTGAATTTGCCGTTATCGTTTTTGATCAGCCTGTTTTTCACATAGCCGATTCTTTCCTGTTTGAAATATATCCCCAGAAAAGTTTCTTCTCGGCCGCGTTTTACGGCCTGGGCTTCTTTGAGGTCCAAGGTCTTGATAAAGTAGTCCCGTTGCATGAGGGTTCCGAAGAGAATAACCCAGATGATAATTATTATGGTTCGAAAAAAGATGGCTTTGCGGGTGGCTGGCAATTTTTTTGGTTTATTCAGGTTAAGGGGAATATGAGAAACTCACCGCCGGTTAGCCGACAATCCAGATCGCGACGTTTTCGGCCATCAGGACCATGCGGTCGGTTACCCCCCGGAAGATCCCTTTGTCGATATCGTCGCCGCGGCGTCCCATGACAACGGTGCCGAAATCGTCAATCAGGGCCTGCCGGTATATCTGACGGCTGGGGTCAAAGCCCTTGAAGGTATGCAACCAGAATATCTTTTCGGCCGGAAAACCGTTTTCGGTAAGAATCTGTCTGGGAGCGTGGAAAAGACTGTCCGGTCGGCTCAGATGCTCTTCACACCATTCTTGTCCCCATTGTTCGTAGAATTCTGAAGGGGTGATCACGCACTCATGGGAGAACATGGCTGAGGAATGGAAAAGGGTGATTTCCGCCAGGGGGTTGTCTTTAATCATATGGGCCAGGTGGTCTACGGCCATCAGGGAATGATAGGTGCCGTCAACCGGAACCAGAAATTTGTGGGAGGTTATTTGTCCGTCAAGGACCCAGATTGGTACCTCGTGATTTTTTTCAAGGATTGAGGCGGAGACGCTGCCGATCATCAGCTCTTCGAGTTTACTTAAGCCGCGCCGGCCGATCAGCAGGGCATCGTATAGGCCGTTTTTCGCTTCCTGCAGGATATCGGTAGCCACGCCGGCTCTTGACAGGCGGACTTCTGTGGTCACCCGGTATTCAGATATGCCGAGTTGCTCAAGTTTGCGCAGGGCGGTTGCCATATAGGTTTTGGCGGAGGCCAGGTTTTTCCTGGTCGGGGAAGAGATCATGTTCATCAGTTCCTTTTCGTCCAGCCATTCTTTGCCGGGGGGGAGACTGTCACAAGTAACGATCGATAACAGATGAAAACAGACATCTTCAACCTTGCCAAATAATAGGCCGAGATAGCCCAGACTGTTGGAGCTGTATGTCGAGCCGTCAATGGCGACCAGTATCTTTCTCTTCATCAGAGTCTCCCTCTCTATCGGACGTTCAGGTATGAACAGGCTAGTCCCTGGTAATTAGTGAAAGTAGTTTCCCCCCCGGATTTTTTTTGATATTCCGGCAACAGGGGGATTTTGCCGTAACCGCCCGGCATGTCGATTGCGTAAGTCGGGACGGCAAGACCTGAGGTATGCCCGATTAAAGACTTCATGATCGATAGTCCGGTTTCAATCGGTGTTCTGAAATGATTGGTGCCCCTAGTCATGTCTCCCTGAAATATATAATACGGTTTTACGCGGATAAGTAAAAGCTTCTGCATAAGTTTTTTCATCACCTCGCTGTTGTCGTTGACGCCGCGCAAGAGTACGGTCTGGCAGCCCAAAGGGATGCCGGCGTTTGCCAGTCGGTTGCAGGCCAGGGTCGACTGGGGAGTGATTTCGTCGGGGTGGTTGAAGTGGGTATTAATGTAAAGAGGGTGGAATTTTTTCAAGAGGGCGGCCAGTTTGACGGTGACCCGCATGGGCAGGGTGCAGGGGACTCTGGTGCCGATGCGGATTATTTCAACCGTTGGTATCCGGCGCAGCGCGCCTAAAATCCATGCCAGGTATTCGTCTTCCAGCAGTAGGGGATCGCCGCCCGAAACCAGCACGTCTCTGATCTCCGGGGTTCTGGCAATATAATCTATGCCGGCCTTGATCGTATCTTTGGTGATTACCATCCGGGAGGTGCCGACCTTTCGTTTCCTGGTGCAAAAGCGGCAGTACATGGCGCATTGCGAGGTGACCAGAAAGAGGGCCCGGTCCGGATATTTATGGATTAAATTCGGGGTCGGGCTCCGGTTTTCTTCATCCAGCGGGTCTTCCAGGCATATCTGGTCGTTTATTTCCTGGGGGTCGGGGACGGCCTGTCGCCATAAGGGATCGCCCTGGCTTTTGATCAAGCCCAGATAATATGGATTAATCCGCATCGGATAGACCGCGGTTACTTTATCAAGATCATCATTGCCGGGGTTTAGTTTGGCCGGTAGATCGTCTGGTCTGATTATGCTTTGGTTGAGAATGTGTTGCCAGTTTTTCATGAGGTTATTGCAAGCCTTCAGGGTTGAACTCAGTTATAATCATCAAGGGCACTTGTTGCATTGTGCGTGTCGGTTTAAACGAAATTTGCGCCCCGCAGGAAGTGCCCTTGGGGTGCGCCCCGCAGGAAGTGCCCTTGGGGTGCGCCCCGCAGGAAGTGCCCCTCTCAAAGGGGGATTGAACAGAACCTTTAGGGTGCCCTTGTAGTATAATATATTATTGCGCTTATCCCCATTAATACCGGTAAGGAGTCTTATGCCGCAAGACAGTTATAAATTTATATATGATAAATACGGCAAGACTGAAGCGGTTCGGGTTCATGGGCGAGGCAGTGTGGTGTTGCATAATAACTTCATCAGTAAAGGCGCGGCTTTTACCGAGGAAGAAAGGCAGGCCCTGGGTTTTAGCGGCGGTCTGCCGGCGGCGGTCAGGACCTTGGCGGAGCAGGTGAAGGATAGCGCTGACAAGGTTGCGGCCAAGGCTGACGACATTGAAAAATTCATCTATGTCCGCTCGCTTTTTGATCATAATGTTACCCTGGCCCATGCCTTGATCCGGAGTGATATCGAAAATTATCTGCGGATTATCTATACCCCGACCGTCGGTCTGGCTTGCCAGAATTATTCTTCCCTGTTTCGCACGGCCAACGGCCTGCATTTTTATCCCGGCAATATCGATCAGGCCGAGGATATTCTAAAGCGTTATGCCCATCGGGACATCCGGGTGGCGGTGGTTACCGATAACCAGGGGATCCTCGGGATCGGTGACCAGGGGGCGGGCGGGATTGCCATCTGCCTGGGCAAGCTGATGCTTTATACCCAGGGCGCCGGGATTGCGCCGTGGCATTGTCTGCCCATTTCCCTTGATGTGGGGACCGATAATCATCTGTTGTTGGATGATGAGTTTTATCTGGGCTGGCGGCATGAAAGATTGACCGGCCAGAAGTATGTGAATTTTGTCCAGCGCTTTGCCCGGGCCTTTCGCGCGGTATTTCCTGATGCCTTGTGTCAGTGGGAGGATTTCTCCAAACAGAAGGCATTTGCTATTCGTGACGCCTATCTCCACGATCTGATTTCTTTTAATGATGATATTCAGGGCACCGGCGCCGTTACCCTGGCCGCGATTATTTCCGCCATGAAGATAAAAGGCGAAAAATTTCAGGACCAGATGTTTCTGGTTCATGGGGCAGGGGCCGGCGGGGTCGGGGTTGCGGAACAGATTGCGGTCTCTCTGCAGGCCAGCGGCTTGTCCGGGCCGGAGACCATGGCCAGAATTTTCACGATCGATAGCCGGGGTCTGGTAACCACTGATCGGGATCTTGAGCCGTACAAACAGAAATTTGCCCAAGATCCCGGCCTGTTGCCGTGGTATAATGGGCCGGATGATGGCCGGCTGGCCAATGTAATTAGAAATGGTAAGGTCACGGTTCTGATTGGCACCTCGGGCCAGGCGGGCTGTTTTGATCAGGAGGTGATTAGGGCGGTCGCTGCCAATACCGGGCAGCCGGTCATTTTACCCCTGAGCAATCCGACTTCCAGGGTTGAGGCGTTGCCGGCGGATATCCTGTGCTGGACTGCCGGTCGGGCCTTGGTGGCGACCGGTAGTCCCTTTGCGCCGGTTCGCTATGATGGTCGGGAGATGCGGATCGGCCAGTGTAATAATGTCTTTATTTTTCCGGGAGTGGGGCAGGGCGTTTTGGCCTCGGGGGCGCGTGAGGTTTTGCCCTCATTTTTCACGGCGGCGGCGCAAGCGGTTTCCGAACAGGTTGCTTTATCTGATTTGAAAAGAGGTATATTGTTGCCGTCGGTCGCCGACTTGGGTAAGGTCAGCCGGGAGGTGGCTCTGGCGGTCGGCAAAGAGGCGATCAGGTCCGGGGTTGGCAAGCATAGCGTTTTCAGTGAGTTTCAGCATGGTAATGATCCGCAACGTCTGGCGGAGTTGATTGATCAGATGCGCTGGCAACCGGAATATTTGCCTTTATGGCCCGGTTGGTAAAGTTGTTTTTATTGTCAGGTTGATAATTAACAGGTAAAATTTTAGATTATTTTTTTGATTTTGAAATTGTCATTAGTTCATGGGAGGAAGTATCTGATGGTCAAAGTCCGTGGTGGTTTTATCTTGTTGCAGGGCATGATCCTGTGCTGTTGTGTCGTGTTGTTTGCCGTTTCCGGTACTTGGGCTGATCAGATCGAAAGGCTGGAATTTGATCTTAACGGGGGCTATCGGGTTGATCAGCTCGATTGGAATATTGCCGATTTTGATGGCAACCCGGATATTCTTTCTGAGCTGGCCTGGAATGATTTGACGATCTATCAGATCGGGACCCGGGGCAAGTTGACCATGAGTAATGAACACTGGTGGTTTGCCACGTCTTTGCGCGGCGTGGCTGATTACGGCCTGGTCACGGCCGGCGATAATCAGGATTCCGACTATAATGGCGATAACCGGACCTTGGAATTTTCCCGCTCAAACAACAGCAGCAAGGAAGGGGAGGTCTATGATTTATCAGTTGGAGTCGGCACCCAGTTTCCACCCCAGGGCAGAAATTTCATTGTCACCCCGATGGTTGGTTATTCATACCATCGTCAGAATTTGACCATGACCGATGGTTACCAGACCGTGGCGAGTCATCCTCAAACTCAGCCTGAAGGCATTATTGTCGGACTGGACAGCACCTACGATTCGATCTGGAAAGGGCCCTGGGCCGGTCTTGAGCTTGAGTATTTCATGACCAAAAAGTTCATGATCCGGTTTAATGGGGAATGGCATCGGGCGGAGTTCAGGGGGCTGGCCGATTGGAATCTGCGCTCTGATCTTCAGCATCCGATCAGTTTTAGGCACCGGGCCGAAGCGGGAACCGGGCTTGTCGGAGACCTATCTATGGGTTATGCCTTTAATGATAAATGGGCCCTTAATCTGACCTATGTTTATCAGAAATGGCAGGTGGAAAACGGCACCATCAGGTTTTACATGTCTGCCGGCGGGACTCAGGAGCAACCTCTTAATGAGGTTAACTGGGAATCCTATAGCGGCATGCTGGGGGTGACCAGGCTGTTTTAATGGAGTGGGCTACCTGGAAAACAGATAGTTGTCCGCAGTGTTTCCGAGTAACTATTCAGGCAGATTGACAGGCGTAAAAATATAAGATACTTGTGCCTGTCATTATCGTTGCAGCTCTATCCCCGGTCATTTCTATTGGTTTGATAACCAGTCACTTCTGATTGGTTATCCTGTTCTGTTTTCTCCCAGGATTTGAATGTGGTGCTTTCTGGTGCCGGTCAAGATGTCTGTCTCGCCGGCTCCGGTCTCTTGTGATATAGGTATTTGCTGTTCTTTTAGTTTGACCTCCCGGTGTCTCTCGCTATAGAATTTTAGCAGAGATGGTTTTGGTGATGCAAATCATGAACTGTCGGCATGATTGTAATGTCAGATGGATGCAAATTATGGTTGGTTCCTGGTTTTCAAAGAAAATAATACTGGTTTCTCTGGTCGCGGTTTTCTCGTTGCCGGTCTATACCGTTTTTGTTGTTAGTCCGATGTTCATGCGCTATCTGCTCCAGTCGACCGAAGAAGAGGCGGTGCGGGTCGCGCGGCATATGTCTTCACATTTAGCGCTTGACTCCGGTCCTTTGGAACTTGCTTCTGTCTCAGGTGATTTTGAAGGTGAAATCACCCGGGCCATTGGGAATTTTAAGTTGAGTAAAGTCAAAGTTTTTTCGGCAAGTGGCGAAGTGATTTTTAGCACCGAGGCGCAAGATCTCGGGGAAATTAACCGTAAGCCATATTTTCTGGAGCAGGTTGCCCAGGGCAAGGTTTTTTCAAAAGTAGTAAGGGGCAAAAGTGAAACCATGGAAGGCCGGATTATGGTCGGCGATGTGGTGGAAACATATGTGCCGGTTATGAAGAATGAAAAATTCATTGGCGCATTTGAGATATACTATGAGATTACCGACCGGAAGGGGGAATTGGTAAGAGTTACATTAGGGACAGGATTATTATCTCTGCTGATCGCCATTTGTCTGCTGATTTTGATTCTGGTGCTTGTTTCCAGAACCAAAAAAAGTATCAGGCAGCGGGAAAAGGCTGAAGGTGATAAAAAGCTGTTGGAAGATGAGCTTGGCAAGAGCCATAAAATGGAGGCCATCGGGACCTTGACCTCCGGAATTGCCCATGATTTCAATAATATAATGACGGCGGTTCTTGTTCATATTGATCTGGCCAAGTTGGCCGCCGAGCCCGGCAGTAAGGTTCTTGAGGCGATTAAGGAGGCGAGAAAGGCCTCTTTGATTGCCAATGATCTAATTCAGCAGTTAGTGATTATTTCCCGAAATGAACCGGTTGCCCTGAAAAAAGTGTCATCCGCCAAGTTGATCGCCAAATCCATTCCGGTCTCTTCCCGGGAGGCAAGGGTCAGAGTGGCCCTCTCTTTGGGTGATGATTTGTGGCCCCTTGAAGTGGAAGAGGATCTTTTTATCAAGGCCCTTAACTCGGTGATCACTAATGCTGATCAGTCTATGCCGGAAGCAGGGGTAGTCAGTATTAATGTTAGTAATCAAAAAGTATCAGAGGACAATTTAACGGTGCCAAAAGGCAAGTATGTAAGGATATCGATCAAGGATAAAGGTGTCGGTATCCCTGCGGAGTTACTGGGTAAAGTCTTTGAACCTTATTTTACGACGAAGGTTAAAGGTAGTCAGCGTGGTACCGGCTTAGGGCTGGCTTTTTGTAAGTCGGTTATTGATAAGCATCATGGATATATTGATGTCGAATCCAGGGTTGGCAGGGGCACCACCTTTCATATCTATATGCCGGCAGTTGAGGGTCAAGTATGACTTTTTTCAGGTTTAGAATTAATCACCTCAATGTTGCGGATAAAAAGCAGGAGTATTTGCGTGAGTGTTTTTGAGATAATCATGCTGGCATGTTTCGGGGCGGCCTGGCCTTTTTCCATTTATCGTTCTTATCGGGCGGGTACAAACGCCGGCAAGAGTCTGTTGTTTCTTTATGTAATATTTTTTGGATATATCTCCGGCACTCTGCACAAGGTGTTTTATAATTTTGATCGGGTGATCTTCCTGTATGTCCTTAATGGAGTCATGGTTTTTACTGATATTCTGCTTTATTATCGGAACCGGGCCAGGGAGGGGAAATCCGTGGCCGTAATCGTCGGGCAGGATGAGAGTTAATGGCGCCTCCTGGATATCTTTTTTTGTATGCGGCAGGGATACTGCGGGGACGGATCGATCTTGCCCGGCAACAGCTGGGCGGGTGCCAACTTTGCCCCAAGCAGTGCGGGGATTATGAGACGGCATAACAATATGCCAGGGATGTGAGGCTGACTCTGCTTGATGATCGTGATTGGCTCGGAGTTTTGCGGCAACTTGGTATTATTTGATTCAAGTCGTCAAGAATTATTCCTGATTTTTCTCTGTCCTGCTTCTTCGTTGGTTTCTGCGATAAAAGGGTTTGCTGATTGTTTTGGAATGGGACTGGTTGTGATGATTTAACGGGTGAGTGAGGATAATGGATATATCTTATGAATGAACAAAAAATTTTGGAATTGCTGGAGCAGGTAAAAAGCGGCAGTTGCGATATCAAGGATGCTGTTTCCAGGTTGAAACATTGGCCGTCTGAATCAATGGGGTTTGCATGTCTTGATCATCATCGGGCTCTGCGAACAGGGCTGCCGGAGGTGGTGTATGGCGAGAACAAATCAAGTTCGCAGATAATTGATATATTGCAGAAGATGTTGCTGCGCTCAAGTGTGGCGATGGCGACCAGGGTCAGCTTTGAAAAGGCCCAGGAGGTGTGTCATGAGATCCCGGAGTTGATTTATCACGAAAGTGCCAGGATGTTGACCGCAAATACTGTTGTGGTTAAAAATGACTCGGGCAGAGGGGTTGTTGTTATTCTGGCCGCTGGGACTTCAGACATCCCGGTGGCGGAAGAAGCTCTGGTGACCGCACGTTCCCTTGGTAATCGAGTGGAGAAAGTTTATGATGTGGGGGTGGCTGGTATCCATCGTCTGCTGGCGGAACGGGAGCTTATCGAGTCTGCTTCTGTTCTGGTGGTGGTTGCCGGAATGGAAGGGGCCTTGCCCAGTGTGGTCGGCGGGCTTGTTGATAAACCGGTTATCGCGGTGCCGACCAGTGTCGGGTACGGTACCGGTCTGGGAGGTGTTGCCGCGCTTTTGGGTATGCTTAATAGTTGTGCGCCTGGGGTCGCGGTAGTTAATATTGATAACGGCTTTGGGGCAGGATGTGTGGCGGCGGCAATTAACAGGAGATAGTTACTGTTTTTTCTTTTGATTTGAAGTGATTGAGTTTCAGGTTATTTTCTCTGTGCCGTTATTATTAATAATCATATTATCTGGTTGTATTTGTGAATGATTTTTTCTTGTCAAGATAAGGGTCTGATCGCTATCATATGGGCTCTGTCAAGAAATATGAAATTATTATTAATATTCTGTTGACAATAGGCGAGAGTTATCGTAGTTTGTCGCTTCCTCGAACGCGGGGGCCTGAAAACTAGAAAAAAGAGAAGTAAAAAATAGTTGACAAGCCGCAGTGATTGAGGTAAATAATTGTGTTTGCCTTTTGGCAGATAGGCATCGTAAGAGA
>JAHJIY010000061.1 GCA_018823175.1 Pseudomonadota bacterium
GGCTAGCGGCTCAACTCAGCTTTATACCACAAGGGCATAAGTTTCATTTGTGCCGGCTAGCGGCTCAACTCAGCTTTATACCACAAGGGCATAAGTTTCGTTTGTGCCGGCTAGCGGCTCAACTCAGCTTTATACCACAAGGGCATAAGTTTCATTTGAGCCGGCTAGCGGCTCAACTCAGCTTTATACCACAAGGGCATAAGTTTCATTTGAGCCGGCTAGCGGCTCAACTCAGCTTTATCTCCCGACCGGGAGAGATCTGGGCTTATCAGCCGCAATCTTCAGCATCTTTGGGGTTGTAAGTATTGGCCGCATTACGGTACAGGTAATCATTCACCTGCAAAATATCTTCCATGCTCAGAGAAGACCACGATCCATTCTTGGCGCATTCAGGGTATCTCGTGAGAAACACCCTGTTCCAACCCTTCATGGATTTTGATTCTGAATACAGGAAAGGGGCGCCTTTATCGTTGCCCTGGTAATGACAGCTCTTGCATGATTTTTTGAAAATTTTACTTCCCGGGCTTGCCCAGCCGCTATTATAAAAAGTCAAAATCCGGCAGGTCTGGGTCGCCTCATCCAATCGCTTCTTGGGAGTAGCTTCCGAGGTAGCCGGCAGCGCCAATATCGCCACCAATAATGTTGAAAACAGAAAAAAGAAAAAGTTTTTCATGCCGCACCTCTCAGGTTAAATTTACAACTAATAACAAAATGTTAACCATTAACTCAAAATCAGACCACTCTCACTTGATCTTTTTTCCCTTGCAGTTTACCGCCAATTTCAGGACCATTCTTTTGGCCGCATATATCCCATAGAACTTACTCCGTGCCAGGCACATTGCCAGACCTCAGACAAATAGCTTGGCAAAGGCTGCTCAAGCATACCCTCCAGGCGCAGATGAATCATCCGCAATGGACCGCCAAAGATCGCAGTCGCAGCAACGACAGAATTTACTCCAACGATATCACCTTCCCGGATTCCCTCCTGGACCATTTCCAGCATCAGGGTAAATGGCCGGGATGAACAAATCGGTTTTTCATCCGGCAGAAATTCCCGATGACGGGCGTGAACAACAAATTCCATGGTATCCGGTTCGTTTTCAGTCATCGCAAAAAGAAAGGACACTACTTCCCGGCACCTGTCATGACAGGTTTTTTGTTCACCCATAATCTTAACCATTTCTCCTTCCATCCGGACCAGCAGATCATCATAAAGGGCTTTGGCAATCCCTTCCTTGTTCTTGAAATGATGATAAATCGAACCGATACTCACCTCCGCCCGCCGTTGAATATCATGGACCGATGTATTGAAATATCCACTGCGGGTGAACAGGTTAAGGGCCGTCCCCAGAATATGGCCCCGCCTCTCCTCAATTTTCGAATCTTGATGTAGTTGACTCAAAGCTCTCTTCCTCTCAATAATCTTCATTACAAGAACGAACGTTCGTTCTAATAAAATAACACAGCCTGATTTGATTGTCAAAACAGGTAGCTAATCTCAAATATTATTCCCAACATTTGTTTTAATACTACCTTTCATGGTATCTATCTGGAATCTCGATTCAACAGTACATTAAAAATTAAATGAACCATCAACCATGACCGAAAACAACCATTTACCCGAGACCATTGTCGCCTTGACGGAGAGAAGCTCAACAGAATTTACCGACCGCCCGGCCGTGAGCTTTGCGTTTGAAAAACCACTTTCATACCAGGAGTGGTTCGGAAAAATACTCCTTCTATCCAGCGCCCTCAAAAAATCAGGTTTAAAAAGAGGCGACAAAGTCGGTCTGCTGGCGGAGAATTCTCCGGCCTGGGGTATAGCCTATATGGCAATCGTCAGGGCCGGAGGAATTGCGGTGCCGATTTTGCCAGATTTCACAGAGGCCGATATCAGTCACATCCTGACCGATGCCGAAGTTGAAATTCTATTTACCACCAAACCGCAGTTGCCTAAAATTTACGAAATAGACACACACAAAATCCGTCACCTGATCACCCTTGACAACTACCAGGAAAAATTACCGAAAGAAAACAGCCCCCTGCTTACCGTAACTTCCCTAAATGAGATTATGGAAAAAGCGGCAACCCGAAAAACCAAACCCAAAGAAAGTCTACAGGCAACAAAACATCCCCATGGCGACGACCTGGCCTCCATCATCTATACCTCCGGAACCTCAGGTCACTCAAAAGCTGTAATGCTCAGCCATCGGAACCTTTGCAGTAATGTTATCTCCGCCTCATCAATCATTGAAGTTACACCAGACTGGACTTTTTTATCCATCCTGCCTTTGTCACATACCTATGAGTTCACCATCGGTTTTCTGCTGCCGATCATCAGCGGCGCCCGCATTGTTTACACGGACCGCCCCCCGACCCCCGCTATTCTGGAAAAAATATGCCGAGCCGAGAAACCATCCATCCTGTGTATGGTGCCGCTGGTCATGGAAAAGATTTACAAAAAAAGAGTCCTGCCGGGGATTAATCGGAGCCGACTGCTGCAAGTTTGTATGAAACTACCCTTGACCAGACGCCTGATTCTAAAAAAAATCGGCCGGAAGCTGCTGAATTTTTTCGGCGGCAACCTGAAACTGATCGCTATTGGCGGCGCAGCCTTAAACCCGGAAGTAGAACATTTTTTCACGGAAGCCGGCTTTCCATACCTTACAGGTTACGGCCTGACCGAGGCGTCTCCTTTGATCTCAGGTGGCCCCTTCGGCCAGAAAAACATTGCCATAACCTCATCGGGAAAACCAATCCCCGGAGTCGAGGTTAAAATTGTCAATTCCCGGAGCGATACCGGGATCGGTGAAATTCATGCCCGAGGACCCAATATTATGCGGGGATACCACAAAAACCCCACCTTAACCAAGGACACAATAGATCACGACGGCTGGCTGGCCACCGGCGACCTTGGACATTTAGACCCGGACGGCAACCTGTTTATCCGCGGCCGCAACAAGAACGTAATCGTCCTGACCCACGGTGAAAATATCTATCCCGAGTCAATCGAAGAAAAAATTAATTCATCAATCAAGGTTGTAGAATCACTGGTCATTGAAAGAAACAACCATCTGGAGGCGATGGTCCACCTTGACTATGACCAAATAGACCAGAAAACAAGAGGATACAGTGAACAACAGCAGTTGAACTACATTAATAGTTTGCTAAAAGAGCTGCAAAAGGATATAAACGGGCAGCTTCCGGTCTATTCGCAAATCTCTCAAATCACTGAGCGCCGGGAACCATTTATCAAGACCGCGACCCACAAGATAAAACGCTACCTTTACACATGACAGACTCACCACAAGAAATCGAAAACATTCCCTTAAGCCACAGCGATATCCATCGTCTGGAACTTGGCGATCGCCGAATAGTGCTGATCGGCACCGCCCATGTCTCGCAGGAATCAGCCAAACTGGTCCGCCAGGTCATTGAAGCTGAAAAGCCCGACTGTGTTTGCATTGAACTTGACATAAAAAGACATGAAGCCCTGTCCAAACGAAAACGATGGGTAAGTCTCAACCTCAAAGAAATCATCTACAAAAAACAACTCAGTACCCTGATGATAAATCTGGTCCTGGCCTCATATCAGAAGAAACTGGGCGATCAACTTGGTGTGCTGCCGGGGACGGAACTGATGGAAGGGGTCAAGGCCGCGGAGGAGCAAAATATTCCCGTCGCCCTCTGCGACCGAGATGTGCGGGTCACCATGCGCCGGGCCTGGCATTCCACTTCCTTTTTAAAGAAGGGTTACCTTTTGGCCAGCATCCTGGCCAGCATGTTTGATGATACGGAGATAACCGAAGAAAAACTCGTTGAACTGAAAAAAACCGATGTCCTGTCCGAGTTGATGGAGGAGTTGGGGCAAAGCCTGCCGGAACTGAAAAGAGTCTTGATCGACGAACGAGACACCTTTTTATCTGAAAAAATCAAGAGTTCTGAAGGAAAAACAATCGTGGCCGTAGTAGGCGCCGGACATGTGGCCGGAATTAAAAAAGCCCTGCAGGAAGACCGTTCGGCCAGCATGGCGGAGATAAACACCATCCCGCCGGTTTCTCCCATCTTGAAATTTTTGGCCTGGGCCATTCCGGCTGTGATTGTCGGATCGATCATCGCCATCGGCTTTAAAAAGGGCGGTGCGGTGGCCGGGGACAATGTCATATACTGGATCCTGGCCAATGGTATCCCTTCATCAATCGGTGCCATGCTCGCCCTGGCTCATCCCCTTACAATTCTGGGTGCATTTGTCGCAGCGCCCCTCACCAGCCTGACCCCGGTGATCGGGGCCGGATACGTCACGGCTTTTTTGCAGGTCATTTTCCGCCCCCCGCTGGTCGGTGAATTCGAAACGGTTCTTGATGATATGTCCAGACTTACCGGTTGGTGGAAAAACAAGTTACTAAGGGTTTTTCTGGCTTTCATCCTGCCCGGTTTCGGGAGCATGATCGGAACCTGGATCGGCGGCGCAGAGATAATTTCCAATCTATTTTAGACCATTTTGAAAGAAATATCGGCCTACGAACATAGAAATTTATATCAGCCGCAATACGAACAAGAATAATTTAAAACCGGAAAGGGGCTTGTCCCCCCTCAAGATAGTATTAAAAAGAATCCAGCTTTACTTGATTAACCATAAATCTCACACCACAAGATCATGAGCAAAAAAAGAAAACAAAAACAACTATCCTCCAAACAGGTAAGTTACTTGCGTGGCCTCGGGCATCATCTGTCACCGATTGTCATGCTGGGCAAGGAAGGGATCTCTGACACAGTACTGAAATCAGTAGAAGAAGTTCTGATCGCCCATGAACTGGTCAAGATGAAAATCCAGGATAATTGCCCGATTGACCGCCAGGAAGCGGCAAAAACAATCGCTGACCGCACCGGCGCTGCCCTGGTGCAGATCATCGGCAAAATGTTTTTACTGTTTCGGGAAAATCAGGAACAAAAAGAAGACCACAAAATAAAGCTGCCGGTCTGAAAATAAAATTAACGTCCTTGATATTTTCCTCTCATTAGACCGGCAACGGTTGCCAACAGCTTTTTTATATTTATGGGTTTAGAAAATACCGCCGCAGCACTAGTCAACTTGCAATCTCCCAAAAAGTCTGGTCTCCGAGCTTCCCGCCCTGAAATAGCGATCACCGGAAGATCCACCCAACCCTGCTTAATTTCGGAAATAACCTCCAAAAAATCGACTCACGAAAACCACACGATCTCATCATCAACAAGCAGAACATTTGCCATTGAGGGAGACTCTATTTAAATTTATAAGTTAAACGAATCCAAATTATATAGTAAGTTAGCCCAGTCTGCACAGTCCCCTTTAAAAGTGAGTACAAAACAAACCGGATATTTTCCCGGATAATAGCCAATGAACAAAGACGAAATATACAAAAACAAAGAGGTGAAGGAAGATTTCCGGTTTAACCGCCAGGTAGCAGAAGTCTTTGATGATATGCTCAGTAGATCGGTACCCTGCTACGGGCAGGTAATGGATCTGAGCACCCGAATTCTTACGCAGAAACTGCAGCCGGGCGACACTATCTTCGACCTGGGCTGCTCAACGGGGACAACGCTCATTGAGTTGGCCAGACGCCTGCCCCAGGAAGACCTGCAATTTGTCGGATTTGACAATTCTGCCGCCATGATCGGCAAGGCATCCTCTAAGGCGGAAATGTATACCATGAAAGACCGATTGAATTTCATTGAGCAGGACATCACCGAACTTGACTTGCAAGACGGCGGGGCGATTATCATGAACTACACCTTACAGTTCATTCGCCCCATGATGCGGCAAGAATTCATCAAAAAAATCAGAACTTTTCTGCGACCGGGAGGCGTCCTGATCATCAGCGAAAAGGTAATATCCCACGACCCGATGCTCAACCGGACCTTTATCGACCTGTATCTTGATTTCAAGAGAGAAAGCGGCTATTCCGAGCTTGAAATATCCCGCAAGCGCGAGGCGATGGAAAACATCCTGATCCCCTTTTCAGTGGAAGAAAACCTGACCTTAATGAAAGATGCCGGATTCAGCAGCGTCGAGACATTCTTTCGCTGGTTTAACTTCTCTTCCTTTGTGGCAATTAAATAATGAGACCGTACCTATCCACCCTCCCCACACCCCATAAAGACAAGATCAACTCCCTCCTGGCCGAGCACGACAAACGCCTGCAGCTCAATAAAAAAGGTTTTTTACGTTACCGTCTCCCCTTCGAGTCCGTCCAGCATATTCGCGCCAACTTTCTCGATTTTTCAGACGATGTGGTCCGGATCGGCCAAGAAGATGAACTTAGTCTGGAAGAACGTGATCAGGTTTATCAGGTGATGCGGGATTTCATGCCGTGGCGCAAGGGACCTTTCAACATCTTCGGGATTGATATCGACGCGGAATGGCGCAGCGAAAAAAAATGGGCCCGGCTCCAACCGTCCCTCCCGGAATTAGCAGGAAAAGTCATCGCCGATATCGGCTGCAACAATGGATACTACATGTTTCGGATGGCCCACCACAAACCCAGACTGGTCATCGGCTTTGAACCATATCTCCAACACCATTACTCCTTCAAGACCTTAAACAGTTTTGCCGGGCAACAAAACCTGCAGAGTGAACTTCTGGGAGTAGAAGATATCGGGCTGTTTGAGGGATCTTTCGATCTGGTCTTTCTGATGGGCATCATCTACCACCGAATCTCGCCGATAGAACTGCTTAATGAGGTCAACAAGTCAATGAAACCGGGCGGCACCTTGATTGTCGAGTCCCAGGCCATCCCCGGCGATGAACCGGTGGCCCTCTTTCCGGAAAAGACCTACGCCAAGGCGCCGGGCATATACTTTGTCCCCACCGGGGCCTGCCTACAGAACTGGATGACACGAGCCGGTTTCACCGATGTAAAGATACTATGCAGCCATCCCATGAATAACGACGAGCAACGCCGCACCGACTGGATGACTTTTGAATCGTTTGACGACTACATGAATCCGGAAAATCAGGCGCTGACGATCGAAGGATATCCCGCCCCGACCCGGGTCTTGCTTAAAGGGACAAGCAAAGACTGATCAGCGGACAACTACAGTATTGCGGGGCTGATTATTATCAAAAATAATTTCAGCCCGAGCCGCCAGTCCCAGATCGACAAGCCGCTTGACATTCATGTTTTTCCTGCCCCGAAAGATGGACTGGTCCGCTTCGGCAATGCTGATCGTCCCTCTCCCCTCCGCCGGAAGACATGACAGAACAGCTCGAACCTTCTTAAATAAGATCCGGGAAAGAACCAGCTCTCCGAAGGCAGGGTGATAGGGCCCGGCCACAATACTTTGCTCCAAAGTCTCGGTGGCCTGCAATCCCATACGGATAACCCTGATCTGATATCGATCAAAAATGCCCTTGAGTCTGGCGGTCAGCGCCAGGGCCTTATGCAGAGAAGGCGGCCGATACCTGCCATCTTCATAAAGACGGGCCAGACCGCTGCCCTTAAGGACCACGGTCGGATAAATCCGCACCAGATCAGGCTTTAGTCCGGCGATCCGATATGCGCCTTTTATCAGACCGGAGGTGGTCTCGCCCGGCAGTCCTACCATCAACTGGGCGCCAACCTCCAGTCCGCCGCTTTTCAGATACCCGAAAGCTGCTTCCGTCTGATCTGGGCTATGGCCCCGACCGCTGGCCGCCAGGACTTCCGGCTCCATAGACTGCACTCCCAGTTCGACAATTCTCACACCATGATCAAATAAAAATGAAGCGGTATCCGGCCCGATATAGTCCGGTCTGGTGGAAAGCCTGATCTGGTCGACCTCGCCCTTATCAATAAACGGTTTAACCGCCGACAGGAGTTTAAGCTGGAGATCAATATCCAGGCCGGTAAAGCTACCGCCATAAAAAGCAACCTGAACCGGCCACCGAAAACGACGCGGCCGAATCAAATGGCGCTCTATCTCCAGACGGACATCTTCGGCATCTACTGTTCTGCCGGTACCGGCCGCACCAGTTATCCGGGTCTGATCACAGAATACACAACGATGGGGACAACCCTGATGATGAATAAAAACGGGAATAACAAAAGGCGGCACCTACCTGCCCTTCTTTTTAGGATTTTGCTTCTTGCCGGAAGGAAGGTTCAGGGCG
This sequence comes from Pseudomonadota bacterium, assembly GCA_018823175.1. Lineage (GTDB taxonomy): Bacteria > Desulfobacterota > Desulfobulbia > Desulfobulbales > JAHJIY01 > JAHJIY01. Next base: position 8,129 of record JAHJIY010000061.1, read on the forward strand.
GTCATATTTTCCAGGGCGGTGGCAGCGGCCTTTTGCTCGGCTTCCTTTTTACTGCCGGCCATCCCATACCCCAGAATCTTGCCCTGGAAACAAACCGCTACCGTAAACTGTTTTTGGTGATCCGGTCCATCTTCCTTTTCAAGAACATAAACCGGGGCCTCGCTATATTTTTCCTGGGTCAACTCCTGCAACCTGCTTTTGGCGTCGGAATAAAGGAGTTTCTTCTTCTGAATAGCTATCCACGGCACAAAATGTTTTGCCACAAACCCGGCCGCGGCATCATAACCTCCATCCCGGAAAATAGCGCCAACCACCGCCTCATAAGCGCTGGACAAGATTGAAGGTTTAGACCGCCCGTTTGAGGCATCCTCACCCCTGCCTAAAGACAGATACCTGCCAAGCTCTATCTCTTCGGCCATAACCGTCAAATGATTTTCATTAACCATCGCGGCCCGCAGTTGGGTAAGTTCACCCTCATTCATCCCCGGAAATCGGCTGAACAAATCAAAACCAACGGTCAAATCCAGGACCGCATCTCCCAGAAATTCCAATGTTTCATTATCCTTGTTTAACTTGTCCCCCTGTTCAAAGGCAAACGAACTATGGATAAGTGCTTCCTGAAGGCAGGCTGGATTATTAAATTGATAGCCCAGACTCTGCTGGAGCTCGACAAGTAATTTGTTGTTTTTCCGCAAAAGTGTTTCAAACGATTCCATCAAATTCCTTTTTCCTGTAAGTTCCGGCATTCTACCACGTACAGTGCGCATAATTTTTATATCTCGCGGGACACAACATTATCAGGTTTTCTTACGGCATAATATTTAACTTGTCAAAAGTTACAACTACGTTTAAGATTGCACCGAATTTTAAAGGCGGCGTAGCCAAGTGGCTAAGGCAGAGGTCTGCAAAACCTTTATTCATCGGTTCGACTCCGATCGCCGCCTCCACCGCAAGTTCAAGGCCGGTTTTTTAAAAAAAACCGGCCTTTTTTCTGTTTACCCTCTCCCTTCCTTTCCTGAACCAACAAAGACCTTCAGAAACAAAAACATTGATCAGAAACCCATCTCCTCCAGCATGGCATTAACCTCATCCTGGTCAAGCATGCCGCTCTCCTCTTCCTCCGGCTTGGCAAATTTACTGACGTACAGATCAACATCTTCTTGGGCCATCCTCTTCCCCTCTTCAGCGGTAATCGAAGAGTTCTTTTCCTTGACCTTCAACTGTGAGCCAAAAGAGACCACAATGGCCAGCAACTGGACTTGAAAATCATTGAGAAGTTTGATGATTTTCATGATCTGCTGCCCTGAAAGGTCCTGGAAACTCAAAACCTCCGTAATCTTTGAGGTATCGACACTGATACCGCTGGCCATATTAAACGCATCCTCAATCCGCTGAAAGATATCAGCCTGATCCTCCAAAGTCATCATGCTCATCCGGTTAGATCCGGGGCTAACGGCCTGACACAGGGCAGCCTTTTCAGCCAGCCCGTCCAGCAACTCAAGACTCTCACCAGCCAGACCGACGAGTTCGTTCATCGGAGAAGTTCCCTCAGCCGAAACCGAAACCGCACCCCCTGCACCATCCTGCTGTTCATCCACAGACGCTTTCTCAATTTCCGGCAGCTCAAGGGGCAAACTCTGGTCGATGAAAATTGAACTCTGATTTGCATCCATATTCTTGAATAAATTCTTAATGGCTTTATCCGAACAAGTATCTTTAAGTATGCCCAGAATTTCCGACATCGAAATCTGAATAAAATTATCGGCATCCGGCTCAATTTTTTCGGCAATCAGGCTTATTTTTTCGATGAACAAATCGTGTTCGAAGATTTCAGCCGCATGTTCACGAGCACTTGAGATATGTGTCTTGACCGCTTCATTGGTACAAAACTCATAAAGGGTTTGGAATATCGTATCAAGAGAAAAAAGATAACGTTTTCCCTTGCCACTTCCGCCGCCGCTTAGTTCCTGGAGCCCGTTCTCGGCAGCGCCGGATTCGATCTTGCCCATCCCCTTTTCCTGCAGCTCAAGAATCAGCTCCTTGATCCTTGCCACCCGATCTCTTGCCCCTCTAACATCATCGATCAGAGGATTGACGGCCTTTGCCCCTTCCTGCTCAATGGAATTTTTCGTTTTAAAAGCCTGGTGATCTTTCAGGATCGCCAACACTTCTTTAACATCGCCGGTTTGCCCCTGGACCTTTTCCACCTGGTCCATAATCTCCATGGTGGCCTGTTCCGTCATATCAACAATCTTCTTTAACTGACTCTTGGCATCTTCTATCTTCTCACCAGCTTCATCGAGTTCAGCCCTTTTCCCCCGCCGATCTTCCGCGGGGATATCCAGCATGGTCGAGGTCAAACTCTTGGCGAGCACTCCAATTTCATGATATATCTCGGTCGAAACCCTCTTGTAATAATCATCTCCTTTCATATCCGTACCGCCTGGAGATCCACCTTGCGCAGCATCGCCCACCACACTCTCAACCTGGCCCTGCTCAGCATCGACAATCTGTTCAATCACCATGGTAGCAGTGCTTTCCGGGCTGGAGCACACCGTAATCTCATAGACTGCGTCAGTGGTCGGAATCCTGAAACAACCACTGCTGAGTTCCAGACGGATAACAGGTTTACTCTTCTCTGACATACTTTCAGCTCCGCTAATTTTTGGTCTCAATCCAAGGGAAACCTTTATTACTGGATCCTTCCGAAAAAACAGACCCCTATTTCATATTTGTCGGCAACCGTCGGACTGGGAGCCCCCCACATAACTCTAGCTAACACCTTCAACACACCTCGATCCGAATCTTCCTTGGTATGGATCCATTCATTTCCTTCAACTTTCCAGCCTGTAAACTCAAGCACTATTGAAAGTTGAACATTTTTTTCAATCGTCTCCGACGTCAGGAACCGCAGACCGCCACCGCCAACATCAATAACCATCCCTTGCAGCTCAGGCTCTGCAACCGGTAGCTCGCTATTAACCAGCACGGCATACTGCATGACAAACTCCTTCTCCAGCCGTGCGTACTTTCTTTTCTCTTCCAGCCCGCTACTTCCATTCCTGGAAACCATAGACACCTCTCCCCAGACCTGCATTTAACACAAACTGGTTAATTCCATAGATGCTTCCGCCAAATACCTTCACAAAAAGACAAGTTCTATTCATCAAATTATACACACAAATAGAGCGTTACATGCAAACAATAAAACAAATCACAAATCATTTTTTTGGATTAATTTCACCGGCATGCATAAATATCAACCTCAATTGACCGCAACATTTATACTCATTACCCATAAAGCTATAGTCCAAAATAAACCTTTTGAAACAAACGCCTTTTAGATATTAAAAAAAACAAAGTGAATTTATAAAATAATTATGAGACAATAAGTTCAACAGGTTGTCAGGATGACAGCTTTTTTCTCCGGCCTCGAAAAAAAGATGATGGGCCGGAAAGAAACTTTTCAGTTGCCTAAAGACTCGATCTTAATAGATCAAAACTGCTACAGAGGACCAAACCATATTAATTGGCGCTTATCGATAGAGTACTATCTTTTTAAATCCAAAAGAGGACGCAGGCCGGTGAAAAACTCATTAAGAGATTTTTCCATAAAACAGAAGATTACCATGCTGATCCTGTTAGCCAGCAGCGTAACCTTACTGCTGGCCGGGATCTCATTTACGATGTTTGACCGAATTATTCTGCGCCAGGACATGATCAGAAATCTGACAACCCTATCAAAAATCATCGGAAGCAATAATAGCACAGCCCTTCTTTTCCAGGACCAAATCGCCGCCGGGAAAATACTGAACGCCCTGAAAGCCGATCCCCACATAATTTCCGGCTGCATATACACCAACAAAGGGAACATCTTCGCCGGATATCAGGGAAGAGAATCTCTCTGTCCGGAATCCATCGATCCAGCAATGGTAAATGAAACACCTCAGTTTGGTGAAGACAACCTTCTGGTCACCAATAAAATTTCACTAGACGGAGGTGTGATTGGTTTTGTCTATTTATACTCCGACCTCTCAACTCAAAAAATCAGACAAATCAGATTTTTCAATATTGCATTAACCGTTGCTCTTATTTCCCTGCTTCTGGTTCTTCTAGTGTCATCAAGACTTCATCGACTAATTTCCGCTCCTTTCCAAAGCCTGGTCGAAACCATGAAAAATGTTACCGAAAACAAACAATTTTCGACCCGGGCCAAGAAACAAAGCAATGATGAACTTGGAATAGTTGTCGATGGCTTCAATGAAATGCTTGCCATGATCCAGGACCGGGAGGCCAAACTGGCATTACACCGCAACAACCTTGGAAAAATGATCACCGAAAGAACCGTTGACATGCGCCGGGCCAAAGAGGCGGCGGAAAAAGCAAGTCGAGTAAAAAGTGAATTTCTGGCCAACATGAGTCATGAGATAAGGACCCCGATGAACGCTATTCTGGGCATGACCGACCTCGCTCTGAAAAAAAATCCTCCCGACATTTTGCGCAACTATCTGGAAATAATCAAGACCTCGACCCGGACATTATTAGGGACGATCAACGATATTCTGGATTTTTCAAAAATAGAAGCCGGCCGGCTGGAGTTGGAGGTAATCGATTTCAATCTGGCAGAGACCATGCGCTGCTTATCCGATATGTTCAATGACCGGGCGTCAGCCAAAGGGATAGAACTTGTCATCAAAATCGACGATGATCTTCCCGCCAACTTGCAGGGAGACCCCATGCGCCTGCAACAGATACTGATCAACCTGGTCGGCAACGCCATAAAATTCACCGATAAGGGCGAAATCATCGTATCAGCAAGTTGCATCGATCGATTTCCAACTTCTTTGAAATTACTATTTACAGTCATAGATAGCGGCCCAGGCATTTCCCCTGACGAAAAAGAACATTTGTTTACCGCTTTCACCCAGGCGAACGGCTCCACAACCAGAAAGTACGGAGGAACAGGTCTGGGCCTTTCCATCTGCAAACAGTTGGTTGAATTATTAGACGGTCAAATATGGATCAACAGCGAGATATCCAAGGGAAGCACTTTCAGCTTCACAGCCTATTTCGGGATCATGAATCAAACAACGACAAATGGAGTGCTTACCACCCCCTATGACATCTCAGGCCCCGGAACTCCTGTCGCAGAAGAAAATAAAACCCTCATTCTCCAGTACGAAGTCAACTACATAGAAAACCTTAAAGGGATAAACATCCTCCTGGCCGAAGACAACATTATAAACCAACAAGTGGTAACCGAACTAATGGTAGGCGCCGGAGTCATAATTGACACGGTTAACAACGGCAGAGATGCGGTAAACGCAGTCAGAGAAAAAACATATGATGTAATTTTAATGGATGTCCAGATGCCGGAATTAGACGGCTACGAGGCTACAGCACATATCCGCCAATTACCCAAGTCGCGAGATATTCCAATCATTGCCCTGACCGCCCACGCCATGAAAGGAGATCGCGAGCAATGCCTAGCTGCCGGCATGTCCGATTATGTAAGTAAACCGATCGACGCCGAAATACTCTTTAAAACCATAATCAAATGGCTGCCCCGCTCGACTAGTGAAGAAACCGAATTATCATCTTTCGACTCACGGCAACGCCGGGAAAACAAAAATATTTCGGTCTTCCCGGCCAGTCTACCGGCGCTTAACCTACAAGAAGGTCTGAAAAGACTGGCCGGCAACAAAAAAGTTTACCTGAAACTGCTGCGGGCCTTTGCCACTGAATATCACGACATTTCGGAAAAAATAAAAATCGCTCTGGAAAAAGGCGAACTTGAAAAAACACAGCAACTGACCCACTCGTTAAAAGGTGTTGCCGGTAATCTGGCAGCCAAGGATATCCATCAAACGGCCAAGGACATCGAAAAAGCCCTGAGAGATGGCGCAAGTCATGAAGAATTTTTACCCCTTATCGAAAAACTGGCGGGAAATATCCGTGAAACCATCAACTCCATAAATTTAATGAATGATCTGTAACCCCTGACTTTCCACCAACGCCTTAAAGCCTATTTCAGAGACGGCAACAAAGCCTTGAATTCGGGGGTTCCTGCCTTTCCGAGCAAGTCATAAATTATCATCTCGGTACTGGCGACAACCCCTCCAATCTCCCTGATCCTGGCCAGACCGTTCAGATAATTTTCAGCAGTCCGAGAAGATACCGCATCCGCCGCCACCCAAACACGATATCCGGCCAGAATACTGCCGACCACCGTCTGATAAACACAGATGTGCGTTTCCACCCCGCAGACGATCAAAGTATTTATGGTTCGGGGAAGTTTTTTAATCTCCGCCCGAATCTCTCCGTTGGCCAGACAATCAAATTCCATCTTGTCAAGCGGCGTCAGCTTATTAAGTTCCTGGGTGATTTCAGGCAATAGCTGACCAATCCTCTCCACATACTGAGTAGTAGCCAGAACGGGGATTTTGAGAACATTGGCGGTTTTCAGCAACAAAACAGCATTTTTCACCAAAGCATCACCCCGGTCAATCACCCGCATCAATCGATCCTGAATATCCACAACTAAAATGGCACAGCCGACGGGGTCAAGCTTATACAAATCCTTCATATTTTTTCCTCAGGTACAATTTGAAAAACAAATTAGCAAGATATGATTGTTTCGTAAAAAATATAAATAGTTTAACTTGGTCAACATCAAATCAACAAGTCAGATAATAATTTTCATCCGGCACGGCGTTTTTTGTGCCATCGAAGCAAGGAATAAAACCGGCAAAACTCCGATTACCAATGAATCAAAACAGCCAAGCACCAATCTTCCGAAGTACGTGAAGCAGACTATAACCCTAACCCAAAATCACACCTCCCACGATTACCAATATGAATATCGCAAAAATTCTGCAGTCACAACCTGACAACGGGTTAATTACAATCAAGGGCTGGGTGAAAACCCGCCGCGATTCTAAGAAAATATCATTTATTGAAGTAAATGACGGTTCCTGCCTGGCCAACCTGCAAGTTATCGCAGAGGATATTTTACCAAACTACGAGGAACAGATACAGCACCTTTCCGCCGGTTGTTCGATCAAAGTAACCGGCCACCTGACCTCCTCTCCGGCAAAAGGTCAGAACGTGGAACTACACGCCACCGCAATAAAAATTTACGGCTGGGCACCACCGGAAGATTACCCTTTACAAAAGAAGCGACACTCCTTCGAATTTTTAAGAACAATCCCTCACTTGCGACCGCGCACCAACAGCCTGGGAGCGATGACCAGAATCCGCAGCAAGCTCTCCTTTGCGGTCCACCATTTTTTTAACCAACATGATTTTGTCCAGGTCCATACCCCGATCATCACCACCAGTGATTGCGAGGGAGCAGGCGAAATGTTTACGGTTACCGCCCTTGATCTAACCAAACCGGAGACGATCAAAGAAGGATTGTTCCACCATGATTTTTTCGGCCGCCAGGCCGGATTGACCGTTAGCGGGCAACTAGAAGCGGAGGCCTACGCCTTGGCCCTGGGCAAGGTATATACCTTCGGTCCCACCTTCCGGGCAGAAAATTCCAATACCAGTCGTCATCTGGCCGAATTCTGGATGATTGAGCCGGAAATGGCCTTCTGTGATCTAACACAGAATATCACGATGGCGGAACAACTCTTAAAGAGCCTGATCAGCTATGTCATTACAAACTGTGCCAAGGACCTGGAGTTATTTAACCGCTTCATCGAAAAAGGGCTGTCCGACAAATTAGAAAACATCATCAAAAATGATTTCGACCGGATTACCTACAGTGAGGCAATTACCGAGCTCACAAAGTCAGGTCGTCCTTTCAACTTTCCGGTTGAGTGGGGTGCAGACCTGCAATCAGAACATGAACGCTTTCTGACCGAAGAAGTTTTTAATGGACCGCTGGTGGTTACCGATTACCCGAAAACAATCAAACCTTTTTATATGCGGCAAAATGACGACCACAAAACAGTGGCCGCCATGGACATTCTGTTTCCCGGCATTGGAGAGATAGTGGGAGGCAGTCAGCGGGAGGAACGCTACGAACAATTAGCAGTCAGAATGGATGAGATGAAGATCAACCGCGAAGATTACAAATGGTATCTGGATCTACGACGTTACGGAAGTGCACCACATGCCGGCTTCGGACTGGGTTTTGAACGGTTGGTTCAATTTGTTACCGGCATATCCAATATCAGGGACGTAATTCCTTTCCCGCGCACCCCGAGATCGGCAGCCGGAGATTAAGGATCTGACTGATTTTTTCTTTCAAGGATTTGTTGCCGGATTTATGGCATCAGATAGAAGCCAAGCGCCTTATCATTCTTGGCCGACTCCATAAACTCACAACCTATATAGTTTCCTTCAATCAGGCGAACGACAACTTTTCTACATATTTCCGAATTATTTTTATCGTCAAGGTTAAATTTAACCTCCAGCTCATGCCCAACTTTGATGTTATGAAAACCTGCGACACTCATCCCAATCCCGGTAATAGAGACATTGAGTACCCGCATTTTACCCCGAGGATTTCGACTCGGCCAATACACGTAGTCCCCGCCCAACTGGATTTCCTTACGATAAGCCTTTCTAAACTCAAGCCTGACCGGGAATACCTGCTGGCAGCTACATCGTGCATTAAGGATATGCTTGGTCCCTTTAAACTGCTGAACCTGAATGCTCTTGACCTTCTCGCAGGCCGGACAGGTGATTACCGCCGTGTTGTCCTGGTTGACGTAAACCTTCTGTTCTTCCATTAACGACATCCCCCTCCGGCCAAAAAATTTAACAACCGGGATTTTTTTAACATATTTTTATCATTATTATTTAGCCCTGTCTAAAATAACTACAATCGTTAAACAGGTTATTGAATTTAGTTATATTTCATCACAAAAAGCAACATTTTTTCGATATGTTAGATCATTTACGCACAGCTCACTACTTTTTTCCGGCAAGTCCCAAAACTTTCTGCACCAAACAGCCCAGCCGGCTATCATGGCCCCGCAAAAATTCAAGATCTAAGTTGCCGGACAAATCAGGCCGCGCCTCCAGCAAGATGCTGGTCGCTAGTTCAGCCCCGAGACCAGTTAATCCCATACAATTCTCACGCTGGTTCTTCCGGTCATGTTTTACTTTTTCAAGCAACACCCTGCAACATGTCGAACCGGCCCGGTCCTGAAAGGAATCGTGCATTTTCTTGACTGTTTTCCTTAACTCCTTCTTACTTAAAGCACCGGGTTGCCCCGGACCAAGAAACAATCCCAGAATCATGACCGCCCCGGACAACCCGCCACAGGTGCAGCCCGCATCCCCCATACCGCCACAAAAACCACTCCCCAGGCGGACCGCCACCTCGGGCGGCAGACCACCACCTAATCCCTGATTCAACACCAAGGCCACCGACTCGGAGCAGCAAAGTTTATGAGCCTCATAAAAATTTTCCGTCCTCTGGCGAACAAGCGCTGCTATTTCATCAATCGTCGGCACTTTTTCTGCTCTTTTACCATCGATCATTTCAACAAAATCCTTTGCAATTATTATTTATAAGCTCTTAAGTCGACCGGAGAATCCTTGTATCCCTGAAACACTAATGACCAACTGCGCAGGTTTATGCCATTTTATCAATTGGATGCAGATGACCGGATTTCATGTTCGTCATTATTCCCTGGTAAAGATCAGTTCATTCCCGGCGGCAACATCAATTTTTATCAGGTCCCCTTCCTCGAATTTTCCTTCCAGAATATTCATCGCCAACTTATCCTGGACATGACGCTGAATCGCTCGCTTCAAGGGCCGGGCTCCGTAAGCCGGATCATAACCCACCTCAATCAGATAATCACGGGCCGCATCGGTAAGTTCCACCGAATATTTATGCTCGGCCATCCTTTGTTTCAAAAGTTCAATCTGAAGATCAATGATCCGGACCAGATGTTCCTTCTTGAGGCTATGAAAGATTATGGTCTCATCAATCCGGTTGAGAAACTCCGGTTTGAACTGCTGATGGAGGATCAGATCTACCTGGCGTTCAATTTCCTCACGCCGACCTTCGCCCAGCTCCATAATCAGTTGACTGCCAAGGTTGGAGGTCATGATCAGAATGGTATTTTTGAAACTGACCGTCCTTCCCTGGCCATCAGTCATCCGGCCGTCATCGAGAATCTGCAATAAAACGTTGAAAACATCCGGGTGGGCCTTTTCAATCTCATCAAAAAGGATTACCGAATAGGGCCGGCGGCGGACCGCCTCAGTCAGATATCCACCCTCATCATACCCCACATAGCCGGGAGGCGCACCGATCAGGCGGGCCACCGAATGTTTCTCCATGAACTCCGACATATCAAGCCGGACCATCGCGTTTTCGCTATTGAACAGAAAAGAGGCCAGGGTCCTGGCCAACTCGGTCTTGCCGACCCCGGTCGGCCCCAGAAAAATGAAGGACCCAAGCGGCCGGTTCGGGTCCTGTAACCCGGCCCGGGCCCGCCGCACCGCATTAGAAACCGCCTTAATCGCCTCATCCTGGCCCACGACCCGCCGGCCCATATTTTCCTCGGCATGAACCAGTTTTTCCTTTTCGCCGGTCAACAGACTGTCAACCGGGATCCCGGTCCATTTGGCGACCACACTGGCCACATCTTCCTCGTCCACTTCCTCTTTAAGCATCTTCCGATCTTTCTGAACCTCGGCCAATCGCTCATTTTCAAGGGGCAGTTTCCGCTCAAGTTCAGCGATCCGGCCATACCTGATCTCCGCCACTTTGCTCAAATCACCCAATCTCTGGGCCTGCTGCTCTTCCTGTTTGGCATCATCAATATCAGCCTTAATCTGCCTGATTTGCTGAATGGTCTCTTTCTCAAGCATCCAATGGCCCTTCATACTGTTCAAGGTCTCATTGATATTGGCCAGCTCGGCCTCAACCTTCTGCAACCGTTCCTTTGACATCTTGTCTTTTTCTTTCTTCAAGGCCTGCCGTTCAATCTCGAGCTTGATTCTCGTCCGATCGACTTCGTCAATCTCAGTCGGCATACTATCGATTTCAATCCTCAACCGCGACGCCGCCTCATCAATCAGATCAATGGCCTTGTCCGGCAAAAACCGATCGGTAATATAACGATTCGACAGGGTAACCGCCGCCACGGTGGCGGAATCCTGAATCCTTACCCCGTGGTGAACCTCATACTTTTCCTTAATGCCGCGCAGGATGGCAATCGTATCCTCAACCGAAGGTTCCTGCACCAGGACCTGCTGGAAACGACGCTCCAGCGCCGCATCCTTTTCAATATATTTCCGGTATTCATTAAGGGTGGTGGCGCCGACGCAATGCAATTGTCCGCGGGCCAGGGCCGGTTTCAGCATATTGGAGGCATCCATTGAACCCTCTGCTGCCCCGGTGCCGACCAGAGTATGGATCTCATCGATAAACAAGATGATCTCCCCTTCCCTTTTCTGAACTTCCTTTAATAACGCCTTCAATCTGTCCTCAAACTCGCCTCGATACTTGGCCCCCGCCACCAAGGCGCCCAAATCAAGGGCCATAACCTGCTTGTCACGCAGGGTTTCCGGGATATCGCCATTTACGATTCTCTGGGCCAACCCCTCAACAATGGCGGTCTTGCCGACGCCCGGCTCCCCGATCAACACCGGATTATTCTTGGTCCGACGCGACAGAACCTGGACCACCCGTCGAACTTCATCGTCCCGGCCGATCACCGGGTCAAGCTTGCCCTGCCGGGCCAGATCGGTGAGATTGATCGCATATTTTTCCAGGGCCTGAAATTTCCCTTCCGGTTCAGGGTCAGTAATCCGCTGATTTCCACGAATCTCCGCCAGAACCTTTAAAAATTTATCACTGCCGATCCCTTTTTGCCGCAGCATATCGCCAACCGCATCTTTGGCCGCAAGCATGGCCAAAAATATATGCTCAAGACTGACATAATCATCCTGCATCGAGGCCGCAACTTTAAAGGCCTGCTCCAGAGTCTGCTGGGTCTTGCCGGCCAGACTTACCTGACCAAAACCACTGCCGCTGACTTGCGGGATTCGCCTCAATAAATCCTCTGTCGCCCCAATTAATACATTAGGCGCAACCCCTAACTTCTGAAGAGCTGGAATCACCACCCCTTCCGACTGCTGCAAAACGGCCAGCAACAGATGCTCGGACATAATTTCCTGATGCCCTCTTTTTTGGGCCTCACCCTGCGCCGTCTGCAACGCTTCCTGCGATTTATGGGTAAATTTATCAATCTGCACGTCTCCCTCCATACAATAAAATTTGGGGCTTCCCTAAATAATTTATTATTCAGAATACCCCATAATACCTATCTAAAAGAAATTATCCCTGATCCATGACCAAGTAATTTTTGAAAAAAAGTAAGTTCGGCCGTAGAGCCTGTCAAGGAAGACAACCCGAAGAACAGCAAGAATATACTCCCGACATTTAAGGAATAGCTTACACTACCAATACAAAAATATAATTTTTAATCCGCAAATATTTTCCGGTCTGCCATCATCCTCAACCGCCATAGCGGATAACAATTATATCCGGCCGGCCTCTACCTGCGGCCTTTGCCTTGAAAAAAGAAGACAGATTGTCGGGATTCTGCTAATAATATCAGACTGAATAATTGATCCATTTATCTTATAGAAAAAGAGGACGTTTATATGAAAAAAAAATTACTCAGTCTTGTCTTGTTGGGACTGGTAGCAGGCTTGATGCTATCTGGCTGCGACTCTGATGAAGATATTGATGTAAATATATTTGCCAATGCCGGCGAAGACCAGATTGTCGCCACCGGTTCCACGGTCAATCTTGACGGCAGTGCCAGCTCCAACACCTTTGGCGGGATTGAGGCTTACAAGTGGACGCTGATCCTGCCCGAAGGCAGCAGCGCGGAACTGGTCAATGGCGCAACCGCCACCCCATCCTTTATCCCTGATGTTGAGGGGAGCTATACGGTCCAGCTTATCGTATCTAACGGAATAAATGACAGTTCTCCCGATACGGTGATCGTGACCGCCATAAAAGGAAATATAGCGCCGATCGCCAATGCCGGCCCAGACCAAATCGTCGCCACCGGGCATACAGTCAATCTTGACGGCAGAGCCAGTTCCGATGCCAATAACGATCTCTTAACCTATCGCTGGACTCTGTCCCCACCAGTCTACAGCAGTACCTCCCTGATGCTGACTCCTCCGCCTGACGGCAGCGACGCGGTATTAACCGGCGCGACCACAGATACTCCTTCCTTTATCGCTGATATTGACGGAGTCTATACCGCCCATCTTATCGTCAATGACGGGGCCGTTAACAGTGGAGCCGACCCGGTATTCATCACCGCCCTAAGCGGCAATATACCACCGGTCGCCAATGCCGGCCCCGATCAGCTGGTTGCCACCGAAACAACGATCCATCTCGACGGCAGTGCCAGTTTTGACGCCAATGACGATAGCTTGACCTACCGTTGGACCTTGACCGCCCCTATCGACAGCAAGGCTGTGCTGGATGACAGAACAACCACAACTCCATCCTTTAAGTCTGATATTGAGGGAAAATACACCGTAGAGCTTGTGGTTAATGACGGGACACTTAACAGTGTTGCCGATAGAGTAGTCATTACTGCTTTATCCGGCAATATCCCTCCGGTGGCAAATGCCGGCCCCGACCAGAAAGTCGTCACCGGTTCCACCATCAAGTTTGACGGCAGCGCCAGTTACGATGCCAACGGTAGCATACTTAGTTATGCGTGGACCATTACCAGCCGTCCAGCGGGCAGCGTCACCACCCTTGACCTCACCAGCCCGGTATCACCAACTCTGGTTGCCGACTTCAATGGCATTTATATTATTAGTTTGATGGTTAACGACGGATCAATAAACAGCATTGCTGATACCGTTAGAATTACCGCCACCACCCCAGCTACCGGACTGCTGGACACCACCTTTGGCGAAGGCGTCGGTTTTGTCGTCCATAACAACGCCGCCAGCGGCGAGGTTGAAGATATCGGCAATGCGATCAGCCTTGACTCAACCGGCAGGGTCTATGTTACCGGTTACAACCGGAATACGGCCGGGAATCTTGATATGGTACTCTGGCGCTATACCGAGGACGGCGTACTTGATACCACCTTTGGCGACGGCAAAGGTTTTGCCATCCATAACAACGCTGCCGGGGGCAATGATGATGATGTGAGTTACGCCATGGCTCTTGATTCAACAGAAAGAATCTATGTTACCGGTTACAGCCGGAATAATACCGGAGAGGCGGACATGGTGATTTGGCGCTATACCGATTCCGGCCTTCTCGATCCCACCTTTGGCAACGGCCATGGTTTTGTCATCCACAATGACGCTGCCGGTGGCGATGGTGATGATATGGGCTATGACATAACTATTGATGCGACCGGCAAAATCTATGTTACCGGTTACAGCCAGAACGCGACCCAAGAGGCTGATATGGCAATCTGGCGCTATACCGATTCCGGCCTTCTCGATACCACTTTTGGCAACGGTGCCGGGTATGTCGCCTATAACGGCGCCGCTGGCGGCAATGATGTTGGCCGGTCGATAATCCTTGATTCAACCGGAAGAATTTTAATTACAGGTGCCATATATAACGATGCCGCAGAAACGGACATGGTGATCTGGTGTTATACTGATACCGGCAGCCTGGATTCCACCTTTGGCGATAACAGCAATGGTTTTACCATCCACAACAGCGCCGCCGGCGGCGATGGTGAAGATGTTGGTCATGCCATAACTCTGGATTCAACCGGCAGAATCTATATTATCGGTCGCAGTCAGAACGATGCTCAAATCTATGACCTGGTGGTCTGGCGTTACACTAAGGCCGGCATCCTCGATACTACCTTTGACACTGATGGTTTTCTTATTCAGCCAAACCCTGCCGGTAGCAATGATGAAAATAAAGGTAATGACATAACCATAGATCCAGCCGGCCGAATCTATGTTACCGGTCAAAGCCGGAACATCTCACCATATTCTGAAATGGTAATCTGGCGCTATAATGATACCGGCATTCTCGATACTTCCTTTGGCGGGAGCAATGGTTTTACTGTTTTCAACAACACCGGCGACGAAACTAATTCTTATGCCAGCAATTCCATAACATTGGATCCTGACGGTAAAATCTATGTTACCGGTTACCGCAAGAATACTGCCTTAGAATCTGATATGATAATCTGGAAATATAAATGACATTCTAACTGCATCAAAATTGAACAACTAAATCTTGATCGATTGCCACCATAAAAATAGCCATCTTCAATTCTGAAGATGGCTATTTTTTAACTTTCAGCTAAGATTTAACTTAGAATCACGATCCGTTTTCTATTTTGATTTTCACAAATCAGGACCTTATAATTTCAACCACCATGTCTCCAAAAGCACTGGTCGAAAGAATATGGTCTTGGTCATAACTACCGCCGCCCGACAATTCAATGGTGGTGTATCCCCGCTTAAAGACCTCAAACATCGCAGCCCAGATCTCGTCGGACTCTGTAGTCAACCCAAAACATTTTTCAAGCAAGAAAGCAACCGAGCCGATCATTGAATATGGGTTTGCCTTGTTCTGACCGGCAATATCCGGGGCGGAACCATGGGCCGGTTCCACATAGCCTTTTTTCGGGCCGATACAAGCAGAAGGCATCAAACCCAAAGAACCGAGCACCCCACCAGCCTGATCGGTCAGGATATCGCCCTGCATGTTTTCCATCAACATTACCCCGTTAAACTGCCGAGGATTCATCATCAACTGAAAGGCGGCGTTATCAACCAGGATCGAGACATACTTCACATCCGGATAATCCCTGGCCACATCCTCGACCACCTCATTCCAGAACCGGCCCGTGGCCAAGACATTGGCCTTATGGACATTAGTCATCACGCATTTACGACTCCTTGCTTCCTCAAAGGCGACAATGGCAATGCGCCTGACCTGTTCATCTGTATAAGAACAATCGTCCTCGGCATATTTCATGCCGGTGGCCGAACCTTCGGTCTTCTTGCCGAAATAAATGCCGCCAACCAGTTCCCGAATCATTAAAATATCGACCCCGTCACCGATAATCTTCTCCCGGAGCGGCGAAAATGAAGCCAGGGCCTTGGGCAGTCGGACCGGCCGGTAATTGGCATAGGTATCGTATCGCTTCCGAAGCGGCAGGATGGCCCCGACCTCAGGCCGATGCTCCTGGGGGATCTCCTTCATTTTATCTACCGACAACCCGACCGGCCCTTTAATAATCGCGTCGGCCTGATCGCAGATCTCCTTGGTTTTATCCGGGAAAGGAGACCCTTCACTGAAATATGCCGTCGCGCCAAACGGGGCATAGGTAAGGTTGAATTTATGCTTATATTTTTCTTCAATCGCCCTTAAAACCTTGATCCCTTCCCGGGTAATTTCCGGGCCGATGCCGTCGCCTTCCAGAACCGCAATACTCTTTTCCATTACTATCCCTTTCTGATTTCAAATTAATTTTGACTGAATAAAAACTCAGATTTATTTTCTTGGTAAGATTTTTTACAACAAATCTGCCGGATATCCCATTATTTTCTTGAACATCACGAAATGATAAAGATAGCAAATCCGAATATCACCTTATCTACCCGTGCACCCGCAAAAGCCCCCCTCAAGCCCTAAATACCGAATTTTTCCAGCCGGTAAATCAAAACATGCCGGGGAATCCTTAAAAGCCGTGCCGCCTCCGAGCGATTACCACCACTTTTATTAAGAGCCTTGACGATCAATGCTTTTTCCACCGCCTCCAGGGAGATCCCGCTATCAGGGATATCCGGCAGACTAAGCTCATCGGGGCCGGATTTACTTTGAGGCGTCAGATTCAGGTCCCCGCCGGTTACCACCGCATCCTTACACAAAATTACTCCCCGCTCCACCGCGTTCTGCAATTCACGGATATTACCCGGCCAATCGTAATTCTGCATGGCAAACAAGGCCTCCGGGCTGAAAGAGACATCGGCCGGGGCATTAAGCTTCTTCAAAAAATGCTGGGTCAAAGCCTTAATATCTTCTTTTCTCTCACGTAAGGCCGGGATATGCAGAGGGACAACGCCAAGCCGGTAATAAAGATCTTCCCGGAAGCGGCCGGCATCCATCAGGGTACGAAGATCCTGATTGGTCGCCGCCACAATCCGGACATCGATCTTTTCAGTCTGATCCGACCCTACCGGCTCCACCGCCCTTTCCTGAATGGCCCGCAACAACTTGACCTGCATCTCCATTTTCAACTCGCCAATTTCATCAAGAAACAAGGTGCCGCGAGCTGCGGTCTGAAAACGACCTTTCCGATTTGAAATCGCGCCGGTAAAGGCCCCTTTCACATGACCAAACAGTTCACTCTCAATAAGATTTTCAGGAATGGCCGCACAGTTGACCGCCACCATGGGCCCATTACTGCGGCCACTATGCTGATGGATAAGCCGGGCCAAGACCTCCTTGCCGGTTCCGGATTCGCCGGTGATCAGGACGGTGGCCTCACTGCCCGCCACTTTCAAGGCAGTCTCAAGCAAGTCCGCCATCACCGAATTTGCAGTCACCATTCCCTCGGTCCCGGTCAGCCGATTTACTTCCTCGGCCAGCAATCGGTTCCGGAATTTAAGACTCGCCATCTCCAGCGCCTTCTGGCAGGTCAGGCGCAGAGTCTCCCGATCAAAAGGCTTGGTGACAAAATTAAATGCCCCCCTACTCATAGCCTCGACCGCCATTTCAATGGTGCCAAAGGCGGTGATCACAATAACCGGAGTGTCGGCAGACTCTTTTTTGATCTGCGCCAGAACTTCCAGGCCGCTGATATCACCAAGTTTAACATCGGTAATCACCAGGTCCGGACAATGCTCCCGAAACTGCAGCAGACCTTCTTGCCCGGAGGCGGCCGTCCTCACCTCAAAGCCGGCCGAGGAAAGATTATACTCGGTCACCCGACGCAAACTGTCATCATCATCGATCAACAATAACCGCTCAGCCATCCTCCGGTCTCCTGCCCGCCACTGCTTTATCATCCTCAAATTTCGCTATCGACGAGAACACCGAAAATGGCGGCAGAAAAACGGCAAACGAGGCACCGCCAAGCCGACTTTCAGCAAGTCTTATTTCACCGCCATAGCTTTCAACAATCTTGCTGCTGATTGGCAGTCCCAAACCAGTTCCCTGTTCCTTGCCGGAAACAAAAGGCTTAAAGATATTCTCGCGCTCAGTCGGCGCCACCCCGGGTCCGTTATCGGCTATCTCAACAACCAGCCCTTTGCCCTCGACCCTGACTTCAATCTCGATTCGACCCTTTTCCGGCACGGCATCTATCGCATTAAGGATGATATTCAAAAAAACCTGGGACAATTTTCCACCATCCACTCCAAACGAACCGGCCTCCGAAATCAAATGCAGATTAAAGATAATTGCCTTCTTTTTAAGATAACTCTCAAGCAATCTGCCGACCCGCAACAAAACCTCGGTCAGAGGTTCCGTCACCACCTCGCCTCGCTGCAGAATCTGCCCCCGGGAGTATTGCAGGACCTCATTAACCGTGGCATTCAACCGGTCGATCTCTTTTAAAAGAATATCTCCGAATTCTCTTTTGGGATGATCAGCGGCAAATTCATCAAGCAGTATTTCGGCCGTGCCTTTTATTGAGCTTAAGGGATTTTTTATCTCATGGGCAAGCGACGCCGACAACTGGCCCAAAGCGGAAAGTTTTTGACTGGCGCCAAGCTGTTCTTCAAGCTCAAGTAACAAAGCGCTGTCATCATGTAACTTGGCATACGATTTTTCCAGCTTCTCGCTCAACTGCTGGTATTTTACCCGCAGACGGGCCTCACGACTGGCGATCATCCCGGTCACCAGCCCGGCGGCCAGATACAGGACAATTTCCATCAACTCACTATGGTAGGCCTGAGGACCGTGCCCCATATAAAGAATAAGGTGAGGAATAAAAGCGATGGAAGACAAAACGGCAAGCGCCAGTCCACCCCAGACCCCAAACCAGATCCCCCCCATCACGATCGGGAAATAACTAAGCCTTCGATATGTATCATGATAAAATCCGAGGTGACCGGGGGTAAAAAAATGAAGCAATCCGATCCCGACAACCACCATCAGCAGCGACCCAAATAAAAGTTTCTTAACCATTGATTTCACCCATTCGGGTATAAGTTTCGTACGAGCAGGCAAGCTGCTCAACTCAGCTTTATCCCCACCGCCGATCTATCTATCACTTATTCCCGCACCATCCCCTTTATCTGATCATTCCTTCACCCGAACAGATCACTAACCAACTGAATTATCTAATCAAGGTTCGTTCCTCGGGAACTACCAGCTCAAACAACAGAACAACCGATTTTTTTTAATATACAGCAGAGGGATATCCAGTAAACAAAAAGGAGCATTAAAACGATAGCCGAAGATATACCATAAACCAAGCGCCTCCTGCCTGAAGCAGCCTGAATCAGCAAAAGATATTGACGTGATTCCATTATAAAATCCCATCTTCTTGCACCATGACATTGCTGGTTAATATAAGCTAATGATCATTGTCAAAAAATTTATTTTGTGATTGGGTTACTTATTTAATTCCTGACCACTCAATTTGCCTTGATCACAAAGGCAAACTTACAGTAAAATAGATACCGTGGTACCACAAAGTGGCACCGATGAATTATAATAATAATTGCATATACTCAAACTGATAAATTTATTTTGAACGAAAAATAAACAAACGAAACAATCAATAAAGGAGAATAAAATGACTGGCACAAGTGATAATAGCGGCAAAACATCTCAACACAACCCTCTTCCAACTAATCTATTAAACTCAATCGTAACAGACATGATCGCGGTGCTCACTAAACCGGCCGATTTTTTCCAGAACATGCCCAAAGAAGGCGGTTTTGTTCCTCCTCTTATCTTCATGGTGGCCATGGCGTTGATCACCGCAGTTATCATGGTATTAATGGGGTTGATTGGCCTCGGTCCCGCCGGCAAAATGGCCATGGGCCTTATTGGGATTATCATCTTTCCGATCATAACGGCAATCTTCGGCTTTGTCGGAGCGGCCATATTATTTGTGATCTGGAAATTAATGGGCTCCCAGGAAAATTTTGAAACTGCTTACCGTTGCATGGCTTACTCATACGCCTACGCTCCGGTGTCCGCAGTCCTCAATATCATTCCTTATCTTGGCACGCTGATCGCCGCCTTTCTACCAATGGCGTTACTGGCCCTGGCTTCGATCCATGTTCATGGCCGGAGTCAAAATTCTTCCTGGGCCGTTTTTGGGATTCTTGGTTTGATTTTAGCAGTTATTACTTTTGGCGCGGAAAAAGCCGGCCGCGAGATCCAAAATAATGCTGACGTTTGGCAGCAACAGATTGAACAGGGGCTCAACAAAAGCGGAGAGGAAATGACTCCGGAAGAAGCAGGCAAGGCAATGGGCGAATTCCTAAAAGGATTAAAACAGTCACAGGAAAAAGAATAAATTGAGATTGAAGCTCCCCGCGGCAGATAGCGAACAACGGGAGACTTCGAGCTACCGGGAATATGCCGCACAGCAAATACCCTTGGGGCGCGCCCCGAAGGAAGTGCCTTTGGGTGCCGTTCCGCTTTGTATGTTCAGATAGTCTGCCGGGGGTGACTTAAATTCACAAGATTAAGTCATCCCCGCATCAAGATCTCTGGCAGGTTAAACAAAGTTTCCACTTTTCAACCGTCTGTTTCCAGCAAATCAGATTTCCCATCCTGCTGCCAACGGTTCAAAGCAATAGAACAGACCGCCGCTGCCGCGCCAAAAGAGAAAACACTCATCACCAGCGGAATGCCGCTGGATCTGAATAAATCATAAAAGAACACCTTCAGGGCGCCGATTATAAAAACCAGGACCGCCACCCCCAGGATCTCATTATTGCGCTCAGACAATGCAAAAAACATCAGACCCATGGCCCCGATATTTATCAGAACAGATTGACTGCCAATCATCATATTGGAAATGTCAGATACAAAAGGGGCCATAATATGGTAGGAAACCATCTGGAGCAACAAAAATCCATTCAACAGGCAGGACAAGAAAAGAACAATTCCGCTTCGATCATCAGGGTCGACCATGGCAAAAAACCCGATAGAACAGGAAAGAGGATGCTGTCGGCACCACCGATATTGATAGCCGGCCAACAAAGTAATCACTACCGCCACCGAAGAGCCGACCATAAATGACGGGGTGTCGGCCACTAAAATTCCGGAAAAAACTGCTGCCAGACAGGCCAACCCTTGCAGCAAATAAGAAGCAAGTCTGATCCCTCCGATTTCACAGACCCCTGACAACAAAGCCAACCCCAAAGCTACCGCCGACCAGACCGGGATAGCCAATAAAATACTGCCGACCGCATCGGGAAAAGCCATGGCCAAAAAAACCGCCCCCGCAAAGGTAAATCCGCAAACCGCCGGGCCTCCTGTCTTGTTATTCTTGAAAAGCCAGGCCGCGGTCGCAAAATAAAAAGAAGCCATAAAAACTCCGGCAATACCAAGCCAATAGACATTGTCAAACCATGTTACTATCACCACCCTGAGTAGCGGATAAACACAAAACCCGACAAGAGAGGGAATCACCAGATCAAAGACATTCCATTTTTCATCAGCAACCGCGTTCCTGACCGCCATTACCGTATAGGTCACGACAAAAACCATCATGATCGGAATAAACCAGGAGATCGACAAAAAAGAAGATATTTCCCCTCCCTGACGCAAGGCAAAACGCAACTTGAAGGTCCAAAGAGTCCAGACTGCGGCGGTAAAAGCAAAAAGAACCCACCGCGACCACCAACAACCTATAAGCCTTCGCGATGAGACATAGGCCACGACATTGGTCGCCAGCAGTAATAAAATCAACTGGGCAAAATTAGGTCTGGGGAAATCGATCACGATCGCAACGCATGAGGTGCCGATCAGCGCCAGACAATTCAGCCCCGACAATTTAAACCTCCGGCTGGTAAGGGAAAGGGCCATCAGCACCACAAAGAGAATGAGATAAACAGACAGAGAAGAGACGGATTCAAACCTGGCATGGGTCTCCACCACAATTACATACATCAGGACCGCACCGCAGACCGGAAAGACCATGGCCAGTCGACTCTGCCGGGCCAACTCCCGCCAGCCCACGGCCAAAAGAACAGCAGCATATCCCATCCCGAGAAATGATCCCAGTTGCTTGCCGATCATCCCGCTATCGGTCAGAGTGCGTAAAACCAACGCCACCACCAACACAAAACAGATAGTCGCTATTCTGGGTAAAAGAGACGATTTACCGACTTTTGACCAAAGTTCATCAGTATCCAGCTCAATGGGCGGAGGATATGTCTCCAGTTGCCTGGAAGCCGGATCGACATCAGCAGAACCACCTTGACTAAAACGTATCGACAGATCCTCAACCTTTTTTTTCAGGGTATCGACTTCCGCCGCAAGAAATTCCAAACGTTTTTCAAAGGCCTCACTGGTCATGCCTACCCCCCATTCGAATAATTTTCCGCATTGGTGCAAAGATATCCATGTACCACAATGTGGTACATGGATATAGTATTTATATATTTTTTACAAAAGAAATGTCAACAACAAAGATGGGATAACACGAGGATTAGATGATACTGGGCCATAACAATTGGGAACAGAAGAGGATTCAGAGCAAAAGATGTCCAAAAATGACAAAGGAGGGCGATGATCAATTTTAATCGTGAGACAAAACGATACGGTGAGATTACATATTCAGTTAAGGCCAAACCGTGCAATATTATTTATTGGCGTTAGAATAACCTTTAATTTGGCGCAAGATCAACTCCGGTAATCAGCGTTGATTTTAACGTAATCAATGGAAAGGTCACAGGTATAACAGACAAAGCTGGCGGCCCCGGCCTTAAGGTCAAGGTTAACCGCAAACTCCTTTTGCTTAAGGACTTTCGTGGCCAGGGTTTCAGCATCCTTCCCTTGCCCGAGTCCATTCTCGACCATCAAGACATCATCAAAGGAAATATCAACCAGATCTGGGTTAAAAGAGGCCCCGGACCGCCCAAGGGCGGCGATAATCCGGCCCCAGTTGGCATCCTCGCCAAAAAATGCTGTTTTCACCAGCTTTGATTCGGCCACCGTTTCCGCCGCAAGCCGGGCCTCATCCTCAGTTAATGCTCCGCTCACCCGAATAGTAATCAACTTGGTGGCGCCTTCCCCGTCCCGCACAATCTGCAGAGCCAGGTCCTTCATTAAATCATCAAGGACTACCTGAAAAGCAGAAACTTCAGGACTCCCAGCCATCAACGGCTGGTTACCGGCAAAGCCACTGGCGAGCAGAAGTACCGTATCGTTGGTGCTGGTATCTCCGTCAACGGATATGGCATTAAACGATTTCTCAACTCCAGCGGCAAGCATCTGTTGCAACAACTCGGCCGAAACCGCAAGATCCGTCATGATAAAACAAAGCATGGTGGCCATATTAGGCTTAATCATCCCGGCCCCCTTGGCAAGCCCAAGAAGATTTACCTGCTGACCACCGATTTTCACTTGCCGCTTTGATATTTTAGGAACCGTATCGGTGGTCATAATCGCCTGAGCCACATCGGCAAATCCATGCGCGGAAAGAGAGGCGACAAGTTCCGGGATTGCTTTTTCAAAACAGCTCAAATCAAGCTGCATTCCAATCACCCCGGTTGAAGAAATCAGGACCAGATCTTCGGCCACGCCAAGTTCTTTCGCCGCCAGGCTGGAGGTAAAACGGGCGGCAACCATTCCCGGTTCACCAGTGCAGGCATTAGCGATTCCGGAATTGATCAGAATAGCCTGGGCCTCACCGTTTTGCATCCGTTCCATATCCAGCAGCACCGGAGCCGCCTTCACCAGACTCCTGGTGAAAACCGCCGCGCTCACCGCCGGTTTCTCACAAAAGATAAGAGCGATATCCAGCCGATCCTTACCGCGAATCCCGCCTTTAACGGCGGCGGCCTTGAACCCTGCTATTTGAAGGTTATGATCATTCATGATGTTTTAGTCTTAAATTAATATCGAACAACCGGGTACTCAAACAATAATTTCTTTGTGACTATGTGTCTTTGGAGTCAACAACAGATCCATTAATGAGCCTTGCTTAAGCTGCTTTCCCGCAACACTTCTTATATTTATTGCCGCTACCGCATGGACAAAGGGTGTTACGCCCAACCTTATCACCATCCCTGATGACGGGTTTGCGTTCTTTTTCCTGCTCAGGGCCACCGTGGCGCAACTCCATTTCCTGTTTACGCTCCCGCTGTTCGCGGGCCATGCGATCCACCTCGTCTTCCTTAACTAACTTGATCCGGAACAAATTGCTGACGGTCAAAGTTTTGATCGTCCCCATCAAGTCCATGAACATTTCAAAACCTTCCCGCTTATACTCATTCAGAGGATTTTTCTGGCCATAACCCCGCAGGCCGATCCCCTCTTTCAAGTGGTCCATATTGAGGAGATGTTCCTTCCAATGACTGTCGACAACCTGCAAAAGGACCAGCCGTTCCAAATGGCGCATGTTATCAACCCCGGCCTCTTCCTCTTTGCGACGATACAGTTCTTCAACCATGGCAAGCAGCTTCTCCTCAAACTGCTCGGGCTTCAAGTCAACTTTAGCCGAATCATCCCAAACAAACTTCAAGCCGAAGACCGCGTGGACCCGCTCAGCAAGAGCGTTCCAGTCCCAATCCTCGGACAAAACCCGCTCCTGGGTAAACTCCCCGGCAACGATCCCGAACATTTCAACTATCATTTTATGAATCAGGCCTTTGATATCCTCACCTTCCAACACTTCACGCCGCTGTTTATATATGACTTCACGCTGCTTGTTCATAACATCGTCATATTCCAGCAAGTGCTTCCGGATATCGAAATTGTGACCCTCAACTTTACGCTGGGCATTTTCAATGGCGCGACTGATCATGGTGTGCTCGATAGCCTCGTCCTCCGCCATCCCCAATTTTTCCATAACCCCGGAAATCCGATCAGAACCGAAAATCCGCAACAGATCATCCTCCAGCGACAGATAGAACCGGGAAGAACCCGCATCCCCCTGCCGACCAGTCCGACCACGAAGCTGGTTGTCGATTCGCCTGGATTCATGACGACCGGTGCCCAGAATATGAAGACCGCCGATATCCGCCACCCCTTCCCCGAGTTTAATATCGGTCCCACGTCCCGCCATGTTGGTGGCGATCGTCACCCGACCCATCTGCCCGGCCTCAGCGACAATCTCCGCCTCCTTTTCATGTTGCTTGGCATTTAAGACGGAATGTTTGATCCCGTCTTTTTTCAACATCTCAGATATTTTTTCAGAAACATCAATACTGATCGTGCCTACCAGCACTGGCTGTCCCTTGGCATGCAGTTCCTTGATCTCCCGAATTATGGCCCGGTATTTGGCATTAAGATTCTTGTAAATCGCGTCCGGATAATCTTTCCGGATCATTTTTTGATGGGTGGGCATCACCACCACATCAAGATTGTAAATCTTTTTAAATTCCGCCGCCTCGGTATCAGCGGTCCCAGTCATTCCGGCCAGTTTGTCATACATCCGGAAATAATTCTGAAAAGTGATCGAGGCCAGGGTCTGGTTTTCCTTCTCGACCTTGACCCCTTCTTTGGCCTCTAGGGCCTGATGAAGACCGTCGCTGTATCGACGCCCCGGCATGGTCCGCCCGGTAAACTCATCAACAATCACCACCTGCCCGTCATTCACCAGATAATCTACATCCCGGGTAAAAAGCACATGGGCTTTCAGAGCCTGATTCAAATGATGGAGCCATTCGATATTTTTGGGATCATAAAGATTATCCACGCCCAAGACCTTCTCGCCCAGCGCCACGCCGTCATCGGTCATAGAGACGGACCTGGCCTTCTCATCCATGGTGTAATGCTGCTCATTTTTAAACTGCGGAACAATCTTATTAACCTTGTTATACAACTCGGTCGACATCTCGGCCGGACCGGAGATAATAAGCGGCGTCCGGGCCTCATCAATCAGGATGCTGTCCACCTCGTCAACAATGGCATAATTAAAATCACGCTGGCAAAAGTCAGCCAGGTCAAACTTCATGTTATCACGCAGATAGTCGAAGCCGAACTCATTATTGGTCCCGTAAGTGACATCAGAATTGTAGGCCGCCCGCCGGGAGACATCGTCCATATCATGGACAATAGTGCCGATCGAAAGACCCAAAAAGCGGTAAACATCTCCCATCCACTCGGCATCACGCTTGGCCAGGTAATCATTGACCGTGACCACATGAACCCCTTTGCCGGTAAGTCCGTTCAAATAAACCGGCAGGGTGGCAACCAATGTTTTACCTTCACCGGTCTTCATCTCGGCAATCTTGCCGTCATGCAATACGACGCCGCCAACCAGCTGCACATCGTAAGGACGCATACCGAGTACCCTTTGTGCGGCCTCGCGTGCCACCGCAAAGGCCTCGACCAACAAACTATCAAGGGGTTCACCCTTGGCCAGGCGCTCCCTAAAGGCCACGGTCTTGGCGGCCAGGGCGGCATCATCAAGTTTTTGGATTTCCGGTTCCAGGCTGTTAATCGCGACAACCATGGGCTTGATCTTTTTTAAGACTCTCTCGTTTTTACTGCCGAATATCTTGGTCGCTATTGTTCCGATCATTTATTTCTTTTCCCAGATCATCGCTTCTTCATTACAGTCCGGAAATTTGGGGCACTGAATACAGTCGCTCCAGACCTTGTGGGGAAGCTCATTTTTATCGATATGTTTAAAACCAAGCCGCTCAAAAAAAGACGGTTGATAAGTTAGAGTGAACACTCGGGAAATACCAAACGCTTCAGCTTCGAGCAGACATGACTCAACCAGACTGGTCCCGACATTTTTCCCTTGAAATTGTTCAAGCACGGCCAGAGAACGAATCTCCGCCAGATTCTCCCAACAGACATGCAGGGCGCAGGCGCCGGCCACGATCTCTTGTTGACCCTCTTGCCGATCAACAAAAATTTGAAAATCCCGCAACTGATCATAAAGCGAACTTAACGAGCGCCCAAGCAACAAGCCCTGTTCAGAGAAATGCTTCAACAACCCATAAATTGCCTTTACATCATTTACGCAGGCGCTGCGAATCATAATATACCAGCCTGAAGTCTCATATTTTTCTCGTTTTTCACAATTATTATCCCGGCTACGAAAGCGCAGAAAATATACTCCAGGACAAGATAACGGTCAAGGCTTGCCGTTATCCGCAACGGCAAGAAGGACAATAAAAGGTTTTACCTTTTCCTTCTGTTTCATCTTTTCAATTTGAGTATTGGCATCGGCAATTTTCTCAAAATGACCAATATATACCCGGGTAAAGGGATCATCATCACGCTCCGGAGGGCGAGAAAAAGGTTTGTAACCCTTTTCCTGCCATTCTTTAACACTCGTAGCGGCCCGGACCGGATTACGAAAGGCCGCCACCTGCAAAGTGAAAAATGATTTACTTGGTGCCGATTCAGGTTTAGGTTCAGGAACCGATTCAGTTTTCGGTTTCGATTTTGCTTTCGATTCGGTTTTCAGTTCAGTTTTCGCCGTCTCTTCAACCCGATCGGCGGTAACCATCAGATCAGATTTTGGCTTCACTTTCTTCTGTTCAACAATTGATACCCCTTCTTCGGAAAGAGGTCTCGTCACAAACTGCTCATCCTTGGACCATGAAACCTTTGCCAGATCATCCGATTGCAGCACAGTTTGTCCGGCCCACATCCCGAGCAGAAACATCCAGAGAAATATGCAGAAACAAACAACCCCCGCCCCGACAAGACCGACCGGACTGAGCTCTATCTTGATCAGATGTTTTTTCTGCCGCTTGCTGACTGTCATTTTTAGCTTTTCACCATTTTATAACAGGGCACCCCAAGGGTACTTCCTGCGGGGCGCATAAGTCTCGATGTCTCGTAAACTGTCTTATCGGTTTGGGCCGATTAGCGACCCAACTCAGCTTTATACCGCAAGGGCACCCCAAGGGCACTTCCTGCGGGGCGCATAAGTTTCGTTTGGGCCGTCGAGCGACCCAACTCAGCTTTATACCGCAAGGGCATAAGTTTCGTTTGGGCCGTCGAGCGACCCAACTCAGCTTTATACCGCAAGGGCATAAGTTTCGTTTGGGCCGTCGAGCGACCC
>JAHJIY010000062.1 GCA_018823175.1 Pseudomonadota bacterium
AAATAATGTGATGTTCAAGACAATCCCTTCGGATTGTTCCGATTATCCGTTCAACATAACCGTTCTGCCATGGGCTCTTGTAGGCGGTAACGATCTGTTCAATTCCCATATCCCTGACGCCTTGCCGAAAGACGCCGCCATTATCTTGACAAGGGGTCGGACCAAGCTATCTGTCTGAAAATTCGTAATTTTCGTCCCATAAATATGTATTTTTTTGGCTTAGAGTATCCTTTTTACCATCAAAAGAGTGGTTGTAAGGTTCGGTAGGTTCACTGAGATTTAACTTACTTCCATTTCTGATTTTTTTACGTTTGTTAAATCCCTTCCGTTTCTCATTTATCGCTTCAAGGAATAACTCTCCTCCAACAGCAACACTCTCAGACCAGACAGCATCCCTTTTTTTTGAGATATCAGCATCAAGCGCATCGGTTATCCATTGCTGATGGATAACCGACATCTGTTTACTGTCAGAGACTTGGCATAACCGCATAAGTAGCTTCCGATCAAGAATGGTATATCTGTCAGGAGGATTCTGGATTTCGTTATATCCCGAGGCTTCCCATTGGCCTGGGTGCATTATCTTGCCGGTCCGTACCATATTTAAGTCAATGTAGATTATACACCGGTAAAGATGATCCTCAATGTCAATGGCGGTAGCGTGATAGCGGTCTTCCCAAAATGCACCTTTCCTGTTTTTTCTTTGGTTGTATTCTTGGGCGGTTCTACCGGCAGCAAGTTGGATGCTTTTAGGGATTACGTCTTGTCCTGTATCAAAGAGCAGGAGATGGACATGATTTGAGGTGACGATGTAATTGAGGATTTTAAGCCCGAATCGTTTTTTAGCTTCAAACAACCAATATAAATAACGACTCCGGTCTTTAGCGAATTTAAAAAGAAATTCCTGCTTATGACATCTGTGGGTGATATGCCAGACACAGCCGGGAATATAATGTCTATTTGCTCGGGCCATAAGTAATCATAGCCTGACGACTAAAAGTGTCAATAACTATGTCTGGGAATTATAAATATGACCAGATTTCTTAGAGCACCTTTTTTGCCACTAAAAAGGATGGTTTAAGAAAGGATATGGCCTGATTTTTAACTTTTTTCATCGGAGAATCAGTTGCTTAGCTTGGTCCGACCCCCTTTGTAGCTCTCCTGCTTGCTGCTGCTCACTGCTCTCTGCTCACTGCTCATGTGACCCCTGCTCATGACCCTGCTCTGCTCTGAATCTGATATAATTCAACATGACATCTTATTACGGCATCTTATGATTCATCTCGTCTGTTCAGCTTGAGTAAGTTATTATCAAATCATGTTCAAGTGGCATACTAATCAACAGGAGACGAAAGAATGAATATTGATCTGCTGAAAGGGCTCGATCTGGTTAAGTTTGAAAGGCTTTGTAAAACATTTTTTGATCAAATGGGTTTTCAAACGCATAAATCAGGTTCCGGTGGAGGAGTAAATGTCAGTGAAGTAAATGTTCTACATAGTAAATCCACCAATGCCCCATTTTCTTTTTTTCAGTGCTCGGTTAATGAATTAGTTAATGTAGATGTATTGGCAACTTTTAAAAACGCTATGGATTCACTTAATCTGAAAAACGGCTATTTTCTTTCTGTTGAAGGATTCGAAGCCGCTGCCCGAAATTTTGTCGCCGGCAAAGGCGTCAACCTGATTGATGGACTCAAGTTTATCGAAATGGTCGGCAAGTTGCCCAAACCCGGTCAGGATCTGCTGAAGGAAATGGCAATGGTTCGGCAAGACGCCGGAGAGAAAGAGGAACGGAAAACCGCCCCCCATGCCTGCCCTAAATGCGGCGTCAATATGTTGCTCAGGGTCAGCGAAGAAGGAAAGTATAAAACCGGCAAGTTCTGGCAATGCCCCGATTGTGCCCATATTATCGCATTTTAATGAATTTTAAGACTGAGACAGAACCTTTGGCCGTGGGCATGAAAAAAGAAAAATTGAAGCTCCCCTCGGCAGGTAAGGGAGTTTATGCCGCCCTCGAAGGAGGTAAGAGAGCTTGCGATACTCCGAGTGCCCTTGGGATTCGTTTCGCTTTACATGTTCAAATTACTGCGGAATTTCTTGTGAAATTATAAAAAATGGTCCCTCCCCTATTAAATCAAAAAATAGGGAGTTAGACCTTCATCGTCTGATCATTGATGATCGTCTGAAATTCCAAGCATGTTTTTTCGAGGTCGGAAGCGGATGCGCAATGGTCGGCAAGGTCTGTCATCCCTTGCAGTTTTTGAACCGGTAGTTCTTGCCATTGATCGGGGAACATCCGGCGGCTAACCACGGCAAACATGGTTCCAAGTAAAAGATGAGCGGAGATTTTTGGCGCCGGATCGTCGAGCAATTTCAATACCTGGATCCGGCTTTCAAATTGTTCCTTCATTCCTTTTAAGTTCTGCAGAAGTTGAACCGCCGGGGATTGTTGTTTCAGCAACTCGGTTCGCGACTCGGGTAGATTTTCCCATTGCAGGGAGAGTTTGGCTAGTTCCTGTGACGAAGCCTTCATCAGTTGGATCCGGCTTTTTTCGGTTGAATAGAGATTCTGGTTTGCGACGATTTTTTTGATGGCGGCGGTCAGATCTTGTTTTTCAGCCAGAAGACGTTTTTTTAGCATGATGAGGGACGGCTTAGCAATGGGGATCTTCAGTTTTTCCAAGACTTCCCGTTTAGCGGTCATTTTCTCCTTAAACTCCCTTTCTGCCGTGCTCCAAAAAAGCCGACTGGATTCAATCGCAAAGGCCGAGATATCATCACCGTTATTTGAGTCGTTTATTTTATGGGCAATACCTGGGATTAGCCGGGCGGTATGTTCAAATAAAAATCGATTATCGATCACCTTAAAAATCACCCCAATCATTCCATGCCAATCCTGAAGATGAAGGATCTCCGCGACCTCACCATATAAATCTTTGAGCAATTGATTATTAAAAAAATGACAAGGGGTTGCATACTGAGGGGTGCCACCCAATTGCGGTTGATCAATCTGTTTACGATAGGGGTTACCCAATACCACTGCGGTTTCGATATCGATCAATCCTATTTTGTAATGTTCCGGTCTACTCAGAAAGGCTGGATAGTCATTACGATCACCGGCCAGCAGCAGATTGTCCGGTTTGAGGTCCCGCAAGGCAACTCCTTTGTGGCCAATCAGGGCGAGCAAATCAAGGAGATTGGCGACAATGCCCTCGATCGGGGCCTTGGTCCGCACGAAGAGCTGACCTTCACTCAGGCCTTGGGTATTGTGGAGCATTTTCACGGCATCCTGGAGAAAAAAATACTTTGACATGTCCATGAAATAGGCGAATGTACCACTGACCTTCAGGTATCGATAAAGGTCAGGACGACGCCGGAGAGCTTGCATTGCTAATACTTCCGGTGAATCCAGAGCGTTTTCCACCGCGTCAATCGAAGGCTCGAGATGCTTCAGGATTACCGAGACTATAGGGATAATACATTCCTCCATCCCGAGTTGCCGGGCGATAGCGGCCTCGATCTTGATGCTGTTGATATATTCAAGGGGATCGGTGATCGCGACCGGCGGGACCTTGACCACAAGATACTCATCGTAAATCACGTAAAAACATTTACTCCGGCTACCTGAATCGGCGCCCAGGCGGGCAATGGTCATTCGCCTTTTTTTCCAGTTGCCGTAAAGATGAATCTCTAGTTCAAAAAGATATTTGGCGGTATCAGCCTCGATTTTAACCAGTTTTACCCGACAAGGAGAATCCTCGCTTGCATCGAGATGCTTTTTTAAAATTTCCAGAAAGAGGGTCGCGATGCTGACCACGATTTGAAAATCGGGATCTTTTTCCTCTATTGTTTCGATTATTTCCGGGGCCAGGGATAAGTCGCTGTATCTTTTCGTCTTCGCATCGGGAGAAGACTTTTTAGCGCTTAATACAATCCCGCCGATGAGCAATCCATCAAACAGGATAAAAATTGCGGCAGCAAGCAGGACCAGGTCTTTGGGAAGATCATAAACAAGATCCGGCAAAAAAATAATCACGGCCAGAGGCAGCCAGAGAAGTTTCAACAGAGTCCGGGCCTTTTTGATTTTGCCGTCCCCCTGCCCTTCTACCCCGTCCGGGATATGTTTCGTGTTGTCTTTGATCTGCAGGAACCTGACCGCCCAGACTTCAAATCCGATTTTAACGGTGGTAATCACGACAAGCAATAACAGGATATCAGAAAAAATTGGGAGCACGGTCCTGACCGGATAGACAAAAGCCGATGGTAAATGAACCCGGTCAAGGGCAATCAGGAGTCCCTGGGCGACGATAAAAAGACGGAGGATCCATGGCAGCCGCCGGATACTATTTCCCAGATCGACCGGCAGCCGGCCGGAGCTTAACTTTCCGATCATCTTTCGCAAGAAACGAGCACTGTAGACGGCAATCATGAAACCGGCGAAAATGATCACTGCCGCTATCAAGTAATTATTGGTATTGGCAGATAGAATTTCCAACGGTCTTATCCTTGCGGCAAGAAGTCTTCTTAAAAAAGAGACATGATTTGAAGAATATGGATTTGCCTTCCCTGTGTCCTGCTTGGTATCTTTAAAACAAAAGTAATTCAATTTATCTTAGTAAATTTTCTCAGCCAGGTACACTTTTTAACCTGCCATATTTGATATCAGGAGTTAAAAGGATAATAATCTCACGAAATAAATATGGCTGAAATATTGGCTAATATTAATATGTTCTAATTAATTTCCAAGGACAACCATGAGTTTTTCCTTCTATAAATCTTTTACCAGGCTGACGCCGGCACCCCGCGCTTTTTTATTTTTTTCCATCGTCAACCTGGCTTCATGGCAATGCATCGTCGGCCAGGTGCTGATCCTGTTTGCCCGTTCTTTAGGGATGCCGGCGGACCTGGTCGGCCTGCTTCTTTCCTTTATCCCCTTCTCCATGCTCCTGGTGGTGATGAGCATCCCGGCCGTTGAATTTTTCGGCCCCAGAAAGTTATTGATCACCAGCTGGCTTCTGCGCACGATTATTATTTCCAGCGTTTTTTTTATCCCGGCGGTCACTATCCACTTCGGGCAGCGGGCAAGCTGGCTGATGCTGTTATTTGCGGTCCTCGGCTTTTCCCTGATCAGGGCCTTTGGGGTCGGCGCCTGGTATCCCTGGTTGCACGAGATTGTGCCCAAAGATAACATCGCCGATTATTTCAATTCCGAAACTATCCTGGTGCAGGGCACCAATATCCTACTGGCCGTGATCATTTCACAGGTATTGGCCCGCGCAAATGGTCCTTCCTCTTTTTTTATGATCTACGGGGCGGGGGTGTTGATCGGTCTGTTCAGTGTCGGCATGCTTTTCTTCATGCCCGGCGGCCGGAAGAGCCCGAAATTGTCCGATGGCAAAAGGCGATATGACTCATTTCACAAGGCCTTTGCCGACAAACCGTACCGTCATTTCATCATCTTGATCTCGATTGCCCTCTCCTCACTGATGTGGGTAGGAAGTTCTTCAATCATGTACCTGCGGGACATCATGCTCTTTGCCGATGGCAGGATCATGTTCATCACCGCAATCGGCGGCATTGCCGTGGCCCTGAGCATCCGCTCCTGGTCAAATCGAGCCGAAAGAAAAGGCGGCAACCAGGTCATGGCCAGGATGCTACTTCTGCATGCCGTCTCAACCATCTGCTGGTTTTTTCTCCTACCCGGCAGCCGGTTCGGATTTGCACTTGCCGTGCTGGCTCTGGTCAGCAGCATGGTCTTCAGTATCAGCTTATCTACGGTGGCATCCCGCACCATGCTCGGTCGGGTAAAAAATGAGGGTCGAATCGGTTACACCTCCCTGTGGATCATCGGGGTTTCCCTGGCCAACGGAATCCCGCCTATTCTGGCAGGCCAGCTGATTGATCATTTGGGCGTACTTGGCTTTCGGCTGTGCTTTGCGATTTCAATATTTTTAGGGATTTCGGTTTCATTCCTGCTGAAGAATCTACCCGAAGAAGGGGTCCTGCCAGATCTTGCATATCTGGATGTGCTGGTCAGACCGCTGCAGCCGGTACGCTGGATGGGCCGAATGGTCTGGTTATCGCTTGGTTTCGGGGAGCGGCCGGAAGAGTCGATTAAACAATCGACAGAAAAGGAACAGGAAAAAGTATCAGGCTGATCACGAGATCAAATAGATCGTTTGAAGGAAGCAATCAGGACACAAAAAAAGGACTTAGAATTTCTCCTAAGTCCTTGAATTTGCATGGTAGCGGGGAGAGGATTTGAACCTCTGACCTTCGGGTTATGAGCCCGACGAGCTACCGGACTGCTCCACCCCGCGACACAGTGAGACGACATAATACATTGTTGTTTTAATATGTCAATAGACTCTTAAATAAATATAGCAACTCTAGTGTGGAGAGTCAAAGGCCTGCCGGTAAATTCCCGGCATCAGACCTTACTTTTCATCACAAATCAGGTTAAGTATTTTCAGATAATCATCGGGAAATCTGGACAGACGCCCTTCGCGATTGACCACGGCGTGAATGGTATAACCCTTGACCAACAGTTTTTGATCACTCTCCCGCAAAATACGATAATCAAACCGGCATGATATTTTTTTAACCTCGACCAGAGTTGTCTCAATCACCAGCAAATCATCGTAAAAGGCCGAGGCCTTGTAACGACACTTGCATTCGACAACCGGCAGGATAAAACCCTGATCCTCAAGGGCACGATACGAGGTGCCGTAATGGCGCAAAAGTTCGGTACGACCGGCCTCGAAGTAACGCAGATAATTGGCGTAATAAACAACCCCACCGGAATCGGTGTCACCATAAAGAACACGGTAGGCCGTCTGATGGACAGACCTGAGCCTGCTATCGGAAGTTGTCATGACGAGATCCTTAAACTAAACCGAGAGTATCCTTTCAAAAAAAAGCTGGCCGTTGGCGATAATCAGACCGGTTTGAGCGCCATTTTTTTCCGAATAAGTAAGGCCGCTTCCTGCCGGATTGTGAAGGGAATCAAACAAGGCCACCGGCACCGGCCTGGAATCATGGGTCCTGGTGGCCAGCGGCGTAAAATGGTCCATGGCGACAATCAGCCTGAATTCATCTTTGCCGGCCATTAATCCGTCAAGAACCGGCTGGACGATTTTCCGATCGAAATCCTCGATCGCCTGCAGCTTGGAGTCCATCTCACCCTGATGGGCCGCCTCATCCGGGGCCTCGACGTGAACAAATACCAGATCAGTATCCTTCAGCGCCTCAAAGGCCGCATCGACCTTGCCCTGATAATTGGTATCAAGATAGCCGGTGGCGCCGGGCACATTTATAATCCGCATCCCGGCGTAAACTCCAATACCTTTCAAGAGATCAACCGCTGAGATCAAGGAGCCGCTTATCCCGTAACGTTCCTGCAGGGTGGCCATTACCGGCGCCCGGCCCTCGCCCCATAACCAGATAGCATTGGCCGGGTTTTTTCCTGCCGCAATCCGACGCTCATTTACCGGATGGGAGACAAGTATTCGGCTCGCCTCGGCCACCACCTTGCCCAGAGAACTATTCAGATAAGCCTGCCAGTAAACGGCAATATCATCTCCGGTATGATCATGGGGAGGAACAGTCACCAATCCGGACACATCTCCCTGATGCACACAGAGATGGCGATAACTAACCCCGGGATGAAAATTGACCGCACTGCCGCCCAATTGCCGGTGAAGTTCTTCGATCAGGATCCGGGCCTCATCACTGGTGATATGGCCGGCGCTGTAATCAACCATCACCTTGCAGCTGTCGCCCGTATCTTGAAGGGTGACCAGATTACAGCGGAAGGCGATCTCATCGGCCCCTAATTCAACCCCCATGCTGGCGGCCTCAAGTGGCGCCCTCCCGGTATAGATGTCTTGTGGCCGATAACCAAGCAGCGAAAGATTAGCGACATCACTGCCGGGAGAAAAACCTTCAGGAATAGTCTGCAGCAGACTTAATTCCCCATGGATGGAGACATAATCCATGGCCGGTGTCTTGGCGGCCTCCAACGGAGTTCTGCCACCAAGCGCCGCAATGGGGAGATCACCCATGCCATCGCCGACCAGGATGACGGTCTTTTTTCTACCCTTCATCTGCGTCACTTAAAATCCTTATCTTGACTGTTTTATCGCTGACAATATCCAGGGCGTCAATCTCGGCCAAGGCATGCTTAACCGCCGATTCCTGCGCCTCATAGGTCCTGATCACCACCGGCACCGTCCCCTTTTTCTGACGGCCTTTCTGAATCACCGATTCGATACTGATGTTATGATCACCCAAGATGCCGGATATTTTCGAGAGGACTTTCGGTTTATCCATGGCCGACATCCGAAAATAATATGGGCCGCTCAAATCCTCCATCGAGGTGACCCGTCGGGGCGTAATATGTTCTGGATGATAAGAAAGACATGGCACCCGGCCAATCGAGCCGCAAATCACATTGCGGGCGATATCCACGATATCGGCCACCACCGCGCTACCGGTCGGCATCATACCGGCCCCCAGACCATAGAGCAGGACATTGCCGACCATATCGCCGGTAAAGTGGATGCCGTTATAGGCGCCGCCGATATTGGCCAGCATGTGTTTTTCCGGCACCATGGTCGGATGGACCCGGGCTTCGACATGCTCACCATGATTAACACTGATCGCCAAAAGTTTGATCCGGTAACCGAACTCCCGGGCAAACTCGATATCGATCGGCTCAATATTTGATATCCCCTCAATACTGACCTGATCAAGGGTAATTTTCATGCCGTAAGCCATGGTCATTAAAATAACCAGCTTATGGGCCGTGTCGATTCCCTCCACGTCGTAGGTCGGATCAGCCTCGGCATAACCTTTGGCCTGCGCTTCTTTTAAGACCTCGGCAAAAGGGACGCCCTCATCGGTCATTTTATTAAGGATATAGTTGGCGGTACCGTTCATGATCCCCATGATTGACATGATACGATTAGCGACCAAACCTTCTTTCAGGGATTTGATTACCGGAATGCCGCCCCCGACACTGGCCTCAAAACCAACCTCGACCCCTTTTTTGGCGGCCGCCTCAAAAATTTCCAACCCGTGCTGGGAAATCAAGGCCTTGTTGGCGGTAACCACATTTTTCCCGGCGTTAATCGCCTTGAGAATAAAGGTCCGGGCCGGTTCAATGCCGCCGATCAGTTCGACCACAATATCAATCTCGGGATCATTGATAATATCGGATACGTCCTTGGTCAGAACAACATCGGAAAAATGGGCCGGCAGGGAATCAATCTTGATATCAGCCACTTTTTTCAAAATTATAGAAGAACCGACCTTTTTCCTAAGCCGTTCAGCCTGATCATAAATAACCTGGGCCGTACCACTGCCAACCGTCCCGAAACCAATCAATCCTACATTTATATCTTTCATAAAATTCCTTACCAGAAATTAATTTGACCGTTTAATCAAAATTACCACAAAAAAGATTAGGGCAAAAATAATTACCCTCTTTAGAAAACTATGTCAAAAAAATACCGAAATATCAGATCAAAATAATAAGATTTATGAAAAACCATTGAACATGCAAAGCGAAACGTATTCCCCGCAGCTCAAAGTCTTGCGCTTATCTGCCACGGGGAGCTTAAATCTAATACCCTTTATCGACAGATAATAAAAAACCAGACTGCAACGGCAAGCATCCGACACTCACATTTAACTTCGCTTCTTCTCAACTTCGACCTCCTCTACATTGACATATCTCTAAAAACTATATAAGAATAACAGATTAAATCCAAGCGCTGATCAATCCAAACATATAGGTATATCCCCTTTGAATTTAAGTTTATTCGCAATGTTCTGGCACGCCGGGCCCATGGTCAAATTCGTCATGATGATGCTGCTCGGTTTTTCCGGTTTTTCCTGGTATATCGTTTTCCAAAAATATCTGCTTTTCAAAGCGACAAAAAAAGACTCCGCTCGTTTTCTGCGGATGTTCTGGGGCAGCAAAAATCTGGTCGAGGCCAGCAATGCCGCCGCCGACTCATACATTTGCCCGGAATCCGCCATCTTCCGTAATGGCTACAACGAACTACAAAAAATCAAAAAAAGCCGTGCGGTAACCAGCGTTGAAGAGACCCTTGAGTCCAGACTCGCCGGGATGGACATCCTGAAAAGGGCCCTGCAGAAAGCCGAAGCCAATGAGGTGTATCGATTGGGCAAGTCACTACCTTTTCTGGCAACTACCGGCAGCACCACCCCTTTTGTCGGCCTGTTCGGGACAGTCTGGGGGATCATGAACTCATTTCAGGAAATCGGCATTATCGGCTCCGCTTCCCTGGCCGTAGTGGCCCCCGGCATCTCAGAATCGCTGGTGGCGACGGCAGCAGGTCTGGCAGTAGCCATCCCAGCCGTAATTTTTTATAATTTTTACTCTAACCAACTGTCCGACATGGAAAGTGATATGCAGAGCTTTGCCGCGGATTTACTTAACCTAGTTGAACGAGATATTATTTCCAAAAACTGATTACTCTCTCTGTCGACTGATAAGCTTTTACATATCCGACAAAAACAAACCTTTCACAACTTCGAAGGCAGACCATGGGCTTCACCAACAGCAACGGCCGCCGCGGCCTGGTATCAGAGATCAATGTCACACCCCTGGTTGATGTCATGCTTGTTCTGCTCATCATTTTCATGGTTACAGCCCCGATGATGAGCCAGGGGGTTGATGTTGAGCTGCCAGAGACCACGGCCCAACCCCTGCGCCAGAAAGACAGCCCCATCATCATCACGATCAATAAAGATGGTGAAATATTCATTGATCGAATCAAGGCTTCACAAACTCTACTGGAACAAAAAATGATTGATCTGGCCAAGGATTCCAAAGACAGGCCGGTATTTCTCAATGCCGACAAACGGGTGGCCTACGGCCTGGTGGTAAAGGTAATGGCCGACATCAAACAGGCCGGATTTGACAAGCTGGGCATGATTACTCAACCGGACTACAAGAAGGCCAAGTGATTACACTAGATCATTGCCATAAAGCTGAGTTGAGCCGTTTAACCGGCTCAAACGAAACTTATGCCCTTGTGGTATAAAAATTATTTATTCATTTTTGAATATGCAATGCGAATCTGATGATATTCATGCTGACATACGGAAATCCCCGCGACTCAAAGTCGGAGTTTATACCCCGCCGCAGGGAGATTCAATTATATTAATCTTTTGATTAAAATTGTAAGCAACCTTTGACTACTCATGCGAAGACGGAAAAAAGCTCACCAAGGCAAACACTAATTGGCTGCTCCTCAAGCCAAAAAGTACCTGACTCGGAGTCTCGCCATTTCGCTCCCTCTTCGTCGTCGCCCGTCAGCAATGGAAACCATAGCTGACCAGACTCCCTACTTGACGTCTCCGGTTGCTCATGACTGCTCACCAATCCAGGATTATTGATAATGTTTCAGCGATTGTCGTCATTTTTAAAATCATTTAAGATCACGGAGACCTCATCGTTTTTGCGAGAAGTCAACTTTCTATACGACCGTAATCTGCCGGACAGTGACTGGAAGTTACCACTTTCCCTCACCATTGCCGTCCATGCAATCACCCTGATACTGGCGATCGGCGGACCATTGATTTTTAAAAAAACACCACATATCCCCGAAGTTTACACGGTTAATTTATTCAATGCCTCGGAGCTGCCTTCCCCTCCCCTGAAAGTGCCGGTCAAAGAACCACGAGAGACAAAAAAAATTATCCAATCCAAAACCGTTGCTCCACCGCCAGTCGCTCCACCGAAGGAAGCCGTATCTTTAAAACCGTTGAAGGAACGACTCCAAAAGGAAAAAGAACAGAAAGAAAAAGAGATGATCCTCTCTCGGCAACTGGATTATCTAAAATCAAAATTGCGCCAGGAAGAGCTGCATCAAGAAGCTAAACGCTCCGCGCAGGAAGCGGTGGATAAGCTGTCCGAATTTTACCAGAAGGATACCTTGAAACAGACCACCAAAGCCAGCCAGGAGCCCGAGGAAACATCCGACCCGAACCAGGAAACTGGGAATGCGGCAGGGGCTGCTTTTGAAATGGAGGCGTTGGCCAGATATAAAGCGAGCTTGTTCCAACACATTCACAAACACTGGAGTCTGCCTGACCTGCAGGATTGGGAAGAATCACTGGAAGCGGTCATGGTCGTTCGGGTCAGACGAAATGGAACCGTAATTAACAGTTATTTTGATAAACGCTCCGAGGACTTCAACTTTAATCGAGAGGTGGAGAAGGCCATCAAGAAATCGTCCCCCTTTCCTCCCTTCCCACCGGAAATCAAAACAGCGGAAGAAGAATTGGTAATCACATTCTTCCCGGGAGGTCTGCTCTGATCGCGCAACAATCGCGATCTGCGCACCATAAATGGAACTATTATTCGCGAAGTGTACTTAATTTTTTTCCGTGTAAGCCTCATGGCTTGAGAGACTAAACTCATCCATTTTCATTATTTAAATTTTTTACCGAAACACCAAGGATTCATATAATTATGCGCCACAAACTATCGATCATCTTTTTATCGGCACTGTTGCTTGTCGCAGGATTACCAACTCATTCCCCTGCCCGGATCTACCTCGACATCTCCTCGGCGGAGCTAAGGAAAATAACCGTAGCCGTTCCTTACTTTATCAACAAAACTGAAAACAGCAAAACTGAAGCACGGGGTAAGGGCATGTCGAAAACGATCGAAAAAGCTCTCGCCTTTCATGGTTTCATTTCAATCATCAATCCAGAATTATACGGTGGCGGTTCAGATAACAACTGGAAAAACCTGGGAGCCGAATTCGCGGTTATCGGCCAATACTTTGTTGAACCTGAAGGGCTGATGATGGAGCTCCGGTTGGTTGATTCCTCCAACGGGAAAATGATTCTGGGCCGCAGATACCGGGGTGACGACACCAAAGAAAATTTAATGCTTCTTCGTTTCTGCGATGAAATAATTCTCAAGATAACCGGAGAACAGGGAGTAAGCCTTACCCAGATTGCCTTTGTTTCCGACAAATCCGGACACGAAGAGATTTACCTGGCCGATGTCATGGGTGATGAAATCAAGCTGATAACCAGACACCGAAACCTGGTGGTCTCGCCACGATTTACCCCGGACGGCTCTCATTTACTCTACACTTCCTATCATCAACAGAATCCTAATCTTTATATAACAGACCTCTCCCAAAGCAAGGTCACCCGCCCTCTCTCCCGACGCAAAGGACTCAATATTGCGCCGGCCGTCGCCCCGGACGGCGAGTCAATGGTTATCACCTTGAGCAAAGACGGCAATCCCGATTTATATTTGTTGGACATGCAAGGAGTAATCAAACAGCGACTGACCAATAACGAAGGGATAAACGTATCACCCTCCTGGTCGCCGGACGGTAAAAAACTGGCCTTTGTTTCTGATCGAAGCGGCACACCGCAGATCTACATCATGAACATGAAGTCCCTGACGGTCAAGAGGATTACCTACCTGGGCACATATAACACCACCCCGGCCTGGTCGCCAAAAGGTGACTGGATCGCCTATTCCGGCCGTTATGAAAACATGTACCACATATACATTATCCATCCCGAAGGTGGCTCCCCAACCAAACTGACTCAGTTCTGGGGTGATCACGAATCGCCAAGCTGGTCGCCCGATGGTCGACAAATCGTATTTTCCAGGCGTCGGGACAATGAACAGAAAATCGGCATTATCTTTCGTAACGGCAGCGGTTTTAAAATAATTTTCGACCAGGAAGGCAATGAATCTTTTCCCCAGTGGTCGCCAAGAAAAAAATTATGATTACGCAAACCAATAAACAAAGAGTCTGATCCAGCAAAGCTGGAAAACTTGTTTACTATACCCTTGAGGGGTATAAGACTCTTAGGTGTCAAAATCAATCAATGCATCGCCACATTCTACATTCTCAGGTAATCGCTTTTCTGAGCTTTGTGAGATTGTTAAATATGATGATTTGTCAAAGAGTCTAAAAATTTTAGGGTAAACAATAAGGGTTGTGATTATAGTAGTATACTAAGTTAAATATTTACTCCTCAACCATAATAGCCTTAAGGGTTTCAGCATGAAAATATCCTTTTCCACTATACATATTCTCTCCATGTTTCTCATTGCGCCGCTACTAATGCAATGTGTCGCTTCGGAAAAAGACGTTAAAAACCTCGATCTTCGTTTACGCACCATGGATAATCGGTTGACCAATGTGGATCGTGACATGGGCCAGTTGCGTGACCAAACGGGGTCTCGGGCGGAAAAAAACTCAGTTGAATTACTTCAGAAAAAACAGGCCGAACTTGCAAGCAGCCTTGATCGATTAAAAACCCAGGTTTTACAGACCAGAGGGCAATCGGAAGAAACCTCTCATCACTCCCTCCAACTGCAGGAGGAGAGCAACCAGCTGCGAGACAGTATGACGCGCAGTATTAATGAACTCAAAGATATTCTCGACAAGCAAAACTCCAAACTTGAAGAACTGGTCTCCAGAGTTCAGGACATCGAGACCCAACTCTCACGCAACAATACGGAATTACAAACCATCAAGGAAGCTCGAATTCAAGAAGCGACTCAGCAGGCCAAGCTATCTGCGGAACAGGCCGAAAAAATGGCCGAAGAGGCCAGAAGAAAGGCAGCCAAAGAATCAAGACCTCGGGAAATAGAACCAGACAAGACAAAAAAGACAATTAAAGGTGCAAAGTCAAGTCCTCAAAAATCTACTGCGGCAACCGAAAAAGACACTAACAATGAACCTGGCAAAGCACTTTACGACAAGGGGCTAAGCCTCTTTAATGATAATAAATTTAAAGACGCCTACATTGCCTTCTCTGAATATATTGAAAAATATTCCAAGGGCGAAATGATTGCCAATGCCAGATTCTGGCTAGGTGACAGTCTCTACAATCAAAAAGAGTACGAACTGGCCATCCTTGAATACCAGAAGGTCATAGCCGACTACAGCAAACATCCAAAAGCGCCGGCCGCCCTGCTCAAACAGGGTCTGGCCTTTGAGCAGCTAAAAGACAGCAAAACCGCCAAGATTGTTTACTCCAAATTACTCGACGAATATCCCAATAGTGAACAAGCGGCCACCGCTCGAAGAAAGATAGACACTCTTAAGTAAAGAGAACTGAACCATTTGCTCAACAAAAAAAAAGGAGCAAGGCCTCTTCGGCCTGCCCCTTTTTTTTGTTCCATTAAATCAGAGTATCAAATCAGGGCGCAATCCCCATCTCTTTCTCTTTCTCATGGACAGCCAGACGGGTTTTGATCGCGGTATCCGGGATAAGACTCATGGAGTCAATCCCAAGCTCAACCAGGAAAGTGGCGAATTCAGGAAAGTCGGAAGGTCCCTGTCCACAGATCCCGATCTTCTTGCCGCGTCTTTTAGCCGTGGCGATTACCATGCGGATCATATCCTTAACCGCCTGGTCCCGCTCATCAGCGATACCGGCAATAAGGCCGGAGTCACGATCAAGACCATAAGTCAGCTGGGTAAGATCATTGGAGCCGATGGAAAAACCGTCAAAGATATCGGCAAAGGCATCAGCGGAAATAACGTTGCTTGGAATCTCACACATTACATAGAGTTCCAGACCATTCTCACCCTGAACCAGGCCGCATTCTCGCATGACTTCGATTACCTTTTTACCTTCGCCCGGGGTGCGGCAGAAAGGGACCATCAACTTGATATTATCAAGCCCCATGACGTTACGGGCCTTCAAAAGACCCTGACATTCAAGTTCAAAGGCCGGCCGATATTTAGGGTCGTAATACCTCGAAGCCCCACGCCAACCGATCATCGGATTTTCTTCCTCCGGTTCGTAAAAAGTGCCGCCGACCAGATTGGCATATTCGTTACTCTTGAAATCTGAAAGACGAACAATAACATCCTTGGGATAGAATCCGGCAGCAATCCGACCGACACCCTCGGCAACCTTATCAATAAAAAATTGTTTTTTATC
The DNA here is from genome assembly GCA_018823175.1 of Pseudomonadota bacterium. GTDB lineage: Bacteria > Desulfobacterota > Desulfobulbia > Desulfobulbales > JAHJIY01 > JAHJIY01. The sequence continues at coordinate 15,970 of JAHJIY010000062.1, forward strand.
GGCATAGGCGCCGGTTTTCGCGTCAATTTTCCTGACAACTTCCTGTTTTTCAGGGTCGCTGGATTTTTTCAGATCCTCGTAGTTCACCAGAGCAAGAGGATGAATACCGATATGAGAGTTGATAATAAACTCCTCGCGGGCCAGGCCAACACCATCATTGGGGATTTGGCACTCGGTAAAAGCCTTCTCCGGAATGGCAAGATTCATCATGATCTTGGTCTTGGTTTCCGGCAAGTCGCCAAGGTCCACCCTCTCGATCTCAAAATCAAGCAGACCATCATAAACATAACCGGTCTCACCCTCGGCGGAAGATGCGGTGACCTTCTGACCGGTCTTGATCATTTCGGTGCCGTTTCCGGTTCCGATAACACAGGGGATACCAAGTTCCCGGGAAATAATCGCGGCATGACACGTCCTGCCGCCTCGGTTAGTGATAATGGCGGAAGCGATCTTCATAATCGGTTCCCAGTCAGGATCAGTCATGTCAGTGACCAGAACCTCGCCCTTCTTGAAGGTGGAAATGTCTTTGGCGTCATCAATACAATGGGCCGTTCCCTGGCCGATCTTGGTGCCAACCGCCAGACCTTCAGCGATGACCTTGCCGGTTTCTTTCAACCGGTAGGTTTCCATACTGCCGGTTGAAGCCTGGGAATGAACGGTCTCAGGACGGGCCTGCACAATAAAAAGCTTGCCGGTGCCGACTTTTTTACCGTCACCATCCTTGGCCCACTCAATATCCATTCCTTTGCCGTAATGGTCCTCAATAATGCAGGCCCACTTGGCAAGCTGCAGGATCTCATCATCATTAATTACGTATGAGTTGCGCTCTTCAGGTGTGGTATTGATATTTTTGACCGGCAAGGCGGTACTCGCATCATCATCGTAAATCATCTTGATTTCTTTGGAACCAACCTTTTTAGAAACAATCGGCCGCTTACCCTCTTTAAGAGTAGGTTTGAATACATAGTATTCATCAGGATTGACCGCCCCCTGAACCACGTTCTCTCCAAGGCCCCAGGCGCCGGTGATAAAAACCGCATCTTTAAAACCTGATTCAGTATCAATAGAAAAAAGAACTCCTGAAGAGGCCGAATCACTGCGGACCATCTTCTGAATGGTGATTGACAGGTAAACGTCAAACTGACCAAAACCCTGATGTTTACGATAGGAGATGGCGCGATTGGTAAAGAGGGAAGCAAAACATTTCCGGCAGTTCTCGATAATATTATCGTAGCCATGAATATTTAGATAGGTTTCCTGCTGGCCGGCAAAGGAGGCGTCCGGCAGGTCCTCGGCGGTGGCCGATGAACGGACGGCAACCGGCACATCCTTGCCATATTCGGCCTCCATTTTCTGATAGGCCTCAATAATGACATTCCGCAGGTCATCAGGGAAATTGGCATTACGAATAATATCACGACATTTCTCGCCGCGCTCCGCCAGATTAGCCATATCCTCGGTATCAAGGTCTGCAAGGACTTGTTTTATCTCATCTTCGATTCCAGCTGCTTTCAGCAAATAACGATAGGCATATGCCGTAATGGCAAAGCCATGGGGAATGGCGACACCCTTGGCGGTAAGGTGCTGATACATCTCACCTAGAGAGGCGTTCTTGCCGCCAACCAGAGGCACATCTTCAATTCCGATGTCGTCGAACCATAGAATCAACTCTTCATCATGTTTTCCCATTTTGTTCTCCTGGTCAGTTATTAAAAACTTTTATCGATTACAGAATAAGGATCATAGCGAAAAAAACATCAAATATGCAGTTATTAACTGCCAACAATCTATAGCTAATCTTTAATCTGAGGTCAACCTAAACCTTGATGTTGCTGGAAAAATCACCGTAATGGCAAGTTTGATTTCAGACATTTTGCAAACAAAAAATTAATGATCATTATCTTCTTCCACATAAAAAAACAATTTATCAACTATCAATATCGACTGTTCTGATCTCATTATGATATGTTGAATCGTAGTCGACAAATTATATTAATATGTATCCAGCATATTATATGGCCCAAAATTAACACAAGGATTTTTTTATGAGTTTTTCTACAAAAAATAAAGATCTGATCAATAAATATATAGTTCCCGGCAATCATGCCAAAAGTGATTATTTCAGCCTGATCAAAGCATTGGTAACCGAAAAAAATTCTTGCCCGACAGAAAGTATAAAACGTGAGGAATGGCAGGAAGAAATTGCAGAGGTCTACGAACTGATTCATGATGAACTGAAAACCAACCAATCCAAACCGGTTAACACCGTAAAATTTGGGACCTCCGGTTGGCGAGGCATGATCGGCAAAGACCTGTTTGTAAAATCTGTCGCCCTGGTAACCCAGGCCATCGCAGAAATGTATATCGAGATGCCTGATTCAGGCGAAATCACAGAGGCCCTGGGGGTTGGCAGCCTTGCCGAAGCCCGGACAAGAGGCTGCGTCATAGGTCACGACAATCGATTCGGTGGCCCCCTCCTGGCCCGTACCGCCTGCGATATCCTTACCGCCAACAACTTCAAGGTGTTTTATGCCGGTGAGGCCTCAACCGGCACATTATCCGCTACCGTTCTTGAAAAAAAGGCGGCCTTCTCTATAAACCTTACGCCCAGCCACAATCCTCTCGAATACGGAGGGTTCAAATTTAATGCCGCCGACGCCGGACCGGCAGCATCTGTAATCACGAACAAAATAACGGCCAACACCAAACGTCTGATGCAGGCCGCCGCGATACCGACAACTCCGGCCAAACCGGAGCTGGTCACCAAAATTGATGCCTTGACTTGCTGGCAGGCGTTTATCAGAAAGGGCAAGAAAAGTCATCACCTGGATTACGACGAGATAATCGATCGGTTTGCCAATCGTCACGATATGGTGGTCGCGATTGACTGCGTGCATGGCGCCAGCAGAATCCACATCGATCCGCTATTTAAAAATATGACCAACTCTCGTCTGATTAAACTAAGGGCGGAAAAAGACTACACTTTCGGGGGCATTGCACCCGAGCCCTCGGCCACCAATATGAAATCGGTAACGGCTGAAATAAACAAAAGGAGCGAACAACTTAAATTGGGAGTAATCATCGATCCCGATGCCGACCGGATAAGGTTTACCGACGGTACGATCGAAATAGATATGAACCAGTTCGGCGCAATGGCCTATCATTTTCTCCACGAAATAAAAAAGCTCACAGGACTGGTCGCCAAAAATGTAGCTACCAGCAATTTCGCCAACAAACTGGCGACCAGTTTTAATGAAGAGATATTTGAGTCTCGTGTGGGGTTCAAAGAATTCAAACCGGTAATCGACCGGGCGTTAGTTTGCTTTGAAGAATCGGACGGAATTACGATTATCGGCCATACGCCGGAAAAAGACGCCTACATTGGCCTGATGCTGGCGATGGACATGATGCTTACCCTGAACAAAACCCTCGGCCAATACCTCACGGAATTAGAGGAAACCTACGGCCGATATTACCCGGCCCGAGACGGGATTACCGTAAGCCAGCAAGGGGATGAACTACTTTCCACCCTGTCCGCTTTAGAAAAATACAAACCGGGATCCTCTCTAATGATCGGGACGGAAAAAAGAATAATCGTCAGTGTTATTGATATCGATGGACGCAAGATGATCCTGGACGATGGCAGCTGGTTGATGATCAGACCATCCGGCACCGAGCCTAAAATCAGATTCTATGTGGAAGCCCGCCGCGAGCATGACAAAGAACATCTGTTTGCAACAGCCCGCGGGATGCTTGATGAGATCGGACTGCTCAATTAATGAACCTAACCGCAACGGATGTGCACTTGTTAGTTACCGACGCCTGTGCTATAGAGACATTTTTGCGACCTGAAAGATTTTATAAAATTACTAGATAAGGAGACCGGGTTCATGCGAGACAAGATAGAAGAAGCCCTGAACCAGGTAAGGCCAACCCTGCAAAAAGACGGCGGCGACGTAGTCCTGGTGGATGTAACCGACGAGGGAATAGTCAAAGTGCAGTTGACCGGAGCCTGTAAAGGATGCTCAATGTCGCAGCAAACCATCAAACAAGGCATTGAGAAATTTTTAAAAAGCGAAGTGCCGGAAGTTAAATCGGTCGAATCAGTATAGAACCAGACAAAGCCAGCTATAGGCCAGCAGACAGTAAATTATGAGGATAGCAGGGCAAGGTAAACCGTGGGAAAATAAACGGTTGAATAACAATCACTTCAACCTTCAACCTTCAACCTTAAACCTTAAACCTTCAACCTTAAACCTTCAACCTTAAACCTTCAACCTTCAACCTTCAACCTTAAACCTTAAACCTTAAACCTAAACAACTCACTATTTATGATAACCGGTCCCGGCCAAAATAGTAAAGGCCCGGTAAAGTTGCTCCATAAGAAGAAGGCGGGCCATTTCGTGAGTCAAGGTCATTTTTGAGAGAGACAAGATTTTATCTGCCCGGGAAACAACATTTGCCGGCAGCCCATCGGGACCGCCGATGACAAATGATATCTTGCGACAACCACCATCCTGCCACTCGGCAAGTTGTTTTGCCAGCCCTTCCGAACTCATCTGCTGACCGGTCAAGTCAAGGGCCACCAGAACCGATCCTTTAGAAACATGCTTTAATATCGCTTCGCCTTCTGCTTCTTTGGCTTTTTCATCCTTGGGATCAACGCATTTTGTTTCTTTAATTATCTTGATGTCTATCCTGGCATGATGTTTCAACCGGCTACAAAAATCATCAATCCCTGTTGCCAGATATTTTTCCCTGGTTTTGCCTGGAAAAATAAACTCAAAATTCATGAAACAACCTCAACCGCCTTTAACCTTGCCGCTTTTCAACAAATCGACAAGTTTTCGACTGAATTCTTCATAACCAACATCCCGCAAAAGTCCGGGACATGAATCCTTAATTGCTTCGAGATTGGCCGGATCAACAATAATACTTGGATGCAAAGGCCATTGCCCGCAACGCCATGGCTTGCCGGGATGGACCGTGCATCGATCCTTGAAAAAGATGCAGTGCCCGTCAACCGTCTTCATCTGGGTAACATTACCGGTAACCCGGAGATATCTTTCTCTTACTTCTTCAAAAGACATCTTCAGGTAGGCAACCAGCCTTTCGATATCATCCTGATTTAGAGAAACCGTAGTTTCTCCCTGGCAACAATATCCACACTGCTGACACTTGAAAATTTCGTCTTCAACCGTATCCGACACGTGATCACTCCTTGAGACGGCCTTAAAAAAAGGGCCGGGAAGAACCGAGATCATCACACTATAGCCTCGATTATTTGATTATAAAATGGGATTTATACAGGTATGACAAGATGATTACAAACTTTTTTGATAAAAAAAAACGTAGCGATCAAGCTCAGGCCAGAAAAGTGCAGCCCCCCGGGGTGTCACTAAGTATTTACAAAAACCAAAGGAGAAAATATCAGGCAGAGCCAATTACATCCTCAAAGGTGGAGATATCAATCCCATGACGAATTGCCGATTCATGCCATTTCCGTGCGTCAGGTACCTCGAAAAGAACCTCCTCATCACCAGGCAGAGTAAGCCAGCCGTTTACCGCCAGCTCATTCTCAAGCTGCCCAGGTCCCCAACCGGCATAACCAAGGAAAAAAAGATAATGATTGGGACGTATCCCTCGCGAGATATCCCAAAGAATATCAGCATCCCTGGATAATCTTACGTTTTTGACAACTTCGATATAATTTTTTGGTTCATAATCAGCGGAAAAAAGGATGAAGACCGCATCCATCTCAACCGGCCCGCCATAGTAGATGGGTGGCAGAGGAAAATCAGGCACCGGCATGTCCACGCTACGAAGGATCTCTACCAGAGTATGGTCGCTGGGATGGTTAACCACCAGTCCCATTGCCCCCTCATCTTCACTGTGGGCGCAAAGATATATAACCTGTCGTTGAAATCTCGGATCAGGCATCCGGGAGGTAGCTATCAGGAAATTTCCTTGCAGACTTTCCATCAATCGGCACCATAAAAGTTAATCAACAAATCAGATCCTCACATTCATTGTATCACTGCCCAAAAATATCAGTCAAGAACCATTATTAAATACCGGATTGTATATCTTGAAAACATGTTGTATAGCAAAAAATAGAACGTAATTTTTAAAAAATGCATGGTATAAAGCATTTTATGTATGCTAAACTTTATCAAGTTGAATAAGATGATTTATCTTTAATGAAACTCCAGCGCTTAACATCCAGAAGCGCGGCACGCAACAAACATAAAAAGTCTCTGCCAGGACTCACTTTAAAGTCCCTTCTACCATAGAAAGAACAATTAGGATAAAACCATGACAACCGATATAGAAATCATCCTGAATAAGGTCATCGAATCAGACCTGCATGACCCTTTTCAGGTTCTGGGTTTCCATGTTATCAGTGAAACACCACCCAAATCAGTAATCCGTACATTCCAACCCCACGCCGACTCCATGAGACTTATCATCGGCAACGAAAAACTGGATATGTATAAAATGAGAAAGGAAGGTCTTTACGAGATAATTATTCCCAAATCCGAGCCTTTTGAATACGCCTTTGAAGCGACTTTTTTCAATAACACCACATATACTTTCAACGACCCTTACCGGACACTTCCCCACTTATCAGAGGATGACCGGTATCTGTTCAACAAAGGAACCAACTACGAGATATACAACCATCTGGGCTCACACCTGACTTCCATCAACAATATTACCGGAACCATGTTCAGGGTGTGGGCTCCAAATGCCAGAAGAGTAAGTGTTATTGGTGATTTTAATGCCTGGGACGGACGCGTCCACCAGATGAGAATTCTCGACAAATCCGGGATATGGGAACTGTTTATTCCCGGCATCGAACACGGCGACTCATATAAATACGAAATAAGAACGAGCACTATGGCCATTCTTGAAAAAACCGACCCCTACCAGTTTTTTTCGGAACTGCGCCCCAAAACCGCTTCGATTGTCTGGAACATTGATGACTACAAATGGAATGATGCAGAATGGATCAAGTCCAGAGGCCAAAAAGCGCCGTACGACAACGCAATGTCGATTTACGAGGTCCATTTAGGTTCCTGGCAACGGGACCCGGCAGATACCACCAGATTTCTGACTTTCAAAGAACTGGCCGACACGCTTATCCCGTATGTGAAGAAGATGGGCTTTACCCATCTAGAGCTTTTACCAATCATGGAGCATCCCCTCGATGAATCATGGGGGTACCAGACAACAGGTTATTTTGCTTCAACCAGCCGACACGGAACACCACAGGAATTCATGTTCTTTGTCGATCGTTGTCACCAGAACGGGATCGGCATAATTCTTGACTGGGTACCATCGCATTTCCCTACCGATGGTCACTGCCTGGCGTCTTTTGATGGGACGGCACTTTACGAACACGCCGACTACAGGCAAGGCACTCACCCGGAATGGGGCACACTGGTCTTCAACTACAACCGGAATGAGGTAAGTAATTTTCTGATTGCCAATGCCCTTTTCTGGCTGGACAAATATCATATTGATGGACTAAGGGTCGATGCCGTCGCTTCCATGCTTTACCTTGACTATGGCAGAAAGGACGATGAATGGATTCCAAATCAGTACGGCAACAAGGAAAATATTGACGCGATCGAATTCATGAAGCATTTAAACAGTATCGTCTACCAAAGATTTCCCAGTGCCTTGATGATCGCCGAAGAATCAACCAGCTTCTTCGGTGTTTCAAAACCGACGGACATCGGTGGTCTCGGCTTCGGCTTCAAGTGGAATATGGGCTGGATGAACGACACCCTGCAATACCTAAGCAAAGATCCGATTTATAGAAAATACCATCATAACTCCCTGACTTTTTCGTTACTTTACGCCTTCACGGAGAACTTCATCCTGCCGATGTCCCACGATGAGGTTGTGCACGGGAAACGCTCCCTTTTGAGCAAAATGCCCGGAGATAAATGGCAGCAATTCGCCAACCTCCGACTGTTGTTCTTTTTTCTATGGGCCCATCCCGGCAAAAAACTTATTTTCATGGGCTGTGAATTCGGTCAGATCTCCGAATGGTATTGTAAAGTCAGCCTTGACTGGCATTTAATCGGCCAGGATGAGTTGCACCGGCAACTACAGTTTTATGTTAAGGAACTGAATCATTTTTATAAAGAGGAAAATGCTCTCTGGGAGCAGGACTTTTCAGACCAGGGCTTCCGTTGGATGGACTTCAACGATGTTGACAACAGCATTATCTCCTTTGCCCGGTTTGGCAAAGACCCTAAGGACCACGTTGTCTGTTTGTTGAATTTCACCCCTAACGTTCTCCATGATTACAAAGTAGGGGTTCCGGAAAAAGTTCAATACAGGGAAGTATTCAACACTGACGATAAAGAATATGGCGGCAGCAATGTTGAAAACCCGGACCTGAAAGTAGTTTTTGACGAGCCGTTCGGCAATGCTCCGCACCATGTACTGGTTTCAGTTCCTCCATTAGGCGGAATTATCTTAAAACCGGTCAGGTCATGAATATAGGAAGAGAAATTTGCATCAAGGGCCTTGGCGTCCCCAATTTCCGATCGAATGCTTACTCTATGTTTATCGTGGATAAGCTTATAATAAAACAGCACAATAATAGGTTTGCGTCATGAGTTCAGTTGAAGAAATCCAACCAACCGGCGATAAAATGAGAAAAGCCATCTGCTGGATCAGCGAAACCATCCAGGCTAATCCGGAAAAGACCAGAACGACCGTGATCAGGGAAGCGGAAACAAGATTTGACCTTTCCCCAAAGGAATGCGATTTTTTAAACAATAAATTCTGCTGACAATCAATTTTTCAGTTAAGTTTATCTTTGTCCGCCGGCAGAGGGATCTTCAACAATTCTATCCCCTCTTTCTTTAACATTTTCTCCTCATCTGAAGTCGCAACTCCTCGTATATTGCGCACTTCATCCACTCCATAGTAAATCTTCAGACTTTTCTCGGCCAGATTGACACCGACGTCCTCAAAATTTTCGACGATATAGTTCTGAAGAGAACGTAAAATAGCCGTGGCCATCTCTTCCTTGGTGAGTGCGAGTTCCTCCAACGTCCCGGAGCTTTGTTCAGTAGATGATTTAATGGTCACGGCGGACAAGATCTTATGAATATCAGAACCGCTGCACTTCGGGCACAGAATAAGATTTTCCGAATATTGCCGTTCACAATCAGCCCGGTTATCAAACCAACCCTCAAACTGACAACCGCATATACAAGAAAAATCAAAGACTATCATACATTACAAATCATAAAAGAAATGGGGAAGATACGGCAGACTCCAAACCGGACCATTTTCCCGGAAAAGAGAATATACGATATTTCGATCTGCAAAAAATTTAAGCCAAAAACCAAAACATCACAAATCAAGTTCAGGGTAATGTTTCTTAACGCATTCCGGACACACACCATGGCTGAATGCCACATCGGAGTGTTCGTGAATATATTTTTCCACCTGATTCCAGGCACCTTGATCGTCACGGATTTTCTTGCAGAATGAACAAATCGGCAAAATTCCTTGCAAAGTTTTGATTTCAGAAATGGCCTCCTGCAAGTTAGCAATCAGCTTACCCTGTTCGTTCTCCGCCACTTTTCGTATCTCAATTTCTTCCGAAAGAGAAAGATTTATCTCGATTAACTCCTTCCTTTTATTCTCAAGAAGAACTGCGGAGACCAGGATCACCGCCAGACCGGATATCGCGGCAATAGCATATCCCATGATTAGCGGAAGGTAGCTCTTCTTTTCATAGGACGGCAAGGTCACACTGATCCCACCCCTGATATCACCTTCCTTGTAGCCCTGCTCCGCATGACACGGCAGACAACCGGCGGTTGTCTGCAATGGCGCCATATATCGAAAAACAAGGCCGGAACCATCATCAGCAAATTCTCCTTTTTCCTTAACCCCTTGTTCGAACAATTCAAGCCAAGGTCTTTCCCACTCCGTTGCCTTATTCAGTGGTCTAATCGGATTAAGGCTTGTGATATGAAACTTGACCCCATCTTCATGCTCAGCAATCTCGGAGATCTGCCTGGTCATGAATGCTGGGTTAATTTTAGTCAACTTAATGCCAAGGTCAGTTTCAAGGTCCCGGAAAGGCCCTTTAAGAAAAGGATTAGGCTGGGTCTTTTCGGTAACAGGCACATAAACTCCGCCATGAGAGGCGTTCCAGGCCCGATCAAGAACGATCTGCTTAAAATATGATCTGGCCATATTAAAGGCATGATCTTCATACCCTCTTTTTTCATCCAGAAGATTCCAATAAAAAGAACTTCCGACGACGAAAAGCCAAAACATCACCACAAAAAGTGCGTTTTTAAATACCATTGTTTCAGGTAATTTTTTCATTTACACAAATTACTCCGGATCATTTAAGAGGAAACCAGCCATGAAGTATAATCATTAATAAGATTAGTCCATGAAAATCTCTCAGTCAAACCTCGCGCCCTTTGTGAATCCAACCGCCCTTTCTTTAAGGCCAGGGTCATCTCATCTGCCAGTGATGAATCTTCGTAGAAAAATTCTTCCGGAAATAATTCAGGATAGGAAAGCCGTTTTGGCAGAAGCGGCCGGCATCCGGCACCCACCGCCTCGATAACCGAAATCCCATAAAACTCATGATTGGCCGTAGAAACAACCAGATCGGATTTTTTAAGCCAACGGACATATTCATCTCGTGATTTAACATAACCAAAATGAATTATGTGATCGGCAAGCCTCTTTTGGGCCTGCTGAAAAATCACGGGCTGGTCCCGAAAACTCTGCCCCAGCACAACCAACTGAAAATTAACTTCACGGCGGTCCAGCTCAAAAAGGGCGTTGAAAAAGAGCTCCGGATTTTTGTCATGTTCCCATCGATGGTTCCAGACAATGATTGGCGCCTCACCATCATGTGCCGGCTCCGGTTTACCGGTTAAATCACTAAAATCAATACCGGGATGGATAATTCGTGACTTCGCCCTGATCTGCCCTTCAAAATCATCAACCTTCATATCCGTTGATTTCTTTAAGAGATCCCGACAGCCATCAAGAAATGATTCCAGGTTATATGAAGAATTAAAGGCCAGACGGTCAGAGGCCAGGGCCGTGGTGAAGTTGGTCAAGGCAAAATGAAAATCCCTCTCCATCTCAATCTGGACCGGGTAAGCAAATTGATTTTCATGAAAATAGGTGAGAACCGGAATGTCGACGAACATGGAAGGAGCCAAGCCAATCAAAGAAGCCACATCCACAAAAGTGGAACAGAGGATGCATTGATAAGAATCGCGATCCTGTTCAATTTTTCTTAATTGCTCGACAAAATATGGGGCGGCAAGCCGCATCCGCCATTTCCAGTTCCGGGCCGGAAGGGTCAAGAATTCAAACTCAAATTCCAGATGCTCACGAAGCCCCTGCAAAAATGACTTATGTGAACCACCGTAATATGGCTCAAGGACTAATATTTTCTTATTTGTTGCAAACATGAAAAATAAAAGACGAATAATTCCCCTGACCGGAAAAGATCAAACCCCGAATTTATGTTTCAGATGCTGGTAGGCGACATTGATATCCTTCATCTTCTCTTCCGCCACGGCTCGAAACTCTTCCCCCAGATGACTGACCTTATCCGGGTGATATTGCATACTTAATTTCCGATATGATTTTTTAATTTCATCAAAATCCGCACCGGGAGCAAGCCCCAGAACATCATAGTAATTATCCTCTGCAACCACAGCCTGTCTGAATCGTCCGGTGTATTTAGCAAAAATAACCTGCTGATCATAGAGGGAAATATCGAGATATTCGGCAATGTTTCTGGCCAGCTCCAACTCGGAATCAGGTGGCTTCGGATTACTGAAAATAACCTGGTAAACCAATTCCAGCAGAATAAGCCTTGGTTCATAGGCAAAAGATGCTTTGAATTGGGCCAGCAGGGACTCCATGGTTTCAAGGGAGTTCACCGCCTCTTTTACCAGTTCTTTAACCCAGAGAATCTGGCTTTGGGAGTAACGCAGATGCTGTCGGAAAAAATTGATTATGACATTGATTTCCGCTTTGGAAATTGTTCCATCAATCTGGGCGATTTTGACCAGAATATTACATAATAAATATACAAAACTATTATGTGTTTCGGTCTGGGATTTTTCATAGTTACTGATCTGACGCCTGACAAAATAGCTGACCCCAAAGAAAGCCGCCACCATGAATAAAATCAGAAAAACAAAGGCATATAATAATACCCCGAGCACATCAAACAAGAGTGGAGTGCCACCCATTAAGATAAGAAATAAAATTATCAGAAATAGACAGCCGCCACAGCCCGGCTGACGATGATTTCTATATTGCATCACTATACCACTCAGATTGAATTAATCAGGATCGGACCGACCAAACAAGGCTTCGACAAATTCGTCGGGGTCAAAATCACGCAGATCTTCCATCTGTTCCCCGACCCCGATAAAACGAATGGGAATATTAAACTCCCGACAGATGTTCACCACAATGCCACCCTTGGCGGTCCCGTCAAGCTTGGTCAGGGTAAGACCGGTAACATCAACCGCCTCGTTAAAATGTCTGGCCTGAGAGATGCCGTTCTGGCCGGTGGTCGCATCAATCACCAGCATGACTTCGTGGGGAGCGCCTGATATTTTCTTGTCCATTACCCGCTTAATTTTTTTAAGCTCCTCGACCAAATTAACCCTGGTATGCATCCGGCCGGCCGTATCGACGATGACCACATCATATCCGCCGGACCCCACCAGATCAAAGGCATCATAAACAACAGACGAGGGGTCGGAACCTTCAGTGCTGACAACCACCTTGACGCCAATCCGATCTCCCCACACCTTGAGTTGCTCACTGGCCGCGGCCCGAAAGGTGTCAGCCGCCACCAGCATCACATTCTTGCCGGCCTGTTTAAACTTATAGGCCATCTTGCCGATCGTTGTAGTCTTGCCGACCCCGTTGACCCCGAGGACCATAATGACAAAAGGTCCCTTCTCCGGCGGCACCATAACAGTATCAGCCCCCGCCTGTTTCAAATATTCAAGCATCTTGTCCTGCAGGACCTTTTTCAACATCGCAGGATCATCGGATTTATCCCGGTCGATCAAGCGCCTGGCCTCTTCCAGCAACTCGACGGTGGTGGCAACTCCAAGGTCAGCGGTAACCAGCAACTCTTCAAGTTCTTCAAACAGATCCTGATCAATGGTCACCTTCCCTTTGAACAACAGATCTATCTTTTTAACAAAAGATTCCCGCGTTCGGGCCAGACGGTTTCTCAGATTACCACGAAGAGCATCCTTTTTTTCCGGACCGGCCGGATCTTCCGCTTCAGGGTTCTTTTCCGAATTAAGTGCAAGCTCATCACCTGATTCATCTTCGGGTTTGACCGTATCGGCCGGATCTATCTTCGTCTTTTTCTTGAACCAACTAAACATTTAACTCTCCAAAATATTTACATCTGGGAAAACCGTTTAAAAGTTTCTCCAAATTTTTACAAATAATAACCGCCGTAATCCCCGATCCGGGCAAGAACCGCCAGCACAAAAAAAATGGCGTCCAGACCAAAAGCCAGTTTTGTACCATGAAGAAGCATTTTCCGCTCATATAAGACCGCGACCAATGCCAGATAAACTATTCCCGGCAGTAACCAGAATCCGGTTTTTGACATAAATCCGCAGAGCGGAAAAAACAGCAGCATTAATGCCAGGAACAACATAATGGCGTAAAGCAGGGTCAGAGTTCTCTTCTTCCCGATACAAACCGGCAAGGTCTCCTTCCCGACCATTTGATCGCTCTGGACCTCAAACACATCGGACAAGGCGTTACGAACAAAAACAAGTAATAACACAAAAAGAAAAGTTCCGAGCGCTTGCGGCGGCAGATAAGACCTATCGGCCCACAGCGGGACCAGCACTATGACAAAGGCCCAGGCCATGGCGACAAAAAGAGTTTTAGAACCGGGAATCTCTTTAAGTTTTCTGACCCGGATCACCGCTGAAACAAAGCCCGGAATAAACCGGACATTATACATCCCGCCCAAAACACTAATCAAAGCCAACAGTAAAAAGGTCTGCCAGTTTATCCTATAAGAAAGGCCCAGGGCCACAACCAGAAAGATGGAAGAGGCGATTAGCAACGGCCAGCGATATTTTTTATTGAAAACCTCACGGACCGGATCACTGCCTTTTTTGTGCCACCGGCTGGTAAACCGATTGAAATTATGCATGGCGAACAGGTAACCGAAGACGATAAACAGATGATCCAGAGACAATGATGTCCCCTGCAGACGACTGCAGACATAAACCAGCGCCCCGCCGCCCAGACTGACCAGAAGGTTGCTGGCCAGCAGAAAACACAAAAATCGGTAAGCCATCGTCCCGACCACGCTCTGACCCCGGCCGGGGATCGATTCCAGGGTCCGGATCACCCGATCGATCATCCAGGCCGGGGTGGAGGCCCCGGCCGTTACCCCAACGCAATCAAAATGGGCCAGGGCTTTCATGTCAAGATCCTCCTCGGTCTCAACCATAAAAACCGGGCATCCTTTATTTTCAACAATCTCACCAAGTCTCTTGGTATTGGCGCTGCTCTTGCCACCAACCACCACCATGGCCTGGACCATTCCACAGAGCTCCAGCACCGCTTCCTGGCGTTTATGGGTCGAATCGCAAATGGTATTAAAAACCCGGCCGCCGGGAAAACGGGCCATGATCATTTCGCTTAACCGCTCAAAACTTGCATCATCCTGGGTGGTCTGGCTGACGATGATATACGGCGAAGATATCTGCAGATTTTCCAGATCGTTATCGTTACTGACCACAACCCCGTGCGGTTCGGCATACCCCATCAGACCTTCAACTTCAGCATGATTGCGATCACCGATAATGACGGTTGCGCATCCTTCCTTTTTGTAACGGGAGATGATGGCCTGAACTTTGACCACGCGGGGACAGGTCGCATCTTCAATCTTGGCCCCGATTGACAGCAGTTTTTCTTTCTGCTTGGGAGGAATACCATGGGCCCTGATAATAATCGTTCCAGCACTATGGTCCGGGATATTATCAAGGATCTTAACCCCCCGTTCCCGTAAAATATCAAGAACCTGCGGATTATGAATCAAAGGCCCGAAAGTGGCGATCTCCTCTTCATTTGCCCGAACCATATCCATCGTGGTTTCAACCGCCCGACGAACCCCCATGCAAAAACCGGCATTTTTGGCTAAGATTACTTTCATTTCACAAATCTATAAAAATTGATGTTAATTGACATCATAAGATATACTAAAGAAAAACAGGTTAAACAGTTGCGCTTATTTCTTTGG
The DNA here is from genome assembly GCA_018823175.1 of Pseudomonadota bacterium. Classification (GTDB taxonomy): domain Bacteria; phylum Desulfobacterota; class Desulfobulbia; order Desulfobulbales; family JAHJIY01; genus JAHJIY01. Next base: position 31,298 of record JAHJIY010000062.1, read on the forward strand.
AAAAGAAACGATATTAAACGGGAAACCATTGATTTGCAACCAAACTAACCAGCATGGCTGGATCATATCGGCCAGCCTTAACTAAACATGAAATTTGGTCATTTCAGCTCCCCGACCGACAGAGGCTTCGACCGACTTTCATATAAACTTTTTCCGAAAAAGTCAAAATCGTCCAGTTAAATATACTTCAAATTGAAATCAATGAATTATTAACTTTGCCTCCCTCCCGAAAGAGACAAAGAAATCTTTAACCCTCGGCCAAAAAAATGATCGACATCTATCCCCTTGATCTTAGCACCCGGGAACTGGTCAATAAATACCTGGCCGGTTATCCGCCTAAGGTCTCAGAGCTGACCTTTACCAACCTTTTCGCCTGGCGTCACAGCAGACCTGTCTGGTTTGCGCAAATCAAAGACTCTCTGGTTTTTCTGATTGCCGCAAGTTCGGCCCCCGGTGGCCCCAAAATTCTTTTCGGGCCGCCGGTCGGACCGGCAACTGTTGCAGAGGCCCTAAGCTCTTTGGGCATCAACCATGCGGTCAGATTAATCGAAGAAACGACCCTGACCCTAAAGCCGAAAAATTTCACGATAACCGCCGACCGCGATAACGCCGATTACATATATCTGGTCTCCGATCTGGCCGGACTTGCCGGGCGTAAATACGTTAAAAAAAGAAACCACGTAAACCAATGCCTGAAAAAATACGATTGCGTATACGAAGAAATTACCCCGACCAATCTTGAAGAATGCCGCGATATGCTGGACCGCTGGTGCCAATCCAGACAATGTGAGGTAGAACCTGGACTCTGCGGGGAATACAAAGCAATCAATGAGACCTTTAATTATTGCCGTAAATTTAATCTGATCGGCGGCGCAATCAGAATTGCCGACCGGATAGAGGCATTCGCTATCGGGGAACGACTGAATAACGATACCGCCGTCTGGCATTTTGAAAAGGCGATGGCTGATTTTCAGGGACTAAGCCAGTTGATCAACCAATGGTTCGCCCATTACGGTCTTGCTGATTTTAAATTCGTCAATCGGGAACAGGACCTGGGCATCCCCGGTTTGCGCCAAGCCAAGGAAAGCTACCATCCCCACCACCTGCTGGAGAAATATTCCATATGTCCGGTCGGGTCAAAAACACCCTGCCCCGACATTGCACATCATCCGTGCTGATTCACGCTTGAGACTTTCCACCGGAGACAGAGGACCTAAGGAGTGTCGAGGTGATGACAGGAATGGGCAATCAGGATCTTGTTGGCCATCGCCGTATCGAGTGCCAGACGGGTATCATTGATTGCCACGATGACCGGCCCGGCCGGATTGTTGCTGATCACCTCCAGGCATGAACCTACCGTTAAGCCCATCGAAGACATCCTGTTCTGCATACCAGGGCCACCCAGAATTTCAACGATTTCGACCCGTTCGCCGTTTACGGCCTTCAACAGTGGCGGATTTGGTTCGCGATCGGCCATGCATTGCCCGCAAAGACCGTAGATCTCCATCTTATGCTGCAGGGGGTGAAACTGAAAATCCCGGGCAATCTCGATCTGTAGACGTTCCAGATCATGATTGGCAAACTCCTGAATATGGCCGCAACTCGTACAGATAAAATGGTCATGGTGCATCCCGAGATGGAGATGCTCGTAGGTGGTTTCCTGGCTTTCAAAAGTCCTTTTCTGAGCAAAACCGGACAGACAAAACATCTCCATGGTTTCCTGCAGGAATCCTCGATTAACCAGAGGGTCAACATTTTTGATCAGCTCGGCCAATTCAGATAAGGTGACATGTTGTTCGGTAGACAAAAAGGCATCGAGGATCAAAATCCTTTCCGGAATTCTTGAGGCCTTCATCGTTTCAAGCAGAGCAACAAACTGATCACGCTCAACATCGTGCCTGCCCGCCGGAAAAGATACGGGATTTCTTTTATTTTTCTTTTCAAAACGTCCGGCCCAAAAAGGAATCTTAAACATATCGTTAATCCACTTTAATAATGTAAATAGTCGCGCCGGATAGCCTTGAAAGTTTCGAGTTCCCCCTGCCAGCCTTCTTCAAGAGTCATTATATCATGATCCAGCAGGGATTTTTGCAAGATATTACTACCCAGAATAAGATCGATCGGAGTTTTTATATATTCATATTCATAAGGTGGTTTTTTCAAGGCAAAAGACTCAGGATAGAGTCTCATCGTCGCTTGCAGCAGAGCCAGAGACGTGCGATACGGCATAAAACTTTCGGGATCGGTCACCAGAAGATGAAATCCATAACACGTTTCCCCGGCCCACTTGTTTGAGGTCGGCTCATATGCCATCCTCCGCAAAGTGCAGCCCGGCAGTGGAGTTGAAGAAATTTCGGCAAGCATCTCATCCGGATCCCAGAACGGGGCGCCGCAAAGCTCAAAGGGCAGGCAGGTGCCGCGTCCTTCGGAGATATTGGTCCCTTCCCAGATCACCTGGCCGGGATAAACCAGCGCAGTTTCCGGGGTCGGCATATTGGGTGAGGGAAAGACCCAGGGCAAGCCGGTGTCCCGATAAAACATCGCCCGCTGCCAGCCCTTCATCCAAACCACTTCAAGCTCGGCCCCAATCCGGAAGTGTTGGTTGAGCATAACCGCCAACTCACCAAAGGTCAGGCCGTGCCGCATGGGAATCGGATAAAGACCGACAAAGGAGGAGCACTCCGGCTGCAGAATATTTCCTTCCACCGCCAGGCCGTTGATCGGATTGGGCCGATCAAGAACAACCACCTTTTTGCCAAATTCAGCGGCGGCAGCCAGACAATAAGCCATGGTGTAGAGAAAGGTATAAACCCTGGTCCCGACATCCGGCAGATCGATCAGCAAGACATCAAGACGATCAAACATTTCCACGGTTGGCCGCCTGGCCTCACCATAAAGACTGAACACCGGCAGCCCGGTCGCCCGATCAACCAGATGATCGGACTCAATCATATTATCCTGTTTTTCAGCAAAAAAACCATGTTGGGGCGAAAAGAGGCAAGTCAACTGACCGGGAAGGCGGTCGACAACAAGATCACGGCTATGGACAAAATTGCGATCGACAGACGCCTGATTGCAGAGCAATCCCACCCTGCGGCCCTGAAGAGAAGGCAAAGGAGAGGCGAGCAACTCCTCGATGCCGAGACTCACCATTACCAGAGCATCCTGGTCTTGATCGCATGATCATGAATATATTCCTTAATCCCCTTGACCGTATAGGTGCCGAAATGGGTCATTGAGGCAATCAAGGCTGCATCGGCATAACCCTCGGCCAGGACTTCCCGGATATGTTCAGGGGTCCCGGCCCCACCGGAGGCAATGACCGGGATCTTGACCGCCTTGGAGATCATCGGGGTCAGTTCCATCTCGTATCCTTCCTTGGTGCCGTCGGCATCAATGGAATTCAAACAGATCTCCCCTGCCCCAAGTCTTTCGCCTTCCAGGGCCCAGGCCAGGGCATCAATCCCCATATACTTGCGACCGCCGTTAATCACGATTTCATAACCGGAAGGAATTGCCGTAGAGACCGACACCTTTTTCACATCCATCCCCAGAACTATACACTGGCTACCAAAGGCATTGGCCCCTTCGGCGATGATCTGCTTGTTCTTGACCGCAGCGCTGTTGACGCTGACTTTCTCAGCCCCGGCCAGCAACACGGCCCGCATATCATCCACCGTCCGGATCCCGCCGCCCACCGAAAAAGGGATGAAGATATTTTCCGCCGTCCGCCGAACCACATCAATCATAATGTCACGTTTATCGCTGGAAGCGGTTATATCATAAAAAACCAGTTCATCGGCCCCCTGCTCATAATAAAATTTGGCCATTTCAACCGGATCACCGATCTCGATATTATTCTCGAATTTGATCCCCTTGGTGGTCTTGCCTTCCCTGACATCAAGACAAGGAATGATTCGCTTGCTTAGCATGAAGGCCTCCAATTACAGAAGTTTTCCAGAATAATCAGCCCGGCCGCGCCGCTTTTTTCAGGATGAAACTGGACCGCTACCAGATTGTCCCTGGCTACGGCGGAGGTAAATGTTATCCCGTAATTCGTGGTCCCGGCAATGATCTCCCGGGCCGTCTCGGATACTTCCGGATAATAGGAATGGACAAAATAAAATTCGTGTTCCCCGTTCAGACCGGCAAAAACCGGATGACTACCGACAAAATTAACCCGGTTCCATCCCATATGAGGAATCTTCAACCGCGCCTCGCCATCGAACAACGGTTCCGGAAATCTCTTGACCGTTCCCGGCAGTATGCCAAGACACTTAGTATTATTGTTCTCCTGACTGGCGGTGAAAATTATCTGGGTCCCCAGACAAATCCCCAAAATTGGTTTGCCGGCGGCAAAGGCCTCTTTTAACACCTGGTCCAATCCAAGCCGCTGCATATCAGCCATAGCTTGGCCGGCCGCCCCTACCCCTGGAAAGATAACCCGGTCGGCGGCCCTGATTAATTCCGGATCGTCAGTCACCTGCACCTCATGGCCAAGGTGGCTGACCGCCCGGGCCACACTGGTCAGATTGCCGGCCTTATAGTCAATTATTGCGATCATCTGGCACACAGTCCCTTTAATTATTATATTGATTTAAAACAGTCGCGCCAAGCCTCTAAAACACAAGCGCTAGAAGGATAAAGGTTGTTTAATAAACAAAATAAATAATTGTAAACCACTGAGCATGGCTTAATCAAACGTCATATTAAAACATAAAAATACAATCTCGTGAACGGTAAAAGTTGTACTGGAATGGTTTAATCAAATTTTAATTAGCGCAGTAAAAAAGGATTTAACATGAAAATAGCGATAAGTGGCAAAGGCGGCGTCGGCAAAACCACAATCATGGCGCTCCTCGCCCAGCAGTTAAAAAATAACGGCAAGGAAGTATTGATTATTGACGCCGATTCCAGTCCGCACATGGCCCAGACCATCGGCATTGAAAATCCCGAGGCCATTACCCCGATTGCCGAGATGAAAGATCTGCTGATGGAACGTTCCGGCAAGACGGAAGGATCACCATTTTACAATATCAATCCACAGGTCGATGATCTGATGGCTCGATTCATGGTCGAAAAAAATGGCCTGAAGCTGATGGTCATGGGTGCAATCGAAACCGGCAACAGCGGCTGTGCCTGCGCAGAGAATACAGTCCTGAAAAGGTTGCTGACCAAACTACTTCTGTCTCCGACCCAGATTGCCCTGCTCGACATGGAAGCCGGCGTAGAGCATCTGGGAAGAGGAACGATTGTCGGAATCGACCACCTGCTGATCGTGGTTATCCCTTCCCGCTCCAGCATCCGTACCGCCCTGAAGATAAAAAAACTGGCGGCTGATGTAAAAATAAAATCCGTATATTTTGTTGGGAATAAGGTGGCCGATCAGGATGATGAAATATTTTTAACCGAAGGCTTGGGCCAATCACCAATCGCCTTCTTCCCTGATTCGAAAGAAATCCGCCAGGCCGAAAGAAAAGGGGTGCCGACCACCTCGGTACTCTCGGCGGTGGCAGAACCGGCGACCCTGATCTTGAAGACCCTTGGAGTGTAAGACCTCAGAAACAAAGACCGCAGTCCGGGCAGGCGGGGGCAGTGGAAAACACAAACCCGCAGGCTGGACAGGTCTGTTCCTCTGAATCAGGATTGAAGACCGCGTCGACAAAAGAATGGTCATGGTCATCCATTCTGGAAGTTCGCCTGATCTCATCTTCAACTATTTTTATCGCAAAGGGGGCATCGCCGACCTTCACCTGCAGATCAAAATTTGAGGGGCAGCACCCTTTGCCGCAACTATTCTCGTCCCCGGCCAGCAAACACCCGATCCCATCGGCCTTGAGAAGATTTTCAAAGACCCGAAGATCGTTAAGCGGTCGCCGTTGGATCGTCACCAGCTCATCGCCCGGCAAGATTTCGAGGGTCCGGTTGGCTCTCGCCTGATTTTCGGTCTTTTGTCGAGCCAGCAGTTCGGTGCCACTGAGCAAATCAAGGCCGCAAACCCCGCATTTAATAATATCCGCCCGATATTCATCTTTACAATTGGTGCAATATTTAAGGTCAGGATCAATCATCATTGTATTAAGTTATAAGGTTTAAGGTTTAGGGTTGAAGGTTTAAGGTTGAAGGTTGAAGGTTGAAGGTTTAAGATTGAAAACGGCATCAAATTAAACACAAATCACAAAATAAAACGACTCAAATCATCATCCGCCGCCACCTCGGACAACTGGTCTCTAACGTATTGGGCCGTAACCACAAATTTTTCCTGATCACGTTCCGGGGCGTCAAAAGAAAGTATTTCCAAGACCCGTTCAATGACCGTATGCAGCCGTCTGGCCCCGATATTTTCGGTATTATCGTTGACCTCCGCCGCGATCCGCGCCATTTCCCTGATCGCCTCATCTTCAAAAACAAGCTCGACCCCTTCGGTTTTCATCAAGGCGATATATTGTTTAATCAAGGCATTTTCCGGTTCAGTCAAAATCCTGAAAAAATCATCCTGGTCCAGGGCATCAAGCTCAACCCGCAAAGGAAAGCGGCCCTGCAGTTCCGGCACCAGATCGGACGGCTTGGACACATGAAAAGCGCCGCTGGCGATAAACAGAATATGGTCTGTTTTGACCATGCCATATTTCGTCGCAACCGTCGCCCCTTCAACAATCGGCAGCAGATCACGCTGGACTCCCTCGCGCGACACCTCGCCACCATGACCGCCGCCCTGCCGGGAAGCGATCTTGTCGATCTCATCAAGAAAAATAATCCCGGACTGTTCAACTCGGCTGATTGCCAGCTTGGTCACTCCTTCCATATCGATCAGTTTTGCGGCCTCTTCCTGTTTCAAAACCTCAAGCGCTTCCGGAATCTTAAAGGTGCGGCGCTGATTTTTAGAAGGGAATATCTTGCCGAACATATCCTTCAAACCACCCCCTACCCCGAGATCATCAATCCCTGAATTTGAAAAAATCTCAACCATCGGCATGGCGGTTTGCTGTTCTATATCCAATTCCACCTGCCGCTCATCAAGCTTGCCGGCGCGCAGCATTTTCCTGAATTTTTCTCGGGTTGAGGCCGTATCAGCAATCATCTCTGCCGGATTCTCATTGTTTACAACCGTTGAACCTTTAGCAACAGGCGGCACCAGGAGATCAAGCAACTTTTCTTCCGCCAGTTCCCAGGCCCTCATCTGCACTTTTTCTTTTTCTTCCTGTTTAACCAGATTAATCGCCAGATCGGTAATATCCCTGATCATCGACTCGACATCACGTCCGACATACCCAACTTCGGTAAACTTGGTGGCCTCGATTTTTAAAAAAGGTGACTGGGCCAGACCGGCAAGGCGCCTGGCAATCTCGGTCTTGCCGACCCCGGTCGGACCGATCATGATGATATTTTTCGGAGCGATCTCATCGCGCAGAGGCGGTTCAACCTGCTGCCGACGCCAACGATTGCGCAAAGCCACCGCCACAAACCTTTTGGCGTTATTTTGGCCGATGATATATTTATCCAGCTCGGTAACTATCTCACGGGGAGTTAAAGAATCAATTGAATTCATATTGCCTGATCGTTTCCATTATTATTTAAACCGAGAACATAGTCCCCGGTCAGTTTAAAGATTTCATCTTCTCCACAACAATATTGGTATTGGTATAAATACAGATATCGCCGGCGATTGCCATAGCGGCCCGGCAGATCGCCTCGGCATCAAGATCACTATGCAGAACCAAAGCCTTGGCCGCCGCCTGGGCATAAGGTCCGCCGGAACCAATGGCCAACACCCCGTCATCCGGTTCAATAACATCACCGGTCCCGCTCAACAATAAAGAGTGGGTCCCATCCACCGCGACCAGAAAGGCCTCCAGTCGACGCAACATCTTGTCGGTCCGCCAATCCTTGGCCAACTCAACCGCGGCCCGCATCAGATTGCCGTTATATTGCTCAAGTTTACTCTCCAGTCGATCAAAAAGGGTAAACGCATCGGCAGTTGCCCCGGCAAAACCGGTAATCACCTGGCCATTATATAAGCGCCTCACCTTTTTGGCGTTATGTTTCATGATGGTATTACCAAGTGAAACCTGGCCGTCACCCGCCACCACGACCTCACCCTTGTGGCGGACCGCGATTATTGTAGTAGATCTAACTTTCAAAAAAAATCCTCCATAATTAAAAAAATAGCGGCCGGCAGATCAAAGGCACAACTGACAAAAACCTTTAACCCGCAAATCAAGATTTCTCCATTTTCGCCTTGGGATGGGTCCGGTCATATACTTCAGTCAGATGATCAACATTTAAGTGGGTATATCGCTGAGTGGTGGACAGACTGACATGCCCCAGCAACTCCTGTACCGCCCGCAGATCAGCGCCCATCTCCAATAAATGAGTGGCGAATGAATGGCGCAGGGCATGGGGGGTAACCCGGGCGGCAATCCCTGAGCGCCGGGCATACATCTTGACCAATCGCTCAATACTGCGGGTGGTCAACCGGCTACCCCGACCATTAAGAAATACCGCATCTCTTTCCGGATCATGTCCCCGACTGATCCGGTCGATGATCAAACTGTCGCGCTGTTTAAAATATACCTCAAGCGCCTCCAGAGCAGGACGACCGACCGGGACCATCCGCTCCCGATTTCCCTTGCCGACTACCTTAACCATTCCTGACTGGAAATCAAGCTGACCGAGATTTAAGGCCGCCAATTCAGCCACCCGGATTCCGGTTGAATAAAGAATTTCCAGCATGGCCCGGTCCCGATCGGCAAAACTGTCAGCCGCCGTCGGCGCCTCCAGCAAGGCAAAAACCTCATCAACCGTAAGAAATACCGGCATGTACTTATCTTGCCGCGGCATGGAGATGGTTGAAACCGGATCAAGCGGAATCATCTTTTCACGAACCATAAACCTGAAAAATGTCCGCAAAGCGGAAAGTTTACGGGCAACCGAAGAGCTCTTGTTTTTACCCCGCAAGGAATAGACCCAGGCCCTGACCATCCGCACATCTACTGTTGAAATGACCGGGGGAAGACTAAAAGAAAGAAATTCGTTGATATCGCGCAGGTAACTTTCAACCGTATTGGCCGAATAACCTTTTTCAACTTCAAGCCAGCGCTTGAAGTTCTCCACTTTTTCCTTGATATTTTCGGGCATCTAAATGTTCTCTTGAAAAATTTGGGACCGGAAACAAAAACAACCTGATCCAGCTAATAAATATTCTCGCCAAGTCTATCAGTTATCTGGGGAAACAAAACCCTTTACTGTCCGTATCCATTTCCCGGGTAATTGAACTCACTCACCACATTTTCATTATTTGGCAGATATTTTGTCCAAAGGGCATCCAGCGGAGCTGGAAATTTATAATACCCTTCGGGTACTCTTTTCAGTACCCCCTTGAGGGGTATAAGACCCTTTACGATTCGTATCCATTTCCCGGGTAATTGAACTCACTCACCACATTTTCATTATTTGGCAGATATTTTGTCCAAAGGGTCTAAAGACATTGCCCCTAACCGCACTATAATTTATTATCAAATCTGTTTCTTTAGTAAAAGTCCCGTTTCTTTAGTTTTAAGGACCATCTACTACCACCAATAATAATACAGCAGACGCCATGACAAAAAAATCATTTGAAGAATCGTTAACCAGGCTTGAGGAAATAACCGATGCCTTGGAAAACGGCGATCTAAGCCTTGAAGATTCTCTGAAAAAATTCGATGAGGGAATCAAACTGGCGGAATTCTGCAACCGCAAATTGGACGAAGCCCAAAAAAAAGTAAATATCCTCTTAAAAAAAGATGACGAACTAAAAGCAGTCCCTTTTGAGGAACCGGGGGATGAAAATTAAACCCTCCTACCCAAATTATATGGATATAAAAACCTATCTTAACGAAAAAAAACAACAGGTTGAAAATGGGCTTGAGGAATTTATGTTTAAAGCCGAAGGCCCTTTGACCGAGCATATCAAGGCCCTACGCTACAGCCTGTTTGCCGGAGGCAAAAGGGTAAGACCCATTCTCTGCATTGCGGCAGCCGAAACCGTAGATCAGCATACGGACTACAATACCATTATGCCGATAGCCGTCGCCCTGGAATGCATCCATACCTATTCCCTGATCCATGATGACTTGCCGGCCATGGATGACGATAAACTGAGACGAGGCAAACCCACAAATCATATGGTATTTGGCGAGGCCGAGGCCATCCTGGCCGGTGACGGTCTACTGACTTTTGCTTTTGAGCTTCTGACCCGCCATAACACCAACCAGATTGATCCTACCGACCGGTTGAGGATCATCGAAATAATTGCCAAAGCGGTCGGCTCTCTTGGCATGGTGGGTGGCCAGGCTCTTGATCTTGCCTCAGAAGGAATAGACATAGATTTTGAGCAACTGCGCCTGATTCATAGTTGTAAAACAGGGGCCCTGATCACCGCTTCAGTCCAGGCCGGAGCCATTGCCGGCAAGGCAACTCCGGAACAATTTGAAGCGATGACCTCTTACGGCCAACTAATCGGACTGGCCTTTCAGATCGTTGATGACCTGTTAAATGTCGAAGGAACAAAAGAAGAACTGGGTAAAGCGGTTGGATCAGATGCAGAACGCCAAAAATCTACCTACCCCGCATTTTTTGGCTTGGAGAAAACCAGGACCATGGCCAGAGAAACCGTTAACCTGGCGGTAACTGCCCTGGAGGATTTCAACAATCAGGCAGATTCCTTAAGGGAACTTGCCCTTTATATCTATAATAGAACCAACTAATTAATTTAACTATCGGGCAGGAAAACATATAAGAAACAAGTATGTGGATGATAGGCTCTACTTTTAACCGCACACTCCAATTGCATCAAGACATCAGCAGACAAGAGATTCAGGATTAAAACTGGTTACTTTATCCCGTAATCAGTTACACTGTTCAAGAAATATATTACTATCTTTTCAAACAAATTTAGCAGTATTTCCAAGTTTCACCGCAAGGACCAACCAGTAGAATGACAAGCAACAAATCAATACTTTCCAATATAGACTCCCCGGCTGATCTAAGAAACCTTCCAGTCTCCAAGTTACCGGAACTGGCCGCAGAAATCCGGCAGGAAATCATTCAAACCGTATCCAGGGTCGGAGGACATCTGGCCCCTTCCTTGGGTGTAGTAGAATTGACTTTGGCATTGCACTATGTATTCAATACCCCGAAAGACAAGCTGATCTGGGACGTCGGCCATCAGGCTTACGCTCATAAACTGATCACCGGCCGTCGCGATCAATTCAAAACAATACGACAATACAAAGGTCTAAGCGGCTTCCCGAAGGTTGAAGAAAGTCCTTATGATGCCTTTGATACCGGACACAGCAGCACCTCGATTTCAGCCTGTCTCGGCATCGCCTTGGCCAAGTTTCTTAAAGGAGATACCCACCGCGCTATTGCGGTGATTGGTGATGGCTCAATGACCGGCGGTATGGCCTTTGAAGCGCTGAACCAGGCCGGACACCTCGACAAGAATCTGATTGTAATTTTAAACGATAATGAGATGTCTATTTCCCCAAATGTCGGGGCGCTTTCCAGTTTTTTGAGCCGTAAAATGACCAGCCGTCAGATGGTCAGATTCAAGAGAGACACCGAGCAGTTTTTGAAATCATTTGCCAATGTGGGAGAGAACATCCTGCAGTTCCTCAAGAAAAGCGAGGAAAGCATCAAGGGGTTTTTTACCCCCGGCATGTTGTTCGAGGCCTTAAAATTCGAATATATTGGCCCGATCCCCGGCCATCAATTGGACAATCTGCTTGAAACCCTGAAAAATGTCCGGGACTTCAGCCGCGGCCCGGTGTTGGTTCATGTCATCACAACCAAAGGCAAAGGATATCCTCCTGCTGAAAAAAATCCCGGTGACTACCACGGTCTGGGCCCCTTTGACATAGAAAGCGGAACCCCGGTTTCAGCGTTGCCGGGACCACCCAGCTACACCAAGGTTTTTGGCGATACCATCCTCCATATCGCGGAAAGCGACCCCAGGGTAACAGCCATTTCCGCCGCCATGACTGCCGGCACCGGACTCATCAGGTTTGCCAAAAGATTTCCCGACCGTTTTTTTGATGTCGGTATCGCCGAACAACATGCGGTCACCTTTGCCGCCGGTCTGGCAACCGAAGGGTTGCTGCCGGTGGTGGCAATTTACTCAACCTTCATGCAACGTGCGCTGGACCAGGTTATTCATGATGTCTGCCTGCAAAACCTGCCGGTAACCTTTGCCATTGACCGCGGGGGATTAGTCGGTGAAGACGGACCTACCCATCATGGCGTATTTGACCTGACCTTCCTGCGCTTCATTCCAAACCTGGTCCTGATGGCGCCCAAGGATGAAAATGAATTTCAGCACATGATCTATACCGCCATCTTTCATCCCGGCCCGGTAGCGATCAGATATCCCAGGGGAAATGGCGAAGGAATTCCTCTTTCTTCAAAGCTTGAAAAATTACCTTTTGCCAAGGGAGAATTATTGCGGGAAGGTAGCGACATACTTTTGCTGCCGGTCGGCAACCGCGTATATCCCGCCATGTCCGCAGCAGATGACCTTAAAAAACTGGGGATAGACGCGGCAGTAATCAATCCTCGTTTTATAAATCCCCTGGACGGAGATTTAATCTGCCAATGGGCAAGCAAAACCGGCAAGGTGATTACGATAGAAGATAACGTAAAAAAAGGCGGATTCGGCAGCGCCGTCCTTGAATTATTGTCCCGCAGGGGACTGACCGGCGTTAAAACACATATCCTGGGACTCCCCGACAAGTTCATTGAACACGGCCCCCAGGAGATACTCTACAGAAACTGCAAAATCGACCGCCCGGCAATTGCCTCGGCAGCAGTCGACCTGGTCAAGAATAACGACTGAAAACTTGCGATCAAGCAAATTTGATCATCTGCTTCATCCCTTCACTTCATGATACTCTGACATTTAAAGCAGCGAAATCATCTTCATGTTGAAGCTCCCCGCGGCAGATAAGCGTAAGACTTCAAGCTGCGGGGAATGTGCCGCGTAGCAAATACCCTTGGGGTGCGCCCCGAAGGAAGTGCCCTTGTGGTGCGTTTCGCTTTGCATGTTCAACAATTTCGGTATAAAAAAAGCCCGGTTTGTCAAAAGACAAGCCGGGCTACAAATAAATCAGATCATCAAACTTATTATTTTTTCTTATCCAACTCAGCAATTATTGCATCGCTGATATCAATTTTCTCATCGGCATAGACAGCCATATTTAACTGTAAGACAAGTAATAAACCCTGTTTGCTGCATACTTCCTTAGTCGCCGTCCTGACTTCCTTCAAAATAGGGGCATAAGCTTTCTGTTCCAGGTCTTTCATTTCATCCTGCAAATACTTCAACTCAAGTTTGAGTTCCTGGGATTTCTTGTTAAATTCCCGTTCCTTGACACTTAAAACATCAGGGGCCCAAACAGATTTTTTCTTTTCGATATCTTCCTGTAATTTTAAGACATTATCCTCTTCCATTTTCAACTTAGCCAGGGATTCGTCAAGTTTAGCCTGAAGTTTTTCCTGGGCATCCTTGCCGGCACTTGACTCCGCTAGTATCTTCTGGATATCAATCACACCGATCTTCACCGAATTCTCTTCTGCATGCAAATCACTATAGGCTCCACCAAAAACAAGCAAAACCGCCGACAACATCAAAATTATATTTTTTAATCTCATCTAAAAAACTCCTGGAATATTTATAAAAAAATAAACGATTTCATCAAAAAACTCTTCCCGACAAGTGCAGGAAAGCCTAACTACATAATCGAAATCAGCTTAATGATTAAACTCTGCTCTTCACAAAACCAACAAAAATAACAAAAAGCCGAATTGAAAAAATCATAAATTCTCAATCCGGCTTTAACAATTTAATCAAGGATAATCGATTATTTAATAATCAGAAAATCATCCCTTCTATTTTGAGACCATGACAAATCATCATGACCATAGTTAATCGGCCTTTTCTCACCGAAACTGATGGTATTCATCCGATATCCTGCAACTCCTAAATTTTCCAGATATTTTTTAGCACTCATTGCTCTGCGTTCACCGAGAGCAACGTTGTACTCATCTGTTCCTCTTTCATCACAGTTACCTTCAATCCTGATTTTAACATTCTTGGAATTTTTCAGAAAAGTAGCATTCTTTTCAATTCTCTCTACCTGGTCTTTCCTGATCCCGGAATCGTCAAAATCAAAATAAACGGGCAACATCTCAGGCGAAGTCCTTCCTTCCAAAAATGTTTCTCCATTATCGCTTACGGTATCCGCCGGAGATTCCAAAGACTCTTCCGGTCCCAAGCCTGGATCAAGTACCGCAGTTTCCATCCCTTTATCACCGGAATCCATAGATGCATCAGAACCTACCGCTTCAACCGCTGCGGTATCGGAATCCATGCCGGAATCAGAATTAACAGTTTTTTGACTACAGGCAGCAGACATAAAGGACAGAGACACAGCGACAACAGCAATGGATAAAAAACGTAAACATTCTTTTTTCATTTTATTCTCCTTACACAAGAAATTATCTTGAACGGATAACTATCAGATTTTATTTTCAATAGAATACACTAAAGAATCCACCAGGGAAATTCAACTTATTTTTAAATATTCTTATCCTCCAGCTGAAAAGTTTATAACCCGCGTCACAGTTTAAAGGTTATCGGTTATCGTTATAGATCCCTTTCCGGAAAAATCAATAATTTTAAAAATGAGCAAAATAAAATCGACAAATATATCTCTTTTTGAGATGCTATTTTCTAATCAACATGACTGAAATATAATAAGTTTGCACTCCAACCAGACAAAATACTTTTACATTAACAACCGTAAAGATTATAAGCGGGATTCATTAAATAAGGCGAATATGAAATACACTCACAAATCAATCATCGATCAAGACAATATTCTGCGGAATATGCTCTCCACCAACGAAATGGGAAGATTTTTCGGTGTTTCCCAGGAAGTTCTCAATCAGGTTTGGGGAAATTTAACCTCTGCAAGCGGCAACTCCGCTACCTATATTTCAATGGAAATCGGCGCAGACCTTGATGTTTTCAACCCGGTTAAAAGCAAGCTTCAGGAATTGGGAATAACCGGCAGCACCAATCACGAGCTGGAGAGTTTTTGCAAATTGTTCCTCAACGGGCCGGAAAAAATACCCAATTATGGCGGCGGTTTAGGGATACTTGCCGGAGATACGCTCAAAAGTTTCGCTGATTGCCGGATCCCGGTGATGGGGATATCTCTTCTCTATCACAAAGGATACTTCTCGCAACTGGTGGATTCAAAACTTGGCCAGATCATCTGGGCCAAAGAATGGCAGCCCGCTGAAACCCCTTTAATCTATCTGTTGAAAGACCCGAAAGACCAGAACAAACCTCTGGAGATCCAAGTTCCTTTCTATAATGAAGATGACAACATTGTCCTTACCAGCGCCAAGCTCTGGTTAAAAATGGAAATCAATGCCGATCTTGATTTTTTCGTACCGCAAATTCTTCTGGATTACGACACTGACACTTCTCCTGATTGGATAAAAGAGGCATCCCAGCATCTGTACGACAGTAGTTCGGAGATCACCAAAATAATTCAACGCCGGATGCTCGGAGCAGGCGTGATTCCTGCAATGGAAGCCCTCGGAGTTACCTCCAGAACCATCCATCTCAATGAACAACATGGTGTTGCCGTAGTGCTTTTGCAGATCATGCAGGAATTAAAAAATAAATTAGGTGATAAATTTGTTGCCCTGAGTAAGGATAAAGACATAATAGAGGCCGCCGACAAGGTAGCAAAAAAAATCGTTTATACGATCCATACCCCGGTCGTCGCCGGACATGATCGTTTTCCCAAAACATTGTACCGGGCAATCAGTCATTCTTTATGCCAAAGAATCTTGCAACTACTGGCCGAGGATGACACTCCATCAACCTACAATTTCACAAATCTGGCCATGCGGGTGAATCGTGCCACCAACAGTGTGAGCAGGCTCCATAAGATCGTTACCCAACAGCAGTTTCCGCAGCATGCCGCCAAAATAACGGCCATTACCAACGGCGTCCATCACCTGACCTGGATCAGTGATGCCAAAGCTGAACTTTATGACAGTTTTCCCGAACTTGAAAACTGGCGCAATGACCCCAGTGTATTTACCAAGGCAACAGAACTTATTGATAATGAGAAATTCCATAAATATCTGGAGGAAGCCTGGAAAACCGACAACCAGCACCTTATCACCTACGTCAACAATATGTTGTTACTCCATCGTAACCAGATGCAGGAAACCTGGATCGACCCACCCAACTTTCTCTCTCATTTGGCGGAACAGGAAAGTTCGCTTGAAAGCGGCGTTTACACGATAGGATTTGCCCGAAGATTCTCGACATACAAGCGAGCTGACCTGATTTTCGAGAACATTGAAAAACTTCTGGAACCTATTATTGAAAACAAGTGGCCGGTAAATTTCATCTTTTCCGGCAAAGCCCACCCGGCCGACGAACCAGGAAAAACCCTGATTAAAGGGATCCTTGATGTTCAGGAAGAAGTTTACCAAAAAAGCAACGGACTGGCCAAGGTCGTATTTGTCCCCGGTTACGACATGAAGATTGCCAAAATGATGGTTGCCGGCGTACACGCCTGGCTGAACAGCCCGAAAAGACCGCTGGAAGCAAGTGGCACCAGCGGCATGAAAGCCGCATTAAACGCCATCCCCAATATAAGCATTATGGATGGCTGGTGGGCCGAAGGATACCATGAAGGACAAACGGGCTGGAAATTCGGTTACGAAAACACCTTGAGCAAAGACACTTTAAGCGAGAATCCTTCCTCTCTTCTTTACGATGAAGACTCCGCCTCATTTTATAAAATATTCCCTGAAATATTAAAAACGTTCTACGATCCTAACACACGCCGAGAATACCTAAAAAAATGTATCATGAATATGGCTCTTAACTGCCCGATTTTCAATACCCATCGCATGGCCGCCGAATATCTCAAACGTTACAACCTCAAGCTGCCATCCGCCGTCAGCAAAAAAATGGATAAATTTCATGCATTATATTTAAGTGATGACTTTAATCCGACAAATTAACTTGTTATGGTAAAAGACCTGAATACAAAATAACTAAAAATTAAAATAATATAAGGGAGATTAACGCATAATGGCTGAAACGATAGAGGATATCACAATAAATTTTGAAGAAGAAGGAGTTCAAGTCGTTAAAGAACTGGACAAAGTTGTCCTTTCAAAAGGGGCCTGGACCACGATAATCTTTAAATTTCAACAATGGGATAAAACCAAAAAAGAATATAGCCCTGATCGTTTCACCATCCGCCGATACCGAAAACTCAAAGGCTCATACAGCCAACAATCAAAGTTCAACATTTCCAGTACGGATCAGGCAAAAAAGATAATTGAAGCCCTGAGCAGTTGGATCTGAGACCGGAAAGGGAAATCATTAGCGAAAAAGAGAATCATCGTCAGCCACTTTCCTGACCAGCGCACGATAATCTTTCGCACCGGAAGAACCTGGCGCATACTCATATATGGTCTGACCATAGGCAGGTGCCTCTGAAAGACTGACATTCTGACGGATGGGTTCACATAAACTCTCAGGATAAAGCTGTTCAAGACGCGCCAGAACATCCACTGTTTTCTTGACCCTGTCATCCTTAAAGGTGGGGACGATATACTTTAAACTCACATCCTCCCGAGATTTCTGAATAGATGAAACGCTTTTCAGAAATTCAACCAGCCCTTGCAAGGTCATAACTTCAAGGGAAACCGGGGCCAATATCTCTTTCACATAAAAAAGAACATTAACCGTCAAGGGATCCCAACCCGGCGAGGTATCGACAATAATGTAATCGTACTGCTTCTCAAGTGGTTCGAGGGTTTTGGCCAGGATCCTCTCGCCACCAAAGTCTTTGCGATCGATAATCCTTTTCAGTCCAGCCAGGGATTCCCCTCCCGCCAAAAGCCATAACCTCTCTCTGGCCTGGACGATAGCCTCTTCAGGCTTGAGTTCACCGGTAACCAGTTCCGGAAGTCCGCCTTTTGCTTTTACCCCCAGCATAAAACTATCCTGACCCTGAATATCAGTATCAACCAGCAGGACCTTGGAACCGGCCAAGGCCAAACCGGCCGCCAGGTTGACGGCAGTAGTTGATTTTCCGACCCCGCCCTTGCTTAAGGAAACACCTATAATTCTTGTCCTTTTTGGGACGAGCTTTTTGCGGAGAGGTACTTTGGGAACCAGAAGAATTTTGCCGGAAGAGGGCAAGGGGAAAGGTTTACCACAACCTTTACAACGGGCCAGTTTGACATTGGGAGGGATCCTTTTTTCATCAATATCATGATGCTTTTTGCAATTGGGGCAAATTACAAGCATATATATTCTCCTGTCTATTTTATCTGTACATAAAACAGACCAGCTCTTAATTACACATCACAATATACGGCAAAAATTTATTAGGCTATAGACACCACTTATTTGTCATCTTAATATCCTTTTCATTCTTTTGTAAATAAATTAACAGGATAGATAACGATGACCTGGAAATAATAAGTTCATCATTTTCCATATTCATCATAATCACCAATCACCTCAAGCCTCACCTGATTGTCAACAACGATAATTTCAAGGCATTGATTAAATTCTTGTTCAAGAGGAGATTAATTATGTCAGAAAGACAACCAGAATGACGGTAAGACAGGGATGGAATACCATCAGAGTATTTTTAACAACCGGAAACCTGGCTAGACTTGAAGGTAAACCGGCATTAAACATCGCCGCCTTATTCAGTGTGAGATTGTTGCTAGATCATTGAGAGTGCTTCACTTCGTTCGCAGACAGCGCAGACTTCGATGACTCTTTTTGTCGCTGAAAAATAGTGATAATCAGAAAGATAATATTATTTGGCCGAAAAGATCTCGCCACGTTGTTCAAGCAGATATGTGTGCAATTTTTGTTCACTCTCTTTATCCATATCACCTAACTCAAAACCACAAATGATATTTCCGGAAATATCACGGGAAACATGCATGACCTGTCCTTGCATCGACATTTCCAGATCATTGAGCACAAGAGTAACAGAATGTTTTTCGCCGACCTTAAAAACACCGGGGTTATCAACCGCAAGGCCAAGCCCCTTGCTGCCTATATCAATTACCTCGTAAGAAATGCCGTCAATCATAGCGATGACAGGAGGAGGAGAAAGATCCTTGGCCGGCAAACGAAATGACTGTCTGGATTTACTTTTCACAGTCCTATCCGTAGATACTTTGTCATTTTCATCTTTCTGTTCGGCAAGATTATAAATTTGATACTCCACAATTTTGTTGTCGCTCATCTGGCCGCCTCAATTTGAACTGTTTTCATTCAGTTATGGCTAATCAAGTCACTATCGCCACAAATATATAATTATAATCTCCAACTCCATAAATATTAAAAGAGATATTTTTACATAAAAGCTAATAACTCCCGTCACCAGCTACTGAAACGACTCGGCATGAAAGTCGGCCATGACTGGTAAAGAAGAGAAAACTCGTTACATTTTTTTTGTTATCTTCAGATAAATAATAAAAAAATCTATACCGTAAGTGCGAAAGCAGAATATATTTTATGCATACTATCCAATATGTTATTATACTAAAGTTGCCAAATATTTTTATAAAAATATGTTTTTTCACAGGCATGAATTGAATATGTTGCATGCTACATATTCAAGGATTTCCCGTCAGCCATATCAAGAGACACATCACCATGAAGTCGTGAATGATATCAGAAGGAAAACGCCATGAAAATTGAAATAACCTACTGTGCTGCCTGAAATTATCTGCCACGCGCTTCCGGTCTGGAAGCAGCTCTGAAAGTCAAACATGCAGATGCTGAAGTTAAATTAGTCGCCGGATCCCATGGAATTTATGACATAACGGTTGACGGCATTGAAATTTTCTCCAAGAACAAAACCGGCCGTTTCCCGGAAAATGATGAAATAATCAGACTTATTTCAGGGTGAAATAAAAAATCATTAGATGAAAGATACCTCAGAAATACCTGTATCACTCAAAGAACTGGACAGTGATGGCGGCATCACTAAAATCTGGGCTCTGAACGGCAAAAACAATTTCCGGTTGGGACGAGGACCGGACAACGATATTACCTTGCCTTACACCTGGGTATCCCGAAAACATACGATGATCCAGGTCGACGGCCTGGGCCTTCACTCCATTATCGACCTTGGCAGTTCAAACGGCACATTCTTAAATGGTAAAAGAGTAATTTGTTCATGCCCTCTGCAAAATGGGGACAAAATTCTTCTCGGTAAAACAAAATTGATCTTTTTCCAGAATACCGAGGAAATCCCGGTCTTTGATATTGAGCACGACGCCACCCTTGATCGGACCGTTGCTTTCCTGCAAAGGGATGTGGTAACAATTCTGGTTTGCGACCTGCGCAATTTCACCCATCTTTCCGAGCTCATCGGCAACCAGCTCATCTCCAAACTGCTGCAATACTGGACCAAACAGGTCAGTCGAATAATCAACCAGCACAATGGCATCGTCGACAAATTCATCGGCGATGCGGTAATGGCCATGTGGATAGGAGGTTCCAACAAGGCAAATATCAAGCAGGCCTTAATGACCACGCTTGAGATTCAGCATTTCACCCAAAATATGGGAGAAAACATGCCGGAAATTCCTTTTGAGATGGGAATAGGAGCGGCCTTGAACACCGGCGAGGCAATAATGGGCAATATGGGGGTCGATGGCCGAAGGGATTCGACGGTGATCGGGGACGTGGTCAATGTGGCCTTTCGGCTGGAGGAAATAACTTCCACCTCAGGCATGGACCTGTTGATGGGTGGTGAGTCGGCCAAATACATCACTGATGCGGACAGCTATTTTACGGTTAAAGGTTATTCGGTAAAAGGAAAAGAAGAACAGATCCTTACCTACGGCTGCACCTTTGAAGAACTAAGGAAATTCATCGCGGTGACGGCCGACTGAGCAACAATCATTAACCATTACAGCTACTTACGACTAGTACCTGTCCAGGAACAGGAGGGAAACTCTTTAATATCTATTCGTTACTTTCAGATAAAAACTCAGTCTCATCAATTTTTGATCAATAAGGCCTATCCCCGAAAATCGCGGTCCCTACCCTGACCAGGGTCGCCCCTTCCTCGATCGCCACCTCAAAGTCTCCTGACATCCCCATCGACAATTCGACCTTCCCGTGCAATCCAAGTAATCCGCTTTTCTCAAGCTTCTCGGCCAAAAGACGCAATTGCCTGAAATAAGGTCTGACCGCCTCCGGGTCAGGCAGAAAAGGAGGCATGGTCATCAAGCCCTTTATTTGCAGATTAGGCAACTCATTGATTTTTGCGAGCAGAGCTTCAGCACCTTCAGGTAAGACTCCGGATTTCTGCGCCTCCCTGCCGATATTAATCTGGATCAGGATAGACATTTGTCGGCCGGCCTCCGCCAGATTACGGTCAAGCTCTCTGGCCAATTTAAGTCGATCAACCGTTTCAATCGTATCAAAAAGCTCAGCCGCCCCTTTGGCTTTATTGGATTGCACGTGCCCGATAAAATGCCAGGTCGGCCCTGCCCCAATTGAAGCAATCTTTTGCCGTGCTTCCTGCAGATAGCTCTCGCCAAAAAGCATCTGGCCGCAGGCCATCGCTTCCTGAACCTTTTCAAACGGCATCTTCTTACTTACCGCCACCAACCGCACCGAATCAGCGCTCCGTCCTGCCCGCCTGGCTGCAGTGCTGATTCGATCCCTGATTTTTTCCAGATTTTCCTTGATTTCAGACATATCTTTTCAATAATCCTGAGCCGGCAAAACCGGATTTATTTTTTACAGCCCCGGCGTCTTTCGCTGATCTGAGGGCTGAATTAATATTTAGTGGTAAGAGAAAGGCTAAAAACCAAAAAGGCGACAGGCATTGGCCGTGGTTGCGCTTGCCACCTCGCCCAAAGAAACTCCTTTCAACTCAGCGACCCTGGCGGCAGTAAACAGGAGCAGGGCCGGTTCATTACGTTTGCCCCTTCGGGGGACCGGGGCCAGATATGGGCCGTCTGTTTCAAGAAGAAGTGAGGATAGTGGCACAGTCCTTACCACCTCCTGCATAGTTTCAGCCTTATTAAAAGTTACCACCCCCGGCACCGATAAATAGAATCCAAGAGACATAACCTGCTTGGCCAGGGCCGGATCACCGGAAAAACAATGCATTACCCCCCCGGCTGGAAAAGGGGCGGCTTGTGCAAGGATCTCCATCACCTCGACATGGGCTTCCCGATCATGAACAATCAACGGCAAGTCCAGCTCCTTGGCCAAAGTGACCTGTCGTTTGAAGTGCTCCTTCTGCTCGGCGACCGGGGCATAGCTCTTTACCAGATCCAGACCGATCTCCCCGAAGCCAACCACTTTGGGCGAAGCAGCAAGTCGCCTCAGCTCATCGTAGTGATCAACGATCAATCCGGAAACATTATGGGGATGAACCCCGACACTGGCATAGATATGCTCATCAGAGGCGGCAAGCTCTATTGCCTTCCTGGAACTTTCCAGATCAATACCGATGGTAATTATCCTCTGCACCCCACATTTCACGGCATTATCAATTACCTGCCGATAATCGTCCTGATAATCGTCCATATCAAGATGACAGTGCGTATCGGTCAAGGAGATACCGGGCGGCAATACCGGCCAGACGACCTCCTTCTTTTTTCCACTCACAAAATCCCTCCAAATATTGGTCTTTCCCCTCAGACTCGGAGTATCGCGATCTCCTGCCCGGGTCAAGTTACGCAAATTAATATTAATCGATGAACATCTCAAACAAAAACCTTTTACTAACCAGCAGGGCTGGACCATATCGGCCAGCCTCAACGAAACATAAAAGTTAGTCATTTCAGCTCCCCGAGAGACAGAGGCTTCGACCGACTTTCATATAAACAGATTTTACAACAATAGCATAAGTTTCATTTAAGACGGCAAGCTCAGTGCAACAAGTGCCTTTGGGGTGCGGCTCAACTCGGCTTTATTCATCTCCTCGCAATGACGCTAAACTGTTTGACAAATTCTTCCTTTACATACTATCGTGTGGCTTTAATTAATTGGCTAAATGTTGTACAATAAACAAATTGTAACTGGACCAGACTGATGACATCACCAATTCTTGATGCCATATACAAACGCCGGAGTATTCGCGAGTACAGTGACAAAAAAGTCACCGGCGAACAACTCCTTGAAATCATCAAGGCTGGCTCCTGGGCCCCGTCCGGTCTCAACAATCAACCCTGGCGTTTTGTAACCATCCAGGACAGGACAATCATCAACCAGATGGCCCAACACACCAAGTACGCTCACATTATTAAAGCCGCACCATCCTTAATCGGCGTATTTATCGATAAAAACGCCATGTACAACGAGACCAAAGACCACCAGGCGATCGGGGCCTGCCTGCAAAATATGCTGTTGGCAACCGAGGCCCTTGAGCTCGGCGCGGTATGGCTGGGAGAAATCCTCAACCACAAAGAACAAGTCAACACCACACTGGGCCTGAACAATGATTATGAACTGATGGCCGTCCTCGCCATCGGTCATCCAGCCCATAAAAACCAATGTTCACAACGCAAAGATATCAACGATCTGATCATCAAGAAACTATAAAACAACAGGAGAGTTAAAATGATTAATAAATACAAATTCCGGCTGGCAACTCTTATCTTACTGATTGTTCCCTGTCTTGTCTTCTTCAGCGGGTGTGTGCCCTTGACCTCTAGCGGCAGCAGCGATACCGGCATGGCCAATCAAAGCAATAGCTCCGAAGGATCAGTCATTGAAAATGAGCCATATTACCCGACCGAACATAATGACATTCTCATTCCAGCCGAACTCGTCTGGATCCGTGACCAAAGCGTCTCAATCAATACTCCTACTTTTAATGGCGGCGTCCTGAATTTTTCCGGCCGGGTTGAAGTAAATTCCCTCACCGAATTTTTCATCAACTCGATGAATAAAAATCACTGGCAGATTACCGGCTCGGTCAAATCAAACAATGTCTTCCTGACCTTTATCAAACCCAACGCCACCTGTATGATTCGCATCCTGGAAAGCAGCATAACCGGCAAAACAGATGTTTTCATCTCGGTGGCCAAAAATTTACAACCCTGATCCCTACCCAAAAAACAGAAATTTTATCATTAGAATATATTTAACTTCTGGAGTCAGATATTGCTAACCGACCGAAAAATAATATTGGGGATAACCGGCGGCATTGCCGCCTACAAGGTAATTGACTGGCTACGTGAACTTAGGCGCGAGAACGCGGAGGTTACGGTAATCATGACCGAATCGGCCACCAAATTCGTCACCCCGCTTACCCTGGCCGCCCTTTCCGGCAATCAGGTTTATACCGACCTGTTTGATCAGCAGGAGGCCGCCAATATCCCCCATATCAATCTGGGCCGCAATCATGACCTGATCCTGATCGCACCGGCCACCGCCAGCACCATTGCCCGTCTGGCCAATGGCCTGGCTGATGATCTGCTTTCCGCCACCACTCTGGCCGGCACCGCCAAGGTTTTGATTTGTCCGGCGATGAACAGCAACATGTATCTGCATCCGGCGACCCAGGTTAATCTGACCAAACTTAAAGAGTTCGGCTATATCATCATGGACCCGGAAAACGGTAAAATGGCCTGCAATGAAGAAGGACCAGGCCGCTTACCGGAATGGCAAAGCGTCAGGGAAGAAATCCTGACCTGCTTTTCGCCCCAGGACCTGAGCAATCAAGCGATTCTGGTCTCGGCCGGGCCAACCAGGGAACCCCTTGACCCGGTCCGCTATCTGGGCAACCGATCAACCGGAAAAATGGGATTTGCCCTGGCCGCCACCGCCCATCGCCGCGGGGCCAAAGTGACTCTGGTTTCCGGCCCGGTCACTCTCCCTCATCCCCCCGGAGTAAAGGTGGTTGAAGTAAATACGGCGACAGAAATGCATAAAGTGATCATGGATTTGTGCCATGATTCATCAATAGTGGTCAAAGCCGCTGCCGTCTCGGACTTCAGACCGGGAACCTATTCATCCCGCAAAATAAAAAAACAAACCTCGGGCCTTGAACTCAAACTTGAAAAAAACCCTGATATCCTGGCAGAACTTGGCCTTCTTAAGAAAAACAATAAGAAGTTCCCATTCCTGATCGGATTCGCGGCGGAGAGCCATGATCTGCTTGAAGAAGGATGGCGCAAACTAAAAGAAAAAAACCTGGACATGATCGTAGTCAATGATATAACAAGCTCGGATTCAGGTTTTGAAACCGACTCCAACCGGGTCACCATCCTGGACAAAAACGGCACCGAAAAAAAGCTGCCGCTGCTGAGTAAAGAAGAAACATCCTGTCAGATATGGGACAGAGTGGTGAAATTAATGAGCGAAGACAGGTAATAGCGGTTAGTGGTTAGCGAAAAATAATAATGCCGGTCACGGATTTTAACGAACATAAACCTTGAATATACAAAGCGAAACGCACCCCAAGGGTATTTGCTACGCGGCACATTCCCCGCAGCAAGCCACGGGGAGCTGCAATATCTTGCTTTAAACTTCCAAAAACATAACCTATGAAAGAAACTATCACCAAAAAAATCTGGACATATTTGCCCTGGCTATTTCTGTCGTTAATTATTCTGATCATTATCGTCATGGCCGGTGCTATCTCCTCCAAAAAAGAAGCGCTTGAGGCTATCAAAACACAAAGCGCCGACGCCTCGGTGCCGGCGATAAGCGTCGTAACCCAAACTATCATCCCGGCCCCGATGTCCGACCGCATTGACCTGCCCGCCCTGGTTTTGCCCTGGGAAGACCTGATGGTCAAAACTGAAGTGGAAGGGAAAATCATCTCGGTCTCGGTCAAGGAAGGCGACCGCGTCAACAAAGGTCAGGCTATCGCCCAGATTGATGACCGTGATTATCGCAATAACCTCCATGCCATCCAGGCCAGACAGGAATTAGCCACCGCCAACTTTAACCGACTTAAGGAACTGGCAAAAACCAACGCCGTAACCCAGGCCATGTTCGATGAGGCCAACGCCGTTTTCAAAGAAATTAACGCCATGCTGGCCACTGCCGAACTCAATCTGGAACGATGCGAGATCAAGGCGCCAATCGCGGGGGTTATTAACAATCTGCCGGTCAGAAACGGCATGCTTCTCGCCCACAGCGACCCGGTTGCCCAGATCCTTGACCTGGCCCGGCTCAAGGTGGAAGTGGCCATCCCGGAATCAGACGTCACCGCCGTCAGCCAGGTGGACAGCTGCCCTCTTATTCTGGCAGCCCTTGATAACCGGGAGATCATCGGCCGCAAGATATTCCTGGCCAGTCAACCCCAATTCCCATCCATGGTTTACACCCTGCGACTAGCAATTGATAACCAGAGCGACGAGATTAAGCCCGGCATGTTCGCCCGGGCCAAGATCACAAAACAGACAGTTAATGAGGCGCTCGGCATCCCGCTATATGCCGTACTGACCGAAAAGGATGAAAAATTTGTCTTTATCGCCCAGGATAACCTGGCCCGCAAAATAAAGGTTGAAACCGGTTTCATGGAAGGCTGGAAAGTCCGGATCACCTCCGGCCTGAAGCCGGAAGATCAGGTGGTCATCGTCGGCCATCGCGGCCTGGAAGACGGCCAACCAGTAAATATCGTTAAAACAATTACAGACCAGCAAAATATCGGTTTATAGAATCCAATGATTATCAGCGACACCGCCATTAAAAAAAGGGTCAGTGTTATTGTCCTTTCCCTGATCATCATGATTATCGGCATTTATTGCTACATGGACCTGCCCCGTGAGTCCGCCCCGGACATTACCATTCCGCATGTTTTCATCTCAACCAGCTACAAAGGCGTCTCACCGCCTGATATGGAAACCTCGGTAACCATACCCATCGAAAAGAAACTCACCGGCCTGGAAAATGTCAAAAAGATAAAATCGGTCTCCTCGGAAGGGATCAGTTCTATTGATATCGAATTTATCACCGGCACCGACATCGACCAGGTTTTACCGAAAGTACAGGACAAGGTAGATGAGGCAGGACAAGACCTGCCGGCCGATCTGGAAGAAGACCCTTCAGTCTTTGAGGTGAACATCTCGGAAATGCCGATTGTGATCTTTGCCTTAAGCGGCACGGTGGACTCTGCCAGACTCAAGGAAATAGCTGATGATCTGGGCGATCTGATCGAGACCGTGCCCGGTGTTTTAGAAGCCGAGGTCACCGGCGGTCGGGAACGAGAGATCAGGGTCGAGTTTATGCCGGAAAAACTCACCTACTTCGGGATCTCCAGTCAGGAAATCGAGGCGACCCTGCGCCGGGAAAACCAGAATGTCTCGGGCGGCATCATGCACATGGCCGACGGCCGTTTCCAGTTGCAAACCCCCGGCGAGCTTAAAAGTCCGCAGGATTTTTTCCGACTGATCGTCGGCAGCCGCAACGGTCAGCCGATCTACCTGGCCGATGTGGCAAATATCTTTGACGGCTTTAAAGAAGAAAACAGCCGCTCCCGGCTCGACGGAATATCGTCGATCACCATCATGGTAAAAAAACGGGCCGGTGAAAATATTATCCGAATTACCGACCAGGTAGATGCCATAATCGCTAAAGATCAGACCAAATGGCCCCTGGGCACCAAAATCACCAAACTGATGGACCAGGCCAAGGAAATTCGAAACATGGTGGCCGACCTGGAAAACAACCTGATTTCAGGTCTTATTCTGGTTATCCTGGTCCTGCCTTTAGCACTAGGCATCCGTAACGCCATTCTGGTCGGCCTGGCCATCCCGTTTTCCATGTTTTTAAGTTTCACCATTCTTTACGTGATGGGTATAACCCTGAACATGGTCGTTCTTTTCAGCCTGACCCTGGCCTTAGGCATGCTGGTCGACAACGCCATTGTCATCATCGAAAACATCTATCGCTTCACCTCACAGGGCGTGCCGCGGATTGAGGCGGCGATGCGGGCGACCAGCGAGGTGGCCTATCCGGTGATCGGCTCGACTCTTACTACCGTGGCCGCCTTTTTCCCCATGCTGTTCTGGCCCGGGATCATGGGCGAATTCATGCGTTACCTGCCGATCACCCTGATCGTCACCCTCTCGGCCAGTTTATTTGTGGCGATGGTGATTAATCCCGCCCTGGCCTCTTTGATCCTGAAAGAGGCAAAGCCTAGTGAGTTATCTCCCGCTAGCGATCAAGACCCCTTATCAGCCGGCGAACAACCGGTAGCGCCAAAAGGTTTTATTCTGACCAACTACAAACGGGTGCTCGAATCGGGCCTGAAAAACAGAACAGCGGTCCTGCTAACCTGCTTTGCCCTGTTGATTTTGATTTTTCAGGCCTGGCTCCTGCGGACCGGCCTGGAAAGACCGGTTGAGTTTTTCCCTGATGTCGACCCTCCTTCCCTTGATGTCAATATCGACATTCCGGAAGGGGCAGATATCGAGTTATGCGACAGGATTGTCCGCCAGATCGAAATGGCGATCAGCGATCAAAGCTTGACCGGCCCGGGCAGCGCTTCTTACATCTCGACCTCCGGTTATAATCAGGCCCTGGCCGCCAAAGAACACCAAATGCGTGACGGCTCGCCATATCAGGCAGTGACCGATATCGAAAACATCAAAAATGTTTATGCCAATGCGATCGCCGGGTCCCAAGGATCCGAGGCCTTTGGCGGTAAAAGTCCAAACCATGTGGGAATCCAGTTTCTTGATTTTAATGAGCGCTCAGTGCCGACCCCGCAGAGTGTGGAACATATTCGCCAAAGGGTAAAAAACATTCCCGGCGCCATGATCACAATCAAATCGGCAGATACCGGCCCCCCCACCGGGCCGCCGATCAATATCGAAATCGCCGGGGATGATTTCACGACGCTCGGGCTGATCGCCAAACAGATCAAAAAACTCGCCGCCCCCTTCCCATTTATTAAGGACCTGAAAGATGACTTTCAGGAAGGATCGCCCACGATCAGACTTGAAATCGACCGTCAGAAAGCGTCCCTGGTCGGCCTGTCGCTGACCGCGATCGGCCAGGCCCTGAAAAACGGCTATAACGGCCTGGAGGTTTCGACCTATCGGGAAGGCAACGATGAATTTGATATCACCATCCAGCTCCCGATGCAAAACCGCCTCAACACCGAGACCCTGCTGAACCTTTTAATCGCCACGCCGCAAGGCACCTTGATCCCGCTTTCCACCCTGGCCAGTTTCCAATATACCGGCAGCCTCGGCCAGATTGTCCGGATCAATAACCAGAGGGTGGTAACCGTTTCCGCCAATGTCGACGAGGCCACCATCCCCTCGCCGGTTGCCAGGTCACGGATCGCAGAGGTCCTGGCCAAAACAAAACTGCCGCCCGGTTACAGCATCCGGCTGACCGGCGAGCAGGAAGACCAGAAGGAATCCGAGGATTTTCTGGCCAAGGCCTTTATTATCGCACTGTTCCTGGTATCCCTGGTCTTGATCACCCAGTTCAATTCAGTGGGCCAGCCGATGGTCATCATGACCTCGGTTATCCTTTCCCTGGGCGGCGCTTTTCTGGGCCTGACCATTTATAAAATGAGTTTCGGAATTATCATGACCGGGGTCGGCGTAATTTCGCTCGCCGGGGTCGTGGTCAACAACGCCATTGTTCTGATCGACTACACCAACAAATTACAGGAGCGCGGCATGGCCTGCAGCGAAGCAATAATCGCCGCCGGTTGCACCCGACTGCGTCCGGTCCTGCTGACCGCGCTCACCACAATTCTCGGCCTGATTCCCATGGTAAGCGGCATCTCCTACGATTTTCACGCGATGCAGATTTCCTGGGCCAGCGAATCTAGTCAGTGGTGGCGTTCCATGGCGATGGCCGTTATCTTCGGTCTGCTGGTAGCCACCATCCTTACTCTGGTGGTAGTGCCAATCCTTTACTCCGTTCTTGAATCGATCAAAAACGGTTCAGACGCATTAATGACCAGAACAAAAAAAGAATACTGGTTACTGTATGAGCGGATTTTTGGCACAGGTGAGATCTAAGAGGAAAGCATTCTTGAAAAGGATTTGCGCTACAACTGAGGAGATTGGCAGAAAACTTATTTAATGTAACTTTTGCTTAAAGCTGAGTTGAGCAGCTTGTCTGCTCGTACGAAACTTATACCCGCAGGGTGAAACCAGCCGACAACCTGGTTAAATCAATTTTTACGTCTTAAAATTTCAGACATGGCCCCGGCATCAACCGCCGGACTGAAGTAATTACCCTGCCCTTCATCACAACCATATTCTTGCAGGAAGGCCAGTTGCTCCTTGCTTTCGACCCCTTCCGCCGTGACCTTCATCTCCAAAGAGTGGGCCAGGGAGATAATGGCCTTGCAGATTGCGCTATCGTCCGAGCCCTTCCTGATATTACCCACAAAAGTTTGATCTATCTTCAACCGATCGATCGGATATGATTTCAGACTGCTCAGCGATGAATATCCGGTCCCGAAATCATCCAGCGAGATGGTGACCCCGATATCCCTGATCCTTTCAATCATCTGATTATGTTCCTGAAAATGATTCATCAGGGTATCTTCGGTCAGTTCCAGTTCAAGGTTCTCTGATTTAACGGAAGTCTCGGCAATTACCCTGGCGATCATGTCGGCCAGGTCCAATTTTTTGAGCTGCCGGGTGGAAAAATTTACCGCCATACGCAGATCGGGAAAACCATTTTCACTCCATTGCCTTAGCTGCCGACACGCGGTCCGGAGCACCCATTCTCCGATGGAGTTAATCATCCCCGTCTCATTTAAAAGAGGCAGAAACTGATCAGGCGGCACCAGGTCCTGTCCTTCTGGGGCCCATCGGAGCAAGGCCTCAACCCCGACTATCTTCTGATCAGTCAGCGAGTATTGGGGCTGATAGTACAGGATGAACTCATCTTTTTCCAGAGCACGATGCAAACTGCTCTCCATATACATCTGTTTCTCAACCTGATCGCTCACCGCCTTGGAATAAAATCGGTAACTGTTACCGCCATCGGCCTTGGACTTGTACATGGCGGCATCAGCGCTTTTAATCAGGCTTTCGGCATCCTCACTATCAAAGGGATAAAAAGCGATGCCGACACTGGCCGCGGTAAAAACCTCCCCCCCTTCCAGGATAAAAGCTGGTCTTATGGCGTCAACAATCCGTTGCGCGATAATCGAGGCACTCTTGGTATCGGTAAGTGCGGAAAGGATAACCACGAATTCATCGCCGCCCATCCGGGCTACAGTATCGCAGTCCCGCACACATTTGGACAGGCGGTCGCTAACCCCTTTCAGCAGAAGGTCTCCGGCGTTATGCCCCAGAGTATCATTGATGATTTTAAACCGGTCCAGATCAAGAAAAAGCAAACCGACCAGGCATGCTTCCCGGGCGGCCAGGGTGATAGAATGCCGCAACCGGTCATGAAAAAGGTTCCGATTGGGCAACCCGGTCAACGGATCGTACTGAGCCATATATGCAAGTTTCTGCTCGGTATTGCTTCTTTCGATGGAATAACGGATTGAACGCTCAAGCAAAGGGGCGTTTAATTGTCCTTTGCTCAAAAAATCAGCGGCCCCGGCCTTCATCGCCTCCAGATCAACTTCCCGGTCGGCCTGACCGGTCAGCAGGATAATCGGCTTCCGGCAGCCGACCAGGATCACCTCACGCAGAAGCTCAAGCCCGCTGTGCTGGCCCAGACGGTAATCAAAAAGATAAACATCATGCTCATTCTTCTCGACCGCCAACAAGGCCTCGCTAAAGGAGGAAATCCAGTCAAGTTTAAAATCCGTATGCAGGATATCATCGAGCAGGTCACGGGTGATGATATAATCATCCTCATCATCATCAACCAGCAGGACTTTAACTTGGTTTTGGGCCATATCCTTAAACTGAAATCCGTAAATGTTGATCTGCGTAGTGATGACAGATTTTAATTTTTACTCGGTGGCAACTCGACAATCTCAAACCAGTATTTAGCCAGGGCCTGCATCACATCGACCAGTCCGACAAAGGAAACCGGCTTGGTGATAAATGAGTTGACCCCTAAATCATAGGAACGGACAATATCCTCTTCCGCTTTGGAAGTAGTCATTACCACGATGGGAATACTGCGCAGTTTCGGGTCGCCCTTGATTTCTTCCAGGGCTTCACGCCCGCTCTTTCTGGGCATATTAAGATCAAGCAGAATAAGACCGGGACGGGGATTTTTCTCCTTGTCCGTATATTTGCCCTTATGGTTGAGAAAATCCATCAACTCTTCGCCGTCCTCCACAAACCGGATCACATTACTCAGTCTAGCCTCTTCCAAAGCCTCCTGAGCCATCAGGCGATCATCCTCATCGTCATCTGCCATCAAAATGGTAATTTGCGCTTTTTTATCTTCCATCATCATCCTCAACTCAATAAGTTTTTTAATTTCATCTTTCATCAGACACTCCGAATTCCCCCATTTTTCATAAACAAATCAGTTACCACTTTTGATACAGTCATTAGACATCATATAACTTCAAAGTTTTGGTCGTCAACGCCTAACCAGCATGATTTTCTCAGCGATTGCCCAGATCCATGCCGCCCGGTTTAAACCAAAAAAAATAATATTCTTTAACTACATCATGATAGCGGATCATACCATTAGGATTTCCGCCAACCGCCCATCCATTATCCGGTTGAGCTCAATCAAGTTTGACCGGCAAAATAACGGTAAATACGGATCCGGCCCCGATCTCGCTTTCGACCTTAATTTCACCCCGGTGATTTTCCGCGATCTTTCGACACAAGGCCAGGCCCATGCCGGTCCCCTCATGGACCCCGGGCGCATGCAACTTCTGAAATACTCCAAAAATTCGGTCCATATAACGTTGATCAAAACCGCAGCCATTATCCCGCACCGTGAGTTCCCATTGTTCATCTACCAAGACACAGCGGATCTCAAGGACCGGTGGCACACCCGGTCGCCGAAACTTTAAACCGTTATCAATCAGCTGGCGAAGCAGGATTTGCAGTTGCATCTCATCGGCATTTATCTCCGGCAACCAGTCAAAATCGACTTTGGCCTCAAGACTCTCGATCTTATCGTTCAACTCAGAGTAAATCGTCACCATTAATTCATTAAGATTTACCTTGCGGAGGTCAGGTTCACGATTGATAATTCGATTATATTCAAGCAGATCATCCAGGAGTTCCCTCATCCGTCCGGCCGAGACACTCAGCCGATCAAGATATCCATCTTTGTCCCCAACCGAACCATTTTCAGCCCCAGTCCTGATCATTTCACAAAAGGTAGTAATTTTGCGGAGAGGTTCCTGCAGATCGTGGGAAGCGATAAATATAAATTCCTGTAATTCCTCGGAATTACGTTTTAATCTGGCCGTATATTGTTCAAGATTTTCCCGGGCCTGCAGCCGTTCATCTGCCATTGAATGAAGGTTATTTTCCATCTGATTAAAAGAAGAGGCCAGATCGCCAAATTCGTCCCGGGAATTAATCACCAGCGGCAGGCCGGTCTCGCCCCGACCAATCAAGTCAGCCTTGACGACCAGTTTTTGAATATTCCCCGCAATGGCCCGGGCCTGGATCACGCCGAAGGCAACCGCGAAAAACAGGGAAAAGCCGCCCAGCGCAATGACCAGATAGAAGATCCTGGTATGAAAATTTTTAACTTCAATAATTTTTTGTTCAATCCCGAGCAGGTGTTTTTCTTTAAGCTTTCCGACATATTCAAGAAAAGAGCGCTCCACCTGCTCAAAATACTCCTTCATCTCTAAAATTTTTTCCCCGTGAACCCCGTTTTGTTTGGCGCTGATCAATCCGGAACTCAGGGCGAGCAATTTTTCACCATAAGATTTAAGGACATTCTCCTCCTCGGGATCTGAAAGGCTATACATCTTCTGGAGGGCAAGATAGCGTTCGTAGGCGGCATAAAAAGAGGCAACCCCTTCATTGATCAAAGAACCCTCACCGTCTTTCGCCTCCGAATCAAGTTCTTCACCTTTTTGTCTGGCATGACCGCCCTCGTCGATCACCACCAGTAACTCGCTGGTCGAAGCCACAATTCTCATTCCGAAAAATTTCAGATCGTCCAGAACCTCATAGACCGGAAAATGATAATTGGTAAAATTGTTGTAGGTGTCATTAACCTTTAACAGGGAGCCGATCCCGAACAGTCCAACCATCACGGTGATAACCGCAATCGCCAGATAACCGGTAATAAGTTTCCGCGAAAGTCTCATCAATCATCCTCATCGACAAATACGTCATTCTGTTGCTTTTCCTGGTGAATCGGCAAAGTCACCATAAAAGTAGCGCCCTGACCCTCGGCACTTGCAACCGAAATATCACCGCCATGGCGGTCGGCTATTTTACGACAGATTGAAAGACCGATCCCGCTGCCCTCATATTTCCCCCGCCCGTGCAGTCGTTGGAAAACGCCAAAGATCCGGTCGGTATATTTCTCGTCAAAACCAATCCCGTTATCAGCAATCGAAATCCGGTAAAATCCGTCCTCAATTTCCTGCCCCGTAACCTTGACCACCGGCGTCTCACCTTCCCGGCTGAACTTTAAGGCATTACCGATCAGGTTTTGCAGAATCTGTCGCATCTGCAGAGGATCGGCATCAATGGTCGTCAGTTCGCCAATCTCTACCCGGCCATTGCTGTCCCTGATCCGAACCTCAAGATCGGAGATCACCTCCGCCGCCACCTTTGATAAATCGACCGATTCATAGGGTTTGGCCTTAGTCTTCACCCGGGAAAAGGCCAGCAGTCCGTCGATCAGGCCCTGCATCCGACTAGCGGCGCTTTCCATCCGGTTCAGATAATCAAGGCCGCGCTCGCCAAGCTCATCGGCATATCTGCTCTTTAAGCGTTCACCAAAACCGGTAACCTTGCGCAAAGGCTCCTGCAAGTCATGGGACGCCACATAAGCGAATTCCTGCAGTTCAGCATTGCTTTCCTGGAGCTTGGCATTCAGCCGTTTTAGCTTTTCTTCAGATTTATATCGCTCGCTCAGATCGTGGCCGATGCAAATGACCCCGATGACCTTGTCTTCCTTATCATGAAGAAGCGAGGTCACCCGCCAGACCGGCACCAGATCGCCATCATTTTTCAGATAAAAACATTCCTGCGCGACATTGTCGGTTGAGGATGAAAAGAAATCAAACCAGGAGGAACCCTTGGATTTTACCTCAACAAACAATTTGTCCACCGGCCGGTGCAGCACCTCATTTTCCTTGTAACCCAGCATTTGACAACAGGCCTGGTTAATTGCCTCAACCTTGTCGTTTTCATCAATCACCAACAAGGAATCAGACATCGAATGAATAACACTGTCCAGATAATCCCGAGAAACGGTGGTGGTCTTGAGCTCCTGAACCATCATGTTGAAAGAATCAACCAGCTGCCCGATCTCATCTTTACGATTTAAGGAGGGGATTATTTTTGGATTACCGGCAGCCACCGACTTGGCGGCATCATTAAGGATCATAAGCGGCTTGGTCATCCGCTGGGCCATATAATAGACCAGGACCCCGCCGACCAGGGCTGATAAAATCAGAATGGCGAAATAAATAATTCTAAGTCGGTTAATTTCGGCAATAAATGAGGCGTAAGGCTGAACCGCGACCACCGACCAGCCGGTCTCGGCAACCGGGCTGCTGGAATAAAAACTGTCAACCCCGAACACCTTGCCCCGGTCGAAGATATGCAAACCGTCGTTGATATTCTTAACTAAAACTTGCGGACAGGATTGGGAATTAATCTGGCGGGCGACCAGGTCTTCGGATGACGAAGCGATAACCAGGCCGTTCCGATCAACCAGGATTAAGGATCCATCCTCGCCCAGCCGCATCATCTGCAGGAACAACTTCAAGTCACGATCAGGAAACGAGGCGACAATGGTCCCTTCGTACTTGTCTCCGAAATAACTCCTGAGCCCATAATATAAATTTACTACCGGCGCCCCGTTTTCGGTGTCCCGCCCATTATAATCGATAAAAAGTTTTAAGGGCTCCGCCTTGCTTTTCTTTAGATAGGGATCGTCCTTCACCTCCAGTAATAAATCTGAAAGCTGACCACCCACCACCCTGATCTCTTCAAAACCATCAGCCCCGACAAAAACAAGTTCGCTGAAGGTTTCGACAAAGCGTCCGAAATATTCGGCCAGAACAAGTTCCTGATAACTATCAATAAATTTTTCAACTTCGGGACTGCCGGCAATCTGTTGCAGGTCTTTCTTGTTCTGATTAATGGCAGAGATGATCATCTGACCGGTATGATGCGAGATCATCTCCATCTTTCGATTTTCTTCCTGCTGTTTATTATCAAGGATTGCCAGGGAAGAGAGAAAACCAACAATAATGACCAGCAGGAAGATACTTAGGTGGGAGACAAGGAGTATTCTTTTAACCGACATTAGTTAATCTGTTTCCTAAAAAAAATTAATTTGAAACCGGAATAGCCCCGAAATCACGAATAATAGCGACCGCCTCTTTGCTGAAAAGATATTTCTTAAACCTGGCCGCCGGCTCGCTCAACTCACCTTTCCAGACCAGACCCATAGGATTGAACAAAGGATAATCCTTCCCGGTTATGGGATCAAATCCCTCATACTTGAGAATTACCAACCCCTCTTTCAAGACACTGGACAAAGGAGCATAGCAGATGGTGTCTGGATGTTTAATAACGGCGTCAACCGTTTCCGGGCTCTTGAAGATGACCTTGCCTGCTAATTCGGATATCTGACTAAAACCCGGCACTTTTTTTTCTAAGATCATCCGGGAAGAATCTCCCGGTTCGCGACTGATCACATAGATTTTCTGATCGCGGCCTCCCAGCTGCCGCCAGTTATCGATCGTGCCGTTATAAATACCGACCACCTGGGCAGGGGTGATATTGTTCACGCCGGTAACGCTGGGATTAGCCACAAATACCACCGGCGAATAGGCAAACACCTGGTATGCAAGGCCGTATCTTTCTTCCTTTTTTTGAAGAGGGCGGGCCACCCGGCCCAGTTCCGCCTTTTCATAAGCCACCGCTTTCACCCCACCGCCACTGCCGATACTCTCGGGGATGACAACCTCAATATCGGGATTGCTTTTTTCAAACTCCTTATCAAGGATGCGCAGAAGGGTTTGGGAGTCGCCGGTGCCGGGGATTTCAAGGACATGATCCGCAGCAGGCGCGGAAACTACCGACAAACAGAAAAGAAACAGGACGGAGACAACGACTCGCGCAATCATATTTTCCCCCAGATTACTGTTTTTTTAAAGCTCCCCTGATCAAGAAACCTTAATTATTACACTTCAAATCCGGGATAAAAGTCAAACAAAAGAGAGAAAACTGTTATAATAATTGCAGTAGTGACAAGTGAATAGTGACAAGTGAATAGTATTTGTTTTCCCCTCTCCTCTCTCGTCACTATTCACTATTCACTATTCACTATTCACTATTTACTATTTACTATTCACTATTCACTATTTACTATTCACTATTCACTATATTAATCTAAACCAGGTGAGAATATCATTATGTGGAGTTCAAAAGACGTTTACTATATCTCGGACAGTACCGGTATCCTGGTGACCAACCTCGGCCAGGCCCTGCTCTGCCAATTTCCGGAAATCAACTTTCACGAGGAGAAGTTCCCCTACGTCCGGACCAGAGAGGACGCCGAAAAGACCCTGGCCTATATCCTCAAACAATCCCTGAGCCGCCGTCCTTTAATCTTCAGCACGATTATGGACACTGAAGTACGCAATATTTTCAAATCACCGGAAGTGGAATTTTTCGATGCCTTTGAGTCGCTGCTCGAACCACTGGAAAGCTGTCTGGAGGCCAAGGCCCTGCGGGTCCCCGGTTTTTCCAGACATAGCGACGATGTAACCATGGCCCGCCGGGTCGAGGCGATCCATTATTGTCTGGACCACGACGACGGGATCAAAGTAAATGAATCGGATGAAGCGGACGTCATTCTGTTGGGGGTATCGCGGTCCGGCAAGACCCCGGTCAGTGTTTATCTGGCCACCCAGATGGGGCTCAAATCGGCCAATTTTCCGCTCACCACCGAGTACCTGACGAACTATCGCCTGCCGGATGGAATCATCCGCAATAAAAAACGGGCAATCGGCCTGACCACCTCACCTGAGCTTTTGCACAACGTCCGGGAAAAAAGATATCCAGACAGCAAATACGCCAAACTTGCCAACTGCATTACTGAACTGGAGCAGGCCGAGGAGATCTTTAAACGCAACCAGATCCCGATTGTTTCCAGCGCCGGCAAATCAATCGAAGAAATAGCGACCCAGGTTTCTCAAGAGTTGGGACTTACCAAAAAACCGGGTAATCTCAGGAAGTAACCCGGCAGACTTTGACTGATTTTTCCAGGGCCGCACAAGATATCTTTTGATCCGGGCCGATCACCAGATTTTCTTTACCGCTGCACATCACCCCGGAACTGAACAGTGAGATCCGGTATAGCTCGCCGAAGATGAAATCAGGCACTCTGCGGCCAAACCCACCGACCAGCTCCCCACCTCGCCGGACATTATCCATCAACCTGGCCGCCAGCCGCAGATGATAGGGATTTCTGTCTATCTCACCCCGGTGGCAACAAAGGGCTTCGATCATCAATGCCACCTCCTTAGGAGACGCCGCAACCAGAAGGTCCGGGTCCTTCATCGGATGCCAGTATTCGGTCTCCAATAAAATCACATCCTGGCCGCCATCCTCCGAATATTTCTTCAGGGCCTTAATGACCAAATGATTGGCCCAGATATGGGTCGGATGCAGATCATCTTCATGGGGACAAAAAACCAGGTCAGGGGCAA
Source organism: Pseudomonadota bacterium (assembly GCA_018823175.1). Lineage (GTDB taxonomy): Bacteria > Desulfobacterota > Desulfobulbia > Desulfobulbales > JAHJIY01 > JAHJIY01. Next base: position 70,174 of record JAHJIY010000062.1, read on the forward strand.
GCTTGGCAAAAAGGTCCGCCAGGACCTCAATCTTTTTTCCTCGACCCGCCGGGGCATGACCGGAAGCGGTCGGCGTGATCCGGTCAAAGGCCAAAGGCTCTTCAACCAAGCGGTATTCAAAACCAAGCACCCCGCAGGCCCGTGCCATCTCCTGCCGACGTTCCTCTTTTCTGGCCGGATCACTGCCCAGAGTAAGGGCGACGTTAACGACCGCCACCCGGTCTTCCCGCATCAGGCGAAGCGGCAAGGCGCAGATCAGGGCCTCATCGTCCGGATGAGGAGAACAGATCACAATCTTCCTGGTTCGCTCAGGCTCCGTATTTTTATCGTTTGCCGACTTATGGTCCGAGGGTAAATCCTTCAGGGCACACCCCAAGGGTTCTGTCCAATCCCCCCTTGAGGGGGACACTTCTTTCAGGGCGCACCCCAAGGGTTCTGTCCAATCCCCCCTTGAGGGGGACACTTCTTTCAGGGCGCATACCAATTGATCGCCCTGGTTGTAGGCCTCAACCAGACTTTCGACATAACGCAACCAGACGTTGCCGCAACTATCCAGACCACCGGTGGTTTTTTCATTTTCAGTCATATATTTATCCAATTCAGTAATCGCCAAGGCCTGTGGTCTTACGAAAACAAATCAGCCCAGGCCCGAAAAAAGACCCAGCAGTGAGTCCCCTTATCATTTATGTATAACTTATCACTCGTCACTATTCACTATTCACTATTCACTCGTCACTATTCACTTTCAACTATCTCCAACGGTTCCCCCTGGCCCAACTCACCATGGGCCTGGAACAGATAACCGATCATCTTCCAATCTCTCTTTAACAGTCCCGCCCCGTAAACATCGATGGCCACCGAATCATGGGAAGCCGCCAGCTTGTTGGGGGGCGGATCGCAGACCGGCCCCCAGAGATGGGCCTCCTGCATGCCGACCGTCGCGTCAAGCAGGGTGAAATCGGGGGTCCGGTAACGATTCAGATCAAGGACTGCGGCCTGCACGTTGTCATGGAATGATGATTTCTTCCAGTGTCCCCCTTTCCGGTAATATGACGGCGGGGCACAGCCCATCATGTTTTTCATGGTCAGGGTGACGCTGGCCAGACTATGGGCCTTCAAAACCGGCACCGAAAGAAGAAAAGAATCATAAACAATCTGCGGCAGATGCATCTGCGGCCAACGTCGGCATTGGGGCAGACTTTTGCTGATCAGGGGTTGTTCATTAAGGTCGAGCAACCTCACCCCCTTCCGGGCCGCCATTTCACAATAACCCAGTTTTTCAAAAACATATGGGGTCTCATGTTCATTGGATCCGGTGCCCTCGCCGATCAAAATCTCACAGGCCGGAACCTTATCCTGTAAAAAATCAACCAGGGCCTCAACCAGTCCGACCGGCGTAGTGATTGGCGGCGCCAGTGGCTCGACCAGATTGGGCTTGATTAAAATTTTGTCATGGCCGACCAGCGCACCGATCAACCCGGCCTTCTCCAGCAAAGGCCCGACACTGAGCGGCCATGACTGGAAAACACTTTCAAAAACCGTTCCCTTATGTCGCATTGTTTCTTGTCCCGTGCAGATTATTTTTTTACAATCATTCTATCTTATTAAATAGTGACAAGTAAATAATGAAAAGTGACGAGTGACGAGTGACGAGTGAAAAGTGACGAGTGAATAGTAAATGCAAAAAACTCCGGATTGCTTCGGTCGGCTCTGCCTCCCTCGCAATGACATTGGGATCTGGTTTAAACTTGTCTCATCACTTAAAACTCGACCCTCATCTCTAATCACTCTTCACTCTTCACTCTTCACTCTTCACTCTTCACTCTTCACTCTTCACTCTTCACTCTTCACTAACAAAGTATGGTTGTAAGCAACAATTTATGCTATTGTCTTCCCTTTTCATCAAATTTTTCAACGCCGCGAGCATATGATAACGATCAATAATCTCACCTTGCAGTTTGGTGACAAACATCTGTTCAAGGAAGTTTCGGGTCGGATCAACACCCAGGACCGGATAGGCCTGATCGGGGTGAACGGCACCGGCAAATCCACCCTGATGAAGATGGTTGCCGGCATCATCGAGACCGATTACGGAGTTATTGTCCGGGCTAAACGTGCCACCATCGGTTATCTGCCCCAGGAAGTGTCTGTCATTCCGGAAGGACGCACCCTCTATGAGGAGGCGGAATCGTCCTTTGCCGATGCCTTGAGTCTCCAGCAGGAACTTGAGGAAATAAACCACGCCCTCTCCCTGATTGACCCGTCCTCTCCCGACATCCCGGAACTTTTACAGGCCCAGGGTGAGATTCAGCATCAGCTCGATCAATCCGACATCTTCCGGATGAAGTCCAAAATTGAAAAAATACTGGTCGGCCTTGGATTTAAAGAAAGTGATTTCAACAAGGATTGCCAGACTTTCAGCGGCGGCTGGCTCATGCGGCTGATGCTGGCCAAACATCTGCTGGCCCTGCCCAGCTTCCTGCTGCTCGATGAGCCGACCAACCACCTGGATATCGAATCCCTGACCTGGCTCGAAGAGTTTCTTAAGACCTATCAAGGCGCCCTGGTGATCATCTCCCATGATCGGACCTTTCTCGACAACATCACCACCTCGACCTGGGAACTGAGCCTCGGCAAACTGACGATCTACAAAGGCAATTACTCCAAATATATCGCCGAAAAAGAGATCCGGATGGAAGTCCAGCGGGCCGCTTATGACAACCAGCAGGCCAGAATCCAGCAGACCATGCGTTTTGTCACCCGTTTCCGGGCCAAATCAACCAAATCAAGCCAGGTCCAGAGCCGCCTGAAACAACTGTCCAAGCTGGACCGGATTGAACTGGAAGATTCCGAAATGGCGGTCTCTTTCCGTTTTCCACCCGCCGCCCCCAGTGGCCGATTAGCCGTGGTCGTTGAACATCTGACCAAGAGCTATGAAGACAAAATGGTATTCAACAACATGACCTTTGAACTGCAACGCGGCGACAAACTGGCCGTCGTCGGGGTCAACGGGGCCGGCAAATCAACTCTGGTCAAAATCCTGGCCGGGCTGATCAAGCCGGACAGCGGCCAAATCAAACTTGGCCATAATGTCGAGATCTCCTATTTCGGCCAGCACCAGGCCCAGGACCTCTCACCAAAACTAACCGTCCTGGAAACCATGAACCAGATTGAAATCGAACAGACAATCACCAAGGTCCGTTCGCTGCTTGGCGCCTTCCTGTTCCGGGGTGACGAGGTGGACAAAAAGGTGCAGGTCCTCTCCGGCGGTGAAAAAAGCCGACTGGCCCTGGCCAAGATGATCGCCACCCCGGCTAATCTACTGATTATGGACGAGCCGACCAACCATCTGGATATGATGTCCCAGGAGATTCTGCAAGAGGCGATGAAACAATACGACGGTTCAATTATCGTCGTCTCCCATAACCGTTATTTCGTGGACCGACTGGTCAACAAGGTACTGGAGATCAAAAACGGCCGGGCCACCATGTATGAAGGTAACGTCACCGAATATCTGGCCAAAACCCAAAGCCAGCGGCAGAGCGGCGAACCCGGCCGAAAAGAGACGACCTTAAATGAAACGGCGCAAAAAAACATTGTGGTTAAGGCCCGCGGCAAGGAAGCCAGGCAGGCCCAGGCCATGCAGCGCCAGAAAGTCAGCAAAGAACTTGCTCCCTTAAAAAAGAAGGTGCAGGTAACCGAAAAAGAGATTGAATTACTGGAGAGCAGCAAGTCAGAACTTGAACTGGCCCTGGCCGATCCCCAATTATATAACGACCAGGAAGCCTTCTCGGAAAAAAGTAATGATTACAGCCGGGTTGATCAAAAACTTAAACGCCTTTACGCGGATTGGGAACAAACCCAGGCGGAAATTGAAAAGATAGAAGCAACAATGGAAAATGATGGATAGAAAATAACGAGTGACGAGTGACAAGTAAAAACCACGGCCATCAAAATTGGGCCGCTCATTTCCCATTGTTTTTTGTCACTATTTACTATTTACTCGTCACCATTTACTATTAACTCGTCACTATTTACTATTAACTCGTCACTATTTACTATTTACTCGTCACTATTTACTATTTACTCGTCACTATTTACTATTAACCATCTAATCGGCAATCTTCAGTCTCGAAAAATATTTACCTTGCGATCCGTTATGTCAAAATTGATCAGAGAAGAAATGGAAGAAAGAGAGGCCTTGGCCCTCTCGCCCCGTGCCTGCCAGAGCAAAAACAGCAAAGGCCGTCTGCGGGACGAACCGGAATGCGATATTCGCCTGGCCTTCCAGCGGGACCGGGACCGGATTATCCACTCCAAGACCTTCCGCCGCTTGAAACATAAAACGCAAGTATTCCTCGCCCCGACCGGCGACCACTACCGCACCCGGCTTACCCATGCCCTGGAAGTGGCACAGATCGCCCGGACCGTGGCCGCCGCTCTGCGCCTGAACGAAAACCTGGCCGAGGCCATCGCCCTGGCCCATGACCTGGGACACACCCCGTTTGGCCATGCCGGGGAATCGATCTTAAACGACCTCCATCCCGGCGGCTTCCGCCATTATGAACAAAGTCTGCGGGTGGTCGATTTTCTGGAGAAACGCGGCCGCGGCCTGAACCTCACCCATGAAGTGCGGGAAGGCATCGTCATGCACTCCAAGGGGCGCAACGATATCCTGCCCGAGGACCTGACCGATCTACCCTCTACCCTTGAGGGTCAGCTGGTCCGGATCGCCGATATCATCGCCTACGTCAATCATGATCTCGATGACGCCCTGCGGGCCGGGATTCTAAGCAGAGACCAGTTGCCCAAAAACATCATTGCTAAAATCGGCCAGACCCATGCCCAGCGCATCGGGACCATGGTCACCGATATCATCGTCAACACCGCCAAAACAGAAAACGAAAAACTGACAATGAGCAGCGATATCCTCAGCTGCATCACCGACCTGCGGGCCTTTCTCTATGAAAACGTCTATGAGGCGGACCGGGTTCACAATGATTTTATCAAGGCCATGAAAATCCTGCGCGACCTCTGGGACCATTTCATGGAAGCGGAAATCAATTCCGATGATTCTGAAATCTACGATGCCGACACCCCGAAACACCGTAAGGTTTGCGATTATATCGCCGGCATGACCGACCATTATGCCCTTAATCTTTACACCAGTATATTTCTCCCCCAACCATGGAGCGTATTGTAATTAAAATGAGTCCCGAGACAATCGACCAAAACAGCCACGAGCTTGCCAAGGCCTACGAATTCGCAAGCGTTGAAAAAAAATGGTACCAGATCTGGCAGGAGCAGAAAAAATTCTCCGCCACCATGGATCCGGACAAACCCGCCTTTTCCATTGTAATCCCGCCGCCCAACGTCACCGGCGTCCTTCATGTCGGTCACGCCTTGAATAATACCCTGCAGGACATTCTGGTCAGATATCGCCGGATGCAGCAATACAACACGCTCTGGGTGCCGGGTACCGACCATGCCGGCATTGCCACCCAGAACGTGGTGGAACGCCAGCTGGCCACCGAAGGCACCAGCCGTCACGATCTCGGCCGTCGTAAATTTGTCGAACGGGTCTGGCAGTGGAAAGAAGAGTCCGGCGGTCAAATCATCAACCAGCTCAAACGACTAGGCTCATCCTGCGATTGGGACCGGGAACGATTCACTATGGACGAAGGTCTGTCCCGGGCCGTCCGCGAGGTCTTTACCCGACTCTACGCCGAAGGACTGATCTACAAGGGCGACTATATCATCAACTGGTGCCCCCGTTGTCATACCGCCCTGGCCGATCTGGAGGTCGAGCACGAGGAGACCGACGGCAAACTTTATAATATCCGCTATCCCTATGCCGACGGCTCCGGCTCCCTGGTGGTCGCCACTACCCGGCCGGAAACCATGCTCGGCGATACTGCGGTAGCAGTCCACCCCTCCGATGAACGCTACAATGCACTGCCCGATAAAACCGTGATTCTGCCCCTTACCGGCCGCAAGATTCCAATTGTTTTTGATACCCATGTCGAAAAGGATTTCGGGACCGGCGCCCTCAAGGTGACACCGGCCCATGACCTGAATGACTTTGAAATCGGCCGCCGCCATAATCTCGAGATCATGACCGTGATGGATGAAAACGGCGTGATGAACGAGGCGGCCGGCGAATATGCCGGACTTGACCGTTTCGAGTGTCGAAAAAAGATCGTCCTCGCCCTGGAAAAAGAAGGATATCTCGAGGGGATCGAACCATATCTGCACGGAGTCGGTCATTGCTACCGCTGCCAGACCGTGGTGGAACCGACCCTTTCCAAACAGTGGTTCGTCTCGGTAAAACCGCTGGCCGAAAAGGCAATTGCGGCGGTCAAATCAGGACAAATCAACATCCATCCCAAATCATGGGAAAACACCTTTTTTGACTGGATGTACAATATCCGCGACTGGTGCATCTCACGCCAGATCTGGTGGGGCCATCAGATTCCGGCCTGGACCTGCGAAGACTGCAACGAACTGATTGTTCAAAATGTCGATCCGGACAAATGCCCCAAATGCGGCTCGGCCAAACTAGTTCAGGAAACCGACGTCCTCGACACCTGGTTTTCTTCCGCCCTCTGGCCTTTTTCCACTTTAGGCTGGCCCGATGAGACCCCGGAACTGAAGATGTTCTACCCGACCTCGGTCCTGATCACCAGTTTTGATATCCTCTTTTTCTGGGTCGCCCGGATGATGATGATGGGTCTGCATTTCATGAAGGAAGTCCCCTTCAAGGACGTTTACCTCCATGCCCTGGTTCGCGATCAGTTCGGCAAGAAGATGAGTAAATCAAAGGGCAACGTCATGGACCCGCTCCTGGTCATGGACAAATACGGCACCGATGCCCTGCGTTTCACGATGACCGCTTTTGCCGCCCAGGGCCGAGACATCAGAATCAGCGAGGAAAGGATTGACGGCTATCGTAATTTCATCAATAAAATCTGGAACGCCGCTCGCTTTACCCTGATGCATATCAATGAGTGCAAGCCGGAAGTCACCGGCAGCCTTGAGATCGACAACCTCTCTCTACCCCATCAATGGATTTTAAGCCGCACCAGCCATACGATCAGCGCCGTGTACAAGGCCCTGGATGAATTCCGCTTTAACGATGCGGCTTCCGCCATCTATCAATTTGTCTGGCATGAATTCTGCGACTGGTATGTCGAATGGATAAAATCTGAACTCTACGGCGATGACCAGAAAGTCAAAGAGCAGGCCCGGGCGACGCTCTTCACCGTGCAGGAAATAATCCTCAAATTACTCCATCCGATTACCCCATTTGTCACCGAGGAAATCTGGCATGTCCTGCCCGGCAAGCGGTCTTCGATCATGACCGAACAGTTCCCCGAACCGCAACCGGCCTGGGAGAATGACGAGATTGAGAGCGCCACCACCCTGTTCATGGGCGTGGTGACCGGAATCAGAAATATCCGCAGTGAAATGATGGTCCATCCCTCGGCTGAAATCGAGGCCATAATCATCTGCCAGGATCCCGGCAAACTTGCCAGCCTCAATCTGGTGGCAAAGTCAATCAGCGGGATAACGCGGACCAAATCCCTGGAAATCGTGGCCCAGGGAACACACCCGGAAGGAGCGGCCTCCTATATCTATGAGGACATCGAGATCTACGTGCCAATGAAAGGTCTGGTCGATGTGGAAAAAGAAACCGCCAAGCTCAACAAGGAAAAGGAAAAAATCGACAAAGATCTGGAACGGACCAACGGCAAGCTGACAAACGAAACCTTCATGGGCAAAGCCCCGGCCGAGGTAATCGCCAAGGAAAAGGAAAAGCAGGAGGCCTTGACCGCCAAACTCGCCAAGGTGGAGGAAGGGATTAAGCGGCTACAGGATCTAGCTGACTAGAAACAAGTGACGAGTGAATTGTGGAAATTCCATTTTTTACTAACAAAATTGAAGCTGAAGGTCTAATTTGATTTGACAGTTCAAGTGTAGATAGACATAGACATCTACATTTTTGAGAGTGGCTGTTAATTTAAGATGACAGCATGAAATATTAAATTTGAGAAACAACTTTTTGTTGTCCATTGAAACAGGATGCTTCCCATTCTTTCGGGGAAAAAGCATTGGGAGAGGGTAAAAAGCGGATAATTTTGCCGTCAGGATTTATGTTTAGGGTCCTTCATTAAACAAGAGTTAAATAGAAACTTAGTGCTTGCTCTCTTTAAGAAAGATATTCCTCCATAAAATGGTTTAAGGATCAAGGTCTACTGTCTGTAAAAGATCTATGGGTGAACATCCATTACCCGGCTACGGCTCGGTAACTCATGGGAACCGCCTAGTGCGAACCCGCTTGCTATGTGGTGTGGGGGCTGGAGGGAAGAACCCTCCGGCTACCCGATTGTACTAATTCTATAATATTAGCCCATTAGGGAGCAAACATCTCGTGCAATAGATTGAGGGTTTTCGTTTGTGCATTTTTGCTGATGCCCCCCAGTTTTTTAACAAGTCTCCTTTTGTCAACTGTACGTATTTGGTCAAGAACAATCTGCCCATTCTTGCCTTGAAATGAACAAGAAATTCTTGTGGGGTAATTTCTTCCCTTTGAGGTCATTGGTGCGACAATAATAGTGGATATATAGTGATTCATTTCGTTTGGTGAAATGATGAGACATGGTCTGGTTTTTTTTATCTCATGCCCCACGGTTGGGTCTAGATTGACGAGGAACACATCAAAACGATTTATTTCCATTCCCACTCTTCCTCATCCCATTGGTTTTGTGAAAAATCAAGTAATTGATCATCCTCATTCTGGGCCATTGCTTTGAATGCTTTTTTCCAATTTTGCCGCGAATGACTGGTTGATTTTATGATGAGTTCCCGGTCGTGAACCTCGAGTTCCACCTCACCACTAAAACCACATTGTTTAAGAATTAGTTTTGGGATTCGGAGACCCTGAGAATTGCCAATTTGAATTATCGAAGCTTTCATTTCTGCCACCTCACTTTTAATATTATACCTACATTGTAATTACATTGGTGACTATTGTCAATTTTGTTTTTTTAGAGCACAACGAGCCTGAAGAAAAATCTTCTTGGCCCCAAAAAGTTTGTCAGCCTGAAAAGATTTTTTTTGAGGGCCAAAGATTTTGTTTAGATTAACAAGTAATTGCTATCTTTTACGATCAATCCTCCTCTTTCAACGGATTCCGGGGAAAGCTTACTTAACTTTCAATAAAGGCATAAGTCTCGATGTCTCGTGAACCCGCTTATCGGTTTAGGCCGATTAGCGTCCCAACTCAGCTTTACTTGTCACTTGTCACTATTTACTATTCACAATTTACTACCTACTTGCCTTTATCCCCTTTCAACGTCCAGAATAAAAGCTGCTCAAGTTCATAAACCCGGCGGGGGCGCTTACTACTCAGATCATTTTTTTCCGCAGGATCAATATTCAGGTCATAAAGTTCCCGCTTCTCACTGTCGAGAGAGACAATCAGTTTCCAGCCGTCATGAGTCCGGATCGACCTTTTGAATACCCGGTTCAGGTAGTCGGTCTCGGCGACCGCATCAAGCTGCATTGCCTCGCCGGCCAATAACGGGGTCAGACTCACCCCCTGCATCTGTTGTTCAAGGTCTGGCGCCGGTTCGATCGCCAACAGGTCGATAACCGTCGGCAGCAGGTCGATAGTCCGAACCAGTTCCTTGATTCTTTTGCCTTTGGCCCCCGGCACCCTGATCAGCAGCGGCACATGCAGAAGTTCCTCATAGAGACTGAAACCGTGATCAAGCCGGCCATGCTGGAAATATTCATTACCCGAACCGGAAGAAACGACAATAATTGATCGCTCCAGCAGGTGAAGCTCTCGCAATTTATCGATAAAGGCCCCGAAACGCCGGTCAGCGGCAAAGATCTTGGCGTCATAGACAGCCTTTAGCAGACGAACATCCTCAGCCGGCAACGAGATATCACCTTCCTCCAGATTTTTGTTGCGCAGGGCCCAGTACTCATCTTCGGTCGCCGTTAAACTCCCGCCATACGGCTTATCGAGAAATCTATTCAGATCCGGCCGCACAAGGGGAAATTTGCCGTGCACATCATAACCCTGCACAAACAGAAAGAACTTGCCGACTGTTTTCCGGCCCAGCCAGTCGATGGCCTTGGGCATGGTCAGATCAAAGCCGCCAAAACTGCTCTGGTCAAAATATTGATCAAAACCGGCCGCAAAACCAAAGTCGCCACCCAGGGAGGCACCGCCGGTGAAGGCCGCGGTCTGGTAACCTGCCCCCTTTAAGACCTGGGCCATGGTCACCGCCCCCGGCGACAGTAAGGCCAGATTGGCCAGGACCTGTTCCTTTTCGGTATATTTACTGTACTTGTTGACTACCTTGTGCTGAGAAGGATAAAGGGAAGTGAACCACGAGATAAAAACAGGCAATGACCAGCTGGAGGGACTGACCGCCTGCTCAAAGAGAAAAGAGTCATCGGCAAAGGCGTCCAGGGCCGGAGTGGTTTTTTTATCGTAACCATAAGCGCTGACATGATCGGCCCCCAGCGGCTCAAAGGCGATAATGATCAGGTTGTAACCGGGTTTACGCCGGGAATTTCCCTCAAGCACAGAACTGCTCGCGGCAAGAAAATCAGATTGATCGTCAATTTCCGCCTTTGTTGCCTTGACCGAATCAGCCGTTTGGCCGTTGAGCAATTTGTGATCAGTACCGATCAAACTGACCCCCTGAAAAAATACGGCCAGCCCACCTTCGTCAAATTCCGCCCGGGGAATGAAAAGATCGACCCGGAAAAGAGTCCGTCTGGCCGAATCGTAAATAAAGATCAGGCCGCCGCGAAAAGCCGCCATCTCGGCAGACATTGCCCCATATGCGTATCGGGAGCTGCTGCTCAAGACATAGAGTTCCCGCTCCTCACCCCCGACCCTGATCGGCCGGGTCCGGGGTAACAGTTCAGCCGGAACCTCAACCTTATTGGTGATCGCCCCCGGATAGGGGGAAGGCAGGTTACTGAACAGCGACTGGATCATATGCAGCCGCTCATCAATGGTCCGTTGAGCCTCTTCCACCGACAACCCGCCGATCACCTCAATCCGGAGTAGTTTACCGCCGTCAGCGGCCTCAATACTTCGAAAAGAAGTATTGTTTCCTTTCCGTAAAAGATTTTTTTTGATCAGGTAATTTTCACCACCCGGAAAGCGAAGACCGATCTCCGCTTCCAGATCAGCCAGAACCGGTCCCGAACGGAGCCAGTCTGGGCCGAATAACAAAAAAGCGCCGCCCAGACCGGCCAGCATCAGCATGAACAATATGAGTTTATTTTTCATAAAATAAAGAGGTCCTTGACCCGCAACCAGCAATCAGGCAAACTTTTCCCCGTTGCCGGGTTTGACAAATACTACATTATATCTGCGGCCATCGGGATATTTAAGATTGCTGACCTGAAACTCCACCGGGATGGTCTCTCCATTTTTTCTTCGATAGAGGCCGGGAAAAACCACGTTCTCCTCCGCTTCAAACCAGGCCCATTTCCGGGGCCAGCTCTCCCGGGAAATAGTCGGGTTGATGTCCCAGACCGACATTGCGGTTAATTCCTCTTTGTTGTAGCCCAGAAGATTGCAGACCGCCTTATTGACATAGACAATTCCGGCATTGTCATCAATGACCAGAGTCGGCACAAAACTCATCTCGACCCCGTGCTGAATAAAATGGAGGCGGTCGACCAGTTTTTTCTGCTCAGTAATATCAAAGCCGACCAGCTGCCCCAGATCATGTTCCCCTTCCCCGGCCGGAAATATAGTTACAGTAAGCAAGAGCCAGATCTCACCGGCACTGGACGGGACTTCCACGGAGAAACTGCCGCCCTCGCCTTTGAGCGGTTTGATTTTTGCCGCCAGTTGTTCGCGAAACTCCTCGCGCACCAGAAATTTCCAGTCCCGATTGAGCAGATCGGCCCGCTCTTTGCCGCTCATCTGTACCCCGGCCCGGTTAACAAAGGTAATTTTCTGGCCGGCATCAAACCGGACGATCATCTGTCGGGAGTTCTCGACTATATCGGCGTACAACAACTGGGTCCGGTCCAGCAACCGGGCGGTCACCATCTCCTTGCGCACCGCCTCGGTCAGTCTTTGGATCAGCTGTTCCTCCGGCAGATCACCCAGAAGATCGACTGCTTGTGCGGGGTCCTCACCCAGGGTGATCCGGCGGCCGATTTCAACGAACTCTTCCAGACCGAACCCAAAAAATCTGGAGATCTTTTTCTGGGTCCTGGTTCCGGCCCGCCGGTCCTTTTTCATGATCCGGGACAGATATGATTTGGGAATATCGGTGTGCCGGCAGATCAGAGACTGACCGCCATGCCCTTTTTTCCCGACATGATAACGCAATGATTCATAAAAATTTTCATAATCCATCAGCGTACCTTATTGCACAACGGCAATCTCTCTGGCAATTATGGATAACTTCATGTTAAATGAAAAATCAAAATGCCGGAACAGCCTGTTTTTTAGTATAGAACTACAAGTATATTGCTAAACTATTTGTTATACAATAATGATCATTTGTACAACTTGTAATTGCATTAATCCCAATTATCACCATAATACAGACCATTAAGTTTCAGGCCCGACCAACTGGCCTTTAAGCAATAACCATATCCGATCAAAGGGGAACACCATGCAGAAAATAACTTTGACAATCACCTTGGCGATCAGCGCCCTACTCCTGGCCACCTTGCCGGTCGGGGCCGGGGAGCTGACCAAAATAAGAATCGGCTGGCAGATCCCCTGGGCGACCCAGGGGCAACTGGTGCAAGTCTTAAAGCACACCGACATCCTGGCGAAAAACGGCCTGCAAGCGGAATTCATCGGTCGGACCTACGGCCCGATCTTAAACGAAATCGCCCTGGCCGGCGAGATCGACGTGGTCCTCACCGCCGACCAGCCGGCCGCCGCCCTTTTCTCCAAAGACAAAGGCTGGCTGGGAATTGGTCGACTGATGTATAACCGAACCCTGACCTATGTGCCGCCCAAGTCCGCAATCAACAGCCTCGCCGAACTAAAAGGCCGGACGATCGGCATTCCGATCGGGGCCGCAGCGGAAAGAGTCACGGTCGCGGCCCTCAAAAAGGCCGGACTTGATCCAGCCAAAGACGTCAAGATCATCAACCTGGGAATTCTGGAGCAAGGCCCCCTGGTCCTCGGCGGCGAGAACAGCGCCCAATGGGGTAACCTCGATGCCTTAAGCGGATTTGATCCGACCCCGGCCATCTTTGAAGCCAAAGGATTGATCAAGGTCCTTGATGTCGGCAAGGTCTGCTCCCTGGTCCTGATGAACGAGAATTTCATCAAGGAAAACGGCACCGTGGCCGCACAACTGATGCAATCAATCTTTGACGCCTACGACTATTACCGTCAGAACATCGAACAGGCCAACGGCTGGTTCATGGCGGAGGCCGGTCTGCAGCTGGCGACCAATCAGGCCTGCGATGTCGCCGCCTCGATTGAACCAAATGTCTGGGTCAAAAACCGCGGAGAGATACGCGTAACCTTTATTGAGGAAGACTTCAAGATCATGGACGAGGCCGCCGAATTCATGGCCCCTAAACTGAAAAAGAAGGTCGATATGCGTAAATACGTCAGCGACCTGCATGCCCGCAACGCCAAATAAAAGATGCTTGAAATTCTCGATTTACCGGCCCTTGCCCTTAACTGCCTGTTCAGTATTTCAAGGGTGATGGCCGGGGTGAGCATGGCCATTGTCATCGGCATTGCGGTTGGGCTGTCCCGCAGCATTCTGCCGGCCGGCCTCAAGCGCAATAAACTGGTGAAATTTCTGTTCGAGGCCCCCAAATTCCCGCCGCCGATCGCCTGGATTCCCTTTGTAATCCTGCTCTGCGGGATTGGTGAATTCTCGGCCTACATCATCGTTTTTATCGGTGCCTTTTCTCCAATCTTCACCAGCACCTACGACGGGGCCGAATCGGTCTCGCCGGCGATCCGCGACTGCGCCCGTTCCCTGGAGATCAAGGGGGCGCGTTTTCTCTGGCAGATCATCTTCCCGGCCGCCCTACCCCAGATCTTTACCGGGATCCGGGTCGGGGTGAGCATGGGCTGGATGTCGGTGATCGCCGCCGAGATGATCAGCGGTCAGTCCGGTCTGGGTTATTCGATCCAGCTCAACCGGCTTAACATGCAGTACGACCTGATGACCGTCGACATCGTGATGATCGGCATTATCGGTTTTCTGCTTTTCGAATCCACCGTTTTTTTGCAGAAAAAAATCATCCCCTGGCACGAAGCCGGCGGGATGTAAGCGACCATCAAGAACATGATTGAATTTCAACACATCTCACATCACTATCCCGGCAAACCGGAAAACCTGATCCTTGATGATATTTCATTGACGATCAGCAAAGGGGAATGTGTCGGCCTGACTGGCCCGTCCGGCTGCGGCAAAAGCACCCTGGCCAAGATCGGAGCCGGTCATGTCAGACCGGCGGCGGGCAAGGTCCTGGTCAATGGCCGCGATCTGACCTGCCGCCCGAACCGGGAAGTATTCATGATCCATCAGGAACCTGACCTTTTCCCCTGGCAGAAAGTGGCAAAACAGGTGGCCTTTGCGATGAGCAAACCGGACAACCGAAGGGTTGAGCAACTGCTGGCCCTGGTCAAGCTGCGCGGCTTTGAGAATTTCTACCCCGGTCAGCTTTCCGGCGGCATGAAAAAAAGACTGGCCCTGGCCCGGGCCCTGGCGGTTGACCCGGAACTGTTGATTCTTGATGAATCATTTTCCTCGCTGGATGCCACCCTGAAAAACGAACTTTATGAAGACCTCCGCCGGGTCTGGCAGAGCACCGGCACGACCATCCTGCTGATCACCCACCAATCGGCCGACCTGGCCAACCTGGCCCACCGGGAGATAAGACTCTCGGCCGCCAAGCCGACCACCATCAGCGAAACAATCAATCTGGTCCGGACGTAAACCCCACGCCTCTATTTATCCTTGATCCGCAGATAGCGGCGGGCCACCGGGATAAAGCTGAACAGACCGGCGTGACCGACAAAGACCAGGGCCGGCGCCAGCGAGGCCCGGGGATCATAGAACAGCAGAATGCCGGTGGCAATGGCCACATTCTTCATCGACAGGGTAATAAAAAGGGCATTGGCCGTCCGGGCGGCAAACAGGCGGCCGCTCAGAAAACGGGCCAGAAACAGCACCCCGAAATCCTGAAAAAATGCCAGAATCAACAACCCACCAATATTGCCGATCCCGGCATAACCGACATTGAGGCGGCCAACCGCGTTGCCAAAGAGAATAAAAATCAGCAGGCTCAAGGCGATCGCGTTACCGGCCCCGAGATAGGGTAAAACCGCCGCCCTGACTTTGGGCAGCTTTTCAGTGATCAGAAAACTGCAGAACAAAGGCACCGTAACCAGCAGCAGCATGATCTTCATCAACGGCGCCACCCGGACCGGCAGGATAGAAGCGGTCATCAACTTCAAAAGCAGCGGTGCGACCAGAGGCACCAACAGAGTCGAAACGACCAGGAGCAGAAAAGAAAACTCCTCATCGCCCTGCAATTCCCTGGTAAAAAGCGGCGCCACCAGAGCGGCCGGCATCAGCGAGCCGAAAACAATCCCCACAATAAACTGACTGTCGTTAATCAGCAGCCGGGCCAGCAGTAATTGAAGCAACGGGAAAAAGACGAACATCAGAAAAAGACCGGCCAGCAAAACAAAAGGCCGTTCCAGGACCGACGGCACCCTGCGCCATTCAATGGTCAACCCGGACAACAACATCAGGATAAACAAAAAGACAAAACCAAACGGCATCAGGGAAAGGGCCGCATATGGAAAGAATATCCCGGCCGCTACGGCCGCGAGAATCGGGACCCCAAAAAATCTCATTTTGCTCCTTGCCGGCAAATTAGCCGGGCTGCTTAAGAAAAAATGTAACAAAACGGTCAATCGTTAATGTAAAACTATCTAGCTTTAACCGAGGAAAATATTTATCATAGTCGCGCAATAAAAACCAACACAAAGGACACGCTTTCTTGCAGACCGCCAACAAAAAAACCATCTATTACGGACTAACCGTTCTGGTCACCATGATTCTGGCCGGCCTGCTCTACCTCTCGGCAAACCGGGAACAGAAATCTGCCGAACCGGACACCGACCACCACCTGAAACTATACTGGTTTATCCCCGACGGCCTGCGGGCCGAGCCGACTATTTTCAAAATATTTGACTGGGCGGCAGAAGGAAAGCTGCCCAATCTCAAAAAAATGATGGAGCTCGGCAGCTGGGGCTATTCGATGCCGGTCTTCCCAGGTCACACCCCAACCAACTTCGCCACCCTGCTTACCGGCTCCACCCCGAAAGTCCACGGGATCGCCGACGGTCCGATGCATATCGAAGGTTACCCGCTGAAAATGGTCTCCAAGGGCGGCTTCAGTTCTGTGGCCAAAAAAGTACCGCCGATCTGGTATACCCTCGAAGAACGGGGATTGATCGCCACCGTCCTTTCGGTCCCCGGTTCAACCCCGCCCGAACTTGACAGCGGCATCACCATTCGCGGCCGATGGGGCGGCTGGGGGGTAGATTTCCCGGCCGTAATTTTCCACAGCGGCGCCGACCTTGCTTTGCGCAAAACACAGGCGATGGACAACCGGGTCTTCAGTTACGGTTCGGAATTGACCAGATATATCGACCCCACAGATCTGGCCGACTGGCAGCTTGATCTGCCCCCGACTTTCAGCCCGGCTAAAGAAGCCGCCCTGGCCAACTGGGGGACAACCATATTCGCCCTGTTCTACGATACCACCGACAACGGGGTGGCCGATTACGACCGGGTGCTGTTCTCGGCCGACAAGAATACGGTAATGGCCGACCTCGGGACCGGCGACTGGAGTTCCTGGCTACCGGTCACCCTGGAATGGGAACTACAGAACGACTACAATATCCACACTCCGAAAAGAATGGCCTGGGAACGCTCCCTTTCAGCGATCACCGTCGCCACCACCACCTCGTTTTGCGTAATTGATGCCAGGCCGGAAAGTTTCCGGCTCCGTTTCCTTTATGACAACCTCAACCAGTATCTGGTCAAACCCTCGTTCCTCAGCCGCGAGATCGGCGAAGCCCTGGGACCGATGGTCGATTTCCCAGACAACTACCCACCGCAACTGATCTACACCGAGGGCGACCGGGCCACCTTCCTGGAAGAAAGCCGCCGCTCCCTGACCTGGCATCGGAAGGCCGCCGCCTGGCTGACCAAGAACAGCAACAGCGACCTGATCATCCACGACACTTACACCCCCAACCAGATGCTGACCAGCCGCTGGTGGATGGCTCACCTCGATCCGGCCAGCAGCCGCTATGCCGCAACCGACGAGGCGACCAGAGAGGAGCGCCGGCAGGAAGTCATGGAGATGTATCAAGGAATCGATCAGATCCTCGGCGAGATCATGAAAGGAGCCGACCCGGACACCGTGATCGTCTTCAGTTCCGACCACGGCATCTTGCCCCTGAACCAGGAAGTCCTGCTCAATAATTTCCTGGCCGCTCATGGGCTGCTAAATTTTACCGTTGATCAATTTACCGGCACTTACGTGATCGACTGGGCCAAAACCAAAGCCGTTTTTCTGAAAATGGACAATATCTATTTGAACCCGGCCGGGCTGGACGGCAATTATCATCGGGCCTCCGGGCCGGCTTATGATAAATTGCGGCAGGAGGTCATCCGGCTGGTCAAGGAAGAATTAAAGGACTCGGAGGGCAACAGCCCACTGGAACGGATCGTGAAGTGGGAGGATGCCGCAACCGAGCTGGGACTACCGGCCGACCGGGTCGGCGACCTGGTTATCGCCAACCACCCCGGATACAACTGGATTGAGGACCTCACCAGCCAGCAGGAAGTTTTCCGGGATTCCCTGAAAAGCGGCTACAAACAGGCAATTATCCCCGAAAGCTCGGAAGGAATGCTGACCCCCTTTGTGATCATGGGCCCGGGGGTCAAAAAAGGTTTCCAGTTGCCCGAGATCATCCGCCATATCGATCAATACCCGACGATCATGACCCTGCTTGATCAACCGGTCCCCGATTTTGTCGAAGGCCGACCCCGGATAGAACTCTTCACCGGCAATTAAGGGTGGTCGCAAAAAAGAATTGCCGGTATTGTTACATCTTTCGCCGGGTCAAGCATGGAATTCATGCTCGTTTCGACAAACAAAGCGAAACAATTTGGATAATCCGGCCCAGTAAATTTACAACCGTGGCCTACCATAAACATTTACCTCTTACTATCAGCCCCGCAGATTCCCGGAGGAAGCTGAATGAAAACCGCCAGTGAATTTAATTATCTTGGCCGCATTTTTCTTTTATTAATCATCCTGTCCGCCATGCTCCCGCCCGCCATCTCCAAGGCCAGCGATAAAAATGAGTCCGCCACCAGAATCGTCCTGCTCGGTACCGGCAACCCCCAGCCTGACCCGGACCGGGCCGGGTCAGCCACTGCGATCATCGTCAACCAAACCGCCTACCTGGTCGATTTCGGTCCCGGCGTGGTACGACGGGCCGCGGCCGCCCTGCGCGACAAAGGAATCAGAGAACTCTATCCCCCAAAGATCCGGGTCGTTTTCAACACCCACCTTCATTCCGATCATACGGTCGGATACGCCGACCTGATCCTTACCCCATGGACCATGGGGCGCCGGGTGCCTCTGGAGGTCTACGGCCCGCCCGGCCTCAAGGAGATGACCGAACATCTTCTGGCGGCCTATAAAGAAGATATCAGGATCCGCACCGAAGGGCTGGAAGCGATCCCCAAAGAATCCCTGCAGGTCAATGTTCACTTGGTGAAACCAGGAGTAGTCTACCAGGACGACAATGTCAAAGTCACCGCCTTCCCGACCAGTCATGGTGACTGGGAACATTCTTTCGGCTATCGCTTCGACACCGCCGACCGCAGCATCGTTATTCCCGGTGACACCACCCCGACCCAGGCCACGATTGATGCCTGCAACGGTTGCGACATTCTGATTCACGAGGCGTTGACCATGAAGTTCGTCAACAACTCGCGCCGCCCAAATCCCCAAGGATTTGATCTGAAAAAATATGCCGCCACCTACCATACGACAACCAGCCAGTTAGCCGAGCTTGCCAACAAGGCCAAACCGGGACTATTGATCCTGCACCACAACCCGATATCTCTGCGGCCCGACAAACGACCAATGGCCTCCACCCCGGCTGATCTCTTAAACGAAATCACCACCGCCGGCTACAAAGGCAAGGTGGTCGTCGGTCACGACCTTGACGTTTATTAAAATTTGAACAAGCAACGCGAAATGTACTCCCCAAGGTTCAAAGTCTTACCCTTATCTACCACCGGGAGCCTCAATGCTGAAAAAATTTCATCAAAAACCAACAAAGAGACCATGACCCATGCGATATTCGGTATTTACCAGTAAATTTACCCAGCTCATCTTCCTGCCGCTGGCCATTATCCTGCTGCTGACCTCCACCATTATCTTAACCAGCGCCGCGGAAACAAAACCTCCTGAACATCCCCGCCATGAAGATACCAATGTAATCCTGATCTCCCTGCAATGCCTGCGCCCTGATCATCTTGGCACATACGGCTACCAGAGAGAAACCAGCAAAAACATCGACAAGCTGGCCGAGAGCTCGGTCCTTTTTGAAAATGCCATCGCCCAGGCCAACCTGACCCCGGTCGCCCAAATGAGCGTTTTGACCTCACAGTACCCGCGGGTCAACGGCATGATCTCATTCGAGGTCAGCAAAGAGATGGTCACCGCAACCACCCTGCCGGCCGTCCTGAAAAATTACGGTTACACAACCGCCGCCACCCACAGTTCCCCTGAGTTTTTCATGCGCTATGACACCAAAGGCAATACCGTCGTCAATCCAGGCGATATCTTTTCCCGGGGATTTGATTATTACGGTCGCACCAGGCGCGGACCAGGCGGCGGCAGCATAAGGAAAGCTCCGACCGAGGCCTTTAAATGGCTGCAGGAAAACCATGACAAGAAGTTCTTCCTGTGGATCGGCAGCGGCGTGATCCACATGCCTTACGGCGCGACCGTCCCCAAAAAACTGCAAAGCATGTACGATCCGCCTGATTACAAACCATTCTGGGAACAATTGCCAATCAAGGCCAAAAATGGGCCGGCCAAAGGCAGCCCTGCTTACGATATCTTTTCCCGGGTCTACAACAACCAGTTCTTCTGGGATTTCAAACCAATTCACAAACTCACTGATGACGACATCAGTTACGTTAATGGCCGTTATGATACCGGGGTATATTACACCGATCTGTTCATCGGCCAGTTACTGGCCCTTCTGGACAGCCTCGACCTGACGAAAAAAACCATGATCGTGCTTCATTCAATCCACGGCGAAGACCTGGGCGAAGGCGGCAGATTTTTCCATTACGATGTAACTGACACCGTAGTCAAAAATGCGCTGCTCGTCAGGTTCCCGGATGACCGCTTCAAGGGCAAGAGAATAAAAGAGCAGGTCCAGGGGATCGATATCATGCCGACCGTGCTCGAATATCTAGATATCCCCTTACCGCACGAGGCCCAGGGTGGCAGCCTCCTGCCGCTGATCAAAGGGGTTGGCCCCGCTCCAAGCGAATTTGCCTATATTGACCGGATGCCATGGTGGGAATACACCTTAAGCAAGTGGTACCTGGAGTTCCAGAAAAACGATCAGAAGGCACCGTTTTCAGCAAAAGAACTAGCCGCCATTGATCAATATCTACCGACCCTGCAAGCAAGCTTTGAGCAGCTGGGCTACCCGCCGGGCGACATTGCTATCAGAAACAATGACTGGAAACTGATCATCAGGAAAAACATCGGCCTGCTCAACAAACTGTCATGGTGGAGCTTCATCACCGCCCAGAAGCATGATGTGATTGAAACCGAACTTTACGACCTGCAAAAGGACCCGCTCGAAATGCACAATATTGCCGCGGCACACCCGGAGAGAGTCAAAACGCTCAAAGAAAAACTACTGGTCTGGGACGGTTCCATCGAACGACAGAAGGCGAGATATAACCAGAATGATCAACGATTGATCATCCCCTATCCCGAGTGACCATGATCAAACTGAAAGTTCAGCAGGCATGAAAAAATGAACGATTTCACCTTAAGCATTGTTATCCCGATTTTTAATGAAAAAAATACGATCGGAGAAATCCTTAAAACGGTAAGAGCGACCCCTTACCGCAAGGAGATTATTCTGGTCGATGACGGCTCGACGGACGGGACCAGAGAGATCCTGCGTGAACTTGACCAACCGGATCTCAAAATCATCCTTCATTCTCACAACCAGGGAAAAGGCGCCGCCTTAAAAAGTGGTTTTGCCGCGGCCTCCGGCGACATCGTAATCATCCAGGACGCGGACCTGGAGTACGACCCGAGAGAATACCCGGTCCTCATACAGCCTATTCTTGACCACAAAGCGGATGTAGTCTACGGCTCACGCTTCGCCGGACACGGCGCCCACCGGGTCATCTATTTCTGGCATTATGTCGGTAATCGCTTTCTGACCCTGCTCTCCAACCTGTTCACCAACCTCAACCTCAGCGACATGGAAACCTGTTACAAGGTCTTCCGACGCGAGGTCCTGGAGAACTTTACCATTAATGAAAAACGTTTCGGGGTCGAGCCGGAGATCACCGCTAAAATCGCCAAGATTCAAAGAATAAGAATTTATGAGGTGCCAATCTCTTATTACGGACGAACCTATGAAGAAGGGAAGAAGATCGGCTGGAAGGATGGGATAAAAGCTGTCTGGTGCATATTGCGCTATAATATTTTCAAATAATCAACAGAACTTATACCACAAGGGCATAAGTTTCGTTTGAGCCGACTAGCGGCTCAACTCAGCTTTAACTTCCACTTAATCCTGTTTTGTTATTTCAACAGTCCCAGTCGTAACTGATTAGTTTCTACCAGCCAGGGAAACAATTCAGGTTTCTTTACTGATCAGAAAACTACCCATTACCAGATAATCCATGTCAGTATTAAAAAAACATTGGTAGGCATCATCCGGAGTACAGACGATCGGCTCACCGCGCACATTAAAACTTGTATTAACCAGAAGACTGCAACCGGTGATTTTTTTAAACTCATTTATAAGATGCCAATAGATTGGATTGGTTTGCTTACTGACAGTTTGAACCCTGGCCGAAAAATCCACATGAGTAACAGCCGGGATATCGGACCTGAGCTGATAAAGCCGATCATACATATCGATATCATCATAATTGGCAGGCAGTTTTTTACGCCGCCTCTCGATCACCGAAGCCACCAGCAGCATATATGGCGATTGATCGGCCAGATCGAAGTAATCGCCGACATCTTCTTCCAGTACCGATGGGGCGAAAGGTCTGAACCCTTCTCTCTTCTTTATTTTAAGGTTAAGGCGTTTCTGCATTTCAGGATTACGGGGATCGCCAAGAATACTCCGATTGCCCAAGGCACGGGGGCCCCACTCCATTCGGCCCTGAAACCAGCCCACCACCTTGCCGTCGGCCAAAAGTTCGGAAACCTTTGCTGCCAGTTGCTGGGAATCCTCAAATTGGTGATAATCAGTCCGGTATTTTCTGCATATTCTCTTGATGTCCACATCTGAAAATTCGGGCCCCAAATAGCATCCCTGCATCTTGTCCGACTGATCATCATTAAGCAATCGCGATTGTTTATGCCAAAGATGGTAAGCCGCAAAAGCCGCCCCCAGAGCTCCGCCAGCATCTCCGGCCGCCGGCTGGATCCAGATATCATCAAAAATTTTCTCCCGAAGAAGCTTTCCGTTTGCCACACAGTTCAGCGCTACCCCGCCGGCCATGACCAGATTCCGGCAATCGGTCAACTGCCGGGCAGTCCGGGCAAGCCTGAAGACCACTTCTTCGGTAACCTCCTGGATTGCCAGGGCCAAGTCCATATGGTGTTGACTGATCTCCGCCTCGGCCTCTCTTTTCGGAAAACCGAAAAGTTCATGCCATTTCCGGTCATGGCACATTTTAAGATTAGTCGCATAATCAAAATATTCCATATTGAGGACCAGGCTGCCATCATCACGCAAATCGACCAGCTTTTCAAAAATCAGTCTCTTATATACCTGAAGTGATTCTCCCGCTTTGTTCCCATAAGGAGCCAGGCCCATCAACTTATATTCGCCGCTGTTTACCTTAAAACCAAGATAATAGGTGAAGGCCGAATACAAAAGACCAATGGAGTGCGGAAAGTTCAACTCGCGCAAAAAAGAAATCTCCCGATCTTTACCATGACCAATACTGGTAGTCGTCCACTCGCCAACCCCATCAATCGTCAGGATAGCAGCTTCCTCAAAGGGCGAAGGATAAAAGGCGCTGGCGGCATGGGAAAAATGGTGCTCAGGGAAAAGAAGCGGCGGTTTTTTCCCAAGTTTACCGTCCCCGATCCTCTCCAGCTCATCCCAGATGAGCTTTTTCATAAATATTTTTTCTTTGATCCAGACCGGAATGGCCGACAGAAAACTTCGCAGACCGGTTGGGGCGAATGAGTGATACGTTTCGAGAAGTCGTTCAAATTTCAGAAGAGGTTTATCATAAAAAACGATGGAATCCAGCTCTTCAACCGACAAACCCGCCTCGTTCAGGACATAGGTGATGGCCTGATTCGGAAAGGACTGATCGTGCTTGATTCGGGTAAACCTTTCTTCCTGAGCCGCCGCGACAATCTCGCCGTCCTGCAGCAAGACGGCGCCGCTATCATGATAAAAGGCCGATATTCCGAGAATTGATAAGGGCATGATATCCCTTAAAACAAGGTATAGACAAACGGGGCAATCGCTGTGCCGCTGGTCATAACTATCAGAATACCGAACAATAAGAGAACGATGATAATCGGCAGAAGCCAGAATTTCTTTCTGGTTTTCAGAAACAGCCACAAATCTTTGATAAATTCCATTTCAAATCCGTTTAATAAGCCTGCAATAATAAGTTAGTGTCTGTCCAAAAAAGAGGATTTTTATTCGAGAACGAGGAGCTAGGATTTTGAAAAGCACCCTGACGGGTATAAACTCCGCGGACTGGTGTCCGTGAGCACTTTCAAAGAACGAAGCGACGACGTTATCGGAGAAAAAGACCATTCATGGACAGGCACAAGTTAAAAAGGTTTGTCCAGATCATCAGAAATAAAAAGATGATTTCGTTCAATAAAAACTGATCCTCGACCTGCCTTCCAGTTCTTAAGCCCCATGGCGTCTTTTCCAGCTAATCTACGGGCCAAGCCGACCGGCGTAACCACCAGGAAAAACACCCCGGCAAGAACGATTTTTGAGACTACTAAACCAAGTACATGAGATAGCCCAAACCATGGCCCACTCAAAGGAGAAAAAATAACGGGCAAGGTCATGACCAGAACTAAAACAATTATGGAACAGACAAGATAGAGATTATTAGCAGTAACCAAAGTAGTCAACAGCAGAATGAGAACGAGGGCCAAACCGGTATCTTTACTTCGATCCATATTTTTCATATCAAACCTCAGCCATGGCCTTATAGTTCCCACAGGATAAAAGAAGATTGCCTAGTGTCTGTCCAAAAAAGAGGATTTTTATTCGAGAACGAGGAGCTAGGATTTTGAAAAGCACCCTGACGGGTATAAACTCCGCGGACTGGTGTCCGTGAGCACTTTCAAAGAACGAAGCAACGACGTTATCGGAGAAAAAGACCATTTATGGACAGGCACTATCTAAACATTCTGCCCAGATAACTGGACAATAATTTAAAGATAACATTTAGACAACAACCTTGATCTTGGGAAAAATTCCCTTAAATTTCTCGGCCAAAGCTCCTCTGGCCACCTCCTCGCCATGGACCAGTCTGATCTCTGTTGGTTTAATCCGCATCCGGCCGATAAAACCGACCAGATTTGCCTGATCGGCATGGGCTGAATAACCGCTGGTCGTCGTGACCACCGCCCTGATCGTCACCTTGCGACCATCGAGATAAACGTAACCGTTGGTCGGACCATAGTGCTGAATTTCCCGGCCGGTGGTGCCTTTGGCCTGATAGCCGACAAAGAGGATATCGGTGGTCGGCTCCCCGCTAAAGGCCTTAAGATAATTGACGATCCGGCCGCCAGTGCACATGCCGCTGGCTGCAAGAACGATGCAGGGAACCTTACGGTTTTTAATATAATCGATAGTCGCCAGATGGTCCTGATGGCTATCCACCGTGGTCAGTTGCTCAAATGACAAGGGATGGCGGCCGGACCGCAGTTTCCGCTGGGCCTCCTGGTCCCAGAACGGACGGAGTTGTTTATAAACCTCGGTGAATTTTGCAGCCAGAGGGGAATCGACAATGATCTCGATATCGTCCCATGGTTTACCGCAGGCCACCGTCTTTTCCCGATATTGATGGATAATTTCCTCCAGTTCGTAAAGCAGCTCCTGGGTCCGGCCGATACTGAAGGCCGGGATCAGCACCACCCCGCAATCGGCCAAGGCCCTTTCCAGACATCCCTTGAGAATCTGCCGCCTCTCCTTGCGCCCCTCATGGATACGGTCGCCATAGGTCGACTCAAGCACCACCAGATCTGCCTTGTAGGGCGACCGGGGCGACGGCAGCAATGGCGTATAGGGCGGACCCAGATCACCGGAAAAGACAATTGTCTGCTCAGCTCCATTCTGCCGCCATTTGCACTCGATAAAGGCGGAGCCCAGGATATGACCCGCTTTCTGAAGTTTAACGCTTAAACCGGTCGCGGCACCGGTCAGCTTGATTTCCTGCAATTCCTTATAAGGGAGCGGCCGAATCATCTGCTTGATTTGCTTGAGAAACCGGTCAATCAATCGCTTATCTCTGGTAAAACCGATCTTCAGGGCATCGGCCATCACCAGCGGCAAGAGGATCGCCGACGGCTCCGAGCAGAAAACCGGCCCGGTAAACCCTGCCGCGATCAGGTAAGGCAACCGACCGCAATGATCGATATGGACATGGGTCAGGACCAGGGCTCGAACCTTGTCGAGCGGAAAATCGATCTCCGGCTCGCTGTGTCCCTCGCCCTGGGTCAGACCGCAGTCGATCAGAATGGAGTTATGCGGATCAACGATCAGTTCGTGGCAGGAACCGGTCACCTGCTGGTGACCGCCGTGGTGGATAATTTGCGGATAGATTGAGTCAGTCATGATCGATTACAGAGTCCGGATTAATTTCCTTGGACATAGTTGATGATCTAATTCCGGCTGGATTACCAAAATCAAGATATTACAACTGCCAAGGGGAAAAAACTCGTTACTATTTACTCGTTACTTGTCACTATCATATAAATTGCCCGGATTTCAGGTTCACCAAACTCCGCAAAGCGAGTACTCCCCGCGCAACATCAATCAATAACAGATGTAAACTAACCTACAAATTTACATTGAGCAATCAGTGATTCACTTCGATCCACCCGCAAAAAAAACCTACTCAAAAAACAAACCAGCCTTTTTCTCTGGCCAAACCCAAAGCGCCAACACCCAACATGTGCAACAACATGATAAACAAATAACGCAAGTTACTAATCACAAAAATTATAATGATATCAATATAATATATATTATGCTAAACATATTGTTATACAAATAATTATAAAATGGTTAATTATAATTTGCCTTTCCGCCTAATTTTTCCTAATAAAAAATACTTAATCCGCAATCGTTAGCCACAGAATTTATCCGAATACCGTCTGCTATAAATTGCCCCCAAATTTTCAGGAGATCCATTTCAAGATGAGAACCAGATCAGATATCACCAATTCCAAGGTCGTCGAACATTTCACCGCGAGGACCGACAAGTATGACGACTCAAGCAAATGGTGTACCGACCTGACCATGCTCGCCAAGGTCTTCAGCCATCTTGCCCCCTCCGCCGAATCAGTGGTCCTTGATGTGGCCTGCGGCACCGGTCTGGTCAGCAAGACATTTCAGGGCAAGGTTAGAAAGCTGGTCGGGGTGGATCTTACCGAGGCAATGTTCAACAAGGGCAAGGTCTTTACCGACGGGTTGGTCCATTCCTCGGCTGAATGCCTGCCCTTTAAAAACGACGCCTTTGACCTGGCGATCGAACGTCAGGGCATCCAGTTCATGGACGCGGCGGCGGCGGTTTCTGAAATGGTTCGCGCCACCAGGCCAAACGGCAAGATCTGCCTGATCCAGCTTTGCGCCTACGGGGAAGAAGATCAGGATGAGTATTTTGAAATTCTTCGGCTACGTAACCCGGCCCGCAAGAATTTTTTCCTGCGGGAAGACCTGGCCACTTTGCTGAAAGATGCTGGCTGCGCCGAGGTTGAGGTGATCGACTATATTTCGGAGGAAAATGTTGATCGCTGGTCGGACCATGGGGCAATCAGAGATGAACGAAGGGCCGGGATCAGGGATGTCTACCGCCATGCCTCGCCGGGCTTTAATAAATATCATGCCGTCAGGCTGGAGGAAAACGGGACAATTGTCGACCGGATGCTGTTCGGGATCGCGGTCGGCACCGTCTCATCCTGAAAAACACCGGTCAAGGCGGCTTTTATACCGCAAGGGCATAAGTTTCGTTTGAGCCGACAAGCGGCTCAACTCATCTTTAACCTTTACGAAATTAGCGGAGTGCAACCATGGTTGATCAAGATTTACTGGAAATACTTGCCTGCCCCAAATGCAAAGGGGAGGTCAAACTTAACAATGAACAAAACGGTCTGTTCTGTAGCGCCTGCCGCCTGCTTTACGAGATCCGCAACGATATCCCGATAATGCTGGTCGATGAGGCCAAAAAAGTCGACTGAGCGATCAATGTTTGACTGAGGAGGAAAAAGATAATGTCTGATAAGCGTTCCCTCGCCCCGGAGCTGTATGCCCAGGCGACCAGTAAAAATGATTTGCGACTGATGTCGATCATGCGTGAGCAGGACCAGTCGCCGGTGCCGACCGACCAAAACCTGCCGGCTATCACCCTGCTGGTCGGGCCAAGCCCTTTCACCATGCCGCGCGGCTGGGAGTTTTTCCTGACCTCGCCTTATGAAGGGGTCACCTATATCGCCACCGTCCTCCATAACGCCGGCTACCCGGTGCGGATTGTCGATGTCCGCTATGCGGTTGATCCCTTAAACAAGGCCTTCCGCCAGATCATGACCGGGACCGAGGTCCTCGGCATCGCCACCTTTGAGGACAATTTTCCCTTTACCCGGGAGCTGATTGCCAAAGTCAAGGAAGCTGAGCCGAAGATGCCGATTATCTGTGGCGGCTCGCTGGCCACCTCCTCACCCCATATCTTCATGGAATATACTAAAACGGACATCGCGGTAATTTCAGAAGGCGAGCTGACCATCCTTGAATTGCTGGACAGTTACCGGCGAGGAAAATGGGACAGTGAACTGGCCACGATTAACGGGATCAGTTACCGGAACGACGAAGGAGAAGTCTGCCGGACCGCGCCACGCGGCCAGATGACCGACCTGGACTGCCTGCCCCGGATGCGCCTTGATCTCTGGCCCCAGGCCAAAGACCCCAGGGGCCTCCAGCCCCAGATCATCGCCTCCTACAGCCGGGGGTGCAAAATGGATTGCGCCTTCTGTTTCCGGACTACGCCTCAGGTCGCTTATAAATCTCAGGAAAAACTGGCGGCCGATCTGGCCTGGCTCAAAGGGCAATACAACACCGATTTTATCTTTTTTACCGACCTCACTTTTAACTCCAGCAAGCAACGCTCCCTTGATGTCTGCGAGGTAATCGGCCAGTACGATCTGCGCTGGACCTGCCTGACCAAATGCGCCAATGTCGACCGACCGCAACTTGAGGCGATGCAGAAGTCGGGCTGCGACATCGCCCTGTTCGGGGTTGAGTCCCTCGGCGCCAATGCTCTAAAATCAGTGCGTAAACCCACTACCGAAAACATCAGTATCAAGGCGATGGAAATGAGTCTGGCAGCCGGAGTTCGCTTCGGCGCCCTGTTGATTGTCGGTCTGCCCGGTGAAGAGGCTGACACCCTGATGCATATGGCGGACTGGGCCGAGGAGCACAACAATGTGACCCGGGTCAAATATCTCTCGGCGATGCCTGGTACCACGGTCTACAACAACGTGCTCGAAAACGGCCAGATCAAGAGCGAACTTGACCATCTTAACTGGCTGTCAGTTGAACAGGCCCTTTACGAGGATGAATTCCTCAACCTGAGCGGCTTGCCGGAAAAAACCATTCGGCAGGGGTACAAAAGGATGTATGACGCCTATCAGCCGGGACCGGTGATGGACTTCAACCATTTCCCGGACAACTTCCAATACTTCCACCCTAACCCGGATGATGCCAAGCAAAGCAGTATCGATTACGCCGGACCAGGCTGGCGGGCAAAATTCAGTTCAGCCGGACCACCACTCACCCCCGGCAGCGAGAGATTCACCCTCGACCAGACCGGTCCGGAGGGAGCAGACAAGGTCGGCGCCGCCGAAGTGGAATGCAACGCCAAAAAAATGGGCAAAAAAACCAAAAAGTAATGGACTCATAAAAAGTTCATCTAAAACTTAAGATGGCTAAGCAAAAAGTTTGAGATCCCGCCACGATGCAGTAGGTCGGACTTTTTGCGACGCCATCAAGAAGTAAAGCAGAGGACCATAAGAGATGAATCAGGATTTTGAAGGACTTGCGACCCACACCTGCCTGAAAAAGGCCTTTGCGAAAGAAGCGGGGACCAGTAATCGCTATCTCTATTTTGCCAAAATTGCCGAGATCGAGGGTTCCCCCGAAGCGGCCCAGGTTTTTCGTGACCTGGCTGAAAGCAGTATCTGCAACTCCCACGGCACCCTTGATTTCCTGAAACGGGTCGGCGACCCCGAGACCGATCTGGCAATCGGCGAAACCGACCGCAATCTCACCTCGGCGATTTCGGCCGAGACCGAGGAATATTCGGAAATATATCCCCTGATGCAGGAAGCGATCAAACGGGAAGGCTTTCTTGACATTGCCAATTGGCTGCAAACCC
Source organism: Pseudomonadota bacterium (assembly GCA_018823175.1). Lineage (GTDB taxonomy): Bacteria > Desulfobacterota > Desulfobulbia > Desulfobulbales > JAHJIY01 > JAHJIY01. Next base: position 100,179 of record JAHJIY010000062.1, read on the forward strand.
TGGCCAAGCAAAAAAAGGTGCATGTCGAGAAATTAAAAAACGCCCTTGCACAATTTAACCAATTGCATGGAAAGTGATGGAAATGAATATGCCTTTAGCCGCAGCCGGCAATAACCGCGCTAACACCACCCCTGTTTATGACGCCTCCAGCATCACGGTACTTTCCGGTCTGGAGGCGATCCGCAAAAACCCCGGGATGTATATCGGTTCAACCGGCATTGAGGGTCTGCATCAACTGGTCTTTGAGCTGGTCGATAACGCAATCGACGAGACCCAGGCCGGAGAGTGCACCGAGATAAAGGTTATGCTGGAAAAGGATGGCTCCTGCTCGGTTGAAGATAACGGCCGCGGCATCCCGACCGAATTCCACCCGGGCGAAGGTTGTCCGGCCTGCGAAGTGGTTTTGACCCGTCTTCACGCCGGCGGCAAATTCAAGGCCGGTTCCTACCAGCTGACCACCGGCCTGTACGGGATCGGACTGTCCTGTCTCAATGCCCTTTCCGAACAGCTGGCACTTGAGGTCTGGCGGGGCGGACATTGTTATCGCCAGAGCTTCGCGTGCGGCGCGACCACCTCTCCCCTGGAAAAGGGCGAGCCGACGGCCAAGCGTGGGACAAAAATTTCCTTCCGGCCCGATTTTACTATTTTTGACCAACAGATTTCCTTTGATTACCAGCGTCTGGCCAAAAGGCTTGAGGAGTTGGCCTTTCTTCAACCCGGCGTCCAGATCAGAATTGATGATAAACGTTCGGGCCAGTCCGCTGACTTTGTCTACGACAGCGGCATTGCCGGTTTTTTACGTCACCTTAACGAATCAGTCAAGGTCCTGCATCATGAACCGATCACCATCGATTGGCAGGAAGACGGCCTTGAGTTTGCGGCGGTCCTCCAATGGACCGACGGCTACGGGGAAAACATCTTAAGCTACGTCAACAGCATCAACACCATCTATGGCGGCACCCATGTTGCCGGGCTGAAAACAGCCCTGACCGGCGCGATCAACGCCTATGCCCGTGAGACCAAAATGCTCAAAAACGGCGAGGGTGAACGGATCACCACCTTTGATATCCTGGAGGGGCTGACCGGCGTGCTCTCGGTTAGAATGACTGGGCCGAGCTTTGAGGGTCAGACCAAAACCAGGGTGACCAACGAGCATCTTGGGACCCGGGTCGAGCAGGTGGTCCACGATCAATTTCTGGAACTTCTACATCAGGATTCCAAGTTTGCGACCAGACTGGTGAACCGGGCCCTTGACGCGACCCGGGCCCGAATCGCCGCCCGCCGGGCCAGTGATCGGGTGGCCTACCAGGCAATCGACACCGGCTTTACGAAAGAAGTCTACCAGAAACAATTCGGCATCCGCTCCAAAAACTGGCATCAATCGGCGACCTGGATCGCCCATGAAGAACTGCTCGGCGAACATGTCAAGCACCTGACCATGGAACCAGACGCGCGAATGCTCGATGTCTGTTGCGGTAGCGGCGTAGTCGGCGCCTCTTTCAAGGGCAAGGTCGGCAAGATGATCGGCCTGGACATTACCCCGGAGATGATTGATCTGGCCCGGACCCGACTTGACCAGGTGAACCAGGGCACGGTTTATGACCTGCCCTTTCTTGACGGCTCCTTCGACCTGGTGGTCAACCGCGAGGTCCTCCACCTGCTGCCCAACCCGGAACGGCCGGTCAGCGAGATATTCCGGGTGCTAAAGCCCGGTGGCCAGTTCATTGTCGGCCAGATCCTGCCATTTGGCCCCGAGGATGCGGCCTGGATGTACCGGGTCTTCAAGAAAAAACAGCCCCTGATCTTCAACATGTTCCAGGAAGACGATTTTCGGACCCTGCTGCTGGGGGCCGGATTCATTGATCTGCAGATGACCGAATATAACCTCTGGGAATCCATTGATCTCTGGATCGATACCCATGAGACCACCAACCTTCATCGCCATGAGATTCGCGACCTGTTCTACAATGCGCCCCAGGAGGCCCGGGATGTCCATCCTTTCGAGATCCTGCCCTCCGGTGAAATCCGCGACTTGTGGCGCTGGTGCATCTTCTCCGTCCGTAAACCTGCCAAGTAACAGGGTGGCAATGAATTCGGCCCCCATCTTCATCATCGGCACGGAAAGATCAGGCTCCAATCTGCTGCGTCTGATGCTTAATGCCCATTCAAGCATTGCGGTGCCACATCCGCCTCATATTCTCAAGTTTTTCAGCCCGCTGGAAAAAGGATATGGCGATCTTGCACAGCCCGAAAATCTTAAAAAACTGGTGGATGATATCCTCGGCCTACTGGCCGTTCATATCTACCCCTGGAAAGTTCAGCCGGAACCGGCCGAAATTATCGCCACCACCCGGACTCCTGACCTGATCGGAATTTTTTTCAGTATTTATCAGGCATATCTTAAACAATGCGGCAAAAAAAGGTGGGGATGTAAGAGCACCTTTATGATCCACCATATCCCCAGGGTTCTTGCGGTCTGCCCTTCGGCAAAATTTCTTTTTCTGGTTCGTGACCCCCGCGACGTGGCCGCCTCTTCCCGCAAAGCAATCTTCAGCCCATTTCACCCATATTTTACCGCCCGACTCTGGCGCTGCCAACAACTTGCAGGTTTACACTTTTATGACTCGGCGCCAGGCAGTTGCTGTCTGGTCCGCTATGAGGAGCTGATTGCCGAGCCGGAAAAAACGGTCCGGATGATCTGCGAATTTCTCGAAGAGGAATACGAGCCAGCCATGCTCGAATTTTACAAAACCAGTTCCGCCCGCAAAAGCGAAGGTCTTTCCGAATCATGGAAGAACACCGCCTCACCGGTACTGGCCGGCAACAAAAATAATTATCTTACCGCCCTGAGCCCCGCGGAAATCCGATTGGTCGAAGAGGTGACCGGCGACCTGATGCTCCGTCTCGGCTACCTACTTTCGGGGCCGAAAACGACACAGCAGTTAGCTTGGTTGGCAGGCGAAATTTTTTTGCCACCGAAACCATCATGCCCCGTACTCTGGCACTATTATCTGCTTAATTTTTATTGGACGGTCAAAGTCGAGATCCGCGCCATGCTTCACGACAGGAACTATCGACAGTTCTGGCGCCGGAGAATATTTTTACTCGGTCTGCGCCTGCGGTTTCTGGGCAGACTGATTTTCTCCCCCTCAACCATCGCGGGGAAAGCATGAAGACCAGGGCCCAGATCGTCTTTGAAAAAGCGCGCATCCGAATTGACCGGATCAACCTTGACCGGGAGGCCACGGTGCCGGACCTTTTCGCCCAGGTGAAAGAAGTCGTGGTGATCGCCTCCAGTTCCCGGGGGGGGTCCAGTATCTTCACGGAAATCCTGCGCCACTCCCCGGAACTCCTTCATTTCAAAGGCGAGATCAACCCCTTTCTGGCCCTGGCTGGACTGGGCTACCCCCACAGCGGCAGACCAGATGATCTACTCACGGCCAGCGATGCCGCACCCCATAACGCCAAGAAACTGGCCCGCCTTGAACAGGAAATGGCCCTCGACGTCGGGACCAATGGCGAAATAGACCTTAACGACCAGCGGCTGCTGGCCAGATTTAAAGATGATCTACACTGGAGGCTCGCAGTCCAGTGGCCGGAAATTAATCTTGACCGGGATTTCCTGTTTTCCGAAATTACCGCCACCTTCAATGAATTGCATAAGGAACATGCCTGGAGCAAAGGGAGTTTTCCGGACCACCAGCTTTTTCACATCCTGCTGCTCCGGAATCTGCGCCGCAGATATAAAACGATCAACCCATATTATTATGACCTGCGGCCGGACCTGCTTAAAAAATACTGCCCGGACGCGACCGAGGACTATAACAGCCCATCCTGCTGCATCATCGAAGAACCGCCTTTTGTGCCGATTGTGCCCCGGCGCTATATCACTCGCCAGATGGCGCAGACCATGCCCCTGATCTTCAAAACACCAAGCAATGTTTACCGGCTGCCCTTTCTTAAAAAAATATTCCCAAAGGCCAGGCTCAAAATCCTGCACCTGACCAGGAATCCGGCCGACTCGATCAACGGACTGGTCGACGGCTGGCGTCATTACGGATTTTTTTCTCACAATATGTTCCAAAAATTGAATATTCCAGGCTACAGTGATATATCTCCAGACTGTGGAAAAAACTGGTGGAAATATGACCTGCCGCCGGGCTGGCAAGAGTGGACCGAACGCCCCCTGGAATATGTCTGCGGCTATCAGTGGCGTGCCGCCCACCGGGAAATCCTGGCTTATCTTGAGCAAAATCAGACAGACTGCCTGCGTATCAAGTTTGAGGAGGTGATCGGGCCAACCGCAACCAGACAAAAGGTCTTCTCGCAGATTTCCAGCTGGCTGGGCATCACCGACCGGGAAATCATCAAGGCGGCGATCTCGGAAGATTTGCCGCCGGTCATGGCAACCACCACCCTGCCCCCCCGCAAACGCCGCTGGTTCAAGAAGGCGGCCCTGATCCGACCGGTGCTGACCGATCCGGGCCTGGGAATTTTAGCCACCGCCAAAAAACTTGGATATACCTTAAATGAAGAAATCGGTTGATCAAGAATCAGATTCGAGCAGGCCTGCCACCTACGGCGGCAAAGGATGGCAGCAGCGCCGGACCAACCTGCAACAGGAAATTGCCACCGGCCGCCTCTGGCACCGCTGCGGCTATCGATCCGAGAGTTCCCACCTGAAAGAGGTAGTATTAAGCTGGCCGGGAGAAGAACTTGCTTACAGTTGTGCGCCCGATGAAATGCTGATGCTCGCTCGGCCCGATCTGGCGGCGATCCGCAATCAGTGCGAAAAGCTCGCCGCTTTTTACGAGAGCCAGGGGATAACGGTCCACCTGGCCAGGCCCTCAGCCCCACCGCCACCTAATTTTCTGTTTCAAAGGGATCTGTTCTGGGCAACTCCGGATGGTGTAGTGCTGGCCAGGCCGGCCGCCCGCCAGCGAGCCGGCGAGGAAAGATTTGCCGCTGAGGCCCTGGCCAAAATCGGGGTGCCGATCGTTATGCATTTTCGGGGAACCGCCACCTTCGAGGGGGCTGATGCACTCTGGCTGGACAAAAAAACGGTCCTGCTCGGCACCGGCATCAGAACTAATCACGAAGCGGCCCGTCAACTGGCCGCCTTTCTGGGCGAACTTGATATCGAGTTGCTTACAACCACCATACCGGAAAGATCTCAACATCTACTTGGTATCGTCAATTTTGTCGCGGCCGACCTGGCCGTAGTGCATGGCGGCAAGGTTACCCCTCACCTGACCGCACTCTTAGCCGCCAAGGAAATCAAGACCATTGTCTTGCCGGACGACGATGAATTAAACTTCAAGCTGGGAATGAATTTCGTCACCCTGGCCCCCGGTAAAATCGTCATGCCGAGCGGAGCACCAAGAATCAAAGCCAGACTTGCCGCTCAAGGCATCGAGGCCCATGAAATAGAAGTCAGCGAATACCTCAAAGCGGCCGGCGGCCCGGCCTGCCTGACCGGAATTCTCCGGCGGGAATAATGGATAATAACGGCCAGAAAAAACCAACGAACAGTAATGACCAAAAACCGGTTACAAGATCACAGAAGATGCTACTTACTGAACTTTATCTCAACCCTCCGGTTCTTATGCCTTCCATCTTCCAGCGAGTTATCTGCCACCGGCCTGGCCGAACCGTATCCAGTCACAATAATTCTCAAAGCATCAATGCCTTTGCTTGCAAGGTATTTGGCCACTTCTCCGGCCCTTTTTTCTGACAGCTTCAGATTATAATCTTCGCTGCCGACATTATCTGTATGGCCGCTCAATTCTATGGTAGTATCAAAACGACCAATCAGGAACCTGGCCCATTGATCAAGTTCGGCAAAAGATTGCTTGTCAAGCTCAGCACTGTTGGTCGCAAAAAGTACATTAATTGGGGCGCCTTCTTCATAGTTGGGAACATCGGACGCCCCCCTTAACTCTTCCTGCAGAGCTTTCTGGTCAGGCATCTTATACATATGAATGACAAGACCGGCGACGACTTGACCATTTTCACCACTGACCGGTAGCGCCTCATCGGCAATAATTTTAACCGGTTGTTCAGCAAATGTTCCGGGCGGAGGGCCTGACTGAGGAGCAGCGCTACTTTGCGACTCAAAAGAGTTCGAGCCGTACTTACCTATCTCCTCCCCTGGTTCCGGTTTAGCACCCGTTATGGCGGTTCTGGCCATTAAATAAAAGATCTTGCCTGGGGGAAGAGATAGAGAAAACTTACCATCCGCACCGGTTTCAGCAGAGATATACTCAGGTCGCCTCGCCGTCGGCACGGTTTTGGCCATAATAATCGCCCGAGGATAAGGCTCATCTTCTCCGGCCCCTTTGACCACCGTGCCAGTAACAATAAAGTGGTCCTCGGTCTCCTGAAAGTTCCCGGGTAAAATACAATTGATCACGCCATAATCAACCTGTGTATAATCCTCAATCGCCAGTTTACGGAGTTTATCGCCACCATCATTGGCAAAGTAGTAAACCTCACCTTTGCGAGGAGGTCCCAACGGGGCACCCGGCTCTCGTACAATTACCCCGATATAATAACTGCCCTGGAGCAGTTTGAGAGAAAATTTACCATCCGAATCGGCAAAAAAGCGCTCATCAGGAATCCTGCCCGACTCACCAGCAATAGGAGGTAAACCCTTGGTGATATCGAAAAAAGCAAGGAGGCCGTTGGCCAGCGGTTTACCTTCATAGACAACCTGCCCCAACATGGTACCCATTCGATCAAGCATAAAACCGGGAGGAACGGCCAGACTGCTGGAAGGCACAAATAAAGCCGCAACAACAACTACAGAGAAAATCTTTTTTAACATGGCCAAACCTCGATGATGTTCTCGCATTTATATCCCCATTACGGGATGAAAAATCCCAATCGGCCATCTAAGCCTATATAAAAAAAAGTTCACCAGACTATAACCTTAATCTCGCAGGATATTGCCGGATCGACAATATTCATCCGATAAACGACCACCAACTGCCGTTAGGTTAATGACTTCCAAAAAACTAACACTCACATTAATAACAAAGCATTGATGATTATAAGAAAATTAACCATAATTGCAATACTGATCTCCGAACTAATTCACCCTCCGCCAAAAAGCCTCAACTTCGCATTTTGGTAATAAACTTCAGTCTGCAACCAACTTTCACACGGCAATAAACGTGTGGAAGAGATGAACTTGACAGAAAGGCAATAACTAAAGACTTTATTAATCGAAACTCTTACCGGATTCTGGATGTTCATTAATTATCCGGTTAAACCCGTCGACCAGTCCTTCATTCGGTTTAACCCCTCGACCTATCCCCAACCGGTAAAGGGCAGCCGCCTCGGCAAAACGACTCTGGCGGTCCAGAAAATCGCCATAAACCAGATATGAATTGGCATCCATTGGGGCTAGTTCCAACAACCTCTGGAAATGCTGCTCGGCCCCGCCCAGATCACCCTGTTGCATTAGCACTAAGCCCAAATTACCCTGAGCTGGAATGAAATTTGGGGCAAGAGATATTGCCCGGTTAAAAGCAATGGCGGCATTAGTCAAGTCTTTACTCCTGAGAAAGGTATTGCCGAGATGATAATGCATAGCAGCATCATCAGGAGTAATCTCTAGAGCCTTTTTGTGCATAGACACGGCCTCCTGCAAATCACCTAAATTTGCCAACGTAGCACCCAAACGGCTGTAGGTCCCGGCCAAATCATAGACGGGCAGATAAATATCAAAAAGACGAATAGCTTCGCGGTAAGACTGCGCGGCCTCCGCCCAACGCTCCTGGTCCATTAATGCCATACCTAGATTATAGTGAGCCCGAGAGTTATTGGGGCGGTTGGAGGCGGTGTCCGCCCAAATTGAAACCTCACTGCGATAATCAATATTGCGGGTAAAGGTAATGGCCCCGAGTAAGACAGCAATTAATAAAAGAGCCAGGTCCGGAACCATACGTACTGCCTTGTTACCACGGAGATAACAGTCTTCCACCACCCGCCGCCATAAATGGTCAACAATAAAGACCACCAGCACTATCACCGCAACCAGCGGCAGATACATCCGCCGTTCAGTTACGATCTCGCTGATAATGGGGATAACGCTTGACGAAGGGGCCAAAATAGCAAAAAACCAAGCACCAAGAATTGCCCACCAGGCGCCCTGTCTAACGCCAACGACAGTGGCGACACCCAGACTGCCCAATAAAGTCAAGGGCCAAATCAGAGCTGCGGAAAACTCCCTGATGATCGGCCAGTCCTGACTGTCCAACACCAGGGGATGCGGCCAGAAGCAAAGCCGCAGGTAGTGGACGATGACCGTAAGTTGGGTACGGAGATAATCAAGGACTGATGCATAGCCCGAATCAAAGATCACTGCATCGCCATGAGGGTTGTCCAGTTGATAGAAGCCAACCACCAGCCAGGTAGAGGCCAGCGCCGCGTAAAACTTCCACCGCTGCCTGAGCGCAGCACCAAAAGAATCGGCTGCAAACAGTCGGTCGTATAGCACCACCATAAGCGGCGCCGAGACCATAACCTCCTTGCTACCCATGCCGAGGGCACAAACTGCCACCGTTGCCACCATCAAGTTGCGGGGCCGTTCCACCTTAAAGGCCATGGCCGCAAAGAACATGGTGGCAAGGTAGAACAAACCGACCAGCAGTTCGGTCCGGCAGACCAGATAATCCACCGCCTCAGTGTTGAGGGGATGAACCAGCCAGAGCAGCGCCACCGCCAGCCCGTATCCGTTGGCCCCAGCCCCGTAAGTTGGAGCAAATCGTGGCAGCAACAGGGTCGCGCGAATCAACCCGAACAGGGCCAGTCCAGCCAAGAGATGAATGAGGTTGTTAACCAGGTGATAGCCCCAGACATCCAACCCACCAAAAAAGTAATTCAGGGCAAAAGAAATCGCCACCACCGGCCGGGCGGCCATCGGACTATTGGCCATTGGCTTCAACAGGTGAGTGACAGGAGAGAACGAACGGATCTCGGCGTTATTAACGATCGCATCGAAATCATCGAAGATGAATTCTCCCTGATAATTATTGGAGTACACCAGCAAACCCGTGAGGACCAGCAAGAGCAGGTAGCCCCAGATTGGTACTGACAGAGAGTTCCTGACCAGAAAGAGGTCCTTTATTGATTTATTCATCATTCACCGTTAATAAGATCAGGTTAGCCAGCTAAGGCGAAAACATCCTAACAGCTCTCCCCCGGCTGTAACAAATCCAGCCCTTCATGATTAGTTAAATAATTATTGAGATGGAGGCCGTCACGCTGTTACCTCGAAAAAATTACTGTCTCTGGATAAGTATTAAACAGCAAGTTGAGTCTTCCGGTCAGATCTTCCGGCATGATTCCTTTACTTATTCCCAAACGATAGAGACTCACCGCTTCAGCAAGACGGCCCTGCCTGATCAGAAAATCGGCGTAGATCAGGTACGAATTAACATTCAAGTCGGCAAGTTCAAGCAACCTCTGAAAATGTTGTTCAGCCCCGGCCTCATCACCCTCTTGCATCAGAATCAACGCCAGATTACCGTGCGCTGGCGAAAAATCCGGCGCCAGATCAATCGACCGTCTGAAGGCAATTGCAGCTTTGATCATATCATTTGCCCGGAGATAAGTATTACCAAGATGGTAATACAGCATGGCATCATTGGGCCGCAACGCCAAGGCCTGCCGGTGCATGGCTGAAGCATCCTGGAAGTTGCCGATGTTAGAGAGCGCGGCTCCAAGGCTACTGTAAATTTCCGCCATATCCTTCTTGGGCCGGAAGATCGGGTAAAGACGAAGAGCTTCCCGCAGATGTACCACAGACTCAGGATATCGTCCCTCTTCCATTAACGCCTTACCAAGATTCTCCTGGGCTCGGGAGTTTCCGGGACGCTTGGCGACAGTGTCACCCCAGATAGTTACCTTAGTCCGATAGTCAAGGTTACGAGCGTAGGTCATGCTGCCGAAAAGGGTGACAATGGCAATCAGCACCAGAGCCGGGACAATCCGCACAGCCATGCCGCCTGAATAAACATGGCCGACAACCCACCGCCACGCATAATCAAAGGTGAAAACCACCAGAACCACCAACGCCGCCAGCGGCAGATACATTCGCCTTTCGGAAACAATTTCGGTAACGATGGGAATAAAGCTGGAAGTCGGGGCCAGAATGGCGAAGAACCAGGCCCCGAGGATCGACCACCAGGACCTTCTGAGAAATCCTAAAACAATGGCGAAACCAAAACCGGCTAATAACAACAGAGGCAAGATTAGAGCCGCAGAAAACTCCCTGACGATCGGCCAGTCCTGACTGTCGAGGATCAGGGGATTCGGCCAAAAGCAAAGACGCAGGTAGTGAACGATGACCGTAAGCTGGGTGCGGAAATAATCCAGAACGGACAGACCGGGCGTATTAAAAAGGACAGAATCACCCCTGGGGTTATCCATCTGGTAAAAAGCGACCACCAGCCAGGTGGCGGCCAGCCCCAAATAAAATACCCGCCGCTGCCTGAGCGCGGCACCGAAAGAACCGGCTGCGAACAGTCGGTCGTATAGCACCACCAAAAGCGGCGCCGAAACCATCACCTCCTTGCTGCCCATGCCAAGGGCACAAACCGCCACCGCTGCCACCATCCAGTTGCGGGGCCATTCCGCCTTAAAGGCCATGGCCGCAAAAAACATGGTTGCAAGGTAGAACAACCCGACCAGCAGCTCAGTCCGACAAGAAAGGTAATCGACCGCCTCGCTATTCAGGGGATGAACCAGCCAGAGCAGCGCCACAGCCAGACCATAAGTGTTGGCCTCAGATCCGTGGGTTTCGCTGAACCTGGGCAGCAACAGGGTGGCGCGGATCAGCCCGAACAGAGCCAGTCCGGCCAGAAGATGGATCAGGTTGTTGACCAGATGATAACCGCGCACATCTAATCCACCAACTGCGTAATTGAGGGCAAAGGAAATCGTCGCCACCGGCCGGGCGGAAAGAGGAGTATTGGGGGGGGGCTTCAGCAGAGGTGCTACCGGATAGAGTGAATGAACCCCGGGATTGTCAACAATCGCCACGAAATCATCAAAGATGAATTCTCCCTGATAATTATTTGCGTACACCAGCAGACACGTCAGTACCAGCAACAGAAGACAGAGCCAGATTGGTGGCGCCGGGAAATTCCGGACCTGCGAGAAATCCTCTATCAATTTATTCATCATTCACCATTGATACGATCAGCTTAGTCCGACAGCAGCATCCCCGGCCCGATGACTTCCGGCTCATTCTAGCCGAGAAGATATTTTTTATAGCCCCTCCGCGCCGGAGTGCAAAGATAAAAAATAAGAACAAACACCTCAAAAGCCGCCCAAATAAATTTCTTTCCCTTCAACTTTGAACCTTTCACATCGGACCATTCAACCAAGGGGTACTCTATCCATCTGGTACTTATCTGGACAGGAGACGAACCGCTAAACAACAAAAACCTGGCGAACATTTCAACATCAAAGACCCATTTAACCAGGAAGGGCTTTCCAAAAACATTCTTTAACATATTGGAATTTTTAAATATTTTGGCTCCGCATTGGCTGTCGTAAATGCTTATCCTGAGAATCAACACGGAAACGCAGGTCGCAAACACCCTGCCCAAATAATGCCTCAAGGCCCTACGTTCGATCACTCGCCCAAGGAGTCGTACTCTTGCCCCGATTACCATTTCCAAATCGGTAGAATCAAGTATACGGCAAAAATCCCGGATAGCGTCAAGCGGCGTTGCCAGATCGGCATCCCAGTAGCCAATATTATCAAAGGAGCCAGCAAGGCTTGCCATTATCCCTCGTCGCACCGCCTCGGCCTTACCCAAGTTATCCTCAAGGCTCAGGACCTCACATTGGGTCGGATACAACGCGATTACGCCATTGATAATATTTAATGTGTCATCGGTACTGCCATCATCCACAAAGAGAAAAGAAAGATTTTGCTCGTTTGCCAAAGAACCAAGGAAGAACTCCGGCTTGAGCCGCATTGATTCATTATAGCAAGGGACTATTATCCGCGTTTTTCGCAAAGTGCCCAACCTGTAAGACCCGGTAGTTTTAACCCCAACCGAGCGGCTGAAATTAATAGCCGATTGTCCATATTCAGAAGAATCTCAACCAAACTCGTCCATGCCATTCCGTAGCTCCATTGCCCAATCCCGTCCGCCCCTCTATTTAAGCCAAAGAGTTTATAAATAATCAGCTTTGGAATGAGCAGCGACATGAAAAGGTGTCCGGAGGCGATGACTTTAAGCCCGGCCGCTCCAGCCAATTCCTCAAGCCCTCTTAAACGGTAACGCCGATGGTGGCCGAGAAAGGCATCATGGCAACTGTACAGTGGCTGAAAAGCTGGAACCGTAATCAATACCCGCCCCCCGTTTTCAACGTATCTCTCAACCAGCACCGTCAAGAAACTCCGATCATCCTCCTGATGCTCAATAACATCCAGAAGCAAAATCAGGTTAAACGCTTCTTTAGGCGGAAATTCCTTAAGATACCTAATCCCGCCGGAAAGACCTTCGAGCGCCAGGATTATTTGGTCGGTCAGGTGGATATCGACCGCCGTTATCTCTTTTTTCTTAAGTCGACTGCAAAACCGTCTGGCGACAAAACCGTCCCCGCAACCCACATCAAGAACCTTTATCCCCTCAAAGAAATAGGGTCTAACAATCATTTGCAGAGCTTTTAACCGGGCTGTCTCCCAGGGATGCCTCTGGGGTGAAATACTTCTTAACTCACGGAGGTCCATTCGGTTCTCTATACTTTCTTTGAAGGCGGCATCAGCCTCCAGATATATCTGCCCTTCTCTTTGAGATCGGCATATTTAAACCTATTTGAGTGAATTACCTTCACCTTTCCACCTTTCTGCCCTGGGGGAGGGACTTCGATCAGTACGATACCGCCGGCAATAATCCGCCAAGGCCGATAATCTTCAAGGAGGGGAATCTTTATGCCGCTAAGTCGAGATGTATCCCGGTTGCGAATGTACAGATTCGACGACATGGCATAATAACCTGGAGAGGGTGGTGTCTCTGAAAACGGATTAACCATCTGCCATTTCCCAGAGGCGCCGCCCAGAAAATATTCCCCCATGCCGTAGGGGGTGACGTACAAGGGATAGAGTTGTTCTTCCTTCTGTATCCTTGCTACCTCCAGCCAGCCCTGGCCCCAATCAGTATTCGAATCATCCAAACACTCAATAAAATCATGATCTGAGGCCACCAGCGCATTGCTATAGGAGATATAAAATGGATAGGCCCTTAATCCTCCATAAACGTAAACAGCCAAGGCAAAAACAACCAGTAGCGCAACTCCAGCTGCTGATTTTTTAAGAGGTTTTTTTAACCAGTAGCTCGTCATCCCGACCAGGACAAAACCGTAGGGATAGATGCCGAGCACGTAACGATGCCCCATGTTCATCGCCTTCATCGACATGACCACAAGCAACAGCAACGGCGGCATAATGAGCACAAGCTTGGTCATGACCGAAAGGCTTTTGCGCCAGCAGAGCCAGTAGGCAGCCAAGGCCGGCACCGATAAGACCCACAGCGACAAAGGGGTTTTTAGTGCGATAGTGACCAGGAAATAATTCCAGAACCGGGGGGCATAATGCTCCAACAGAAAGTACTGATATCCTTCTGAAATATTTGAATAGAGGAGCCGATAGCTTTTCCAATACTGGACAAATGGATCAGTAAAAAGATAGCCGCTCCAAAGAACAATCGCGGAAGTCGCCAGGACAATTACAATCGCCAGGCAGACATGATAAAAACGCTGACCTGGAGAACCGGCACCAAAAGGGTTATGCCGGTTTGAAGGCTGATCATTACCAGCAAGTTTGAAGCCGCAAATGACCGCAACCATTGTGACCAACAACGGCAACAACAACAAATTTGAATACTTGCAGGCCAACCCTAAACCCAGCATCAACCCCACCGCCATTAATTTCCAAATCGAGGGCCGCTGAAAATACCACCACAAAGCTACGGTGGTTCCAAAATAAAAGGTCGCCATGGCCATATCCGTGGTAATCAGCCCCGCATGGGCCAAAATATCTGGATTAAAAACCACAACCAACAAGGAAATCATCCCGCCCGCAACCCCAAAGAGCCTCCTTGACATGAAATATATGCACAGGGCCATGATTAGAACAAATATCGACACGGCGCGGCGCGCCGCCTCGAGATTTCCCCTGAACTGAGGCCGGTTTTCCATGTGCAGCAGGGTTTCGGCAAATAACCACTGGTTGGGGGCAATAGCATCCCAGTCAGGAGCTGAGAGGAAGATCGGCCAGCTTTGCTGGGTTGCAAGACCTTTGATCAACAGCGGCAAAGCGCCGACCAGTTTAACCAACGGGGGATGTTCTTGATTCAAACGAAAGTCACGGCTTATCCAATATGAATAGCCGGAAGCCAGATGCGTTCCCTCATCAGCAAGCATATTTATTCTTGTCGAACTGCTCCAGACTTGTAAAAGCAATAGAGCCAGCAGACCGACTACCAATAGAGACTCAGCATATTTAGCGGCAATTGCTCCATGAATTAATTGCCTCATGCTGGTTCCCATCTATAATATAACCGTAACAAATCACATGATCTAATCTTATACACACTCAAAGTTCGATGAACTCAATATTCATCAGTTTTGTCCGGGAAGTAATTAAATCGGTTATATTTCCCTCACTCCGACCTTCTTACTGTAGGGATGGGAGCCTTCCCTCTAACCTCAACCTTCCGGACGATGTTGACCGAAGGTCGAGTGAGAGAATCAGACAATCAATTTACTTACATTAATTAATTATCCAAAAGTCTAACCATTCAATCTTGTTTTCTATCATTCTTCACCTTGAAACGCTACAAAATACGCTCATGCGAATGATACCTTTCAGGAGTAAAGATATCAACCCGGTCGCGGATCCAGAACCATCACGCAGCAGAGAGCAAAACAATTCAATCAAAGAATATATTGGCCAGGTATAACCGAGAGTCGCAGTTTTCTGGCAATTATCTCCGTTACAAAGACCACGGCGACAATATCAGAATAGACCGGGACCCAACCAGGGATTTTCGCTAACCCGATAATTTCTTGAAGGGAACCTCTTTTATCGAGAATGACCAGCGGAGGGGTACCGCTTTCATCTAACACCCCGATTACCCAGTTCGGATCACTCAATGCCATGCGATCCATGGCGTAATTGTGTCTCTCAAAGGCCTGCCTGGTGTTGACCTCCAGCCGACCATCCATAAACACCTTGTATTCAGGACCGTTATGAAATTCATAAACGGCGGCTTGATCCCATGGGATAAAGGCCCGCTTCGGCAAGCCTTCGCGACCGGCAAAAATACTGGCTCCGTGGAGAAAGAAATCCGGCCTTTCACCCAGACCGATATTCATCTGTGCGAATGCAAAGAAAGCGGAATGACCGCTAAATAAAAGAAAACATACCACCCCAAGCAACAATACCGGAATATTTTGGGCCCAGGAAATTTTACTGATCATTACCTGATAGATCCGGGGGCGACTTACTCCCATATCCCGATCAAAGGCCAGCCAGTCGCCGAAATTCCAGCAGGTAACAATCCCGGCCACCACGGCAAATACCCCGATATTTCGCCAGGCCAACAAAGCTAGGTGAGTGAAGGCGACAAAGAGGACGATCCGGAAAACATCAATCCTCCTGGCTTTCCACAACAGGATAAAACTCAGACAGGCTAAACAAAAAAGGATGATTTCAGAAAACAACGGGATGTCAAAGAGACCATAGACTTTGATGCAATCAAAAAAAGGCAGGAACTCTCCCACCTGATAAGAGTAAAAGTCTCCCTCCGTAGAAAATCTGCTGTAGAGAACCAGAGGGAATATCGCCCCTTTCTCCAGGTATGGGCTGCAGAAACTGGCCCCGACTACCGCCAGTGTCAACCAACAGAGGGTCTGTAGGCTGAATTGCGAAGGTTTCCTGATTCCTGGCAACAATTTTCCAGTTGCCAAACTGATCAAGAAAGCTGCGTAAACAACCAGTCCGAGAACAAATAACCCGTGACAATTGACCCAAATCACCTGAATGAGCGGCAGAACCCAGATAGCCCTTGGGTTCTCTGGGATGCGGAACTTAAGTACATACAACCAGGTGGCCAACAAGATAAAGGAAAGAAGTTCTGGACGCAAGCTCCCCCGGCTGTCCAAACAAAGGGTAACCATGAACAAGACCGAGACTTTGAGCCAGACCGGTAACTGGCGTCCCGTAGCTATCCAGCAGATCAACACCCCGGCTGCAAGCAGAACGGCTTTTGCCAGGACCAGCAAATTTATCCCACCGCAATTATAAAGGAAAGTGACCAGGACTTGAAATAGCCAATGCAGATCGATCCATGGTTCATTTGCCGAACCGTAGGTGAACTGGTCCACAAAAGGAAGTGCACCCTTTTCCAGAATCAACTGACCGGCTCCAAGGTGCCACCAGATATCCCAGTCCCAAATCGGGGTGCATCCAAGCCCAAAGGCCACTGCTACCAGGAGCAGCATTGGCAAATAGTGGTCTTGCAGAGAGGAAATTGTCTTATTCATTGTATGCTTAAAGGGCAAAAGGACGTTCTTGACTTAGTGATTTAAAAGTCCTTGCAGTTGTAATTCCAATATTTAACGTTGTTTAAGTAACTTTCCATTCCTCAACCCTTTTACAAAGATTCCAAAAAAAGATCTGCATAGGATTATTTCAAGGATTGAGTAACTTTCAGAAGATCCAAGACCACCTGGTAGCGAAAAATTATCAAGCCAGGAAAAATATCGACTCAGACAGGGGGTCTATACATAATACTATACTCGACCCACGAAAATGAACATACGATCTGGATCGTCAAGATAGCCCATCGCCGAAAAGTTTATCGATTATAGGATACAACTTATAGCAGGCTAGTTTCCGTTGATCTCAACAGAGCATTTAATGGCTATTTGTCTGAGTTTCTTATCAAGGGTTAAAAGAATAGCATTATTCCTTCTGGCGGTTACAAGATAAAGCATGTCGTAAACAGGATGATCCAAGGTACAACTTAACTTGAATGCCTCACGGAATAAATCATATTCATTGATATAGTCATCCGGTAATGCAAGTGCCTGTTCAAGAGCCTTTTCACATAATTGAAATGGTAGATCTGCAAATTTCTGGTATTTCCAAACCGTATTTGCAACTTCAGAGATAAATAGAGTCGGAGCTATGACCCAGTCTGCTTCAACGAGTTGTTTTGATAATTTTTCAGCAGAATCACGATGCAAAACAACCTCAATAGCTGCACTGGCATCTAAAACAACTATCATCTCTCACGATCCTCACGCAGCAAATCGACAGGGACAAGGTCTAGGGCTAGCTGGTCAAGAGGAGGATTGGTCGTAATTTGCTTCAGCAATTCCATTCGCCGATTTTTAAGAGATAGTGAAACATCCAACCCTTTAGCTAAAGTTACTACTGCTTCCTGAGCGAGACTGCGATGCTCTTTCTTTGCCTTCTCCTGCAATAAACTATATATATTTTCCGGCAATTCACGAACCTGCAATGATGGCATTATTAGCCTCCTATTCAAAGATGTCCTTGCTCAAATAATCACAAATAACTAATAATGCATTTTTCATCACTTTGCAAGCAGGGAGCAAAGGGGACATCCCATGTTAAACTTAAACAAAATAAGCTCAGGCTGGCGGGCCTATTTTACTGAAAGTCCTAATGCCGATCATTTTGCTGTCCCAGTCAAGACACCGATAAATTAATCGTCCCGACTATAACTATTTTTGAAATGTTCAAGGTGGTTTTGAGAGGGAACGCGAAGAAAACCAGGCATTGCAAGCTATTGCTCTCATGAAACAAGAAACGGAAGTTGATTTGACCAGCAATATTGCAATCCAGGCGGCCAAAACCAGCTTCAAACCAAAAATCCGGGGCTGTCCTATACAACTCAGCCCATGTGCTTATTAACTAGCTGTTTTAATTGAAGTAATTGCTTCTTTGGGTTAGAGTTGTTAAATCGCCACTCACATTCTTTTAAATATAGGTAAAAATGGTCCTTTGGAACCCCGTTATATTTTCGTATGTGACGCCTGGTGCCATCCAAAATAATTTTCATTATCTAGAACAGCCCCTTCTTTTGTAGTTAAAGGGCTTGTTTTATCCTGTCATTGCGACATGCAACAAGTAAACAGAGCAAGTGACTGATACAAAAGGGGGCTTCCATCTATTCCGAGAAAAGTGGTTGACAACACTTATTACAACACTTAAAATAGCACTATAGATAAACTACAAGGAGTACAGTAATGAACACTATAACTGCCAATGACCTAAAAACCAAAGGTGTCGTAACAATTGGCGAGCATCTCGCTAAAGATCATGAGGCCATGATAACCGTTAGAGGCAAAAATCGGTTTGTAGTAATGGATATCGACCATTATAACTACCTCCGGGATTGCGAACTTGAAGCAGCGATCCTTGAAGCTAAAAACGATCTTCAATCAGGAAACTATATCGTTGAGAGTATAGAAAAACATATTGAGCGCCTCCGGAATGAAGAAGAAATTTAAACTTCTCTACCCGAAGAGTTACATAAGAAGGGCTAGAACTTTTATCCAAAAACACCCTGAGCTACTCAGCCAGTATGAGAAAACGCTTAAGTTGCTGGAACTTAACCCCAAACACCCGTCCCTAAGATTGCATCCCCTTAAGGGAAAACTTAAAGGATTGCACTCAGTTTCAATCAATATAGGCTACCGCCTCACGATTGAACTTATCTTAACAGAGAGCGAGATAGTCCTTGTCAATATCGGTAGTCATGACGAGGCGTACCGGTAAACACCGATTCAAAACCAAGGTCAGCTTCCAATTATTGAGGATATTACTGCCGGAGCACATATAATTATTCATAATGAGTCCACATTCTTAAAACATGAACAAGGTGACGATCAATATCTACTGAGTAAACAAGGCGATGTTTGATATTGATCCTGCGGGAATAAAAACCTTTGAGGTTACCGACCAGAGCCTCGTAACGAGGGGGATTGGTAAAAGGATCAGACTCTATTGCTTTAAGCAACTCTTTTGCCGTTATTGACAAACCAGCCTGCTTGATCTTCTTGATATCTTTAATAGCTTGGCATGAAAGGACAACTGTCCAACTCAAAGGTCAATATCCTTCAAGGCAGTGCCTTCCGCGATCGGTTCGGCTGCTGCTTTATGGATAGAGTCGACTAGTCCGGGGAATTGGTTAAGATAAAGGGTTTCCTCAACTGCTCGCCAATCATCTTCACCAAGAACCACAAAATTCTCGCCAGAGCGACGTTTAACCTTTAGCACTTCATGATTAGAGATACAATCATCAACCTTGGCCTTTAGCGTTTTCCTGAATTCATTAGCTGTAGTTTCAAGCATTTATATTCCTCTTAATAAAATTGCATCACAACCTTACAGTACGGAAAAGCAGTACTGTTGTCAATCAATATCAAATATTATTAATTTGTTGTCTTATCAATAAAATTAATACGTTGTTTCTATTTGACCAATAACATGGGAAATGCCCCCATCACTGAATCCATAGCCCCCTTTTTTGTACTATGGGCTTTTCTTAGAACCAATCTTCAAGGCTCAATCCTTCAACTCGACTGAATTCTTTTGTGTTGTGTGTGACTAAAATAGCGTTTGAACTCAAATGTGAATCGGCATGCAATAATGACCCACTAAAGGGGAAAATCGGCGTCCAAAATTGACCCACCTCAGCCCCTGCTCCATACTCTTTGGAAATCAACCAGAGAGAGGAGCCAGAAAAGGAGATGCTGAACGTGGAAACTA
>JAHJIY010000063.1 GCA_018823175.1 Pseudomonadota bacterium
ATCTGATTCTCTGAAAAAAATATTCCCCGGCTCTGATGCGCCAAATAAATTTAAGGATACCACTAATTATAATGGAGTTGCTTTGCGTTGCCCTGGCCTTCTTGACAAAACCAGAACCGTTTTGCGAACCTTGCATTATGCTTATAAAACCGAAAAGACATATCTGGAGTGGATCTGCCGATACATAAATTTCATTAATTTAAAAGAGCCTGATTCCGTCGGCCCAGAGGAAGTTAATAAATATCTTGAATATCTGGCCACCCGGCGAGAGGTGGCCGGGAACACCCAGCGACAAGCCCTTAACGCCCTTGTATTTCTTTATGCCAAAGTCCTCGAAAAGCCGCTTGGGGAAATTGGGGCCTATGCAAAACCCAAAAAGCCGCAACGGTTGCCGGTGGTCTTTACCAAGGATGAAGTGGACCAGGTACTGGAGGCAATGGAAGGTACCGTTGGCCTGATGGCCGGGTTGTTATACGGGAGTGGGTTGCGACTTGCTGAGTGTATTCGTTTGCGGGTCAAAGATATCGATTTTGAACGCCAACAACTTTTGGTTCGCGGCAAGGGCGACAAGGACCGGGTCACGGTCCTGCCAGATCGTTCCCAGGAGCCTCTCCGGGAACATCTGCAACGGGTCAAGGAACTCCACGATGTGGACCTGAAAAATGGTCATGGAGAAGTGTATCTTCCCACGGCCCTCGCAAGGAAATATCCGAATGCTCTCACGGCCTGGGGCTGGCAATACGTCTTCCCTTCGGCCAATCTTTCCGTTGATCCAAGAGGAGGCAAAGTCCGCAGGCATCATATCAACGACACCACCCTCCAGAAGGCCGTGAAACGGGCGGTGCGGGAAAACGGTCTGACCAGACAGGGAAGCTGCCATACTCTGCGCCACTCGTTTGCGACCCATTTGCTGGAAGACGGTTACGACATCCGCACCGTGCAGGAGCTGCTCGGCCATGCCGATGTCTCGACCACCATGATTTACACCCATGTATTAAACCGCCCGGGCATAGCGGTGAAGAGTCCCGCCGACCGGCCGACCAGGCCGCAACCGGACCGGATTGGCAAGGAGGCAAGCCATGCGTAACCTGCTGACGCCAAAGCAACAGCGCGTTCTCGAATATCTGGTTGCGGAAATTACAGGCCGGGGCTTTGCCCCCAGCTTACGGGAAACGGCGGCGGCGTTAGGGATCAGCCATGCCGCAGTCGGCCAATATATAAAAACCCTGGAACAAAAGGGCTGCATTCGCCGGGAGGGCCGTTATGGCCGGGAAATCACGGTGCTTGCCGGGGGGGCCGGTGTCACCACGGGACATCTGAAACGCCAGCGTTTCCGGGAGGTGCCGATCGTCGGTAAAGTTGCGGCCGGCTTGCCCCTGTATGCCCAGCAGGAATGGGACGGTTTGGTGATTATTGATGGTGATATCTATCGGGGCGACAATCTCTTTGCCTTGCGGGTCGAGGGCGATTCCATGAAAGAGGCCGGGATTCTGCCGGGGGATCTGGTGATCTGTGAACCCAGGCAATATGCGGAAAACGGCGAAATAGTCGTGGCGTTGATTGAGCACGAGGAAGCGACGGTAAAACGTTTTTTTTTCCAGGGCAACCGGATCGAGCTGCGTCCGGAAAATCCCAAATACCCTCCGCTGTTCTATGAATTCGGAGAGGTCCTGGTCCAGGGCAAGGTGATCGGCCTCCAGCGTGGACCATTTCTGGACAGACTCTAACTCGGCTTTATACCGCAAGGGCATAAGTCTCGTACAAGCAGACATGCTGCTTATACCACAAGGGCATAAGTCTCGTTTGAGCCGGTTAAACGGCTCAACTCAGCTTTATACCACAAGGGCATAAGTTTCGTTTGAGCCGGTTAAACGGCTCAACTCAGCTTTAACTCGGCTTTATACCGCAAGGGCATAAGTCTCGTACAAGCAGACATGCTGCTTAACTCGGCTTTAATCACAAATTTGATTGAACCGGGAATTATACAATGATAGAGTTTGACTAGTGTCTGTCCAGAAATGCGGATTTTTATTCGAGAACGAGGAGCTAGGATTTTGAAAAGCGCAGCGGACTGGTGTCCGTGAGCACTTTCAAAGAACGAAGCGACGACGTAATCGGAGAAAAAGACCATTTATGGATAGGCACTAGACTAGCCGGCGGCTATGCCGAATCCAAAGGAGAACCTGTGAAGAAATATATAAGAATTTTCTCGCTGCTGTTCGTTCTTTTTATCATTGCGATTACCATTTACAATGTCATGCACGCGGGCCAGGAGTTTCCTGAAATTGACTACACCACCCTTCTTGCCCGCCTGGAAAAAAATGAAATCAAAGAGGTCCATCTGACCGGCGGCCATCTCACCGTAACCGATATCCATAATAAAAAATTCAGAAGTTTCGCCCCTGATATCAGTAATTTACTGCCAAAACTTGAACAAAAAGAAATAAGCATCTCGGCAAGTCCGGAAATAGACTCCCCGCTTTCATCCCTTCTGACCACCGCCGTTTCCATAATCGTCTTGATTGTGATCGGGGTTTTTTTCATATTCCGGCGAGAGGGCGGCAGTTCGGCAGGTTTTGCCAAAAACAAGGAGATAAGTCCGTTCCAGAGCAAACATAAAGTTACATTTGATGATGTGGCCGGCGTGCCGGAAGCAAAAGATGATCTGGTTGAAATAGTCGAATTTTTAAAACATCCGGAGCAATATTCGAAACTGGGCGGCAAGATCCCCAAAGGCGTGCTTTTACAAGGCGCGCCGGGCACCGGCAAGACCCTGCTCGCCAAGGCCATCGCCGGTGAAGCAAACGTCCCTTTTTTCAGTATCAGCGGCTCGGATTTTGTGGAGATGTTTGTCGGGGTCGGTGCCTCACGGGTGAGAGAACTCTTTAAACAGGCCAAAAAAAACGCACCCTGCATTATCTTTATCGATGAGATCGATGCGGTCGGCAGGTCTCGCGGCAGTGACAGCGGCCAGGGGGGCGGCGGCCATAACGAACGGGAACAGACCTTGAACGCGCTGCTCGTGGAAATGGACGGGTTTGGCTCCGGCGACACGGTGATCATTGTCGCGGCGACCAACCGGCCGGACGTCCTCGACCCAGCCCTGATGCGACCAGGCCGCTTCGACCGGCAGGTTACGATCATGCCGCCCGATATTATCGGCCGCGAAAAAATATTGGGCCTTTACACCAAAAAAGTTGTCATGTCCCCCAATGTCTTGCTGGGCGATATTGCCAGAAGCACTCCCGGTTTCACCGGGGCCGAACTGGCCAACCTGATCAACGAAGCGGCCCTGATGGCCGCCCGCAAAGGCAAAGAAAGTATCGAAACCATTGATATTGAGGAGGCGAAAGACAAAATATTGATGGGCGCCGAACGGAAAGGCATGGTAATCAGCGACAAAGAAAAAAATACCACCGCCTACCACGAAGCCGGCCACGCGATCATGGCGCTTCTCCTACCGGGCGCCGACCCGCTGCACAAGATCACGATCATCCCGCGGGGTCGGGCCTTGGGCATGACCCTGCAGGTCCCGCTGGACGACCGACACGCCTATTCCAAGGAATATCTCGAAAACCGGATAAAAATCCTCCTGGGCGGCAGGACCGCTGAAGAGATCATCTTCAATAAATTCTCAACCGGCGCCAGTAATGATCTGCAAAGTGCAACGGAAATGGCCACCAAAATGGTCTGTGAATGGGGGATGTCCACCTTGCTCGGGCCCAGGGCATACACCGTGGCCGATCAAGGATTTATCGGCGGCGCCAGTGTCCGCCGGCTTTATGGCGAAGAGACGGCCCGCGCCATTGATCGGGAAATTAATGCGATCATTGAAAATTGCTACCAGGAATCGATGATTATCCTGGAAGGCAAAATTGATCTGCTCCACAGCCTGGCCGAAAAGTTGCTGGAAAAAGAGACCCTGGGCCCGGAAGAGATCAGAGATGTGATCACCGCAGGCCTCGAATCCGGTGCGGGCAAGTTCCCGAAAAAACGGCGGGATAATATCGCGTAGCCCGGGTTTGTCCAGATTTTAACACCACCGCTTTGCTTGGAGCAGATTCATCTTCTCACCATCTCCTATAATCTCCGATTTGATACTCCTATAGTCGCATAATTGCGCTCCCGAAGACCATTACAGTAGCATCTCTCCAACCTTACCAAACATTTACCGGCCGCCCGAAAACAGGCAACTATCCGGAACCATTGATCATTACCGAAAGGCGACCCTGCGCGATCGTTATGGCATACATAATGCTGTTATCCGACAGTGTCGGAATAATGAAACCATGGAAGCCAACCGTATTTCGAATTTGCGTTTTTCTTTAAAACTTAAGGTACGGAGAAAAACATCAATGAAAAAAGCCACCCCCCCCTTCCTTGCTTTTCTTTTGTCAATCTCCCTTTTCTGTTGTCTCAACACTAACGACAGTTTCGCCCTGGAAAATTCCCAATGCATGGAATGCCATGGCGATCAAAGCCTGGCCCGCTCCGGGACCGAGGACATCAACCAGAGTTACATCAATATTGATCTCTTTGTTGACGAAGAACGATTCAATCACTCGGTGCATCATACCAATGAAATCACCTGTGTGGATTGCCATGCCGATATCACCGAACTTATACCGCAAGGGCATAAGTCTCGTACGAGCAGACAAGCTGCTCAACTCGGCTTTAATTTCGATAACGAGGTTCCCCACAAGGCGGACCTCGCGCCGGTGATCTGCACTTCCTGCCATGAAGAGCAGGGTAGCGCCTTTATCAGCAGCAGTCATATGAAGGCCCGCCGCAAAGGGATCGTCATGAACTGTTACGCCTGTCATGACTATCATTATGTGGAACATCTGGAAGCGGCTTCGGTGGCCAAACGGGGCAGCACCTTCTGCCTCCGGTGCCACAACCCTTACCAGTCCCATGACTGGCTCAGCCAGAAAGCCGCCCATTTCGACTCGGTTGAATGTTCGGTCTGCCACGCGCCCCAGGCCAAAAGACACATTCACCTGAATTTTTATGACCTGGTAACCACCAAGTCCTTAAGCGGTGATGAGATTTTAAATATTCTGGCGATCAGCGAAGCGGAATTCATGAGCAGGATGGACAAGAATACCGATGGCCGGATCAATACCGATGAATTTGACGACCTCATTCTGATGTTGCGCCAGAAAACGGTCTACCCGATTGTCCATGCCGAACTGGTTGTGGAGCCGGGACCGGCTGTCCACTCCGTAACCAAAGAGGGCGCGATCCGTGAATGCACCCAATGTCACGCCCCGAATTCACCATTCTTTAGCGCAGTGACCATCGCACTTTCAAGGACAAACGGGATGGTCGATCATTTTGAGGTGGACCGGGCGATTCTGGAGGGTTATCACACCCGTCATTTTTCGGCTCTCGGCGGCACCCGGATCAAGCTGTTGGATAAAATCGGCCTTCTGATGCTGGTCGGGGCAGTAGCCGGAATCTTCACCCACCTGTTCGCCAGAGTGGTCACTATTCCGATCCGCCGGAAAAGAGATAAAAACTCCCCGGCCGACCAGAAAAGCGCTGATCCTGACAGAAAATAATCAAGTGTAAAGGAGAGGACACCATGAATAACTCAAAGATATATATCCATCCTGCACCTGTTCGAATTTGGCATTGGATAAACGCAATCGGGATCATAATGCTGGTTCTGACCGGCATGCAGATTCGCTTTGCCGAGCAGATAAATATTCTTTCCCTGCAAAAGGCGATCTCGCTCCATAACTATACCGGTTTCGTCGTCCTGGCCGACTATCTGCTCTGGCTGGTCTATTATTTCAGCACCGGGAAAATCCAGATCTATATTCCCGATCTGCGGACCTTCCCGGTCAAGGCGTTCAACCAGATCAAGTTTTACGGTTATGGCATCTTTAAAGGTGACCCCAACCCGCACACCATGACCCCGGAAAATAAATTCAATCCCATGCAGCAAATGGCCTATATCAAACTCATGTTCATCGTACTGCCGGCCCAGATTTTTTCAGGCCTCTTCCTCTGGCAGGTTAAAAGATTCGGTGACTATATCGACCTGCTTGGCGGCATAAAAATAGTCGATACGATCCACGTTCTACTGTTTTTCTTTTTCGCGGCGTTTCTCATCGTTCACTGTTATCTCGCAACCCTGGGGCATACCCCGCTGGCCCATTTCAAAGCGATGTTCACCGGATATGAGGAACACCATGGCCATGCCGAGATGCCGGGTGAATTTGCGCTGCCGGAAAATGCCGCAGCCCGTGCAAATTCACTGACCGGCAACAAATATGCGGTGCTTGACGGACTGGAAAACAAACCAGTAGTCAAGATGACAAATTAGCTGATTTTCGAAGGGTGGCAGGCTTTTCCCTTCGGAGCCTGCCGCAAAGAGGTCTAAATCGTACGGAAGGAGAAAGCCATGAGAGAATTATTATTACTTTTAGCGATTGTGCCAATTGCCTGTTACAACTTAACTGATATTTTCATGCCGAAAAGAAAATGGCTATGGACCGGAATATCCTTCGGGATGATCATTTCGCCGGTCAGCATGTGTCTCCTGCAGTCCACCCACATTCCGGTCATCGGGCCACTGCTCGGCCTGGGCGGTCTCATTCTCAACCTGATTCACGGACCACTGGGCTACTTTACGGTGGTGGCCCTTGGTGTTCATGAGCCCGGCCTGGCGCTTTCCGCCGCAGAACTCACCAACATCAACCTGATTAATGCCTTTGCCTGGGGCATGTTCTATGGAGTTTTAGGCTACAATATCGATCTGAAATGGCCCAGCACGGCTGAGGGCAGACAACTGCTTACCCGCTCCAGAAAAAAGGTAATGGCATTCTACAAGAAATAGTATGCGACATAATTATTTTCCATTAACCGGAAATAATATTTTCGTGATAAACTATTACAGATAATATAAAAATAACTCTTGAGCTGGACCGGAGTTAAATGAAAAATACAGATCAATAGAAAGCATCCGGGTTACAAACACCAGGGGCAACCGAAATGACTAAAGTTAACTTCCTGAAATCAACAGACTTATCTCGTTTCCCGTTTGCCTCTTTGATCCTTTGGGCCGTGCCGGTCCGGCACCACAGCCAACAACCCGGCCCAATGTCTCACCCTAGACCAAATCACCAGGGGAGAATGACTAATGGATAAATCAGGATATCAAATATGCCAGGCGACCAAGAAATCAATCCTGGAAAGCATCTCGGATGGGGTGTTCACGGTTGATCTTAACTTCAACATAACCTCCTTCAACCGGGCGGCGGAAGAAATAACCGGCTATCCACGAAGTACTGCGGTCGGCAAGCCCTGCCGCGAAGTTTTCCGCTCAAACATGTGCGATAAAAATTGCGTGCTCTGTCGGACAATTGAATCAAACGATCCGATTATTGACGAAAGCTCCTATATTATCCACGCCAGCGGCCGAAAAATTCCGGTCAGTATCTCCACCGGCCTGATCCGTGACAGCACCGACGGAGTGATGGGCGGCGCTCTGACCTTCCGTGACCTGAGCCTGAACGCCTCGACCGAAACGATCCTGGACAGCATCTCCGACGGGGTGTTTACCGTTGACCTTAACTTTCACATCACATCCTTTAATCATGCCGCCCAGGAGATCTCCGGCGTATCCCGCGAGGAAGCGATCGGCAAGACCTGTATGGAGGTCTTTCATGCCGGGCAATGCGATAAAAAATGCGCCCTGCAGGAAACCATGGAGAAAGGATCTTCGGTCCTCAACAAATGCACCCATATCACCAACAGCAAGGGGCAGAACATCCCGGTCAGCGTCTCCGCCTCGCCGCTGTTAGACCGGGGCAATAATATTATCGGAGTGGTGCAGACCTTTCGCGACCTGTCACTGATTGAGAAATTACGCCATGAACTCGAGGGGCGGGTGCAGATCGGCAACATGGTGACCAGAAGTTCGGCCATGCGCAAAATAGTCGATATCCTGCCGCAGATCGCGGTCAGTGACAGCACCGTGCTGATCAAGGGCAACACCGGTACCGGCAAGGAACTTGTCGCCCAGGCCATTCACTCTCTGAGTAACCGTAGCGCCAAACCTTTTATTGCCTTAAACTGCGGCGCCCTGCCGGAAACACTTCTTGAATCGGAACTGTTCGGCTACAAGGCCGGCGCCTTTACCGGCGCGAACAAGGATAAAATCGGGCGCTTCGGGATGGCCGAAGGCGGCACCCTCTTTCTCGATGAGATCGGCGAAATCAGCCCGGCCCTGCAGGTCAGATTATTAAGGGTCTTGCAGGAAAAGACCTATGAACCCCTGGGCAGCACCGAGTCGATGCATTCGGATGTCCGAGTGATCGCCGCCACCAACCGCAGTCTTTCCGGGCTCATCGCCGAAGGAAAATTCCGGGAAGATTTTTACTACCGGATCAAGGTCATCCAGATTGATCTGCCGACCTTAAAGGAACGCAAGGAAGACATTCCTCTGCTGGTCAACCATTTTATCTCACGCTTTAACACCATCCAGAAGAAAACAATCCACGGCGTCTCCCAGGAAGTGATGGCCTTATTAATGGGCCATGACTTTCCCGGCAACATCCGCGAACTGGAGAACATTATTGAACATGCCTTTGTCC
The DNA here is from genome assembly GCA_018823175.1 of Pseudomonadota bacterium. GTDB lineage: Bacteria > Desulfobacterota > Desulfobulbia > Desulfobulbales > JAHJIY01 > JAHJIY01. The sequence goes on from JAHJIY010000063.1 coordinate 8,607, forward strand.
TCTGCCCGGACGAGTTCATCACCCCGGCCTGTCTGCCCGCCGATTTCATGCGGGGGGCACCCCCGACCAACAATGAATCGGCCGGGATGGAAAAGGTGGTGCAGGCCGTTGAGTCGCAGACCATCCTTGAGGCGCTCAAACGCAATAATTACAACCGGATTGCGGCGGCCCGCGATCTTGGCATCCACAAAAGCACCCTCTTCCGTAAAATCAAGCATCTGGGAATTGCCTTACCGGAACTTGACGGTCGTTTCCGGGAAACGGCAAACAAAGAATCTTTCGTCTAAATTCCGGATCAGCCCAACACAAAAACAGGCGGCCCCGTCTTGACTGACGATGCCGCCTGTTTTAATTTAACAAACACAAAAAAACAAAGCAATTGCCGGCCAACACCTGCCTGGGCGGAATAAGAAGGCAAAGAACTCGCGACTGATACCGCCGGCCAAGATTATTAAAAAGAAGTGCTTCGCTCAACCGGGAAATATTGTAAGATAGTCTCAGCAATTCCGAGCGGGAAACAAAGTTTCCCGCTCGACCTATCCCCACCTGGGAGACAAATTATTACACCGCAAAATGCCTTTGATCCCATGTGGACAAATTATGACCAGTAAAATTTTCCGTCTCATAACAAAAATCACTCTTTCAATAATCCTTGTCGCCTGTGGCACAAAACAGGCCCCTTTCGTTATCGATCCCGGCAGTGTGCCGCCGGGCAGTCAAATCACCAAAAAAAACGAGATTATGGCCCTGATCGGTCCGGAGATCAAAATCGGGCAGCCCTTGCCGGTCACCAATCTGGTGAACGCCCAGACCATGACCGGCGTCAATTTCAATGATTATAAAGGCGCCGTCCTTTTCCTGAGTATTGTGCCGTCGATCGATACGAAAGTATGTGAGGCGCAAACTCATTATCTGGGAGAAGAAGGCGATAAACTCCCGACAGTAATTAAAAGAATTACGATAAGCAGGGATACTCCTTTCGCCCAAATTCGTTTTGCACAAGAAGCTAAACTACAGGACATTGATTATTTCTCGGATTACAAAGAAGGATCTTTTGGCCGGTCGACCGGACTGCTGATCGATGGCCCATTGTTACTTGCCAGATCGATCATCCTGGTCGATAAAAAAGGAATTATACGTTATATTCAGGTGGTTCCCGAACTCACCAGTTTACCTGACATGGAAAAGGCCTTTGCCAAGGCGATGGAACTTGCCGCCGAATAAAAAGTAAAATTAGAGCGAGGGACAATGAATAACGCAATCAAAGGCGCCTTGTGGTCGGGGTTAGTCTTTCCGGGCCTGGGGCAAATTATCCTGAAACACTACAAACGTGGCGCGGTCATCATCCTGATCATTTTAGGCAGTATGACCGTAATCGTCGTCAAAGCAGTGGAACAGGCCCTCACCGTCCTGGACAAACTGAAACTTGAGGGCGGGGCCATCAGCATGAGCACCATCACGAAAGCGGCCAGTGACGCATCGACCAATTTCGGCAGCCTCATCTCAAATCTGCTCCTGGCGTTGATCATCGGCTGCTGGCTGATCAGTATTATTGACGCCTGGATCCTCGGCAGAAGAGAAGACAACAGACAACACCTCCCGGAACTGACCCCCCTCACCGGGGACGAGAACGACGAAGTATGAAAATGACGAGTAACCTGCCCTTGTCACTCGTCACTCGTCACTCGTCACTCGTCACCAATAATATAAATTATCTGTAAAAAATCTTTGCATTTCCCCCGCAGTTGAGTGCTACCATAAGATATGGCAAGTAACTCTGAACAAAAAATACCTACCATGTCCCGGCAAGCGGCCGAGGCCTTGATCGCCGAAAAAATGGGGCCGGACCGGGTACCGCGGAAATTCAAGATCATCACCGACACCAGCGATTTTTTCCGGGTTGATTATAACGATGTGGTGATCCTCGGCGACAATCCCTACTGGGTAAAACGCTATGAAAAAGAAGGCCGCTTCGGCCTGGATGATGAACCAAAATACTGGGTGAGAAGGGCCATTGATCTGAGCGACGGCTCAACCAAGATCCTAAAACTGGTCTTTCATGAAGAATTTGAGACCAAGATCGGCGGGATCTCAATCAGATGCTTCCGCAGTCCTAAAAAAGAGGCTCGGATCCTGGATCTGGTGGCGGAACACCCAAATTTCATGCACGGCCATTGGGTCCTGGACTCGGCCGGTAATAATGTACGAATCCTGGAATTCATCCCCGGCCCACGCTATGATCAGCTTATTATCGACTACGGCACCGATCATCAGGACTATTTCTTCAATTACTTTAAAGAAGTGCTGGATCAGTATATTGAACTGGTCACCGCCATCAAGTTTCTACACGATCATGGCGAGAAACACGGCGACATCCGGCGCGATCATATCATCCATGACCGGGAGTGCAAGGTTAACCGCTGGATCGACTTCGACTACAACTACATGCACGGCGAGTCGATGTTTGGCTTCGACCTGCAGGGGCTGGGCAACATCCTGATTTTCCTGACCGGGCGCGGCGACGTTCTGGTTCCTGAACTTTACCAGCAGCAGCGGGAAGTTTTCGACCGGCTGTGGGGCGAAGATCTCAACATCTCCTATAAAAACCGGGTGGCCAATCTTCAAAAGATCTTTCCATATATACCCAAGTCATTAAACCGGATCCTGCTTCATTTCTCGATCGGGGCAAAAATCTTTTACGAAACCACCGACCAGATGCTTTTCGATCTGGCCAAGGCCCGCGCCGACGTAATTAAACTTTCCGGGAGGACATCATGAACGAACAAACTTTTAGCGACCTGGCGCGGCGGGACACCGAACGCCATCTGCTCGTAGCGGTGGATGAGTCGGACAATTCCAGACGGGTGGTGATGTATCTGGCCGATTTTTTCGGGGATGACAAAAACGTCTATATTACCCTGCTTTCCATTATCCCGGAACCCTCCGAGGATTATTTTGCCAGCGAGAGCGAACAAGCGAAATGGCTGAAAGATAAAAAAAAGAGCATGGAAAAAATCATGAAAGGCTACCGGCAAATCCTGACCGGCGCCGGGTTCAAGGAAGAAAAGATCGAAACCCGGCTTTCGATCCGGAGCTGCACCTCGATCGGTGACGCAATACTTGAAGAACAGGACAAACTCAAATGCTGCATCGTGGTGGTCGGTCGCCGGGGCATCTCCCACGATGAGGAGTTCGTCTTCGGCTCCACCTCCAGCAAGATCCTGCACCACGCCAGAAACTGCGCGGTCATGGTGGTGGAGTAGGTCCGTCTCTCCCGGCAAACTATTTTTGATTTGACATCCTGCCTTACAATCATATATTGCCAACTTGCAGGTTTTTTTTACAAATGAACCCCGGACAGAATTACCCAAAATCAAATGATTCTTTGCGCAATTAAAAAAATAATGTGCAAAGACTTTAACCAAGAGAGGGAAACCGATGAAAGCCATCTACAAATGTTTATTGCTAATCACCTGTCTGCTCGTATTCAACAGCCAGGTTTCCGCCGCAAACGGCCTGGTCAAGATTTCAGACCATGTCTACTCATATCTTGACACCAAAGGCGCCACCCCGGCCAACAGTTTTGGCGCCAACGCCGGGATCATCCTGGGACCAAATTACATTATCGTGGTCGACACCCTGATCTCGGCCACAGAAGCAAAAAGATTTATTGCCGATATCAGAAAGATCTCTGACTTGCCGATTAAATATGTGATCAACACCCATTATCATCTTGATCATGTTTTCGGCAACTCCGAATTTGCCAAGCTCGGCGCGACCATCATCTCCCAGGAAAGTTGTAAAGAGAGCATGGAGAAATACGCCGAAAGCACCCTGAAAAACATCGGCGCCTACGGCCTGACCGAGCAGGACATGGCAGGCACCACCGCAAGTTATCCGGAAATAACCTTCACCGACACCATGCAGTTTGATCTGGGCAAAATCAAGGTGGAGATCATGGACATCGGCCATTCACACACCAAAGGCAGCATTGCGATTTTAATCCCGGCCGAAAAGGTATTATTTGCCGGCGATATCCTCTTTACCAACTATCATCCTTTCATGATTGACGGCGACATTGACGGCTGGGAAATGACCATCGACCAACTCACTACTTTGGAGGTTGATAAAATAATCCCCGGTCACGGGCCGCTCTCGACCAAAAAAGATCTGCAAGCGATGAAAGACTACATCCTGCTGTTTGACAAAACCGCCACCGCCCTGGCCGCCGGCTCCAATGATTTCGAACAGATCCTGGCCAAAATGAAGAAGGCCTTACCAGCCAGAGCAGAACTTGGATCGATCATCGGCGGCAATCTGAAAGCCCTGTACATGAAAAAACCATAAGCTGAATAAATGAAAACCATAGGGATCATAGGCGGGATCGGCCCCGAATCGACCGCTGATTATTACCGGGAGATCATTGCGGCCTTCAACACCAGATATCAGGCGGAGGCCTATCCGGAAATCATCATCTACAGCGCCAACCTCAATGAACTGATGGCGATTATTAAAAATGAGGACTGGCCAAGTCTGACCGGTTGGCTGCTTAAAAAAATTTCGGCCATCCAGCGCGCCGGGGCCGATTTTGCAGCGATTGCCTCAAACACGCCGCATATCGTTTTTGATCAACTGCAAGCAAGCTCCCCAATTCCTCTGATCAGCATTGTCGAACAAACCAGAAACCGGGCCCGGGAACTGGGATTGAAAAAGCTGGGACTGCTCGGGACAAAACTGACCATGACCGCTGATTTTTATAAAAAACCTTTTATCGATCATAAAATGGCGATCTTCGTCCCCACCGAAAAAGAGCAAGAGCTGATCCACCACCGGTTATTTTCAGAAATTGAGCTCGGAATATTTAAGGAGTCGACCCGCAATGAACTATTGCAGATCGCCGGCCGCATGGTAAATGATCATCAGATAGACGGACTGATCTTGGGCTGTACCGAGCTGCCTTTAATCCTGACCCGGGAAGAATTCGGCATCCCTTTTTTAAATACGGCGGCGATCCACTGTCAAAGCATTATCGAATTCGCCCGCCAAACCGTTTAAAAATACCGAGCCGACTCGCTGCTGACTTGCCAGGCCAACAAAGATCAAAAGCAAGAGATGAATCAAGATCTTCACCACAAACCATTCCCGCTTATCCGCTATTACTCGATCTATGCCGGGCTGGGGGGAATCATCTTTTACGCCCTGCTTTTCGCTTTCCTGCTGCTGGCCGAAAGACAAGCCTTATACGACCAATATATCGAAGGCTTGATCGGCAAAGCCAATACCCTGTACCACGATATCAATCGGGATCTTCTGCAACCACAAAAGGTCACCCTTGAAAACTTCAACCCGGACAACAGCCGGCTGAACAAAGAATTAAGGGCGGAAATAGAGGAGATCGTCCGGACTGATTTCACCCTGGCAAAAGTCAAGGTCTTTAACAATAAGGGATTGGTCCTCTACGACCATGCCGACCGCCAAAAAGAAGGCAAGCTTTATGATGCGATAAATGAAACCGGTTTTCAAACCGCCCTGCAGGGCGAGGTCTCTTCCAAACTGGAACACGAAGCCGACGGCAGGAGACTGATGGAGGTTTATCTGCCGATCATCAACCCGGCCACCAGGACCGTGGCCGGAATTATCGAAATTTACGAGGACGTGACCCGCTTTGAAACCCAGGTCTACAAGGCCTTAAAGCAGGCGTTAATGGTCCCGACCATTATCTTCCTCCTCTTTAATATTGTCTTGTTTCTGATCGTGGTCAAGGCCGGGCGGATTATCTCCTTTAACACAACCCTGCTGCTCGCGATCCGACACAATATGGAGAAGTATCTCTCCCGATCGGCAATCGAGGCGATCTATAACGCGGTGACCGAAAAGCAGGAACTTTTCAGGGGCGAAAAACAATCGATTGTCATTGTCTTTTCCGATATCAGAGGTTTCACCGCTTATTCGGAGCATACCGAGCCGGAAATCGTGGTTAAGGAACTGAACACTATCTTACAGTTACAGGCGGCAATCATCCATGAATACGGCGGGACCATCGATAAATTTGTCGGGGACGAAATAATGGCGATCTTCCCGGCGGCAAAGGCGGCAGAGGCCACCGCCGCCGCCCTGAAAATCGTGGCGGCGATCCACGCTTCTAAGGCCATTACCTTTGAAGTCGGGATCAGTGTCCACTCCGGTCTCGCGGTGGTCGGCTCAATCGGCACCGAAGAGCGGCGGGACTACACGGCGATCGGTGACACGATCAATACCGGCGCCCGCCTTTGCAGCGCCTGCGGGCCGGGAGAAGTTATCATCAGCTCTCGAATTTTCGAGACCTTAACCGACCAGCTGCGCTGCCAATTCAGCCTGAAAGAAACCCTAAAGCTGAAAGGCAAAACTGCCCCGATCAAAACCTACTCCTCCCTGGTGCCCAAGGAGATCATCTATCCAGAACCTGCCTGATGACCAGGGCTATTTCCCTTTTCTCATACGGCTTCATCACAAAGGCCTTGATTCCGAGATCGGCCGCCTTTTTTTCATCTATTCTGGCGCTGTAGCCGGTGCACATGATGATCGGAAGATTCGGCCTGATCTCGATTAATTTTACGGCAAGTTGTTCCCCGGTCAGGCCGGGCATGGTCTGGTCGGTAATCACCAGATCAAAACGGGCCGGGTTGGTCGTAAATTCAGCCAGCGCCTCCAGGCTGCTGATTTTGGTAACTACCTGATAGCCAAGTTTTTCCAGGAGCTGCTCGGCCATGCTTACCACTACTTCCTCATCATCAACCACCAGAACAGTTTCATTCCCGCCGGGAACAGGCCCACGCTCTTCTGTTATCGGCTCCACCAATTCCGCCAACATGGGGAAAAACACACAAAATTTCGCCCCGCCGTCTGGTTTATTAGCAACCGTCACAAAGCCCTGATGATTTTTGACAATGCCATGGACAACGGATAGTCCCAGGCCGGACCCCTTGCCTACTTCCTTGGAGGTAAAGTATGGCTCAAAAATCCGGTCCATAATCAGCGGATCCACTCCCGGACCATCATCATCAACACATAGTCGCAGGTAAATTCCTGGTTCACACTCGGTCCCTTTTAACCGATCATCATCCGGGGCGATCAGCACCTTGTCCATCAACACCCCGAGAACTCCTCCTTTTTCATCCATGGCCTGGGCGGCATTGGTACAGAGATTCATCAGGACCTGATGAATCTGGGTCGGGTCGGCAAAAATCTGCCCACACCCGGGATCGATATCCTGCCGCATCTCGATGGTGCTGGGGATAGTGGCGCGCAGCAGCTTGAATGCCTCCTTGATAATCAAATGGGCGGCAAGAGGTTGTTTTTCATGGCTGGCCTGCCGACTGAAAGAGAGAATCTGCTTGACCAGATTCTTGGCCCGGTTACCGGCCTTAAAAATCTCCTGCAGGTCATTGGCAAGGGCGGACCCTACAGGCGCTTCCAGCATCGCCAGTTCGGTAAAACCAAGAAGCGCGGCCAGAATATTATTAAAATCATGGGCGATGCCACCGGCCAGGGTGCCGACCGATTCCATCTTTTGCGATTGGCGGAGCTGGGCCATCAACCGCTCCCTTTCTGCCTCAGCCTCGATCCGGCGGGTTATGTCATGGGATATTCCGTCAACCCTTTCCAGACCGCCCCGCTCATCATAATGGAAATTAGAGGCCCACAGCAGATGAAAGACCTTGCCGTTTTCACGGTTTACCTGCCGATTTTCAATGGATGACTTATCAATCTGCCGATCAACGCAAGTCCTGAACCATTCCCTGGTTCTGTTCCGGTCCTCGGGATGAACAAAATCAAAGGACAACTCGCCAACCAGTTCCTCCTGATTAAGGCCGATAATCTTTACCGCCACATGATTGAGATAGATAAATTTACCATCGCGGTCCACCTGGGTGATAAAGTCCTCAGTCCCCTCAACCACCTCGCGATACATTTCCTCGCTCTTTTTAAGCGCTTTTTCCGAACGCAGCCGGAAAAGGATCTCCCGGTCACGCGAGGCGATCAACTCATGCAACTCCATGGTCATCTTATTAAGAGATCTCGCCAGCACACCTATTTCACCGCCGGTTTCGACCTTGAATTCAACGCTGAAATCTCCCTTGCTCAGTTGGGCGCTTGAGTTGGCAAGCTCGATAATCGGCCGGGCAAACTGTCTGGCCAGAACAAAAGAGATCACGCCGGCAATAATCAGTAAAAAAATCGTGACCCAAATAACTCTGACCACAACTCCTTGCATTATGTTTGAGTAAATATCAGGCGGTATACTGAAAACAATCTCGACAAACCCATGATCCCCGCTGCCCAGTGTGCACCCTTTACAATGCGAGGCAACAAGGCCCTGATCATTGACAACCACATCCTCGTTCCCCAAAGACCGGCCCCTGTGCAAACAGGACCCCGGGGTCTCTGAAAAATCTCTTTCCGCCGGGGCAAAAACCGTTCTACCGTCTGCGGCAAACAACCAGGCCACCTGGCGATCTAAAATCCTGACCTCCGAAAGGTAGATCATAAAATCACTTAAATCGCAGTGGAACATAATTACGCCGCCAAACCCGGCAATTTCCGGCTCTCTTTTGGTAATACCGACCACAAAGGTCTGCCCGCCGCCGGTTTCACCAAAAGGTCCTTCAAACAATATGGTACCCGGGCTTGATGTTTTCAGCCGATTATAAAGTCGCGCCATCCCTTGTTGGACCAAGTCATCCGGCAAGTATTGCGCAATTGACGACAAAGCCCTTACTCTTTTCTTATTTCTGACCACTATTTTTTCATGACCGTAGGCGTCAAAAAATATTACGGACTGATAGAGGTTGTCATGACTGTTGGCCAACTTAAAAAATAATTTCTCAATATCAAAACGGACCAGGGCGGCTTCATCCCGAGAGACGGTCAAAAAATTATTCAGTGAAGGGATCGACTCCAACAGGTTCAAATCACCGGTAATCGTTGCACTGTAACCTCTTTCAAAATATGAAACCGCCTCGTGCATGGTGCTGATTGTTTGATCATTAACCAGTTCATTTACTCTTTCTTTGGCATAGAAATAATAAACGGCACCCATGATCGAAATGACCAGAAGACTGGTTGCGGTAAAAGCAAGAAACAACCGGTTAAAGATCGATAAACCTTTGATTTTGGTCTGGTCCGGATCCGCCACAACCACCCCTTAATAAAACATGTCAGCCCGGCAGGCGCCACGCACCCCCGACCTTATTTAGGGCATATTTCAGCCCGTCCCCTGATCAATTATCTGATCCGACCAGCCCTACGGCTGCTTGTCAAGCGCCACCATCTCGTCAACATATTGATCAATAATGTCTTTATTTTCCTCAATCGAGGCCTCAAGACCCAGCATCTTTGCCCTTTTTCGATTCACGATAAAGGGGCCCCGGGACGGATATAAAGCAGGAATTTCCGCCGGGCTTATCCCTTCGGCCAGAATCAGATGGGCCATTTTAGTCGCCTCGTATCCCTGGTTAAAGGCGGAATCATCCACCGTGCAGAGAAACCCTTCAATGACCAAAAAATTGGCCGGCGTAACTTCCGGTTTTTTGATGTTTTTCAAATGCCAGGCGGCCACCACTAAATAATCAACCCCGACCCCTTTCTCATCCTTTAACGTGTTATGGGTCGAGATATAAAACCCATCCACTTTTTTCTGTAAGGCAAGGGCCTTGGCCTGCCATTGGGCAAATGAATTGGTGACCACAATTTCCTCGACCTGCACCGGGAAACTACCCTCCGCCGCATACCGCTGAATCCTCTTGGCATGGGCCCGGCCAGTGGGCGAATCATCGGAAAGAACCGCGATAGTCTTTAAACCGGGAACAATTTTTTTCAGATACTCCACCGCCTCGGCGTGATAACCCAATTGATAGACGCCGGTCACATTGTGGCCGGGATGCTCCAGTGAGTCAAGCAGGCTATATTTGATGGGCAGCCCATTTATCCCCCAGAAGACGATCGGGATTGGGGTATCAAGATAATAATTACCGATATAATTGGCCGCATTATCATCACCAAGCAGGATGATATCGGGTTTAAAATCATCGATCACCTTGACGATCCGTGACAAACTCTGGGCAATCTCGCTTTTACTGTCCTGCCGTTTGGTGTCCATCCACTCTTTTTTAACAATGGCCCTGGCGCTTTCGACATAATCATTTTTGGTATACTCGGCGATCTGGCCTTTATTGTCGAGATAACCAAAATCCAAGAGCGCGGCGCTTACTCCGGAGTTAGTTTCCTGGCTCCAGATATATTCAGGGTGGTAGCTGCTTACCACCATAAACCTGACCTTTGCCGCCTTGCCTTTTGCCGATATATTTTCAGCGGCGCCCGCTGTTTCAAGCGTTACCAGAAGCAAGCCACAGAGAGTAATGGCACAAAGGGTAAAATAAATTTTACGCAACATGTTCATCCGCTTCGCCCTCAGAAAAATTGCCATAACCGCAGAATATTGAAGTCTATTATGTTCCCCGCACTCCCTGAATTATGATGCTCCGAAACAAAAATAAATGTCAAGTTGGTTCAATCCATGAGCCTTTCACCAAGATCGATAATTGTTTACTTTAAACCGGAAAAATTTATGTTATTGTAGTCGCCGAACAGCCCTTGTTGCGGGTGGTTGATGCTTATCTTTAACTTTTCATCATAAAAGGACAGGTCCCATGATCATTACACCGCTTAACACCTCCTCGCCGGCAGGCCGGAAAATACTGGCCTTACTTCATGACCGGTTTCGGCTGGCCGACGATAAGTGCCGGGAAATGGTGACGGAGATTATCGATAATATCCGAAACCAGGGCGATCAGGCCCTGATCGACTACACCAGAAAATTTGATTCGCCCGATTTCACCATTACCCAGCTGCAAGTAAGCGAACAGGAGATGACAGAGGCATTTTCTCTGGTCAGTGATGATTTCAAGGAGACCCTTGATTTTGCCATCGAGCGAATCCAATCCTTCCATGAGCACGAAAAGGAAGAGTCCTGGATCAAAACCAGGGAAAACGGAATTATCACCGGCCGCCTGGTCAACCCGGTCGATTCAGCCGGTCTTTACGTCCCCGGCGGGCAGGGTGGCCAGACACCGCTGGTCTCCTCGGTCTTAATGAACGGGATCCCGGCCGGCATCGCCGGGGTTGCAAGACGAGTAATGGTTACCCCGTCCGATCAAAACGGCAAAATTAACCCCGCCCTGCTGGTTGCCGCTGGGAAAATCGGCATTTGCGAGATCTATAAATGCGGTAGCGCCTGGGCGATTGCCGCTCTGGCCTATGGCACCGCTTCAATCGCGCCGGTGGATGTGATCGTCGGCCCCGGCAACCAGTATGTCACTGAAGCCAAGCGTCAGGTCTCGGGCCGGGTAAGAATCGATATGATCGCCGGCCCCAGCGAGGTGCTGATCATTGCCGATGAAACAGCCAATCCGGCCTATATTGCCGCCGATATGCTGGCCCAGGCCGAGCACGATCCGCAGGCCCTGGCCATGGTGGTCACCACCAGTCAACAGCTCGCGACCGACACGGTCGGTGAACTTGAAAAACAGCTGGCCTTGTTAAGCCGGGCCGGGATCGCCCAAAAATCCCTGGCCGACCGCGGCGTAATTTTGGTCGCGGCAAGTTTGAGTGAAGCAATCGACATCGCCAATGATCTGGCGGCCGAACACCTGGAACTGATGGTCGAAGATCCCTTTAAATGGATGACTAAGATAAAACATGCCGGTGCCATCTTCCTGGGCAGTCATGTCCCGGAATCGACCGGGGACTATGTGGCCGGGCCAAACCACGTCTTGCCGACCATGGGCACCGCCCGCTTCTCATCCGCCCTTGGCGTTGAAACCTTTGTCAAAAAAACGAGTATTATTTCCTATTCAAAAGAGGCCCTGCAGGCCGACAGCGCCCACATCATCAAACTGGCCAAGCTCGAAGGATTAACCGCCCACGCCAACTCAGTGGCGATCAGATTAGATGAATAACAAAAAAATAATGGTCGACGGCCTGACCGTGATGAAGATAGAAGTCAGCGAAGAAGCGATCAGCCGGCTTTATCTCTATCTTGACGAACTTATAAAATGGAACCGGAAAATAAACCTGGTGGCCAAAGCCCCAGTTGAGCTGATCATCGAAACCCATTTTCTTGACTCCCTTACCCTGCTCCCCCTGCTGACTGCCTGTCCGCCACCGGGGTTACTTGATATCGGCAGCGGCGCCGGTTTCCCGGGCCTGCCCCTTAAAATCGTCCGGCCCGACCTGGAAGTTACCCTGGTCGAACCGCGCCAAAAAAGGGTATCATTTCTCAAACACATCATCCGGACCCTTAAACTCAAAGGGATAAAGGTGAGCGATGAGCGGGTCGAAAAAGGTAATAACATTAATGGACAGGATAATTTCCCGCTCATCACCAGCCGGGCCTTTAACTCAATCAGCCAGTTTCTGGCGCTCACCGCCGGTTTAAGCGCCCCGCAAGGCCGGGTAATCTGCATGAAGGGGCCAAAGGCCCCGGAAGAAATCAAGGAATGGCAACACAACACACCGGACTCTCCTTACCGACTGACTGAAATAATCGAGGCCCCTTTACCTTTTTCCAAACAGACCAGAAATCTTGTCATTTTCAGCCATAATTAAATTTTGCAGTTTACCTTAACATGTCCCTCAATCCGTATTATATACCGGCGATAACTTGAGATAGTCAGATGACCTTTGTTGTACAAAGCAATTTGCCCCGTGAAAAATTTGGACTCCGGAAATGAACCCGCAAACCTCTAAAATAAAAACCCCGAGCATCATGTTTCAGGGCACCTGCTCAAACGCCGGCAAGTCGGTCCTGACCGCCGCCCTCTGCCGGATCCTGTTACAAGACGGTTTACGGGTGGCGCCCTTCAAGGCCCAGAACATGTCACTTAATTCCTTTGTCACCAGAGACGGCCATGAAATGGGCCGCGCCCAGGTGGTCCAGGCCCAGGCCTGTCGACTGGATCCCGATGTCCGGATGAACCCGATTCTGTTAAAACCATGCAGCGACACGGGCAGTCAGGTAATTGTTAACGGCAAGCCGGTCGGCAACATGAAGGTAAAGGAATATTTTGACTACAAACCAATCGCCTTCAAGGCCGTATGCGAGGCTTACGACTCACTGGCCGCCGACTATGAAGTTATCGTGCTGGAAGGTGCCGGGAGCCCGGCCGAGGTTAATCTCAAGGAAAACGATATCGTCAACATGCACATGGCCCGTTATGCCGAGTCGCCGGTCCTGCTGGTCGGTGATATCGACCGGGGCGGGGTCTTTGCCGCCTTTGTCGGCACAATCGAACTGTTGAATAAATGGGAACGCGAGTTGATCGCCGGTTTTGTGGTCAATAAATTCCGGGGCCAGATCTCGGTAGTGGACGAGGCGCTGACCTTTATCCATAAACGGACCGGACATCCGGTCCTGGGCGTGATCGATTATATCCAGAATCTCGGTCTGCCGGAAGAAGACTCGGTCGGCTTTAAGCAAGGTCTCTTCGAAGAGCACCGTCCCACAGCCGGCGATCATGTGACCATCGCCCTGATCGATCTGCCCCACATCTCAAACTTCACCGATTTCGAGCCATTTCTGGCCGAACCGGATGTCCACTTAAAAATTGTAAAATCGGTCCGGGAACTCGGCAGGCCGGACGCCATTATCCTGCCGGGCAGTAAAAATGTGATGGCCGACATGAACTGGCTTGCAGAGTCAGGCCTGGCCAAAGAAATTGTTAAACTGGCCACCGAACGAAAGATCGAAACGATCGGCATCTGCGGCGGTTTTCAGATGCTGGGCAGCAAGATTGAAGATCCCCATCAGATTGAATCAGATGGCCGGACCATAACCGGTTTGGGCCTGCTGGAAATATCCACCGTCCTGGAAAAAATCAAGACCCTGATTCGCCGGGAAGACACCCACCTCGAATCAGGCCTGGCGGTCCATGGTTACGAAATCCATCACGGGCAAACCATAGCCGGCAAAACCAACCCCGTCCTGAAACAGCATGCTGAAGCCGGCGCCGCCTCAGCCGACCGGAAAATCTGGGGCAGTTACCTGCACGGCATCTTTGACGCCGATCCTTTCCGGCGCTGGTTCATTGACCGGTTGCGAACCGGAAAGGGACTTACCCCCAGAAACAAAATCTGCGCGACCTATGACCTGGAACCGGCCTTTGATCGATTGGCCGCAGCCTTTCGCGAACGGATCGACATGGACCTGATCTACCAGATCCTTAAAATCTAATGGGGCTGGAATTTCAGATTATTGCGGCCTTTCTTCTTGACCAGCTCATTGGCGATCCGCCTTTTCTGCCGCACCCAGTCAGGATGATGGGACGACTGGCGATCTTCCTTGAAAATATATGCCGGAAACTATCTACCAATGAAAAAACAGCCGGCGTCCTGACCACTTTTCTAGTCCTGATTATTTGCGGGTTGACGGCCTGGGCTCTGCTTGACGCGGCCGGCCGCCTTCATCCGCTGGCCTATGAAGTTGCCGTTATCTATCTGCTCTACACCACCATCGCCACCCGGGATCTGGTGCGCCACAGTAAAAAAGTATATCTCTCGCTCACTAATCATGATTTACCGCAAGCCCGCCGGGATGTGGCAATGATCGTCGGCCGAGACACCGCACAACTTGATGAACAAGGGGTGGCCCGAGCCGCCGTGGAAAGCGTGGCCGAAAGCATGGTGGACGGCGTGACCGCGCCGCTTTTTTATGCGTTACTGGGCGGGCCGATCGCTGCCCTGATCTACAAGGCGATCAACACCGGGGACTCGATGTTTGGTTACAAGAACGAAAAATATCACAACTTCGGTTGGGCCCCGGCCCGGCTCGATGATCTGGCCAACTTTATCCCAGCCCGAATTACCGGCCTGCTGGTGCCGGTTGCCGCCCTGATCACAAGACTTGATTGGCAGGAATCATGGCGGATTTTGCGCCGCGATCGACTCAATCACGCCAGCCCCAATTCCGCCCACCCCGAGGCGGCGATAGCCGGAGCCTTAAATATCCAGCTGGGCGGCCGCAACTACTATTTCGGTCAACCAGTCAATAAACCATCGATCGGAGATCCACACACTATGGTAACCAGCCGGCAGATCATTTTGGCCAACCGGCTGATGATGATTACCGTCATTATATTTCTGACCATTTTTAGTGGAATCGGAATGTTAATCAGAGGCTAGCCGGAATATGTTTACGGAGATGATCTCACTAATCAAAAAAGGGCAATTCCCTTTGCCCCATGATCTCCGGCCAAGATTCAAAGCGGGCCTGATCAAAAAAATGGGCGTCCTCCAGCAACCGCCACCATGCCGGACCGGCGACCAGAAAATAAACCCCGCCAGCCAACATCTATTCTGGGCGGCCCTTCTCCTGGAAGACCAGGAAGGATTAATTATGATCGAGGGGGTGATTGTGACCGAGCAAGAAACTACGGAGATCAACGCCTGGAAAATGGCGGCGGTTGAAGAACTTCTCAAGTTGGCCCCGAACAAACTATTTCGGCAACAACTTGAGGAAAAAATCAACCGGCTGCTTTTTTGAACATCACGGGTTTACCCACGGCTTATTTTAGTTCGGTTGCCAGCATCAATTGTTTGGCCCCAACCTTTTTAGCGATATCCATCGCCTCAACCACCCGCTCATACACGACCTGGCGATCCGCCTTGACCAGAACATTTTTCGAACTTGAAACCGCAACCTGAGCCCGCAGATAAACTTCAAGGTCCTGCCCGCTGATCTGCCTGTTTTCCACGAAATAATTACCTTTTTGATCAATGACTACCATGGTCCGGTGCATGGTGGCATCACCAACGGTCTCAACCCTGGGCAGGTTGACCGGCATACTGTCCTGTTCGATAAAATTACTGGTCAGCAAAAAGTAGATCAACAGCAAGAAAACGATATCAATCAAAGCAGTTAAATTGATCCGGGGGCCACTTATCTGAACAGGAGAAACCTTCAGCATCTTTATTTGTCTCCAGCTCCGCTCGCCGACCAGATCTTAAGAAAATCAACGGCTATTTCCTGAAGGTCGGTCTGGATGGCCTCTAGTTTTGCCGCCAGATAACTATGAAAAATTATTAAAGGAATCGCCACCACCAACCCGAAGGCGGTGGTCAACATCGCCTCCCAAATCCCGCCCGCCAGGACCGAAGCATTCACCCGCCCCCCCATTGACTCAACCTTGGCAAAGGCCTTGATCATCCCGACCACCGTGCCCAGCAAACCCAGAAGAGGGGAAATATTACCCAGGGTAGCAAGGGCGCCGAGGTGACGGGCCAGATATTTGACCTCGCGATCAACCGCGTGTCCCAGCATCGTCTCCATGGTAGCAAGATTGGCCCTTTCCGTGGAAAGGGCCTCATAGAGAATACTCTCGGCCGATGAGATGTTTAGCTTTCCCCTGCCCTTCAAGGCCACCAATTGCCGGGCTTCCAATAATTTTCCCTGCCGGACCAGACCAAAAATTTTGCTGTCGCTCTGCCGCCACTGCCGGGCTTTCCGAAAGCAGAACAAGCGCTCAAAAAAAATGACCACCCCGATCAATGAACAAAACATGATCGGCCAGACCAGAACACCGCCCCGACCAATAAGCTCCAGCATCAAAATTCTCCCTGGCAAAAAGAAAAAGCGCCCCTCCTTTGAGGGTAAAACGGGGAGAGGCGGATTGTCAAATTATGTTCACCGCTGTCGACTGCAAAATAATTTTACTCATTCTCTATATTCACCCAGTTTTTCTTTGCCGAAAAAATAGAACAACTCCGCTTGACGGCCACCACCATCGGTGATAACTTATTAATTGTGCGGGCAAATTTACAAACTCGTTTGAAAGCGGAAAAATAATGGGAAATAATAACCAGTCAACCAACACCACGGCAAAATCGACGATCATCCGCCTCCTGACGCGCGCGGTATCTCACTTTTTGCGCATGAACATCGTGGTCAAAATGCTCTTTGGCTACATCCCGCTGTTCATTCTGCTCCTCCTCATTTCAGCCTTTGCCCTTGCCAGCCTCAACCGCTTGAACGTGCTCAATGAAAGTATTTTAAAAACCGATATTCCGGTCAGGGAAGCATCAAGCAAAATGATCGACGCCCTCCTGGCCCAGGAACTTTTTTTGCAACGCTATTTGATCCTGAAAACTCCGGAACTACTCAATCTATATCAGGAAAGAAGCGCCGAGTTTAGCCAGATGATCAACAAAATAGATGAACTGCCCGAAGACCGTCAATTCCCGATTACCGAACTGACTAGAACCCATGATGAATATAACAGTCTACTGATCAATGGCCTTGATATCCTTGCCGACCCTACTTCCAGTAAGGCCAAAGAGTACGAACAGACCATCAAGAAGAAACAGGAAAGTCTGGTTAAACTCATCCAGGATATGGCCACGGCAGCCCTGAAAGACCAGAATGAAAAAACAGGAGTAACGGCAACCATCGGCGCTTTGGCGTTCAGGGTGGCAACCGTTCTTTGCGTGGTCGGTCTCATTTTTTCGGTGGCCGCGGCAACCATCGTTACCCGTAATATTGCCGGAGCGATCAAAAAATTGCATTTGGCTACCCTGAAAATCTCAGAAGGGGATTTTGATTATGTCCCGAACATCAAAAACAAGGATGAGCTGGGCGACCTGTCGGATGCCTTCGTGATGATGGCCAAAAGACTTAAAGCCCTTGAAGAAATGTACCGCGATGCCAGTCCGCTAACCATGCTGCCCGGCGGTGTCGCCATCGAAAATATTCTGAAAAAGAAGATCCAGCAATTCCAGCCCATCGCCTTCTGCCTGATGGATCTTGATAATTTCAAGTCCTATAACGATAACTACGGTTATGCCATGGGCAATGAGATTATCCAGGCCACCGCCTCCTACATTGAAAAAGCGGTAGCCGAGTTTGGCACGGAGGATGATTTTATCGGCCACATCGGCGGCGATGATTTTGTCTTGATCACCTCCCATGACCGCTATGAAAAGATTTGCCGCGCCGTGATCAAATATTTTGACGATAACGCCCCGGATTTCTATAACGAACAAGATCGAAAACGAGGATGCATCGTGGCCGAAAACCGGCAGGGCGAAAAAATGACCTTTCCCCTGGCCTCAATCTCAATCGCCGTGGTCACCAACCAACGCCGAGTCTTTGCCAGCCATATTCAGGTGGGAGAAATAGCCGCCGACCTGAAGGAATTTGCCAAATCACAGGCTGGCAGTGCTCTGGTTGTCGACAAGCGGCATGATTCCCCTGAGGTCTCCCCCAAAATCCTGAAATTTTCAGACAAAATAAATGGTTAGGCTAAAGATGAATTTCAACTCATTAATAAAAGTTTCTCTCATATTTTTGGCGCCCTCATTACTGGGTGGTTGCCTACCGGCTTCCTTCAACGCCGGAAACAAGGCCGGCCTGCACACCCAACCCGCAGACTATACCAATCAAACAACCGAACTGCTCGCTACAATCAAAAACGAGCCGAATCCCGCCACCGAGGCAAAAACCCGACTACAACTGGCCGGAATTTACCTTAGCCACAACAATCCGGACAAGGATTACCAAAAAGCCTTAAAACAATTAGAACTTTTCACTTTACTTGACCAGGATACCGGCAAATCCTTTGAGATTCAGAATTGGCTGGCCGTTCTAAAGGAAGTAAATAAAGAACCCGTGACAGAACCGCTGAAAAAGAAAATAAATAATCTGAGTGATTCCTTAAAAAGGACGGAAAAGATAAGCAAAGAACGCGAACAGCAAAACCAGAAACTGGCGGCGGAAAACGCGGAACTCAAAGTAACGATCGAAAAATTAAAATATCTGGACCTTAATCTGGAGAAAAAACGGAAAAACTACCGTTAACCCCGAGAGCTTTACCGTCGACTCACAATACGAGCAGGCAAGCCGACAAAGACTTTAACAAAAAACAAAATCGCCGACCTTAAGTCCGGCCATGCGCCCGCAAGGTCTCAATTAAGGGGCCGAAAAGCTCTTCATAATCAGCCTTGCCCCTTTTCATAATCGTCTTCAGATGTTTCAAATCACTCTCGTTGACCACCAGGTTGGCACTGTTGGCCAAGGCCTGCATCCCGTACAAGGTATTGAACTTTGGCCCGACCAAGACATAATATATATAGCGTCTTTTATCCATGGCCATCTTGCACATTACTTTGTGAAATGCCGACTTTGCCAGACCGCCGGGCTCAAATTCACTGTGTAGCACAACAGCAGCATAATTGACCAGTCTTAACTGGTCAATAGCCTCGGTGGCATTAGCAACCGCAATCGGTTGATAAAAAGACTCAACAAATGCTCCCGATACTGCAGTCCGGACCGGCCCAGCCGCAATTGCAACCAGAGCCTTGGGAATGTCACGCAATTCGCCCTGTTCTTCAAAATCTCCCGAGGTCAGCCAGCCTATATCAGGCGGTCCGGGAGGAGCGATCCCGGCTTCTACCGGCGTTTTGGTCTGCAACTGTCCCCAGTCGGCCAAAGAACCATCTGACATCAATTCAATGGGTTTGGAACAATGCGGACAGCCCATTTTTAATGTGCCGCCCTGCAGAGCAGCTAAAGCGGTTTCAACCTTGGACTGCTGAGCCGGACTCAGATTTATTTCCTGCCCGCAATGGGGGCAATGTGAAATCATCTACTTTCCTCCCTGACTGATTCTTGACCACAAATTATCTTAAACTACAAAATGAACACCCTACGGCAAATCTCGTTATGCCAACTTATGTCACAAGGGCACTCACTTTAGTACCCCCTTGAGGGGTATAAGTCTCGATGTCTCGTGAACTCGCTTATCGGTTTGGGCCGACTATCCGGCCCAACTCAGCTTTATACCGCAAGGGCATAAGTTTCGTTTGGGCCGACTAGCGGCCCAACTCAGCTTTATACCGCAAGGGCATAAGTTTCGTTTGGGCCGACTAGCG
>JAHJIY010000064.1 GCA_018823175.1 Pseudomonadota bacterium
ACTCAGCTTTATACCGCAAGGGCATAAGTTTCGTTTGACCCGACTAGCGGCTCAACTCAGCTTTATACCGCAAGGGCATAAGTTTCGTTTGACCCGACTAGCGGCTCAACTCAGCTTTAACTCAACAACCTATTTATGCCGTTAAAACAAAAAAAGCAAGCTTCCTCAGAAAAGGAAGCCTGCTTTTTAAAAATCTATCTAACTAACTTATAAGATTAAATTTCTTCCTGATTAAGCCTGGTAGTAATCGCCACCTTGTAAAGAATGGTCAGGATAAAGAAACCGGTGGCCCAAATGCCCACGGTGATCGCAATCTCACCAAAGGTCGGGATATACTCGGTAACATGGTCCATCGGGGTCGGCACAAAGCCGCCGAGGACCAGACCAAGGCCTTTATCAATCCAGAGAGAAACAAAAAGCAACGCACAGGCCACGGCCAGCATCTTGTCGTTGGTCCGGGTCTTGGGGGTAAGAAACATGGCCACGGCGATAACCCCGGCGGCAACCGAAAACCGCATCCAGGGCATCAGATTATCGTAAACATGCTCGCCATGCTGCAGACCAAAAAACAGATAGTCCAGAGTATGCTTGTGCCCTGGGATATTACTGTAGTAGGCCACAAAGACCTCCAACAAAACAAAGAAGAAATTAAGCAGAGCGGCGTATGTAATAATGGTCACCAGTTTGCTCAAAGCCTCACGACCTACATCGAACCGGGTGAACTTCTTCATGATCAGGGCACAAATGACCAACAGGGCCGGTCCTGCGGCAAAAGCCGAGGCCAAAAAGCGAGGGGCCAAAATCGCGGTCAACCAGAAGTGACGACCGGGAAGACCACAGTACAAAAAGGCGGTAACCGTATGGATACTGATCGCCCATGGAATTGACAGATAGATAAAAGGCTTCAGCCAATTAGGATAAGGCAGGTCCTTTTTCTGTGAATTCAACACGACCCAACCCACCACGATATTCAGGAACAGGTAAACATTTAAAACGATCATGTCCCAGAACAGAATGGAGGTAGGGGTAGGATGCAGCAAGACATTCAAGGCCCGGATCGGTTGTCCCAGATCGGCCAGAATAAACATCAGACACATCGAGACCGCCGCAACCGCCATGAACTCACCAAGAATGGTGATCCGCCCGAAAGTCTTGTAGTCATGCAAATAGTAGGGCAGGACTAGCATAACACCACCGGCCGCCACTCCGACCAGGAAGGTAAACTGGGAGATATAAATTCCCCAGGAAACGTCCCGACTCATACCGGTAAAACCCAGACCATAGTTAAACTGTTGTACGTAAAAAAGCCCACCCACTCCCATCAAAGAAAGCAGGAAAAAGAGCCAGGCCCAATATTTACTGTCACCAGTTAGCGCTTTTTCAATCATGATTTTTCACCTCAGATGATATAGAAAACTGACGGAAGTGTACCAAGCGCCGGTTTCCGCTGGATACTGAATTTATCATTAAGCAACTTGGAGATCGGGGAATTTGGATCGTTCAGATCCCCAAAAACCATAGCATCGGTGGGGCGACAGGCCTCAACGCAGGCGGGCTCTTTCCCCTCGGCCAATCTTTCGGAGCATAGATTGCATTTCTCGACCACACCACGCATCCGGGTAGGAAATTCCAGATTAACATGCTTAATGAATTTATAGTTGCCGTCCTTATCCATCTCCCGCGGACTGCGCCAGTTAAAACTCCGAGCGCCATAGGGACAGGCCGCCATACAAAAACGACAACCGATGCAACGATGAAAATCCATCAAGACCGCGCCGGTCTCAAGATTTTTAAAAGTAGCCTTAGTCGGACAAGCCCTGACGCATGGCGGATTGTTGCAATGATTACACAAGGTAACAATGTCCATCTTGTGCAATGCATCATTTTTCTTGTATTGGCTGTGGTCGGGGAAAACATTTTCAAATTTATCCGTCCAGATCCACTTGATCTCGTCTTTAGGATTACCGTAGTCGGGGACATTATGGATTGAGTGGCAGGCGTTGATACAACGCTGGGCCAAATCCTTATCCTTGGCGAATTTATTAATATCAATCGCCATCCCCAACCGCTTGCCGGTCGGGGCAACCGCTTTAGCCGTTGCATGCGGATCAGCATTCACCGCGCTGCTGGAAGCATGGACTTCCCCTTTCAGCAACAGGTTAAAAGCGGAAGGCGCACCCAGTCCGGCGACGGCCGATAACCCGGCTATTTTTAAGAACTTTCTTCTCTTTTCGTTCATTAGATTATCTCCTTAGGCTGGATATGACAATCCCAACAATAAGGTTTAACGGCCGCATAATTATGGCAAGTATCACAGAACTTCACCTTGCTGGCATGACATTTCATACAGCCCTTCTGCAGGCTCCTGACATATTCAGTGCCGTTGGCCGTTGTCCCTTTCCGTGTTCCACCGGTGCGAACAATATCATCTCGCCAGGTGTTTAATAATTGCATGTGCGAGGTCCGCATGAACTGCGTTGGTTCAACACATTCTTTGGCAATAAGCGATTTTTCCGGAACAGGTGCTGGTGTTGCCTTGCCGGAGATCACGTTAAACCAGATCGGAAATGTCACCAGGCCGATAAAAACCACCAAGCCGGGGATGATTTTAACTTTATCATACAGCATTGTCGTCACCCTCCATTCCTGCAAGAGGTTCAAACCTCAGGCCTGAGTCTCTTTCTTTTTCACCTTCCATAATCAGAGCGTTACCTACCAGCTCCGACACTCCGCAAACCTCAACCCCCGGATTCCAGTATCCCATCAAGGCAAGCAAGGTCGCCCGATCAATAGCGCAGACACAAGACAACATGTTGACACCATGTTTATCACGAACATGCTTGACGGCATTGGCCCGGGGCAAACCTCCCCGCATCCTGAGATCCATGATCTCGCCGGTATTAAGTCCGGTGCCGCTGCCACAGCAGAAGGTCTGCTCACGAATCGTGTTTTCCGGCATTTCATGGAAATTGTTACATACATTTTTGATAATATAACGCGGTTCATCAAGCAGCCCCATACCACGAGCCGGGTTACATGAATCGTGAAAAGTAACGATTCGATGATCGTTCCGACTCGGGTCAAGCTTCAGCTTGCCATGCTTGATCAAGTCGGCAGTGAACTCAGAGATATGAACCATTTTGGATGATGCGGCATTCTCGAATACGGTACCGGTAATCGGTGACTTCGGTACCTCAAGGAAATCAGCCGGGCCATTCATCGTATCCATATACTGATGAATTACCCGCCACATATGTCCACACTCGCCGCCGAGAATCCATTTTACGCCCAGACGCTTGGCCTCGGCATACATCTTGCCATTCAATTTCTTCATCAATTCATTATTGGTAAACGAACCGAAGTTGCCTCCTTCCGAGCTGTAGGTACTGATCGTATAATCCAGTCCGATATGCTCAAACAACAGAAGGTAGCCCATGAATGTGAAAATACCGGGATCGGCAAAAACATCGGCCGACGGAATAACAAACAGAACCTCCGCCCCTTTCCGGTTGAAATTAAGACTGTTCAATCTCAGCCCGGTAACCTCTTCGATATCATCGAGCAGGAACTCGGCGTTCTCTTTAAAGGTATGGGGCTGCAAACCAAGATGATTACCGGTCCGGTTGGAATTGGAAGCCGGCTCCAGAATCCAGTTGGTATTGACCCCAACCAGATGCAGAAGCTCGCGGGCCATCATGGTAATTTCAGCGGTATCAATGCCGTACGGGCAAAAAACCGAACAACGCCGACACTCGGTACATTGATAAAAATACATGAACCATTCTTTCAGGACACCGAAGGTCATCTCCCGGGCGCCGGCCAACCGGCCCAGGATTTTGCCGGCCTTGGTAAAATCATTCCGGTAGACCGACCGCAGGAGTTCCGCCCGCAAAACCGGCATATTTTTTGGATCACCGGTTCCGAGAAAGAAATGACACTTATCCGCACAGGCGCCGCAACGTACGCAGCAATCCATAAAGACCTTGAAGGAACGAAACTTATCAAGCCGGTCCTTCATGCCCTGGATAATTATCTCTTTCCAGTTTTCGGGAAGTTTCCAGTCATCACTCTCTACTTCCCAGGTGCGCGGCTCACCAAAAAGACCACCGGGCAAATTTTTGTCGATATATGCCACGATTGATTCCTTGCCCGGATAACAATAGTTACCCGGCTTGAAAACCGCCGGCACATCCATCCAGTCGTCCTGCTTCGGGACGGCTCCCGTCATCAAAGACGGGCCTTCCACCACGCTAACACTCATTTGATCAACTTTAGTATCTGCCATTTTTGTAATTCCTTATCAGCTGGTGTTTCAGGCTCATTAAGACTCTGCCGGGGCTTGTTCTGCTTCCGGCTGCGGCTCTAATTCCTTCTCGACCGGAAGACCTGCGTCTACCATGAACTCTCTAAATTCATCCTCATAACCTGCATAGGAGTGAGGTTTAATATTAGGATCATTCCAGGGATTAATGTGACGGACCATACGGCTGTTATTTGCCAAGTTTCTGGTTGGACTAAGGAAAATCCCGCCCGCATGCATCAACTTACTATATGGAAAATAGGCCAACAGGACACTGACCAAAAAGATATGCACAAAGAAAATGGAACCGATCTGACCGATAATTACCGGCGAGAAGGTAGCAAGGCCGACCGTCAACTGTTTAATGTTGACCACATCAACCCTGATAAAATAACGCATCAAGATCCCGGTAATCCCAATCCCCAAAATCAGGAAAAGCGGAAAATAATCGTTAACCAGTGAAATGTAACGAACCTGGGGCATGATCACCCGGCGCAAGAACAGAAAGGATAGGGCCAAAATGAATACTATGTCCGACTGATAAAGAACCGGTGCCCCGACCTGCAGAAGACCGTCCCCAAACTCAAGGGCGGCCAGAAAAGCCGGCATCGGGTTGGTAAACAACCGCAGATGCCTGAGCAAAATAACCAGAAACGCATAATGAAACATCAAGGAAAAGAGCCAGAGATATTTACTGGATCCATATGCCAGTTTAGGACCATCGACTATCTCAGCCTTGGTATTCCTAAATAACGAACGGAAGGTGAAAACCTCCAGTAACATTCGGCCAATTACCCCGGCAGTGGTTGATGGGCAATCAAGCTTGTTTTGCTTAATCCAGGGAAGGCTGTTCGCCTGACCACAGGTTGTGGGGATTCGGAAAGGCACGGGCGACTTGGCCCAGCCTAAAACCTTCCCCACAAAGCCTATGACAAATACAAAAAGGGCCACGTATGGGATAACAATCCCAAACAAAATTGACCCTCCTGGTATTTCGGCTCCCAACAACGCCACCAGAACAAGCGCCAGGACAATAAGTAAAGATTTCAGGACTCTCATCTACTGTTACCTCGCATCATGTTGTACTGTGATTAATGTCAGTCTTTTCATTTTGGCGCCGTTGATCTTCCCGCAACATTGCGGAAGAACATTTAGCACGGTCCGTTAATATATAATTACCGCTTTTCAGTTCTTTAATCCTTACCTGAAACAGCCGTTCCCGGCTGGTCATGTAAAGGTCAAAGGCCTGAAGCGCGATATTATCCACTTTCTTATCAAAATCAGGAAGCGCAACGAGCAACTCGCCATTCTCCTTTTCCTTGTCACAAACCTCTCTGACTATTTTCTTGATCGCAAAGACAAAGGCAACCGCTCGGGAGGGTGAAAAGTCCTGCACCGCCCGAATATTGATCAGATTCTCCAGGATGGCGGTGACATCCGTTGCATCCTTATCGCACAAGATGTCGTACAGCCCGTTCAACCCTTCATTAACAAAGTGGCCGATCGGGTTGGCAAAACGGTCAGTCTGTTTTTGAAGAAATCCGGAAGAATCAAGAGAATAGGTCCCCAGAAGATGGTTCACCCATTTTTTCACAATGGCTGATTTTTTTTCCGCTAATAGTCCAGACAGCTTCATGCCATTATTCTTCTTTATATTAAGGATTTACCGTCTAAATTCAGGAAATTTATGAATGACCGTTCATTCGATGAAGAGAACAGGTATCATGTTTGAAAGCATTTTTCAATAAGAAAAGTGGTTAGACAACAGGCATCAACAAAAAGATTGTCGATTTGGCGGAAAGGAGACAAGGAGAGACTTGGCAAGCCCTTTCAGAAGGCAACTGAACCATCCGAAAAATTGCGCTACCGTTTGACCTGGGCAGTTGAGTTTGAACCTTTATGAAATACACAGAAGCAGATATGTAATTTGAGGGACATATCTTGTTTTCTTTAACGCAGAATCTTCGGACAAAAGGCCTGTTTCACGAAACCGTATCAACAATAAACCCGGTCTCCTGTTGCAGCTTTCTAATCAAAGCAGGCAGATCATCAAGATCGATGACGATGTCGCTGACAATCTCACAAACTTCATTGCTGGTGCAATCGTAAACATCAACCGCATATCCATCTTCATCACTGGTCAAAACCAAGTGGACAAGAATACCGCTTTTCTTGAGGTGCTCATTAACCTTGGCAACCATCTCCCGGACTGTTTGATCGGCATCGTCGCCATCCCAAAGCCGACTCTGCTCCGACCGTTCAATATCTTTAGCTTTTCCCCACACGCGCTTGAACCGTTTGATGGGGTCTACGGCGCTTATCTCAAAAACAGGATCAAGATTCTTTGCTTCCGGCTTTGGTTTTGGTGGCGGCATGGGAGAGGGATTCTTGATTTCATAAACTACCATCGAACTACCTCCATACTGTCAGTTTACTGATCAGCTCGATCCGCTGACCTTGTTCAATCTATCCTTCAGGCCGGTATTCCGCCGGACTGTCCGATCGTTACTTATGGCAATGGACAACGCCCTGCCGCTCCCGACCAGAACCACCAGACGCTTGCCACGGGTAATCCCCGTATAGAGAAGATTTCTCTGCAGCAAGGGATAATGGCTCGTATGCAGGGGCAGAACAACACAGGGGAACTCAGACCCCTGGGACTTATGGACCGTTACCGCATAAGCCAATTCAAGTTCGTTAAGCTCAGAGATTTCGTAAGCAATCCGGCGACCGTCAAAATCAACCAGGATCTGGTCTTCATCATTGCCACCGAGCACATATCCCAAGTCACCATTAAAAACCTCTTTATCATAATTATTACGAACCTGCATGACTTTATCACCAACAAGAAAGTCACTTTTCCCCTCGGCAACCCTGACTCCGCTACAATTAATTGCAGACTGCAGACTCGCGTTGAGGCTTACCGTCCCGACGACTCCCTTGCGCATCGGGGTAAGGACCTGAATATCCATTCGCGGGTCAAAACCATATTTTTTCGTAAGTCGCCCGGCGCACAAAGAAACCACCTCTTGCTCTATCTCTTCGGGTTTTTCGCGGAAAATATAATAAAAATCCTTTTCTCCTTTGTAATCAGGAAGCAGCTCCAGTGCTTTACCGGCATTAATCCGGGCCGCATTTTCACTGATCAGACTACCTTCACCCTGCCGGAAAATCCTGCTCAGTTTCACAACTTCAAAACAACCGGATGCCACGATATCCTGCAAGACATTTCCCGGTCCGACCGATGGCAGCTGGTCACTGTCGCCAACCAGCACCAAAGTCGCACCGGCGTTAATCGCCCGCAAAAGGCCATGGGCCAGAACAATATCCAGCATGGAAACCTCATCAACGATGATCAACTCGGCATTGAGCGGGTTATCACTGTTGCGTTTGAATCCGGCAATCGATGGATCATATTCCAGTAAACGATGAATCGTACGCGCTTCCAGGCCACAGGCTTCAGCCAGACGTTTGGCAGCCCTTCCGGTAGGCGCCGCCAGTTCCACCGAAAGCTTCAGTGGCGCCAGTGCAATAAGCAAAGCACGCAGAATCGTACTTTTGCCGGTGCCCGGGCCGCCGGTTATAACTGAAAAACGATGCCCCAGGGCGGTTTTTAAGGCCCGAAGCTGCTCGTCATCAAAGCGGATCTTCATTTTTTTTGCGGCCAGCGCCAGGGCCTTGTCAAGATCCAGCCTGCCGTAAGCCGGTACCCCCTGATTGATTCGCCGTAATGATTGGGCCACGCCACACTCGGCAGAATAGAGTTGCGGCAGATAGATATTACCATCCTCAACCACAACCTTTTGATCAATTATCAGTCCGGGCACCTGTTCGTTCAGTAAATCCCGAGCCAACCCGAGCAGGTCTATGCTCTGTTCAAACAAGTCGGCCAGATCCATTCGACAATGACCATTGCCGGCCACCTCCTTCAAAACATGCAGAAGCCCGGCCCGAGCCCGCCGGGGGTCATGGACCGAAATCCCAACCGACCCGGCAATCCGGTCAGCCATCTTAAAACCAATCCCCCAGATATCCTCAGACAATCGGTATGGATTTTCCTTAACGATTTTAAGTGCCGTCGCGCCATAAAACTTGAAAATTTTCACCGCATAGGCGGCCGAAATCCCGTACCCTTGCAGAAAAACCATGATCTGGTGGATATCCTTCTGCTCCGCCCAGGCTTCCTGGATCGCCTCAATTCTTTTCCGGCCCAGTCCCTCGACCTCAATCAGTCGGGCTGGATCATTCCCTAATATTTCAAGCGTGGCCAGACCAAATTGTTTAACAATACGAGTTGCAAACTTGGGACCGACTCCTTTCACCAGCCCCGAACCCAGATACCTTTCCATGCCAATAATCGTGTTTGGCGTAAGAACAGAGTAACTATCCACCTTGAACTGCCAACCATGCCGCGGATCACGCTGCCAGACCCCGACCAGCTGCAGACTTGTCCCGACCGGCACTCCGGACAAATAACCAACCACGGTTGCCGGTTCCTTACCTTGACCACCAGAGAGCCGGGCAACCGTAAAACCATTCTCCACATTTTGATAAGTAATGCGCTCAAGAGTACCGACAATTTCTTTTTCGAGATAAAACGAGTGCGGCGGATTATTTAGAGATGATTTATTTGCCATTTAGTTTAAATGCCATAATCGCCAGGAGGAGGCAATAATTACCATGATCGCGCAGCCACTTAGAAAAGAAAACGAATTGAAAAAAAGAAACTACGAGTTGTTTTTAGGAAAGCATTTGAAGCCTTTCGGAGAATTCCGACCGGCTCTCTAGATCAGACATCAAGCTCTAAACCCTCACGGGCGAAAATCACTTCGGTCGAACCATATTTCCCCGGTTCGCAAAAATCAGCAGCCAGGGCATCAAGCTGATCATCCGTCCGCATCGGATCATAATGAAAGGTGACCATTTTCTTTACCCCTGCGCGGTTAGCGGCGGCCACGGCATGTTCAATCGAGGTATGGCCCCAACCGACCTTCCCGTCCAGATATTCTGCCTGGGTATACTGGGTGTCATAGATCACAAGATCAGCCCCGGCAAAAAAACTCTCCACCATGTTATTCTGTTCTTTCGCCACCATGGCCCCTTCCTGGGCCATCGCTTCATCATAGGAAGGATCATCCGGGTCCGTAGAAAAAAGATTAGTAAAGGGTTCAGTATCATACGCCGTACAAAACACCTTGCCTTTATATTCAAATCTATACCCAAGGCACAGAATCGGGTGGTTAAGATATTTGGTATTGAGAATGATGCCGTCGCCCAGGTCCCGCTGTTCTTCCTTCAGATTTTCGTACCAGATGCTGGCAGACAATTCCACGTCCCTGACCGGAAAATACCGATAGGCCAACTGGCCACCGACAATCTCCTCAAGGGTATCGGCCTCATGGGTTTCCGGCCCATAAATCATCAGGTCCGTTCCGGGGATATAAGCCGGCACAAAGAAAGGAAAGCCCATGATGTGGTCCCAATGGGTGTGGGTAAGGAATAACTCGGTCTTAATCGGCCCTTTCGGCAAATCATGCCCCATTATAAAATTACCCAATTCACGAATGCCGGAACCGGCATCAATAATAATCAACCGATCAGTATCCTTGAATCGTAATTCCACGCAAGGAGTATTGCCGCCATACCGCACCGTCTTGCTGCCGGGACAAGGGATAGAGCCTCTGACTCCCCAGAATTTTATTTTCATAAGAGATTATTACTCCCTGGAAACATGGAGGAAAATTTGGGCCTTTTCTATTTCTCCCGCCACCCGATCCTGCATCTCAACCAGATCATTCCAATCGAGATCAAGCATTTTCAGAATATACTTCAAATTTGATTCTTCAGGAAAATAATCGCCGGCCGAACCGATTTCATAGATATTGGCATAAATATCGGCCAGGGCAATAGTTGCTACCAAGTCCTGATTTTTTTCAGTCGCCTGTTCCGGCACATGATGATAGCAAAGGGCATCAGCGATAACCTCGCTTAACTGCCATTTATCAGCAATAATTTTACCGACCAGACCATGGTCAAATCCGAAAACCATCTGTTCCGCCCTGATTAATGGGCCTTGCTCCAGTCTGGCCAGTTCTAATACCTGGCCATATTCTTGCGCAAAACGGTTATTAAGCGGAATCTTACCCAGATCGTGCAAGAGGCCGGCCACAAAATATTCTTCCCGACTGGCCATCGGCACTCCGCGTTTGCCGGCCAGAATCTTGGCAGTAACCCCGACGCAGATCGAATGAGTCCAGAACTTATCCATGCTTAAACTCTGGAAAGATTCTTCCTTGCCGAAACTGCCGAGAACCGCCGTACTCAACGCCAGATTCTTCACGGTATTGAGCCCGAGCATGATAATGGCCCTGGTCAGAGAAGTGATCTGGTTAGCCATTGAATAATAGGCGGAATTTATCAGTTTAAGAACCTGACCGGTCAGGACCGGATCGAGGGAAATAACCCGATTCAGATCGTTAGGCGAGGTGTTGGGCTTATTGCAGACCTCCAGGACCTTGGTGACCGTTGTGGAGAGACTGGGCATCCGGTCAATAAAATTCTGCAGTTGCTTGAAACGCTTTTCGTCAGCCAACGGAACATCGTTCATTCAGCTTTAGCCTTTCAGGATTTCCACTTGCCCCACCTGCAACACAAGCGATGACGTTAGGTTAAAGGTAACTTGCAATGCACCTGAACTTTTGCTTACATGCGCAGGTTGCAAGTTTAAAACATTTTAGAGTGTATGATAACCTGCCGAAAGTCCATCGGTCAAGGCAGGTTATCAACCATCAGCTGAGGCCTTATTTCTCCGGCAACCGAAAAATTGTAGATCAACAGCCGTGCTTGACCAGAAAATCCCGCACCATTTCATCCATGATTTCTATCTGGTTTTTATCGGTTTCATTAATAAGGATCCAGGTACAGCGCTGATAGGCCCGATAAAGATCCTCTTCGACCTGAATAATTAACTTTTTCCGCCCGCAATCTGCTGCAAGATCCTCAGACTCATGATCTTTTTTCATCAGTCAATCCTGTAATCGATTGAACGCCACGGCCTCAGTATATTTTATCCCCTTCCCGCCGAAGATATCCAATGCGCTGCCAATGGTTACATCAAGCCGGCCTAAACCCAATTCCTTGACTTTATAAAGATCAGCCAGGTTTTTCACTCCACCGGCATAAGTGGTTTCAATCGGCGACCAGGAGGCAAGATCCGCCACCAGTTGATCATCAATCCCGGCACATTTACCCTCAACATCAGCCGCGTGAATCAGAAACTCACAACAATACCGGCTGAAATACTCCAAAGACTCCCGGCTTATCTTCACGCTGGTAAATTTTTGCCACCGATCAGTAACCACATAGTAGGAATCATCTTTCTTGCGGCAACTCAAATCAATCACCAGCTTATCGCGCCCCACCAAATCAGCCAGGCTTTGCAGCCTTTCTTCGTAAATCTGTCCGTCCTTAAAAACATAAGAGGTCACGATTATCGCGCCGGCTCCGGCATCCAACCAATATCCGGCATTTTCCCCGGTAATGCCGCCACCAATCTGCAAGCCGCCGGGATAGCTTTGCAAGGCCGCGAGCGCCGCCTCTTCATTGCCCGCCCCCAACATAATAACATGACCGCCATCAAGCCCATCATGCTTATACATCCGGGCATAATATGAGGAAGGGTGTTCCGAGGCAAAATTAGTGGTCAGCCCCTCTCCATTGCCCGAAAGAGTTGAACCGACAATCTGTTTTACAGTGCCGTCATGTAAATCTATGCAAGGCCTGAATTTCATCTTTGCTCACAGGTTAAGTTATTACAAAAAAAATGGCAGAAAGGAATTGCCTTTCTGCCATTATCAAATTCTCAACACCCGTTAGGGGATGATAAACTTAGTTCACTGTTCACATTCAGCTCTGGATCTATGGCTGACTAGGCTTCCTTCACAAGATTAGTAACCGGATCAAGATAAAGAACCTTACCCTTCTGAATACAACCGGTACTGTCTTTAACCACATTCAGAGACAGACGACTTTTATCAATGTCCGGCTTCAGCATAACCACGGTATCAAAAAGAGACCCCACTTCATGGCACGGGGCCGGGACCCCGTCGTCACCAACTCGATGATCATCCCGATGACAAACCGCAGAAAACCAAATTTGCAGATCCATGGCCTCAGCCAGCTCTCTAATCTCAGTCAAAGTCTGCCGATCAGTATTCTCAAAATCAAAGCCGTCAATCACCAAACAGTTGGGACGGAATATATTCTGATAAACCAGGTCATTCAATCGCTCCTCAAGTTTAGGACGATTAAATTCAGACTCTTTGAAAGTCATAATCAAACGATTACGGACAATATCGTCTCTGATTTCAAAACTTTTTTCAAGTTTGGTTTCTTCAACAAGAACTTTGAATATATCGTCATACCAGGTCCTGGTCTTATCCAGACTCTGCCCGATACTGACATGTAACACCTGATTCCCGCGAAAGATACTCTCAAGGGCGATCTGAACCAGAATCGCGGTCTTGCCAAGGCCGGCCCTGGCCATCAACAACCCCATCCGGGTAGTGACGTCATTGCCGTTTGCATCCCGATGAAACACTCGAAGAGGATTCTTCTCAACTAAATCCTTTTTTAACATCTCGCAACTCCTGTACCTTTAAAGTAATGATCGCAACGGCCTGAACCACACGACTACTTCTTAAAAAGAGAATACAAAACCTGCTCTCAATGAGCAAGGTTGTTTATACCGCAGGCACCCAAAGGGCACTTCCTGCGGAGGGCATAAGTTTCGTTTGTGTCGGCAAGCGACTCAACTCAGCTTTATACCGCAAGGGCATAAGTTTCGTTTGTGTCGGCAAGCGACTCAACTCAGCTTTATACCGCAAGGGCATAAGTTTCGTTTGTGTCGGCAAGCGACTCAACTCAGCTTTACTTTTGTTGTTCCTTCTTCCTCTTCTGTCGAGCCAGAATCACCTCTTCAGCCACCATCTTGGGAACCTGTTTGTAGGAAGCAAACTCCATGGTAAATTCAGCCTTACCCTGAGTCAACGAACGAAGAACCGTTGAGTACCCGAACATCTCGGAAAGCGGGACCTCGGCATCAATTACGGTATAATTACCTTCCTCAGAAGTGCCCATGATCATACCGCGACGCTGGTTCAGGCTGCCCATTACCGCGCCCTGAAATTCAGTGGGACCCTCGGCAGAGACCTTCATGATCGGCTCCATCAGAATCGGTGAGGCCTTCTGATATCCCTGCTTGAAAGCTCCAATAGCTGCCAGCTGGAAAGCCACGTCTGAGGAATCCACCGCATGCGAGGAACCATCATTAATTACGCAACGAATACCTGTAATCGGAGACTCAGACAAAGAACCTTTAACAATACTCTTCCGGAAACCCTTGTCACAGGAAGCGATATATTCCCTCGGGATCGAACCGCCCACGATACTGTCGACAAATTCGTAATCACCTTCTTCCAGAGGCTCAAGATAACCGGCCACCCGTCCGAACTGACCGGAACCACCAGTCTGTTTCTTATGGGTATAATCAAAATCGGCCCTCTTGGTAATGGTCTCACGGTAAGATACCTGCGGCGCGCCGACAACAACCTCGGCGGCATATTCACGTTTCATCCGCTCAATGTAAACCTCCAGGTGCAACTCACCCATCCCGGAAATAATCGTTTCATTGGTCTCATCGTCCACAAAGGTCTTAAAGGTAGGATCTTCCTTGGTAAATCGATTCAGGGCCTTGGACATATTGTTTTGGGCCTTGTTGTCTATCGGCACGATGGCCAAAGAAATTACCGGTGCCGGAATATGCATGGAACTCATCGAATAATTAAGTCCGCCACCGGTAAAAGTATCACCAGACGCACACTCAACACCGAAAAGGGCAACGATATCACCCGCCCCAGATTCCTCAATATCCTCCATCTCATTGGAGTGCATCCGAACCAGACGACCGATCTTGAGTTTTTTGCCGGTCCGGCTATTTACGATGGTATCGCCTTTTTTCAGGGTACCCTGATAGGTCCTTACATAAGTCAGCTGGCCGTAACGTCCATCCTCAAGTTTGAAGGCCAAGGCAATCAAAGGATCATCCGAATTATTGGTAACTACTACCTCGGCCTCACCCTTATCAAGATCAAGGGCCAGATTTTCAACATCGGTCGGACATGGCAGATAATTGTTGACCGCATCCAATAAAGCCTGGACCCCTTTGTTCTTGTAAGCGGAGCCAACCATGACCGGAGTCAACTCCAGAGACAGAGTGCCCTGACGAATCGCCTTCATGATCATCTCCGGCGTTGGGGTTCCTTCCAGCGCGGCCTCCATCAATTCCTCGGAGAACATGGAAGCGGCATCAAGCAATTCTTCGCGGGCTGCTTCCGCTGCCGCGGAAAGATTGGCAGGAATTTCTTCTTCCCTGATTATTTCACCGTTTTCGCCTTCAAAATAGATGGCCTTCATGGTAACCAGGTCAACAATGCCCTTCATTTCAGCTTCCAGCCCAATAGGCAACTGAATCGCCACCGCATTAAGCCCCAGTTTATCGCGGAGCTGCTCGGTTACCCGAGCCGGGTTAGCGCCAGTCCGGTCGCATTTATTAATAAAAGCGATCCGGGGGACCTTATAACGGGTCATCTGCCGATTAACGGTAATACTCTGGGACTGAACACCGCCCACCGAGCATAAAATCAATACCGCCCCATCCAGGACCCGAAGCGCCCTTTCAACCTCAATGGTAAAATCAACATGGCCCGGGGTATCGATAATGTTTATCTGATAATCATCCCATTCACAGTGAGTAGCGGCAGAGGCAATGGTTATCCCCCTTTCCCTCTCAAGTTCCATGGAATCCATGGTGGCGCCGACGCCGTCCTTTCCTTTGACTTCGTGAATTGCGTGAATTCTCTGGGTATAAAAGAGAATACGCTCAGTCAGGGTCGTCTTGCCTGAATCGATATGGGCGCTTATGCCTATGTTTCTTACTTTGTCCAGATTGTTACTCATGGTTTATCCCTCAACCACTCCTTTCATGTGTTATTCGGCTCTTGCCACTTCCTCGGCCCGAATCAAGCGCGCTGCCGTATATCCGAACCATTAATAACGGGCCAAATCACCCGTTTAATGCTAAAAAAACAGCCCACTTTCACGGGCTGTTTAAGATCAATTCCTATCTGCTTTCACTGCCAAAGAGACTTCCTCTGGAATGTGTTAAAAATCCTCAACCAATGTCCTTGCGCCAGTCCACCTACAATGATTTAACTCACGCCAGATAACCGGTCTCGAATTTTCACTAACCCATCAATTTTGAAACGGGTACATTTAACCCCAGGACCTCGGGCTGTCAAGAAAAAACGGCTGAATTAAAAAAAATCCCTGCTATTTATAATGGCAGAAACCATTAAAACAGCAGGGACAAACGAAGAGTAGAGTAGATTATCAAAAAAACGAAGACAATATTTTTTTATTTAGAGGCCCCGAAAGAGTCCTCAAAAAGCTTCTCAATGGCCTTCATGCCATCATCGGTTAAAAACCTGGTCCCGGAACCAACAAATGTTTCATGCTCGATTCTGGGACTGTCTTCTTCCCAGGCGCCATTTGACCAGGTATACCAGTTTTTCCGAACCTGGCCATAAACACTTACCGGACGATTAAAAAGCTTGGCCAGCTCCACGGCCCAACCGGTACCACCCTTTACTGTATTATCATCCTGGATCGTTCCAACCACAAATATCTGATGCCCGCTGTTCACCATATGAAAAATGGTCTGCAGAACCTTGCGGATCTTTTCTGACTCATAATAGGAACGGCCCATCATTTTAGAAGCCAGTTCCATACTGATATCTCCCCGCTTCAAATCCTCATCGGAGAGAGTGACCACATTTTTTTCCCGATCAACTTTATGACCGGGGAAGGTAAAGTTGACTTCTTTAATCCCCCATTTTTCGGCCAATTCGCCAAAATAACTTTCGGCGCCTTTCAGACCACCGCTGTAAAGCGTACAATTTCCCTTATTCAACATGAGCCTTCCCCTTTGTTGGATGCCAGAACAAAAATTTTCTCAGATAATAGCTGGCTGTTATCTCTTACACAATAAAATATATGAAAATAATAGATACAAACAAGAGATATTTTGCATAACACAGCCCTCAGGGCTTGACAAGCTACATCAGCATACTAATAATTGGTTATCAGTAAAAAATATCATTAACTATGAACGATGAAAAAAATCATTTAACACATTTATGCCAAAAAAATCATATTTTCAACTCAAAAGGAGACTACCATGAGTGTATTTAAATGCGAAAAATGCGGGGACACCAAAGAAGGACGTTGCAAGCCAAAAAAATGTTCGGCCTGCGGCGAGACAGGGGTCATGGTCAAGGAAGAGACAAAGACCTCAGGTTGCGGCTGTGGCTGCAGTTGTAAATCAAAATAATAAAGAATAGCAAAACATTCTCTATTGTCCGGGGAATCAGTCGATCATAACCGACTGATTCCCCTTTTTTTCATGTAAGGTGCATCCCAGGCACCTTATAATATGACCTGTTCTTCCCCTTTTTCATTTTCTTCTTTCCACGGAAAGCTGTTTCCCGTTGCCAAACTCCCTTATTTTCCTTTAGGATAAAAGCGAGTGCCTTTCTCCGACCATAAATATCAGCAAGGATTAATGCCATGCAAGATGTTTTGACCACTTGTGTCTATTGCGGCTGCGGCTGTGGCGTATACCTTCAGGCAGAAAACGGCCGAGTCGTGGGTTCCACCGCCAGCCGCAACCACCCGGTCTCCAGAAACAACCTTTGCGTCAAGGGCTGGCACCTGCATGAATTTATCCACCATCCGGACCGGCTCACCGAACCACTGATCAGAAAGAAAGGCAAACTTGTCCCTACCAGCTGGGATGAGGCCCTGGACTATACCGCGAAAGAACTTGCTCGAATTCGTGACCAAACTGATAACCAGGGAATCGGTGTGCTCTCCTCGGCCAAATGCACCAACGAAGAAAACTACCTGTTGCAGAAATTCACCAGGGCCGTCCTCCAAACCAACAACATCGACCACTGCGCCCGCCTCTGACACGCTCCGACCGTGGCAGGTCTTGCCACCACCTTCGGCAGCGGCGCCATGACCAACTCAATTAATGAAATTGAAAATGCCCAGGTCATTCTGGTCTCCGGCTCAAACACCACCGAAGCCCACCCGCAAATTGCCAGAAGGATGCTCGATGCCGTCGATCGCGGCGCCAAATTAATCGTTATCGATCCCAGAAAAACACTGCTGGCCGAATTCGCCGACATTCATCTTGATATCAGGCCGGGCACCGACATTCCTCTGTTAAACGCCATGATGCGAATCATCCTGGATGAGAATCTGGTTGATGATCTTTTTATCGAGATGCGCACCGAAAACTACTATCAGTTGCGCGACATGCTCTACCGTCTTGATCTGGATGAGGCAGCCAAGACCACCGGCGTTGAACTGAGCAAAATTTACAAGGCAGCCCAGCTTTACGCCCAGGCGCAGAAATCAGTGATCTGTTACTGCCTGGGTATTACCCAGCATATCTGCGGCACCAGAAACGTGCAGTCCCTGGCTAACCTGGCGATGATGACCGGCAACGTCGAGAAAGGCGATACCGGGGTTGACCCTTTGCGCGGCCAGAACAATGTGCAAGGCGCCTGCGATATGGGAGCGCTGCCCAACGTTTTCCCAAGTTACCAGCCGGTCGGCAATATAGATTTCCGGGAAAAATTTGAAGCGGCCTGGAAGGTCAATTTACCTTCTAAATCTGGATGTACTCTGATGGAAATGACCCATTCCGGCAAAGACGGCCCGATTAGGGCCATGTATATCATGGGTGAAAACCCGATGCTCAGCGACCCGGTTCTGTCCAAAGTTGAAGAGACCTTGCGCAATCTTGAATTTTTGGCGGTCGCCGATATCTTCCTGACCGAAACCGCCAAGCTTGCCCATGTGGTCTTCCCGGCCGCTTCCTTTGCCGAGAAAACCGGCACCTTCACCAACACCGAGCGCCGTGTGCAGATGGTCCGCCCCGCGATTGCCCCGATCGGCAATTGCCGGACCGATGCCGATATTATCTCCGCCCTTGCCCTGCGTCTGGGGTATGCCATGGATTACGATTCCCCGGCCGAGATCATGGAAGAAATAGCGATGCTCGCCCCCATTTACGGCGGCATGCAGCATGATCGACTTGAAGCCTGCTGGGGCCTGCAATGGCCCTGTTGGGACCGCAGCCATCCCGGCACCCAGTTTCTCCATAAATACTATTTTACCCGGGGCAAGGGCCATTTCGTCCCGACTGAACACGAACCGCCCAGCGAAATGCCGGACAAAAAATACCCCTTCTTATTAATCACCGGCCGGATATATCACCATTACCACACCGGCACCATGACCAGAAAAAGCAGCACCCTCAATCGGGAGTGTAACGAAGCGCTATTACAGATCAACCAAGTCGATGCTGACCAATTAAAAGTAAGGAATGGCGAAACCCTGAAGGTAACCTCCAGACGCGGCGAAATTAAACTGACCGCCGAAATCAGTGAGCAAGTCAAGCCGGGCTCGGTCTATACCACCTTTCATTTTGCCGAGGCCCCGATCAACCTGCTATGTATCGACACCTGGGACCCCCTGGCTAATTGTCCTGAATATAAAGTCTGTGCGGTTAAAGTCACAAAGCCCTGAGCAGAGCCTAAACCAAAACAAAATCGAGCCTGAACGATGAACGACAAATTAACCTTAAAGAAAGACCATCTGCCCGCCTTCCTCCGCAAGCTCAGCAAGGATTACCGCTTGGTGGCTCCCATCAAAAACCGGCACGGCGACACCATCTTCACCAGGATTGACTCCAGTAACAGCGCCTCCCTTGACCTTGACAATCAACCCCAGAACTCAATCAAACAGTTTATGCTTCCCCAACGGGAAGTCCTTTTTTCCTATCACGCCAAAACAGAAACCGGTTATGAATTCAACCCGACCGACCAAATAAATGAGCCAACTATATTCTTTGGCGTCCGCTCCTGCGATCTGTCGGCTATTTTGTATATGGATGTTACTTTTCTGCAGGGCATTACCGACTCACATTACCTGGAGAAAAGAACGAACTCCGTCTTTATCGGCTTAAACTGTAACCAACCTTTCGCCAACTGTTTTTGTAACGCCACCAAGAGCGGTCCTTTTCTTGAATTTGGCGCCGACCTGCAGTTTACCGACATCGGAGACCGTTTTCTGGTGGAGGTCGGCCGCTCCAAAGGCATTAAAATTGTCGAAAAATGGGGCCATTTCTTTTCTGCCGCCGAGGAAAAAGAAAACAAACAACAATACCAGGCCTTTCTGGAAGCACGGGGGAGTTTCACCCGGTTGGTCCATGTCGATCAGGCAATCAAACGTTTACAGGAAAACAGCGTTCCCGAAAAGGTCTGGAATCAGCTTTCCCTGCGCTGCCAGGATTGCGGCGGTTGCGCTTATATCTGCCCAACCTGCACCTGTTTCACCATAACCGACTGTCCGCTGACCAAAAATACGGGCGAACGCATCAGAAGCTGGGACGCCTGTACCTTTTCGGGCTTCACCCGGATGACCGGGGGGCACAACCCGGTAAGCAAAAAAACCGAGGCCATCCGCCAGAGATTCATGCACAAACTTTGCTACGATGTCAAAAAACATGGTCGCCCAAGTTGCGTCGGCTGTGGCCGCTGTGTCGATATCTGCTTCGGCGGCACCGACATTCTACGTTTCATCAACCTGGCCTGCGAAGGAAGCTGACCAATGAAAACACTCCAACCGGAAGATTACCTGCCCCGCCCGGCGATAATCAAGGAAATCATCACCGAGAACTCTCAGATCAAGACCTTTGTCTTGAGTTTTGCCAACCCTGAGCAAAATACCGACTTCTCATACCAACCTGGTCAATTCATGATGGTTTCCATCCCCCACTGCGGGGAGGCACCTATTTCCTTTTCTTCGACCCCGGCCAGAAAAGAGATGATCAGATTAAGTGTGCGAAAAGCCGGCAAGTTAACCTCAGCCTTGCACGAGCTGCAAGCCGGGGCGATCATCGGCCTTAGAGGCCCTTACGGCAAACCTTTCCCGATGGATTATCTGGCCAAACGCGACCTGCTCTTTGTAGCCGGCGGCATCGGGCTGGCCCCGTTGTGCTCGGTAATCAACTCCTGTCTCTTTAATCCCGACTACCATGGCCGGATCAGTATTCTTTATGGCAGTCGAACACCGGAAGATATCGCCTTTATGGGAGAGATAAATTTCTGGCGGCAAAATCCCGACGTCAAATGTTTGCTCACCGTTGACCAGGGAACATCTGATTGGCACGGCGCCACCGGAGTGGTTACTACTCTTTTTTCGCAAACGGAAATAAACCCTGAACAACAGACCGCCATAATCTGCGGGCCACCGATGATGATTAAAGCAGTAATAAGCGAGCTCAATGAAATGGGCTTTGGCGATGATGACATCATAACCACAATGGAACGTCACATGAAATGCGGGGTCGGGGTCTGCCGTCATTGCCATATGGATGGCAAGCTGGTCTGTGTGGATGGCCCGGTTTTCAGCCTGCGCCAGCTCAAAGAACTTGATGTGATGGAAATCAAATGACCGCTCAAATCCAGCTGCACAAAGTTGTTTTCCTGCCCAGCGGCCGCGAAGTTGAAATCAGAACCGGGGAATCACTAATCAAGGCTGCCAGGGCCGCCGGCATTCACATCAACGCTTCCTGCGGCGGCGCCGGAGTCTGCGGCAAGTGCCGGATCATCGTGGAAAAAGGCGACGTTGAGGGAGGGCGCAGCGACAAACTATCACAAGAAGATTATGACGCCGGATATCGGCAGGCATGTATCACCACGATAAGCGGTGACACAACTGTGTCAGTACCCGAGATATCGGGCCTGAAAACCGGTGGCTTATCCACTGCCGTTCCGATCAGGCACCGGGCCAGAATGCATATTTTCAACATCCAGGACCTGCGCCGGGAAGGGATCTTTGTCCCGCCGGTGATCAAACTATTTCTAGAGTTACCCAGGGCTTCCGCGGTTGACAATATGGCCGACGCCGGGCGCATTTTGCAGGGCTTAAGTAACCAGTACGACGAACGAGGCATCATCACCAATCTGCCGATTTTAAGAAAGATCAGAAAAGTATTACGCACCGATGATTTCCGGGTAACCGTGACCCTGTCCCATCCGGTTAACCGGAGAACCAAGACCCACCTGATCAATATCCAGCCCGGCAATTGGACTTCCAGAAATTTCGGTCTGGCTTTCGATATCGGCACCACCACGGTCTACGGCCTGCTGCTTGACCTTAACAACGGCCGGGTTCTGGCCCGCCATGGCGATTACAACGCCCAAATAAGTTACGGCGAAGACGTAATCTCACGAATCATCCATGCGGAAAAACCCGAAGGGCTTGAACAAATGCAGGAATTAGTGGTGAAAACCATCAATTCCTGCATCGACCGATTACTGGAAACGGCCAAGCCTCCGGCCGGAGAAAAACAGGGCCCGATCAAACGCGATGAAATAAGTTCGATCAATATAGCCGGCAACACCACGATGACCCACCTTCTCCTCGGGCTTGAGCCCGACAATATCAGACGCGCCCCATATGTGCCGGTCACAACATTTGTGCCGCCCGCCCGGGCCGCCGATCTCAAGATCAACCTACCCAGTCATACGGTAGCCCTAATCTATCCCTCAATCTCAAGTTATGTCGGCGGCGATATTGTCGCCGGAGTAATGGGCTCGGGAATGTACCGAACTGACAAGGTAACCCTTTACATTGATA
This sequence comes from Pseudomonadota bacterium, assembly GCA_018823175.1. Taxonomy (GTDB): domain Bacteria; phylum Desulfobacterota; class Desulfobulbia; order Desulfobulbales; family JAHJIY01; genus JAHJIY01. The sequence continues at coordinate 22,133 of JAHJIY010000064.1, forward strand.
TCGGGACCAATGCCGAAATTGTGATCGGTAACCGGGAATGGCTGGTCTGCGCCGCCTGCTCCGCCGGCCCTGCCTTTGAGGGTGGCGGTATTACCCACGGGATGCGGGCCGCCAACGGGGCAATTGAAGATTTCAGTCTCAACCCCGTAACTCTTGATCCGATGAACATTACCATCGGCAATCACCCTCCGGTCGGCATTTGCGGATCTGGACTGCTGGTTATCGTCGCTACTCTTTTTGAGAATAATGTTATTGACCGCAGCGGCAAATTCAATCGTCATCTGGATACGCCAAGAATTCGAGAAGGACGAAGCGGTTTCGAATTTGTCCTGGCCTGGCAGAAAGAAACCGGCACAGATAAAGACATCATCATCAACGAAGTCGACATCAACAACTTTATCAGGGCCAAAGCCGCCATCTATGCCGGAGTTAAAACTCTGGTCGAGGAAGTGGGCCTTGCAATCAGTGATCTGGAACAGATCATTCTGGCCGGCGCCTTCGGCAGCTACATTGATCTGGATTCGGCCATGACCATCGGTCTGTTGCCGGAAGTGGACCCGGATAAGGTAATGTATGTCGGGAACGGTTCACTGCTGGGAGCATGGATGAGTGAATTGAGCAATCACATCAGACAAGATGTGGTAAATGTGGTGCATCGGATGACCAGTTTCGAACTCTCCGAGGTCGCTGACTTCAAGGACCAGTATATAGCCTCAATGTTTCTGCCCCACACCGATATCTCACTATTCCCGGAGACCGGAAAAAGGCTGGCCGCCATCCTCAAAGCAATATCCTGACCCTGATACTGCACAGACCAGACACCACTCGCAAAATTTATCCATCCTTTGTCGAATGACATACAAAACAGCCGGTCCCCACCGCCGGATTACTTGGGTCATCGGTCAGCATCGCGATATATGGCCAGCGCAACATATCCGGCTGATCTGAACCATGGGCCCGGTGACAGGAAAGACACATTACCTGATCGGTCCCGGGAGTGACCGTAGCGCTTGGCGCGCCATAGCCGCTCAAATCAGGGCGGGCAACCGGCACCTGCGGATCGTAAACCGTATAACCGGCATATTCGCCGACCGAAGGCAAAGCAATATCCGAAGGATGCCGCAGCCATGGCGAAGCCACCCCAACTCCTGAAGGGTTGACCAAGGCATGAAAATCATTATGGCACATACATCCCCAATCACTCATCGACCCGCCATCTTTGACTATTTCACCCTGATATTCATTATGATCTGCCACCCCTACCGTTTGCTCCCAATCATCATCTTCAATACCACTTACTTCATCGATAAAACGGTACCAACCGCCGGCCGCCCCGACTACAGTGGCGGAATCATCGGCATGGTGTTTCGGAAAGACATGACAATCAATACAAATCAGTACATTCCCCGGTCTGGCATACATAAACGGGGAATTGGTAAACACCTGATGACAACCGATACACTCGGTTATGGTTTTTGGCAGACCGCCGTAGCCTTTACCCGGAACATGGGGAATATTAAGATCAGGATTGGCGATCCCCAGTACATTATGGCCATACTGGTCATTGACCGAATCGCCCAAGTTGGTGTAATAAAAATTACCCCCGGCCAGCGGCTGAGCCGGATATGCATTAGTATTAAAAACAATGGGGAGATAACCACCACCCGTGGTAATTATGGTATCACCGGTTGCCGAAGAGTGACAACCGACACAATCGGTCCGCAACAACCGGTCATTACCGGTGCCATAAGCGGCACTACCCGCGGTCTTGCCGTCCTGGCTATTATGCATGGTGTGACAATTTCCGCACGGACCAGTCACCGCCGCTCCGGCCTCCGCCGATATCAGACAGCAAAAAGATACAAACAGAAATAACCTCACCGAACCCGGCAAAAATTGCATCATGACAGACCCCCTGTGCCACTTGAACTTGCAGCAAAAGTCGAAACCACAATATGCAAATCGACCTTAAATCAATTATACCAAATTTTGTCAGGAAAAGTCAAAGAAGATGTCTGGCAAAGATGATTATTAATTCCATAAAGGAATCAACAGATATGAATTGGAGCCACGATCAGGGCACAATATAAGATCCGACAAAAACAAATTGCCAATATATAAAAAGATGATGACAGCCGCTCCCGATATAGGCAGTCAGTAGTGGAAAAATTAGAGCAAATGGCTGCTCCGCCTCTATCTGCTCAGATGTAATACCGGAGCAAGAGGCTTTGACAGCTTCAGTCCGACAAAAGACC
>JAHJIY010000065.1 GCA_018823175.1 Pseudomonadota bacterium
ATAGATATTCACCCGCCGCCCAACGGGGCGCCCGAGAGCGGCGCATCTGCTGTGTTGACAACTCGTTGATATACCCAAGTATTATCAACATCGTCGTCGCCTTGCATCTACGCCGCTCTCGAACGCTCACGGATTCAGGATTATCTCTTTGTAATCTGATAACTTTATAATCAATTTTTGTCAGCCGGTTGCATTTCCCGATTATACCATGGGACTGAAAAAGTTGGTGGTCGATAAAAGATCTCAAGGAGTTTGTGATGGATCTCAACCAGATATGTTTCGGTCAGAAGAAAAAGAAATTAACTGATGTTTCGGCACTCTCCGGACCGGGAAAACGCCATTCTTCCCGAAGGCGCGAAAACCGATTTCTCTGGGTTGTTCTAATCTTTAGCTTGCTCTTGTTGGTTGCCGTCGGGTGTGGCGGGGGTGGGTCGAGCTCCTCGCAGATTGACGATGAGGCCGGTCTGCCGAATATTGATGGCGAGGAGGTTCCGCCCAGTCCTGACGATGAAGCGATTCCGTCTGATCCGGAAGTTGCCGCCGATTCTCCCTTTGGGGTGGCCGAGCATTTCAATACCCTGGCAACGGTTGCGACCCAGGCTGATGAACTGGGTTTTCGTGCTATTAGGCTCGCCGGGCCGCAGGCCATTGCCTGGGACCGAGTTCAGCAAGATGGTTGGACCAATGACGCGCTTTATGCCGAGTTAACCGCAGCCGGCTACGAACTTTCCGTTGTTGTGCTCGGCGGCAACCCTGCGGCGACCGGCACCCTCACCGAATATGCCGAGTTTATCACGGAGCTTGTCGAACGATACGATGGTGACGGCACCGATGATGCCCCCGGTTCGCCCCGCATCGCGATCATTGAGATCGATAACGAACCGGATCTTTATGAGGGGCCGCAAGAGCAGACGCCATGGCATGGCGAGCTTTCCGAGACGAGCGATTATGCGGCGGTACTGCAGACCGCCTATGCGGCGGCTAAGGTAGCAAGCCCGGACATGCAGGTGGCGATTGCCGGGATGGGGTTTGACGTTGATTATTATGGCGCGATTCTAGCAGCTCTTGCTGGTGAAACAGCCTTTGATCTCTTCAATTTTCATTATTACTCCCCCGAGGATAAATATTTTCAGCTCGGGGTCCCGATGATTAACGGCATTGATACAAGCCCGTCCCTGGCCGAAGTACAGGCTATGCTCGCCGCTGTCGGTTATGCCGATTTCCCGATTATCATTACCGAGACCGCGACCTACTCCGGCACCTCATTTTTTGGAACGGGCGGCGGGGATTTACCGGTCCAGACCGAGCGGGAGCAGGCCATTTCCCTTGTCCGTCGCTATCTGTACGCGGCAACCAGAGGGGTGAGCCGAATCTTCTGGTTTCAGCCGCTGGGTGAGGCAGGAAACGCCCTGGTCAATGGCGCCCAGCGAAAGCTTGCCTATTACACGTATATGCGGATGGTTGATGAGTTGGATGGGGTCGATTTTGCAGGGGCCCAAATCGTGTGTGACGGCGATGACGGCATTTATATCCACAAATTAATCCGGGACGGTGATCCGGTCTGGGTGTTGTGGCGCGATGGTGACGAAAGCCTCGGGACGATGAATGTTCCCGTTGCGGTCGGGGATATCGGGCCGCTACGGGCCATCACTTCGGTGCCGTCCGGCACCGTCGGGGGCGATCTTGATTTTGGCAGTTACGCAGACCTTTTTGTTGAGCTCGAAGTAACGCCGGTTGCCGGTGAGGTTACGCTTGCGGTTGGTGCGGTGCCGATCTATCTGCGACCTTAGGTCTTACCAAGGCGGGGATGTTCCGGGTTGCAACAATGGTCTCCGGTCGGGTCACATGAAGCGACTGTGGCATAACGAATTGAAAATTACAGGCGATATCTGTGGCATTTAAACCGACGATTTATAAATTGAGAATTACCCTGGCCGATACCGATCGGAATTATTATGAGACGCTCAATTTAACGGTTGCCCAACACCCATCCGAGACCCTTGAACGAATGATGGCCCGGGTTCTGGCGTTTTGTCTTAATGCCCGGGAATATCTGGTTTTTACCAAGGGACTTTGTGCGGTGGATGAACCTGATATCTGGGCTCACACCCTGGATGATCGAATCTCATTATGGATTGATGTCGGGGAACCGGCGGTTGAGCGCATAAAAAAAGCAACCCGCCTTGCACCAATGGTCAGGATTTATTGTTTTAATACAAAGGCGGATACCTGGTGGGCGCAGGGCCAGGCAAAGTTTAAGGAGTTGAAGGTCTCTGTTTTTCAGTTTCGGTGGGCAAGTATTCAGGAATTGACCGGGCTGGTGAAGCGGACGATGGATCTTTCTGTCACTATTACCGGCGATACGGCCTATGTCGCCACTGAGTCAGGGGACTGTGAGGTGTCTTGGAAATCTTTACAGGAGGCATGATCAAAGGTGACAAGTTTATGCCAATTATTTTTCCGGATATCGAAAGGCCGGGTTTGATCCCGGCCTCTCTTTGTTTTGGCTTATTCCTCTGGTTCTTCCACTTTCTGCCAGGTCGCGTCAGGATCGTAGGTGGTCATGTTTGCGGCCTCGCCGGTCCGCTCGCCCAGGTCTTTTTCATAAATGAGGCCGGTCTGGTTGACCATGAAGGTTTTGACGCCCGTTGATCCATAACTGGCCGGATAGGCCACCATTCCGAAGCCCAGGATCATCTTGTCGTTAACCAAATAGTCGAAGGCCCCGCCGGTGGCATGCTCTCCTTGGGCCGTAAGGATCTTGAAGTAGTAACCCCGGAATGGTTCGGCTGCGGCATCGTCTAGTTTGCCGTCATATCCGGCTTTGGTGGCCTTGGCGATCAGGGGGCCGAAGGGACTCTCCTCCTCGTTCTCCCCGGCCGGCCAGTAGAGACCGTCATGCTTGCCTTTGCTGCTGATCAAGCGCTGGGCGAACCGGGGGGCATCGTTATCCTGACGGGTTCGGCAGGCATAATCGCGTTGGGCGTCAGTATAGGCACGCAGCACCTCGATGATCCGCAGTTCGTTGCGGCCGATTCGCCGGTTAAGGATTTCTTCAATGCCGGCCTTGGTGTCGAAAAACCAAACGCCTTCCACGCGGCTAAGAGCGATCGGGAAGGGATAATCGTGCATACCGATATGCAATACTGCCTGGTGGTCACTTAAATTTTCCAGGGAATTCTTCTTGGTGTAGGCTTTCAGGAACCGGTCCCGGCCATTGCGATCGGCCACCGGATCGCCGGAGGAGATCAGTTCCTCGCCGCCCGGTCCGAAAATGGCGGTCAGTTTAGCGTTATCTTCAGCTTGAATTGCCAAGATCAGGGCCTGCACCGCTTCGTCCGGCGAGGCAAAGGTTTTTTGCGGCACCGGGTTGGTCAATTCTTGCGCCACTGCCGGCAGTGCCAGCAGTCCGGCTACTACGATCAGTACACCTGCCCACAACAAAGATTTTCGATTATTGAACATTATCGCAGCCTCTTTTTGATTTGCACACTATTTACTCTCTGGACTATTGGCTGGTAGGTTAGCGGGGAGAACGACCGCGACCGCCACCGCCATTACCGCCGCCACCTCGTTCTTCTCGTTGCTCATTGCCGGAGGGGCTGCGTTGTTGCGGTCTGTTTCGGTCCATGTCGCCTCGACTGTTTCTGCCCCGAGCGCTGGATTGATTTTCCTCGCGGCCGTTACCTTCGCCATCGAAGATCGTAGATCTTTCTCGTGACCGGGGCGTTTCATTCCGTTTGATTGATTCACGGTTCTGGTCCGGTCTTTTCATGTTATTGTCGCGTCTGGTCTCAGTCGGTGGTCGGCCCGTTGGGCGGCCTGACTGGTCACGCTCGGGAAAGCCGCGCACCTTGCGGTCGTAGACCTGACCCGGCCCGCGGACTTGGCCGAACCTCTCGGCCGTTGATCGGTCGCGGTACACTACCCCGCGGCGATGATCGGGTTCATGATGCCAGCGGCCCGGATCGGTCGGCCAGTGGTGATCTGGTCGGAAAAATCGGGGGCGCTGGTGGACGTCGATGATGATAGTCCGGCCAGGCCAGTCGAAGTGGCTCCAGTAACCGAAGCCGAAATTGAATCCGACGTAAACATTGGGCCAGAAATATATGTCCCGGCCGACCACTATTTCGCCCGGTCCCCAGTACCAGGGCGGCCAGGCGGGATACCACCAGCTGCCATAGACATAGCGGGTATTATAATATGGCACGTAAACGGTTTGCGGATCGGCTGGTTCGATGATGATGGTGCCGTCTATTTTGAGCGTGACCTTCTGCTTGTCGTCGGAACGGAGATTCCTTTCCCGGTAGGCACGGGAACGCAGTTCCTGGACCACGTCCATCACTTCATCTTCCTGGGCCAGAAAGGCGTTGCCCAGATTGGTGGTTTCGTCGAGTCTCTCGCTCATCATGGCCAGCACCGTCGGGATATGGCAAAGCGCTTTGATGCTGGCGTCCCAATCCTGATCGATCAGGGCTCGATTAAGATTTTCACCGGTCAGCAGCGGATTCTTTCTGATCCAGCGATCTGCCGCTACTACTTCAAGAGGGTAAGTGGCGGCCATCAACACCTGGGAGAGTAGAGCATCCTGGTAGAGGGCGATCGGCGCCAGCATTTGGGTCAGTTGTTCCCTTGAGTAAGCGCCCTGGTCGTCCTGGGCTGCCACGGAACCGGGTCCTGCCAGTAGAAAGACAATGAAAACGACGACTATCCCTTGCCAGATTTTATGAATATTCATCTTTCATCCCTCCATGCCGTTTGTATGACCGGCAAAATCTTCTTTTCAATCCGGGAGCGTAATCTTTTCATCCACCAAGAATCTCTCGGAGGTAAAGCATCTACCTCATATCTGAATTGTAATACCAGTTTTCTTAAAATTACAATTTATTATAACAAAAAAATGGCGGCCGGTAAAAAATTGGAATCAGTTGGGAGGTATATGTTCCTTTAAATTTTGAGATGTTATGCATGGTCTTGGTCCCCAATCTTTCTGCCTGGTTTAAAATGATAGGGGAACAATGTGACGTTGAGACGAATAATGCTTGACTGGATAACTGATTTAACGATATTTTCTGGGAGCTATTCTGTATTTCAAGATAACAGGGGCTCTAACTTTCATTTAAGGTAAAGGGGAAAATTAATGTCTCAAATCAAATGCCGTCTTGTCATGTTCTCCATGTTTTGTCTGCTGGTCAGTTGCGGTGGCGGTGGTTCCAGCAGTCCTCCGGCGACAACCGATCCCACCCCGGATAGCGGCGGGTCCACAAAAGACTGGACATACATGATTTATTTGGGGGCGGATAATACCCTGTCCACCTCCGGACTGGTTGATTTGAACGAGATGGAAACCGTCGGCTCAACTGATCAGGTCAATGTCGTTCTGCAGGCGGAATTCAGTACTAAATATACGACTTTCAGCGAGTTTGGACATCCGTCTTATGTCGGCGATACCTTGCGGATGTTGGTCCAGAAGGATAACGACCCAAACGATGTTGATCTTGAGGCTGGCACCAGCATCGGTAATGTGGATATGGGCTCACCCGCCGCCTTGAAAGGTTTTATCCAGTGGGCGGCGGCCACCTATCCGGCTGACCATTACGCCCTGGTGGTCTGGGACCATGGGGCCGGCTGGAAAACCGCGGAGCTTCAGCGGGGGGCGGTGGAGGATGCGACCAGCGGCAGCTTCATGTCTCTGCCCGATCTGGCCAAGGCGGTGAGCGACTCCGGCGTTCATTTTGACCTGATCAATTTCGATGCCTGCCTGATGGGCATGTACGAGGTGGCTTATGAGTTCCGGGGGCTGACGGATTATATGGTCTTTTCCGAAGAGGTCGAGCCGGGCGACGGCGATCCTTACGACACCATCCTGGCCGCTCTGGTCGCCGATCCGTCCATGACCGGCAATACCCTGGCCCGGACCATCGTCGATAAATATATCGATTTTTATGGTAGTGGCTCCCGGAGTGAAAAGGTAACCAAGTCGGCGATCGCGATGAGTGGTCTTGATGCCCTTCATACGTCGGTGATCAACCTTGCCTCAACTCTGGTCGCCGATTACTCGACCAACTCCGGCCTGGTATTGAGTGCTCTGACTAACAGCCAGTCCTATGCCTATCCATCCAATTACGATCTCTATGATTTTTCCAAGGAGCTGGTCGGCCAGTTTCCATCGGGGGCGATCAGGACCGCAGCCCAGGCAGTCATGGCCCAAATTGATGATCCCAGTTTCGTGGTGCGCAATAATAGTCTGGGCAGCGCAGTGGCCGGCTCCAAGGGATTGGCGATCTATCTGCCCCAGTCTAATCAGATTTCCGTTGATCAGGTGGTGGATGAATTGCAAAAGTATTCCCAGCTGGCCTGTAATCAGAACCGGGCCACAGCCTGGTATGACGCGGTGGTGGCGGTGATGGAAGGACGTATCGAAGACCTGGTCAAGGGGGACTTTACCTTTTATATCGAGTGGACCGGCGACGCCGACCTTGACCTTTATGTCTGGGAGCCTGATGCAATTTATGCCCCGTGGATGGGCCAGACCACCCCGAATGGTTTTTTGTCCGGTGATTCCGCCGAGACCGGTTCTTCGGAAGAATATTATTCGGCCAATAGCTATGTGCAGTCCGGCCAGTATGATTTTCTGGTCAACTACTACGAGAACGGACATACCTCTTCCTCGGCTGAGGTGTACCTCTGGTATCGGGACGCGACGATTGATGATCAATGGTATTCTTACGGTCCGGTAACCCTCAACCTGTCTCAGCAGTATACCGGTGATTTTACCGATCTGTCGACTTTGAGTGATTTGAATGCCTACAGTGATTGGTGGTATCGTTTATTCACCACCAGGATGTCGGACCTGTTGCAGCCGCCGGTGCTCATCAATACCGGTTCCCGGGTGCTGAATATTAATTTCCGCAGCAAGAAGCGGAAACCGGATTTTAATAATCTGATCAAGGAGCGTTGATCATGCCAGGATTACAGGTCATAAATGGCCGGGGCCTCGCTGATGCTTTGTGGACGATGCTCTCTGTCGTTCTGGCCTGGGCTATACTGACTGGTTGCGCCGCCGGCGTTACGGCGGAAGAACCATCGCCTCCCGTGATGGTTGAGAAAAAGGTGGTCAGCTATGATACCTTAAGGCCGGACGTATCTGGTAGCGAGCATCATTCATCCGGCCTTGGCGCGCGGCAGATCAATATCGCCGGATTAAAGTCCCGGAGCAATACTTATGCGGGGCAGAAGGTCCTGCTGAGTGGGGTCTTCAAGGGTTGGAAGGGAGCATGTTTCGGGGCACCGCCGGTGACCAGAAGCGACTGGATGCTGGAAGACGACAGCGGATGCCTCTATGTGACCGGCCCCTTACCGGCCGGACTCGATGCCCTTAAGCCAAACTCGGAACAAATCATGGTCAAGGGTCTTGTTCTGACCGACCGCAAGGGAGAGCCCTATCTTGAGGCGGAGTCGGTGACGATTAACTGATCGTCAGGAGTTGGTGAATTTTTTTTAAGGGCTTTTCCTGATAATTATTATTATCAGGAAAAGCCCTTAATTATTTCCGGCAAGTACCTGCATTGTCCTGCAAATCAAATTATTTTCAAACTTCTTTCCTGGCTCCTTTTGGCAACCAACTTTTTTACTATAAAAAAGGAGAAAATAGGTCGGCTCATTTTATTGTTTATTTTCTTCTTTGCCGATGTGATATCATCACTATATATCCTTGCCCGTATTTTGTTTGATGAGGAGGAAAAGAGATGAGCAAGATGATAGATCCGCGTTTTTGTAAAAATTTTCTCGACCAGGATATCTGTCCTAATTGGGACCTGGAAATAATGGCTTATCTCGATAATCGGGTTGTCTCCCCGCTGAGCCTTCCTTTAGAAACAGAAGCGTTTGACAAGGCCTTTGCCTATTGTGCAAGTTGTACGCAATTTCAAGCGTTTGACCAGATTCATGGTCCGAGCCAGTCCGTTCATTAAACACAAACTCGCTCTACCTCATTTCCCATGAAAACAATCGCACCGATCAGTGAGAAATTGCTGGAAGTCCGGCAGCATAAAGATCCCGGCTATCTTCCCCTGGTGGATTTTGAAAGGTGGAGGGTGGCGGTGTTGAATTTTGCAGAGGATCTGCGATCCGGGAATATTACCCGGATGCAGCGCCACAACGAAACCGATGAGGTTTTTGTACTGCTCAAGGGCCGCGCGATACTTTTTGTCGGGGAGGGGGATGAGCAGGTTACGGAGGTTCATGCCCAATCCCTTGAGCTCCACAAGCTTTATAACGTCAAGCGGGCCGTCTGGCACCATCACACCTTGAGCGAGGATGCCATGGTCCTGGTGGTGGAAAACCGGGATACCACCTATGACAATTCACCGTTCTGTGACCTCTCCGCCAAGCAGCAGGCAAAGATTAAAAGCCTGACCATGATCTTGTGGGACAATCAGGAATAGCGCCTTGATCTTTATAAGGAGCATAAAGGGTGACTGTTCTTGTTATTATTTTGCCGGTAATGGCTTGGCTTTGTTGATCTCACTGATCTGTTCATTGAGTGTCCAGAAATCATAAACGATGCCTACCAGAAACAATCCGCCGGTCAGCAGATAAATCAGAGCGGTAATCCACTTGCCCAGATAAAACCGGTGCAGGCCGAAAAGCCCCAAAAAGGTAAGCAATATCCAGGCAATATTATAATCAATTGTGCCGGTCGCATAGGTGTTGTCCGCCGCCCTGTCCATGGAGGGAATCAAGAACAGGTCAACGATCCAGCCGATGAAAAAGAGTCCAAGGGTGAAAAAATAAATGGTGCCGCTGATCGGTCGCCCGAAATAAAAGCGGTGGGCGCCCATGAACCCGAAAATCCAGAGCAGGTAACCTATGACTATACTATGTGTGTTCATTTTATTCCTCTTTCCACATTGGTTGATTTTTCTTTTCAAGAACTAATTTCACGGGTCTTCGTCCGCAGGGTTAGGCGGAGGATCTCGCTGGGTCGTCAGAGCCTCGTTCTGGAGCCTTAGGCGGTGCCCCGGCAGACGATAGCTGTTGTCGTCAATCGCATAATGACGCAAGCAAGGGATGTCGGCGTCTGATCAGTTGGCTCAATGGTCTGATCCACCCTCGTGGGGATGACACTGAACATTAATTTCACTCTAACTGTGGTGATCATATTCATGCAAGAGTATTTGTTCGCGGAAAGCATTGGGTAAAACCATTGAGAATCCAAGTTCGTATTTTAACTCCATGAAGAAGGAATTTCCCTTCACTAGAGGAGATAGTAGTAGTGTTAAATCTACCCTGATTTTCAACTCTATAGCGCTTGTAAATAGTAATTACTACTGGTAAATTAAATGGATGATAATTGCAGGTTAATCAAGACGCAAATGTGACGGTGTTTGGGCTCTTCTTTTTGCGCTACAAATTCCGACATTGACTAATTATTTTGTGTATTATAAGTCTGAGTATCTTGAACTCTATTCCCTGTTCCAGAGAATTATGAAGGAGGTCTTAAAGTGCAAAATATTGTTGAGTTTTCAGAAGGTCTGGTGGTTCAAACAGCTTTAATCAATGGATATTCCGAGAGTGATTGGGGCGTTCTCTGTGATGTCCAATCAATCACTATGTCGTGGAGTAAGGAATTTTCAAAAATGTTTACGGAGGCATTATATGCTGATCCGAACACCTCAAAAATATTGGCTAAGGTAAATTCCACCGATCACCAGCAGTCCTTTGCCGTCTGGTATGAAACGCTGGCCTCGGGCAAACCGGGTGCGACCTTTTGGCCGGAAACCTGTTTGGTCGGTCTTTTCCATGCGGCGGCGGGAGTTGATAACCGGCATGTCATTGGATTATTCAGCAAACTTGAAGTGAGCTTCCATCGGAAATGTCTGGAAAGTTTCGAGTTAGATAAGGCGAACGAGGTGTTTTGGGCATTCAAAAGAATCATGGATATCGCCTTGGCAATTATGGTCGACAGTTATCATTTTGCTAACATCGTCGGCATGAAGGACGTCGGCGTTAATGAGGCCTTGTTTGCCAGGATTCGCGGTCTTTCCATTCGTAAAATGATTGATGAGGCAAGGTCGGTACTCCCCCTGATTGAATGGAATGATTCTTTGAGTGTCGGTCTTGACAGTATTGATGAACAGCACAAAAAACTCGTAGATATCCTGAATTCATTGCACGGATCAAGCGCCTCGGCCAAGGATCCTGAAGCAGTGAAAAAAATACTGAACGATCTGGTTGAGTATACTGTTTATCATTTTAACTACGAAGAGGGTTTGATGAAAGAACATCAGTATCCTGATCTTGAAAATCATTTAGTTGCCCATAAGGCCCTGGTTGAACAGGTTGGTAAATTTAATGAGGACTTTCAGGCGGGGAGGGCCAAACTATCCAGTGAGTTGTTTAAATTTCTCCGAAGTTGGCTCAATGGTCATATCAGAGGAACCGATAAGCGATATTCCGCGCACATGAAGGCATGTGGGGTTAATTAGACAGTGGGCTGGATGGTCTTGTTGCCTGCTGTCTTTAACACTACAGGGAGAAAAGCATCCGTGAATATCTAAAGTGAAATGCCTCCCCGGCAGCTTGGCGTTGAAGGTTATCTTTTGCTGGAATACTGAACAAACATGATGATAATATTTTTTAAGCCTCTTTGATAGTTCAGGACTATGCCTGGGTAATTTTGAAAATCGTAATTGATGAAAAACAAGGAGAAACCTGTGATGGACTATATCGTATGGCAGGAAAATTTCAACGTCCGGGTTGACGTGATTGATGAACAGCACAAGAGGCTTGTGCAAGTGATCAATAATTTTTTATCTGATCTGGGCAATAATAATGACCGTCTTGCCGTTGGTCGCAGTCTTGATGAAATGATAAAATATACGGAGTATCATTTTTGTACCGAGCAACTTCTGCTTGAGAAACATCCTGATTTTTTGTCCCACTTGAATCAACACTGGCAATTGATCAAACAGGTAAGGAAAATTCAGGATGACTTTCATAAAAATCTTGAACTGAAAGCCGATATCTTTGATTTTCTCTTGGCATGGCTGAAGAATCATATCCTTGGCACCGACAAGGTTCATTTTAGTTATCTACGAAAAAACAATCTGTTATGAACGAAAAAAATCTTACTCAATCTCTCATCAAAGGAGGGATAGTTCATGGTTATCGGCGACAGCGTCTTTTCTGGACGTTGATGCTGTCTCTGTTTCTGGTCTTTGCCTTGACGGTGGCGGTTGGTGGACGCATTTTCTATGAGTGGGAGCATGAAGAGATGCACGAGGTGGCTCGCGAGCGGTCGGCGGCCTTGGCTCTGCCCGGAGCAATAGGCGACGTCGGGCCAGGGCCGGCTGTGACGGTTGATGAGGACGCACTGAAAGAGATTATGTTCAAATTGACTCTGGTGTATTTGTTTGTCCTTGCCATCTTCGCCTGCCTCTTGCTGTTGGTGGCCCGGATCCGCACTCGTCAGTTCGGCAACCTTGTCGATACTCAACGCAGCATGGTTTTTGCCCTGGCAAGCCTGGCGGAACTCCGGGACCAGGCCACCGGTAAACACCTGGAGCGGACCCGGAGTTATGGGGTGATTTTGGGTGGCAGGCTGCGCAGGCTGGCCAAATATCGTCAGGTGATTGACGATCAGTTTATCGATAATCTCTATGATGCGGCTCCACTCCACGATATCGGCAAGGTTGCCATTCCCGATCATATCCTGTTGAAGCCGGGTCCTCTCACCGACGAGGAATTTGTCTTAATGAAGAGTCATGCCGAGATAGGTGGCCAGATCCTTTCCAAAATTATCGAAAGGCTGGATGATCCGCTACCTTTTTTGGTTATGAGTCGGAACATTGCCTGCTATCACCATGAGAGATATGATGGTAGCGGTTATCCGGAAGGTCTGGCCGGGGATGCCATTCCCCTGGAGGCACAGATCTACGCCCTATGCGACACCTATGATGCCATCCGGTCTAAACGACCCTATAAGGGGCCGGTGACTCATATGGAGGCGGTGCAGCGGCTGATGGTTAGCCGGGGCAGTCATTTTGCCCCTGATGTGGTTAATGCCTTTATTGATTGTGAGGAACAGTTGTTGGAGTTGTTTGAGTCCTACCAGGTTTACGATGAAGTTTACCAAGGCTTTTTTGATAATCAGAGCGGCGGCGGACCGGCGGTAGTCTGGAGCAGTGAATTTGAGGTGGGAGTGGAGTTGATCGACCGTCAGCATCAGGAATTGATCAACCGGATCAATAGTCTGATCGTCGCTATCCGGGAAGGTCGGGGCAGGGAAGAAACATTCATGTTGATGCGCTTTCTGCAGGGGTATGTGGTAGAGCACTTCAGAACGGAGGAGGGGTTTATGCTTCGGCACCATTATGCCGAATATGAGGCCCACAAGGAAATACACGACGCCTTTATTGCCGATCTGGATCAATTGGCGGCAACCATGGAAAGTACCGGGATTGATTCTGATCTGGTTGTGGATGTCAATCAGAAGGTGATCAACTGGTTGGTGGCACACATCTTTCTGATTGACAAAGGGTTGCGGAATTGCCTGACTTCTTCGGAGTAGAGGTGATTGTCGGTAATGTCATATTCTTTTTGCGGATTATCACCATGATCACTTGTTATTCTTTATAGAATCCAATTGGATTATCTGCTGATGTCGACAACGGTTTTCTCCAGGGTGTTGACCTCAAATTAAGATTGGGATTACTAATAGTTGAACTGTCCTTTGGGTTTTGAACAAAAACAAATAATTTTTATTATTCAGGACAGCCCCTTTATTTTCCTTTTCAGGAAGTAGTCTTCGGGGTTTTGGTCCGCAAAGTTATGCTGAGGATCTCGCTGGGTCGCCAGAGTCTCATTCGTGGCCCCCAGGTGCCTGTCCCTCGGCAGACGATTGCTGTCATGTCGTCAATCTTGTAACGCCCCGCTAGTAGTGGATATCTGGTTTGGACCAGATAGCCGAATGGCCAGATCTGTCCGCCGTGGGTATGACCACTGAGCATTAGTCCCACTCCTGCGGCGGCGGCCTTTTCTGCCTGCCACGGTGTGTGGGAAAGCAGGATGGTGGCCCCGGCGGGGCGGTTCGCGAGGGCTTGCGAAATGGGGTCGCCGCCCTGGCCGTTCCGATATCTATTGGTCAGATCGTCAACTCCTGCCAGGATAAGACCAGGTTTTATTTCGGCCCAACTGTTATTGAGCAGGTTGAAGTTCGCTTCTTTAAAAAGTTTCATCTTGTCCCCCCCGTAGAATTCGTGATTGCCGGGCACGGCCCAGACCCCTAAGGGCGCGGTGAGTTGTTTGAATGTTGTGATTAATTGATCTTCCGGCGGGCCATGTCCTTCGAAGATGTCACCGAGCAGTACTACCAGGTCTGGCCGTTCGGCTTTTACCTGGGCGATCCGGGATGCCAGCCAACGCTCACCGAGTTGCGAACCCAGGTGCATATCGGACATGGCGACCAGGACTGTGCCGTCCATCTCGACGGGAAGGCCGGCCAGGCTCACCTCGTATTTTTCGATTATCGGCGGCCGTATCCCCTGGGCCAGGGCGATTGCCGAAAGGGTCAAGCCGGTCAACAAGGCCCATCCGCGCAGCGTGGCGGATAACCGGGGCATCAGAAAACCGAAAAGAGTGAAAATGTCTGTTGCTAAAAGAGGGCTGAAAGTAAGGAACAGGATGGCCAGCCAGCTCATGCCGAGAAATTCAAGGATGCCGGCCAGGGCACCTGTGCCATTGTGTCCGACTAGGCGACCCAATAAAAATATGATCCATAGGATGATCCCGGTGCCAAGGATGATTTTGCGGGATAGGTGTCGAGTGATGAACGGTACGCTGAGAGCCCGCCAAAACACGTAGATATGCATGACTGTACAGATCGAAAGGAGAATGGTTCCAAACACAGCTCGTCTCCAGAGATAAAATGAAAGTGGGTAAGGTCTGCCGGTAATTTATTGAAAAATTGAATTTATTAAGACACCATACTTAATTATCATAAATTGTCGGGGTGCCATACATAATTTAAAAGAAATGATCAGCGGCCAACGCCAGGATTGCAGGTTGCAGAATATTCTTGTTGGTCATTCGGCATCCTGCTACTCTCGTTTAGTTAGTGTCTGTCCAGAAATGCGGATTTTTATTCGAGAACGAGGAGCTAGGATTTTGAAAAGCGCAGCGGACTGGTGTCCGTGAGCACTTTTAAAGAACGAAGCGACGACGTAATCGGAGAAAAAGACCATTTATGGACAGGCACTAGATAGCAATTAATCTTTCTAGGGGAACATAAACTATGTCGAAAATTCAGGCTGCCCCGACTCGTCATCGTTACCGTCTGACCCTGGAATATGCCGGTGCCGGTTTCAGTGGCTGGCAGAAGCAGGATGATGCCCGGACCATCCAGGGTGCGATGCTGGCTGCCGCTGTCGAGATTTTCGGGGATGAACGGGTCGATATTCAGGGTACCGGTCGCACCGATGCCGGGGTCAACGCCCTGAACTATACGGCCCATCTTGAAACCACCGGTGAGAGATTGCCTCTGGAAATCATCATTGAGCGCTTCAATGAGCTCCTGCCGGCCAACATAGCCGTGCTGGCGATTTCCCCTTGTCATGCTCGCTTTCATGCCCGTCACAGCTGTATCGGTCGGAGTTATCTGTACCAGATCGCCAAGCGCAAATCGGCTTTTAATAAGAAATATGTCTGGTGGGTCAAGGATCGTCTTGATTCGGCCGCCATGGCTGAAACGGCAGTGATTTTCGCCGGGATGCACGACTTTGTCTCTTTTGCTGAAAGACAGGAGCTGAAGAAGTCGACCCTGGTACGGCTCAATGGCGTCTATCTTTATGAGGATGATGAGATGCTCAGGTTGCGGGTGGTTGGCTCGCACTTCCTCTGGCGGATGGTGCGGAGGATGGCCGGGGTGTTGGTCGAGGTGGGGCGGGGTAATCTGTCAAAAAGTGAGGTGGCTGCCTTTCTCGCCGGACCGGCGGATGCTCCGAGTCGGTTAACGGCGCCGCCTTCCGGTCTCTTTTTTGAGCAGGCTTTTTATGATGAGCAGGAATTTGAAGATTTTCTGGTGATGGCGGCCGAAGAGGCACTCTGAGCCGGCAGCAGATAATGTACGGTAAAAAAATAGCGGCCTGGACGTTGCCCGGTCGCTATTTTTTATTCGGCAGGATTGAACATGCAAAGTGAAACGTACCCCAGGGGTACTTCGTTTGCTTATCTGCCGCGGGGAGCTTCAAAGCAAATCACTTCTGTTTTTATTTATGGCCCTGATCCCGGCTCAGTTTTATTTCCCTGGTTTTCTAGTCGTCTTTGTGTCGCGTCCTTTGCGGTGACTTATTTTGCCGCGTTTGGCGGGGCTGGTGGGGCGATTGCCGCCGCCGGCGACTTCAATGGAAATTGTATTGGTATTGATTTGCGCCTGCCCAAAGGTGTCAAGGATCTGGGAGGTAAACTTGCTGTCTGCTTCGAGCAGGGCCGAGTTGCGCAGAATTTCAATCTTACCGACTTTAATCCGCCCACCTCCGGGAATGCCATTGATTTTGGCAATCAGGTCCTGGGGTGTAATCCCCTGCCGGCGGCCAACATTAAGAAAGAATCGGGTAAACTGTTGCGGGCGGTTGGCACTACTTGTCGATTCTCCACGCGAGCGGTCATTTTTAAGCGGCCCCTTTTTATCTCCACCACTCACATTGAGATCGGGCGCGTTTTTGTAATATTCCAGGTACCGATTAAACTCCACTGAAACAAATCTTTTGACCAGTTCTTCACGGTCCATTGATTCAAATTTTTCTGCAATTTCGGCATAAAGCGGGTCGATCTGATCGTGGTTAACCTCAACTTTTGTCACGACATCAATCAGGCGGACCAGTTGCTTTTTGCAAATCTCCACGCCGGAAGGAATACGGCCCTGCTTAAACTTTTTATTAAGCATTTTTTCAATTTCATTGATCTTGAATCGTTCCTTCATGTTAATGATGGCGATTGAGATGCCGGTCCGGCCGGCTCGACCGGTCCGCCCGCTGCGATGGGTATAATTGGAGGTGTCATCCGGTAGATTGTAATTGATTATATGGGTCAAATCATTCACATCCAGGCCACGGGCGGCAACATCGGTGGCCACCAGGATCTGCAGATTCTTGGCGCGGAATTTATCCATTACCTGGTCGCGCTGGACCTGGGACAGATCGCCATGCAAGGCATCGGCGTTGTATCCGTCCTGAATCAACTTATTGGCGACTTCATGGGTTTCCTTCCTGGTCCGGCAAAAAATAATAGAATAGATACTTGGGTAATTGTCGACGATGCGCTTTAGGGCAAGATAGCGATCCTTGGCATGGACCATGTAATATTCATGGCGGACATTTTCGGCACCGGCATTGCGTTTGCCGATGGTAAGTTCAACCGGGTTGGTCATGTATTTGGCGGCGATGGCGGCAACTGCCTTCGACATCGTGGCTGAAAATAACCAGGTAGATTTTTCTTTGGGGGTCTGGGCCAGGATCGCGTTTAGTTCCTCCTGAAAACCCATCTGCAGCATTTCATCGGCTTCATCAAAAACAACATAACGCACGGCCGAGATGTCAACCCTGCGGCGTCTGATCAAGTCATTCAAACGGCCTGGGGTTGCGACAATAATCTGGATGCCTCTACGCAGGGCGCTGATCTGCTGCTCAATGCTTGCCCCTCCGTATACCGCTAATATTCTTAGCCCGGCAACATGTTTGGCAAATGATTCCAGGTCCTTGGCTACCTGTACACAAAGTTCCCGGGTCGGACAAAGAATCAGTCCCTGGGTTTTATGGTTTTTTGTGTCGGTCAGCTGAATTAACGGCAGGCCAAAGGCCGCGGTTTTTCCTGTTCCGGTTTGGGCCAGACTTACCAGATCCACCTGTTTTTCGAGCATTAAGGGAATGACTTGAACCTGGACCGGGGTCGGTTCTTCAAATCCCAGGGTTGATAGACCTTTGAGGAGATCGTCATTAATGCCAAGCGCTGTGAATGCATTCATAATGTTTGTTCTTTTGGGTAAAGGAGTGTTGTGAAAATTGCACAGTATCGTTTTTGTTCAACGGTAGAATATATTGTAGCAGACGACGGTGCAGGTTGGTCAAAAAAAAACCGCATAATCCTGAGACAAGAGGATTGCGCGGTTTGTTATGGCGGTCTCTTACGGGAAAACAGATAGTGCGTTGCTAAGAACATGTCAATATACTTTATATCTGCAATAAAGCAAGTCGCTTTTTGCTGGGGCAGCCGACCATGGCCATGAACAATCAGGAAGAGGGAAGAAAGTATATTATATAGTTTTTTTCTCGATCAGAAAATCCGCCAGCTCCTTGTCTATTTTCATGATGTGTTTCATCACCCATTTACTGAGTTTCATCATCAGTTCTTTGGGGGATTTGGCGTCTTCGTAAATGCAGTTTGATTTGAACTGCCGGTAATCGTCGATGAAAATCTTATGTTCCTTCAGGTGTTCAAGCATCTTGGGGTAGTTGTGCTGCTTCATGTATTGTGCCTCAAGGGCAAAATGCTCTTTGATGTATCTTTCCAGAAAGTGCATGGTTTCATAAAACTCGATTTTTTCCATTCCTTTTTCTTTGGCGTTGGCCATGGTTTCAATATGATTAATGAGTTGTTCGTGCTGAAAATCCTGCCACAAAATGCCGAGGCGGTATTTTTTTTCCCAGGTCATATAATTTTACCGTGTAAAGTTTATTGTTAATGTTGTCTGAAGCTCAAGAATAGATCTGGCTCTTCAGGAAGGGTCTAATTCAAAATATTTAAGCTATAAAACGGGGTCGCAGGTTAAATAGTTTCCATCCAGAAACGGTCTTTTTCGTGAATTTCTGCGTCAAACCGCACAGTTGCTTGTGCGGCGTACCCATGTACGCCTCCGCGTAACGGTTTGTTTTCCTTGACCTTCTCGAAAAATCCTCGTTTTCGAATTGGAAACTAAATAACTAAAATAAAAAAACCTGGCCTTTGCTGATTTGAAGGTTATTCACTCCTGTTTTTGTTGATGAATATGCCCATGATCCGATCTTTGTCTCTGGTATGACCGACAAACCATTCAATCAGAAAATAGAGTAGTTCGGAAATATCATTTTCCGTTTTCACTTGTTCCATCATGGTTTTAAGTTTTGCATTAATCAATTTATGTTCTGTTTTTTGATCTTCGTATTTTGGGTAGGAGTAAAGTTCCATGAGCATTTCTTCACTCTTGAAATGGAATTGCGCATATTTTTTTAATTCACGCAGGGTCTTTTTTAATTCCGGAGAGGACGCTTCCTGGTCCTTCAGGCTAAAGACCTGCCGCATAATTTTTAATAACATTTTATGCTGGACATCAATCTCTTCAACGCCGATCAGATAATGATCATTCCACTCGAGGTCTATTTCCACCGTTTACTCCTCCATTGCTGTTTATTCCAGCTGAAATGAAACAGTTCATTTTTTAGTCTGCTCTAATCTCTTAATGTCATACTATATAACAGGATCAACCGGCAAGCATCCCTTGCCCGGAATTTTTTGAACATGCAAAGCGAAACGCACCCCAAGGGCACTTCCTTCGAGGCGCATTCCCCGCAGTTCGATGTCTCATACTGTTCGCTATCTGCTGCGGGGTTAGTGAGCGAATCTAATGAAAGAATCCTTCCATCCGGAGATTCCCCGTGGCTCGAAGTCGCACTTCGTTTGCTTATCTGCCGCGGGGAGCTTCAATCGGAGGTTCAGGGCAATTAGTAAACTTGTTAAATGTGACAAGCGCAGGTCAACGGAGATTAATCTCCTTGTTATTCAGCGGTCTGGAGATAATTTTGTAGTTCCACCAGTGGTGTTCTGCGCATCAAACGGCCGCTCCTTTCCATCTTTCGGGCCTTTTCCTTGTAAAAAGCCAGACAACGGTTAAGCAGCTTTAAGACCTCTTCATCGTTTAATTTTTCTCCGATCATATCGCCGATCCGGGGAGCCCCGCCACCGTTGCCGCCGAAAACCAGGCTCCAGCCCTTGGTGGTCCCGAAGATCCCGATATCGCGGAGATAGCTCTCGCAGCAGTTGAACTGGCAGCCGGAAATACCGACCTTGGTTTTGGCCGGCAGCGGCAGGGTCATAAATGATTCTTCGATTTTTCTGCCGAGGGTAAGGGAATCCTGCCGGCCGTACTTGCACCAGGCAAGCCCTGGACAGGCCTGGATATAGTGGATGCCCACCGGTTTTTGCGGACCGGTGGGTTGACCCAGCTCCCGCCAGATCTCTGCGGCGGTCTCCGGCGAATGGCCGGCGATGGCCAGACGCTGGGCGCCGGTAATCTTCAGAAAGGGGATCGCATGACGGCGGGCGGCGGCGGCTATTTCTTCCAGGTAGTCGGGAGTGATCAGGCCCATTTTGGGGCCGGGCAGCACATTATAGGTTTTGTGGTCGGTGGGAAGGGCGGTCATGATATCACCTGTTGAGAGATATGGTTGATCTACTGTTTAATATTACCATATTACAACTCTAATGCTTAAACCTTGATTCAGATCAATTCGGGATAAATTTCATGATTTTGGACGGGGCAAGGAATCGGGCTGGAAGGTAGATTCGGGATGGGTTTTTAATTGTTGCGCCATAAATGGTGGAGCAGGGGGCCGTTGCCATGACCGATCTGGTGCTGGCTACTGTTTTTCAGAAGAAAATCGATAAATTGTACGGCCTGGTGGAAGGCCTGCTGGTAATCGCCGGTCAGCAGATGCCAGGCTCCAAAGGCAGAGGCCATAGTGCAGCCGGTACCATGGCTGTTTCTGGTGGTAATTCTGGGATGGACCGCCTGGTTGATCAGGATTGCCGGACCGTTTTGCTCTCTGGTTAACAGATAGTCGGTTACCTGGTTATCTTTTTCGTTGAGGTGGCCGCCCTTCAGGACCAGGGCATTAAGATTTTTGTATTCATTTAGTAAAGAGTGGGCCGCGGTCAGGGCTTCTTCTGAATTGTTGCAGGGCAGGCCGGTGATGGTTTGCAGTTCGTCTCGGTTCGGGGTGAGAACGGTGGCTCGGCCGACCAGATGTTTTTTGAATTCGCCCAGGTCATCAGGGGCCAAAAGAGCAGGGCCGAGACTGGCTTTTAAGACCGGATCGCAGATCAGCTCGCCGGTGAAGTCTGTCAGGGTATCGGCAATGGCTTTGGCGATTCGACCGGTGCCGATCATCCCGATTTTAATGTGGGTGACCTGCATGTCCGTCAGCACTGCTTTGATTTGTTGGCTGACAAAATCTACTTCCACCGGCAGAAAAGTTGAGACTCCGTTGGTATTTTGTGCGGTCAGGCAGGTTATGGCGCCGCCGCCGTAGACCCCGATCGCGGCAAAGGTCTTGAGGTCGGCCTGGATGCCGGCCCCGCCGGAAGGATCGGAGCCGGCGATGGATAGAATTACTTTCGTCTCAGGCGCGCTCATATAATATTTTCCTGAATCTGTGAGCGTTCGAGAACGGCGCAGATGCAAGGCGACAACGAAGTTGGTAATACTTAGGTATATCAACGAGTTGTTAACGCAGCAGATGTGCTGTTCTCGAACGCCCCGTAGGGCGGCGGGTGAATTTTTACCCACCGAAAACCAAACAATTTTTACGCAATTACCGCCACCTAATCTGAAAAACCGCACGAAGCCGTCACGGATTCAGGATTTGACTAAGCGGCTTCCTGGGGCCCGATCGACTGTAAGGTTATTTTGTAAGTCAGGGGTTCGCCAGCCAGGGGATGATTGAAATCAACCTTCACTTTATCGCCGGTCAGTTCAAGAATCATGGCCGGGACTTTGTGGTTTTGGCCGTCTTTTTCAATCGTCAGCCCCAGGACCATGCCCGGTTGGGGGGCAATATTGTCTCCCAGGGAAGCACGAGGAACCGAGATGATTAAATCATCTTTTTTCTCGCCGTAGGCGTCTTTGGCTTTGATCTCAACGGTCTTGGTCTGGCCGATCGCCATGCCGATTATTCCTTTTTCAAAGGCGGACATTACGCTTTCCTGGCCCAGTTGGAAATGAAGAGGACCGGTGTCGTCGGCGGTCTCAAAAACATCGCCGTTTCTAAGCAGTCCTTCGTAGGTGACGGTTACAAAATCATCTTTTTTGGCTTTTTGCATGTGGTGCTTCTCCTGATCAAAAGTAGGCTTGGCAAGATTACGAAAGACCCTGATCTTATCCTGGTCCGGATGATTCTTGCCAAGCGGCAGAGGTGTTTTGTTAGTTGCCCTGAATTACCGGGTGGCTCAAATGTAATATCTACCAGGCGTCAGGTCAAGGGCGGCTTACTTGCTCGCCTTGATTAGCAGGAGAATGAGCGGTATAAGATGAAAAAAAAGGTCAAAGATATCGATCGGCCTTTTAAGCAGGCCGTTTTTCAGCATAATTATTTTTTCAAGGGCGTGCGGCATGGGGTGAAATGGAGCAAGCAGCATGAAAATTGCCACCACAATGAGGACCGGGTAAGGAATCTGGTCAAGAAAGTCAAACATGATTTAGCCTGTGTTTTTAAAGGTTTTGGTTATTAGCCGATGCCTACTCTGCCTCCTCTTGGAAAAGGAAGCAATTATAATCTCACGGCCGCTATTTTATCTGGTTGTTAAGTTATTTGATTTTCCGTAAGTTTTCAGCTTTTTCTTTGAGCTGACTGGTCAAGGATGCAACCGTAGAGTTTTTACCCTTGAAAATGTCCGGTTTGGTGAGGGGTGAGGTCTCGGAGGATTGTTCCTCGACCGGGAAAGTGCTGATGTAATTTTCGATTTGGGAGCCATACGTGGCCAGGGTTTTTTTGCTCAGCCTTAAAAGTCCGTTGTAGGGGAAAGGCTTGTTGTATCCCTCAAGAACAGAATTAATAAATGTTTTCAGGGTCTGGAGATCGGCTTCGCTGTTGCCGTAATAAATGGGACAGGAAACAAGTAATTCCTGCATCTTCTCTTCTATTTCATTGGAGCTGATCAGGCGGCCGCCGCTCAGCAATGAGGAGAGCAGCAGGCGGATAATTCGCAAGATTCCTTTTGGGCCATGGAAATAAATGGCCGCCATCAGTGCGCTGATTTTTGCCGGGTTCAGGGGGGAGTCGGGTCGGATGATCCGGGCTCGCAGCTCTTCCAGAAGACGGTGTTTTATGATCTGGCAAAATATATTAAGGTCTTGGATCAGGGGTGGAGCGAGATTGAAATCCTTTGCCAGCTGACTTTTGGCGGCAAAATCCATTATCATTTCGCCTAAAGGTCTGATCTGCTTGTGTGTGTGGTTCAGTAAGGAGGGTAAAGGTTCATTTTTCAGGGATGAAATGGTTTGTTTTAATTTCTTGATTTTATCGAGTTCCTGCTCAAATTTGTGGGCATGTCGATCGATTAAATTTTTAATGTCATTGGCCGCGCTGATTGCGATCTCGCTGTAATGGGCAATCATTTGTTTGGCCGGTCCCGGCAAACCTGAAGTGTCCAGGTTGTTTAAGGTTGTGATGATCTGATTTGCCTCGATGAAATATTGATGAATACCTGGTTGATCGCTTGATTCTTCGCGGTCGGTTGTTACCAGAAAGAACAGGCGTAGTCCCTCATCGAATTTCTTTTCCTGGGAACTGGTGCTGAACCTGGCTAAGGGGAGTAAGGTTTGGAGCGTCAGTTTCTTTCGGATAATCGCCTCTGCCGCAATGAATTTGGCGCATGATTTTTGTAGATTTGTAATCTGCCGGTTCAGTTCCGCACATTCTTTTGATATTCTCAGGCTTTCCGATTCCGCCTTGACCTGATTGACTGATTTGTGGTCGATGGCGGCGAGGAGTTCTTTTATGGCGTTGTCCTGTGCGGTAATCTGGCGGGCAAAGCTGGTGACCATTGCGAGGTCTTTTTGGGTAATTTTTAGTTCGGTCGGCAGTTCGAGTGACTCGAGCATTGAACCGTAAGCGTCAAGATTGACCTTTTGCCACTGACTGATTTCCGGCCGATTAAGTTTGTCCAGGTTGAGCCGGCAAGCATTCAGGGTGTGGGTCGCATTTTCCAGGTTGTCTTTTACCGGCTTCATATTTATTTCAGGCGCGTGGTTTTGATTTTATCCGGTGTAATTTGGTAATTAATTCTGTTTCATTGCGGTCAATGCTCTTTACTGATAGTCGTAAGGTGTGTATAGTTGTTGATTTTGCTATTTTACAATAAAAGTTATGTAAAATGCCATTTATGTTGGCGGTGGTTAATTTGAGTTTTCAGATGCAACAGGTTTGTGAAAAATACAAAAAAAAGGTTGAGGCGGAAGGCGCGGTTTGTGAGCATCCCACTGAATACTGCAAGTTCAGAAATTCCTGTATCATCAATTTTATGGGAAGAGAGGCGGCAAGGATCAAGTCCGGCAATTCTGATCTGCAGAAAAAAACCGGACCAGATGAGTCTTTGACGCTGATCCGGGCCGAGGATAATCTTATGGATAAATTGAGATTTGATAAGGGTGGCGGCTTGCTGCCGGCTATTGCTCAGGATTATAAGACCGGCGAGGTCTTGATGCTGGCGTATATTAATGAGACGGCTTGGCGCAAGACCCTGGAGACCGGCAAGGCCCATTACTGGAGCCGGTCCCGCAATAAATTGTGGCTGAAGGGCGAGACCTCCGGCCATGTGCAGATGATTAAGGAGGTCCTGGTTGATTGCGACGAGGACACTGTTATTTATAAAGTTGAGCAGCTGGGAGATGCTGCCTGTCATAAAGGCTATAAGAGTTGTTTTTTTAGGCGGGTTGAGCAATCTCTTTTCAAGATTAAAGATAAACCCGTATTTAATCCCGATGAGGTCTATTGATCATGAGTATTTTGAAACTTGGTATTCCCAAGGGTAGTCTGGAAAAGGCCACCATAGAATTGTTTGCCAAATCAGGTTGGCAAATTAAATTGTCTTCCCGTAATTATTTTCCTGAGGTTGATGACCCGGAGCTGGCCTGTTCTATTTGCCGGCCCCAGGAGATGCCCCGTTATGTTGAGCAGGGAGTGCTTGATGCCGGGATTACCGGCAAGGATTGGATCCTGGAGAATGGCTCGGATGTTGTGGTGGTTGAGGACCTGATTTATTCCAAGGTAAGCAAAAAACCGACCCGTTGGGTTATTGCGGTGCCTGGCGATTCGGAGATCAATAAGATTGAAGATCTGGAAGGCAAGAAAATATCAACCGAACTTGTTAATTATACCAAGAGGTTCTTTGCCGAAAAAAATATCAATGTGGATATTGAGTTCTCCTGGGGCGCCACCGAGGCCAAAGTTGTTTCAAAACTGGCCGACGCGATTGTCGAGGTCACGGAGACCGAGAGTACCATCCGGGCCCATGGCTTGAAGATTATTTATGAGCTGATGTCTTCCAATACCCAGTTGATCGCCAATCGGCAGGCCTGGGAGGACCCGTGGCGGCGGGAGAAAATTGAGAATATCGCGATGCTGTTGCAGAGCGCTTTGCGGGCCGACAAGATTGTCGGGCTTAAAATGAATGTGCCCTATGAAAAGCTCGATGCCGTGATGAGTATCCTGCCCAGTATGAATGCCCCGACCGTCTCTCATTTGTATCAAAAAGAATGGTACTCCGTGGAGACTGTGATCTCGGAGCATCAGGTTCGGGATCTCATTCCCTCTCTGCTCAGAGTGGGCGCTGAGGGAATAATCGAATACTCACTTAATAAGGTTATCTAGCTTTTGACTACTCCTGTTGCGCTTGAAAAGATACTTGCCGCCTCCCATGACATTCACTTTGTGACAAGTGTTTTTAATGTATCGCAGCTTCCCGCTCCGGAGTATCCGGAGATTGCCTTTGCCGGCCGGTCCAACGTCGGCAAATCCAGTTTGATCAACCGCTTGCTTAACCGGCAGAGTCTGGTCAAGGTCAGTGCCCGGCCGGGCAAGACCCAGAGTCTTAACTATTTTTTGGTCGGGGAGGCCCTTTATCTGGTCGACCTTCCCGGTTATGGCTATGCCAAAGTCCCCAAGAAAATGCAGGCCGAGTGGCAGGGGTTGATCAGTGAATATCTGGAGAACAGGGCAACCCTGAGATGCGTGGTTGTTATCGTTGATCTGCGGCATAGTACCAAACCGCAAGACCTTGAGCTGTTGAACTGGCTGCGAAGTAAGGATATCCCCTGTCTTCTGGTTTATACCAAGCGGGATAAGCTCAAGGCAAATGAGTGCTCAAGGCAGACCGCCATCCTGGATGCCGGTTTTGGTGTCACGCCGGCGGAGAGGGTTTTGTTCTCGGCCAAAACCGGGGATGGCAAAGAAAAACTTATCCTTGCACTTGAAAAATATCTCCAATAGTATTTAATTCAATATTTAAATTGTTTGGTGTCAATATCGCCATGACGATTTTCTTGCCGTTTGTAAAATGTCTGTTATATTTATGCCGGTTAAGGATGATAAATGTTGAAATGAGTAAGGAGATCGTTATGGATTCAGTGATGACGTGGCCTTGTTGGGAGATTATGCATTGTTCCCAGAAAGAACAATGCCCAGCCTGGCACCAGGCTCCGACCCCCTGCTGGGAGATTGCAAGGGCAGCTGATGATTATCGCAAGGCCATGAATGTCTGCCCGGACTGTGTGGTTTATGTGATTAATCAGGGGGAGTCGATTCTGACCAAAGAAGAGCTGAAGGGAATTGTCGCCCACAAGAACGCCTGTGTTCTTAATTCTGGATTCTCGCAAGCCGCCATTTCGTAAGGTCTCTGGGTATTTTTGCTCGGTTTGTTTATTGGCAGACGATCTCCGCACCGACCGGCATTATTGACAGACAAAGGGCAAGCTCCTGCTGCTCGTCTTTTGATAATTTGGAACCATGCTTGACCATCCGCTTAATAGTTGATTTCCATTGTCTCAGGCTTTTATTGCCGAGTTGTTCACATATCCTTGCCATATAATGACAAGCTTCGCATTTCTGGGTCAGAAGTGTCTCGCATTTTCCTTGCTTTTCCTGGTCGGCCACCAAAGGTTGGGCAACCGCGATTGAGAGAAACAAGATCGCCAGTAGCCACGATATTCTATTCCCTGAACTTTTCATGGCATTTCATTTCCGGGTGGTTATTTTATATGAAAGTCGGTCGAAGCCTCTGCCGGTCGGGAGGCTGAAATGACCAACTTTCATGTTTCGTTGAGGCTGGCCGATATGGTCCAGCCATGTTGGTTAGTTGTCGGACTTAAGCACCGCCAAAAAGGCTTTTTGTGGAATTTCGACATTGCCGACCGTTTTCATTCTTTTCTTTCCGGCCTTTTGTTTCTCAAGTAGTTTGCGTTTCCGGCTGATGTCGCCGCCATAACATTTGGCGGTAACATCCTTTCGCAGGGCCGAGATGGTTGTTCTGGCCACAATGTTACCACCGATCGCCCCCTGAATTGCGATCTTGAACATCTGGCGCGGAATTTCCTCTTTCAGCCGTTCGCAGGCATTCAGGCTTCGTTCGCGGGCCTTGTCCCGGTGTGACAATTGGGAAAGGGCGTCAACCCGTTCGCCGTTAACCAGGATGTCGAGTTTTACCAGGTCGCTTGGTCGATAATCAAGAAGTTGGTAGTCGAAGGAACCGTATCCCTGGGTGATTGATTTTAATTTGTCGTAGAAATCATAGATCACTTCGGCCAGGGGCAGTTCGCAGGTCAGCTCAATGCGACCCGGGGTCGGATAGTTGTAGTTGGTGTTTTCGGCCCGACGTTCCATGCACAAGGTCATTACCGGACCCATATAACGCTCCGGCATCAGGATGGAGGTTTTGATGAACGGTTCTTCGGTGCGGATGATCGTTGCCGGGTCCGGAAAATATGACGGGTTGTCGATTTCCTTGATCGTGCCGTCCTGCAGGTAAAAATGATAGTTGACGGTGGGGACGGTCAAGATCAGGGGGATATCGAACTCCCGTTCAATTCTTTCCTGGACGACTTCCAGATGGAGCAGGCCTAAAAAACCGCAACGAAAACCGAAACCAAGGGCAGCGGAAGAGTCCTTCTGAAAGGTTAATGCGGCATCGTTGAGTTTGAGTTTGTCCATGGCCGCAGCCAGGTTCTCGTAATCATCGGTTGATATGGGGTAGAGCGAAGAAAAAACTACCGGTTGTATTTCTTTGAACCCCGGCAGCGCTTTTGGGCATGGTCGATCTCTCAGGGTGATAGTGTCGCCCGGTCTGGTATCGTTGACGGTTTTTACTCCGGCCAGAATATAGCCGACCTGGCCGGCGGACAATTCTTTCTGGGCGCTTCTCACCAGGTGAAACAGGCCAACCTCCTCTACCTTGTAGGCGGCTTTGTTGGACATGAAGATGATGGTGTCGCCAGCTTTTACTCGGCCATTCATGATCCGGCAGGAGATGATAGTCCCGCGAAACGGATCGTAGTTGGCATCGAAAATGAGGGCTTCCAGTGGTGCGTCCGGATCTCCCTGTGGTGGCGGCAGAAGATTTACCACTGCCTCCAGTACTTCATCAACCCCTTTCCCGGTCTTGGCTGAACACATTCTGGCAGAGGCGATGTCAAGCCCCAGTTCATCTTCGATTTGAAGCATGATTGCATCCGGGTCGGCAGAGGGCAGATCTATTTTGTTGATGATCGGGATTATTTCCAGATTGTTTTCCATTGCCAGATAAAGATTGGCCAGGGTCTGGGCTTCGACGCCCTGGGCTGCGTCGATTAAGAGCAGCGCTCCTTCACATGACGCTAATGCGCGGGATACCTCATAGCTGAAATCAACATGTCCCGGGGTATCAACGAGATTGAGAGAATATTTTTTGCCGTCCCTGGCGGTATAAGGCAGACAGATGGTCTGACTTTTGATCGTGATCCCCCGTTCCCGTTCAATGTCCATATTGTCGAGGATCTGGTTTTTGAATTCACGGACGGAGACCATCTCGCACATCTGGATGAAACGGTCGGCCAAGGTTGATTTGCCATGGTCGATGTGGGCGATTATGCTGAAGTTTCTGATGTTTTTCATTTTTATTCCTGGTTGCAAAAAATTGAACGTCACTTTTTAGCATAAAAGCATGGAGATTGGAATACAATTTTGGGATGATATCTAAAGCTGATGTTAAAAAGGTGGAATATATAGTTCCGATAAATTATATTAACTACTTTTTTCTTAAGATCTGAAAGAGATTGATCTTTGTCCCAGTTGGATTGATACTATATATTATGACGAATAAACCGGAACTTATCGAAAATACGCCCCAGGAAGCAGAAGAGATTGATGCTTATCCGTTGCTCAGTCTGGGTGATGATGCTAATCTTCCCGCCGTCGGCCAACCTGGCTTGCATCGTTATCTGCAGGAAATCAACCAGTATCGGCTCCTGACCAGGGAAGAAACGGAGGAGCTGGCGGTTTCTTATCAGCAAACCAAGGATCCTGAGACTGCTTATAAACTGGTAACGGCTAATCTCCGTCTGGTGGTCAAGGTTGCGATGGACTTCCAGAAATACTGGATGCAGAATTTTCTTGATCTCATCCAGGAGGGAAACGTTGGGCTTGTCCAGGCGGTAAAGAAGTTTGATCCTTATCGGGGCGTAAAGTTTTCTTATTATGCCGCATACTGGATCCGGGCTTATATCCTGAAGTCCATTATGGATAACTGGCGGTTGGTTAAGATCGGCACCACCCAGGCCCAGCGCAAGCTTTTTTTCAGTCTTAATAAAGAGCGCAAACTTCTGGAGTCGCAGGGGTTTAAGCCGGAAACGAAATTGTTGGCAGAGCGGCTCAATGTTAAGGAAAGTGAAGTTATTGAGATGAGTCAGCGCATGGACTACAGCGATGTTTCCATGGAAAGTCCGCTGCGAGACGATTCCGAGAATGAACAGAAAGATCTTTTTGCCTATGAGGGTCCTACCGTTGAAGAGGTTGTGGCGGAAAATGAGGTAAAGGAGCAGGTGGCGCTTGTTCTGGAAAAACTCAGGACCAAACTTAATGAAAAGGAAAAGGTTATCCTGGCAACCAGGTTGTTAAGTGATGAACCCCTTACACTGCAGACTATTGCCGAGCAATTTGGTATTTCCCGAGAACGGGTGCGTCAGATTGAGGCCAATCTGCTGAAGAAAATGAAGGACTTTTTTGAGCAGGAAATTCCGGATATAAATAATTTTCTCGATGAAATATTGACCCAGTGGCGTAGCACCAAATAAGATTTTTGGGCCATGCGAAAGAAAGCTGTGTTTAACGTAGCCAATGGCCTTATGTCCCGCAATGGGACATAATTTTTTTGCCTATAGTACCAATTGCCAGTTATGTTTTTTTGTGAAGTCTTCGGGTTTCCGGCTGGATTTTCTGTATATCATTAAGGATGTTTACGCATTAAAGGAAAGAGTGATAGCCCAGCATCGTAATGATTAAAAAACGAGCTGCTGATTTTTTATAACTTGTACATACAATGCCCGACTATAACAATCAGAGGTTGATAACAATTTGATTATGAAAGTACCATTGCTGGATTTAAAGGAACAACTTGTTCCGCTGCGTCATGAGATCATGGCAGCGGTGACCGAGGTAATAGATTCCACTGGATATATCATGGGGCCTAAGGTCGAGGCCTTTGAAAAAAATATAGCATCCTATTGCGGAAGTAAGCATGCCATTGGAGTTGCCAGCGGCACAGATGCCCTGCTGGTTTCTCTTATGGCATTGGGTGTTGGTCCAGGCGATCTGGTGATGACGACGCCTTTTACTTTTTTTGCAACTCTGGGTTCTATTCTGCGCTTGGGGGCAAAGCCCCTTTTTGTAGATATAGATCCTGTCACCTACAACATCGATCCGGATCTGATGTCCAGAGTCTTGGCGGAAGATGAGAAATTGGCCAAGAAGGTAAAGGTTATTCTGCCGGTCCATCTTTACGGACAATGCGCGGATATGTCCCGAATCAAGGCGCTGGCTGATCAATACGGGATACCGGTGCTTGAAGATGCCGCCCAGGCTATTGGCGCGGCCTGCCCGCTGGTGGATGGAAAAAACAAAAGAATATGGCGCAAGGCCGGAACGATCGGGGCGGCAGGCTGTTTCTCTTTCTTCCCCAGCAAAAATCTTGGTGGGATCGGCGATGGCGGTATGATCGTTACCGATGATGATAAACTGGCTGAAACCATGAAAATTATCAGGGTGCATGGCGGGGCCCCGAAATATCATCATGCTATTATCGGCGGTAATTTCAGGCTTGATCCAATCCAGGCGGTGGTGCTTGATATTAAACTGAAGCATTTGCCCGGCTGGCATGCGGCGCGGCGCGAAAACGCCGATCTTTACAACACCATTTTTGAAGAATCCGGGGTAATTGCTGAAAATAAGGTATCGACTCCGGTTGGATTCTACCGTTCGGCGGCGCAAGCTGAAGCCACCCTGCCGGATTATCATATCTATAATCAATATGTGATCCGGGCGGCTGAGCGAGACAGTCTTCTTGAATTTCTTGGGAAAGAAGGGATAGGAGCGGAAATTTATTATCCGATTCCTTTACATAAGCAGAAATGTCTTGCCGGGATGGGTTATAATGAATTGTCGTTTCCTGAGTCCGAGAAAGCAGCCAAAGAGACCATGGCCCTGCCTATCTATCCTGAGTTGACGGATGAAATGCAACAATATGTGGTGGACCGGATTGCGGCATTTTATCTTGGTTAATTTTTTTCTGACATTTAAGGATCGGCATATTCAGAGGGCAGGTCTATAATTTGTTCCGCCAAGATTTACTGGCAAAAAATTGAGCTTGACTGGATTATATTTTGATCATGTGCGGGTTGTTATACTTTTTGATTAAATATACTTGTTTGTATTTTTGCGCGTCCAACGGAAGCACCCTTGGGTTGGGACCATCATGATTGACGATCCGAACAGCAGAATCAGGAATTATTTAAGATCTGTGGCAGGTCCGGGCTGTGTGCCGGTTCTTTCTGTGGTTTTGATTTGTTTATTCTGTAGTAATCTCTATGCCGCCAGTCCGGCGGAATTTTTTCAGTCATCCACCTCACTTCCCGCCCGGGAGATTAAGCAGCGGGTTCCTGAGACGCCGGAATGGAAAAAGATCTGGGACGAAGCCCGGCAGTTGACCCGGCGAGGGGATTACATCAGCTCGGTTGTGCTTTATGAAAAGCTCCTTGCCTTGAGGCCCAAATTAGAGGAAGGCCGTTGGGAACTCGCTATTATTCTGATTAAAAGTCAGGAGTGGGACCGGGCGGCTTCGGTTCTTGAACTGTTGGTTGAGGCTGATCCTGACCGGGTAGACTATCTGAATGGCCTGGCTCTGGTTATGAAAGAAAAGTCTTTTTATGGCAGAGCGGTTGATCTTTTTTCCAAGGCCCATGAAAAGGATCCCGCCAATTTAACCTCTTTGAGTGGTTTGATTCAGGCGTTGGTAGAGGTTGGCAGGAGGGAAGAGGCATTACCCCTCTTGGAGGAATTGTACCAAAAGAAACCTGACGATCGTAATATCCGTCGTGATTTGGCCAATTTAGCCTTCGGCCTGGGGCGTTATAAACTGGCCAGACCTCATATGGTTGATCTGGCTTCTGCTCCCGATGCGGATCTGAATATTCTGCTGATGGCTGCTCGGGTGCATGATCACCTTGGTTTGGACAAGCAGGCAAATAAGTACTGGCAGCAGGTTATAAAAAAAGATCCGGGCAACCGGGAAGGGCATGGTCGGCTGGCCCTTTATTACGAAAAAAGAGGACTTAAGGATAAGGCTCTTTATCATTTGTTGTTGCTCCTGGAAAAAAATCCGGATAATCCTTCTTTGTTGAATTGGATCTGTCGAATATATGTGCAGACCGATCGTTTTGCTGAGGCTTTGCCCTATTTTGAAAGATATGTTGCCGAAAGACCCGGCGACCAAAGGGCCCTTGAGTCGATTTTGAATATAAATGCCGCTTTGGGTAATGACGCTATTCCTTTGTATCGGCGTCTGCTGGCAATTAATCCCGATGATCCGGAAGTGATAGACGTTCTGGCCAATGATTTGCTGGCGATTGGTGATCAGGAGGGAGCGATGTTCATGTTTGAGCATATTGCCAGGTTGACTCCTGATAACCCTGATATTTACCGCGCAATTGCCGCCATGCACCAGAGGTTGGGACAGCAGGATAATTATCGGTCGGCACTTGAAAAGGTCGTTACCCTGGCGCCTGATGATATGGGTTCCATGTTAAAGCTGGCCCGTCAATATCTGGAGTCTGGGCGCCTGGCGGAAAGTCAGTCCTGTTTTTTGAAGCTGTCCGAGGCGGGTGCCTGTAATGAAGAATGTCTTGAAAGCAGGGTTTTATTGCATGAAAGATTATGGGAAGACAGTTATGCGCTGACCGATTACGAATCGCTGCTTGCTGAAAAAAAAGATCTTGAAGAGATCAGGGTTAATTGTGTGAAGCTGGCTGGGGCCTTGGGTCGGACAAAGGTTTTGTGGGGCCATCTGGCCGTTTTATATGAAGGTGATTTGCCGACAGCTCCTCCTCCTGATCTGAAAATCAGGTTAGCTGCCGCCACCGCTTTAGCCGAGGCCGGGGTTTATGTCGATGCTTTGAGAGAGTATCGAAATATACTGAGTACCCTTGCAGGGGATGATAATCTTTCGGCTGAAGAGAAGGTTCGATTTGCCTTGTCGACATACATGGGGATTGCCGATCTCTATGAGGCGCGGAATTTGCCATATGAGGCAGAACAGATTTTGCGACAGGCTTATAATCAGGGTTGTGACCCGGAAAAGGTTTTGACCCGTTTGTTTTTGCTTTCCCTGAAGAATGATTGGGAAGAGTACTCTGATGCAGGGATCTGGTTTGATGAAATTGTTTCTTTGCTGGGGCCGGTGGCCCGTCAGGTTCGACTGTTGGAGGTCGAACTAATGGCGGCCCGCGGGGCAGAGAGGGAGGCGCTTAAATTGGGTCGGGGATTAATGGCCGACATTGGTGTGGAATTAGAGCAGGTCGCAGATCCCGATCTTCGCGAGGAATTGTTGGCCGAGAATCTGAAGGTCGGGATGGTGCTTGGTCGACTTCTCTTAAAAGCAGAGAAATTCTCCGAGGCCGAGAAATATTTGTCAAAGATGATTTTGGCGCACAATGATCTGGGTCCTTTGGTTTTGTTGCAGAAGCTTTATTTGCGGACAGAGAATCATGAAGCTCTGCGGGAGGTTAATCACAGGCTTTATGCGGACAGGAAAGATGGCGGATACTGGTTGCGTCTGGCCAGGCTTTATGATCTTTATGAAATGCCCGAAGAGATGTTGACGGCTGCCGCCTTTGCTCTGGATGCTTTGCCTGACTCGACAAAACCTTTGTTGATGTTTGTTAAGGGGCGTGAGCAGAGTGGCGACTTTGGCGAAGCGGTTGCTTTTGTGGACAAGGTTCTCAAAATTGAACCTGATAATATTCCGGCTCAGGTTATTCTGGCCAGATTGTTTTTTCGGATGGGCAAATTTAAAAAAGCTGAACAGCAATGTGAAAAGGTGTTGGCTCTTGATCCTCAACGGGTTGATCTTTTTTTCTTGAAGATGCGTATTTTCTGGGCTACGGATAATAGAATTGAGTCTGATCTTATCCAAAAAAGATTTATCTCTGCGCCGATTGAAGAAAATATAGAAAAGGCCGGTCGGGAATTAGGGTTCGAGGTCGTGTCCTCACCAGATAAACGTTCTTTCTGGGAGATGGTCACCTTTGCAAAGAGACCGCTGCAAAGTTATACTGACAAGGTTATGTCTCCGAGCCACTTTCTTGATCGTGATTCAGAAAGCAAGCGGCGATTGAATGAACTGGCGACCGCATGGTTTGTCAGTTACAAGTGGGCGCAGGATTTCGTTGGGGAAGGACTTTCTCGCCAACCATGAATGCGAGTTTTCGTTTAAAGTTGGTGGGATGATTTCTATTGCCGGCTGATCATGAAATTTTTCAGGTAAGAATATGGAAGGATGGCCGCAGATCATGAAGTTGTTGGGGATGTTGGTTTGCCTGTTTCTGGTGATCATTTATGTTGTTCCCCGGGTTAAAGGCGGGTTCTCTTGACGGGCTGAAGATTGTCGGCTCGTGAAGTCTGACGAATATCCCGCTGTTTTGCCTGAGAGCAAGAAAGAAAATAAGGATTAAGTTATTTTGGTTATAACTTGACCTGATGGTAAAACGATCGAAACTTATCATGTTTTTAGGGGTTTTAAAGCAGTATTTCAGGGTGTTAATTTGGACTTTGAAAGTTTAGCAGGTGAAATGGTTTAATTTGTTTTAATACTTAATGCTCCGGATTCTGCCCGGATTAAGCAATTAATTTACCCCGCACGGGGGTATTAAAAAGTCGCCGGCTTTGCCGGATTAAGAGTTATTTAGTTTTTTGGAGGATTTTTATGGTAGTGCGCGTTCCCATGTCGAAAGAGGGGCATATTAAATTAAAGGATGAACTTACTCGCCTGCAGTCCAAGGAACGGATCCAGGTGATTAGGGCTATAGAGGTTGCCCGGGAGCATGGTGATCTGAAAGAGAATGCGGAATATCATGCCGCCAAAGAAAGACAGGGATTTATCGAAGGCCGCATAATGGAACTCAAAGATAAGTTGGGTCGGGCGGAGGTTATTGACTGTTCAATGGTTGATTGCGAAAAGGCCGTTTTTGGAGCAGTGGTTTCCGTGGTTGATCTTGAGACCGACGAAGAATCATCTTATCAGTTATTGGGTCCGGAGGAAGCCGATGTGAAGCATGGCAGTATCTCTGTTGGCTCGCCGCTCGGGCAGTCGATGCTGGGCAAGAGTGTCGGTGACGAGTTCACGGTTAAAACTCCGGGCGGGATAAGGCAGTTGGAGGTCATGAGTATCTCGCGTTCCGGGAAATCATGATTCCGCTGGCAGGATAAGTGCTTACTGATTGATGCCTCGCATGAAAATGTCGCTTATCTGTCTGGCGGCATCTTCAATCGTGTATTGATGCGATGGTGACAGGACCCATAACCGTGAGGTCTCGTCAAGGGCTCCGAAGAAGGCCCGTTTGGCCAGGCCTGGCAGCACTTCTTTTCTGAAGATTCCGTTGTCCTGCCCTTCGTGGATAATCTTTGATATTATATCAACATATTCAATGAATTTGGTGTTGCGATATTCGCGCATGAACTTGTTACTCTGTCGCAACTCCATCTGCAATACTTCGGATAATTCCCGTTTGTCCTGGATCAGTCGCATGTGATTCAAGGCAAAAATTTCCAGCTGTTTCCGTGGGTCATCCTCTTCATCAATCTGTTGTTTTACCTGCAGGATTATTTTCCCAATTTCTTCTTCAAACAGGGTAATGAGAATATCGTACTTGTTGTTGAAGTAAAGATAGATGGTGCCGTCCGCTACTCTGGCTTCTTGAGCGATATCGGATATGCGGGCGCTATAAAAACCTTTGCGGGCGAAAACCTTTACCGCCGCCTGGATGATTTTGTGATGTTTGTCTGATACTCGCATCGAGGTCTTTCCTTGGTTAGGGTTGGCGGCCCCGATCAAAAGAATGATTATTAAAACTACGGAGTAATATTTATGAATGAAGAAGCATTCATTTTTACATAATAAAAAAGGAAAGAGCTCTATGTCAAGGTTAAAGTGAGCAAATAGTATATTGATTCCTGTAGTTATCGTATAGGAGGCGTATCGGAAAAATATTCGTTTTGGCGTTTATATCTTATGCTTAAACGGTGATTTTGTCTTTTTCTGCCAAGGGTGATTTTTATCTGTGAGTAGAATCGAAGGGTTGCATATTCAGGCACTTCAACCTTATTGAACATGCAAAGCGAAACGCACCCCAAGGGTATTTGCTGCGGGGAGCTTCAATAACTTCATGTGGTTTGGATATTCTGACGGTATAATCAAGTTTGCCTGGCTGAATGATCCGCCAGCTAGTGTCTGTCCAGTGTGTGGTTTTTTAGAAACCGACAATTCTTGACAAGACTTGCAGCGGCTGGGTAGGATGCACTTTTTGTCTGAGCATGGGGGCAGTCAAAATTTTATATTTAATTAACAGTGAGGATTTATCTCAATGAAGATTTTAGTAATTGGTGCCGGTGGTCGTGAGCATGCCATTGTTTGGAAACTTAAGCAGAGCCCGAGGGTAGATCGGATTTTTTGCGCTCCCGGTAATGCCGGGATCGCGATGTTGGCTGAATGTATAGAAATTGACGGTAATGATCTGGAGAAACTTGCCCGCTTTGCCCTGGATGAAAAAATTGATCTGACGGTGGTCGGACCTGAAGTGCCTTTGACTTTGGGAATTGTGGATTTTTTTACCGAGAAAGGTCTGCGGATCTTCGGTCCGTCCCGTAAGTCTGCCGCTCTGGAGGGTAGCAAGGTTTTTTCCAAGGATTTGATGAAAAAATATCATATTCCTTCTGCTGCTTATGAAGTATTCGATGATCGAGACCAGGCGGTCAGCTTCATCAAGAAAA
The DNA here is from genome assembly GCA_018823175.1 of Pseudomonadota bacterium. Classification (GTDB taxonomy): domain Bacteria; phylum Desulfobacterota; class Desulfobulbia; order Desulfobulbales; family JAHJIY01; genus JAHJIY01. The sequence goes on from JAHJIY010000065.1 coordinate 36,375, forward strand.
CAGGGGCTCCGCTGGTGGTCAAGGCCGATGGTCTGGCGGCCGGCAAAGGAGTGATTCTGGCCCAGACCATTGAACAGGCCGTTGCGGCGGTTGATCTGATTATGGCGGACAAGGCCTTTGGCGAGGCCGGGGAAAAAGTTGTGGTTGAGGAGTTTCTGGTCGGTGAGGAGGCTTCTTTTCTGGCTTTTACCGATGGGAAAACAGTTCTGTCCTTGCCTTCTTCGCAGGACCATAAAGCGATTTTTGACGGAGATCAGGGGCCCAATACCGGCGGGATGGGAGCATATTCGCCGGCCCCGGTATTGACGGAAAGCCTCCATCAAAAGGCGATGGATACGGTGATGTATCCTATTGTTAAGGCGTTGGCCGCGGAAGGTTGCGATTACAAAGGAATTCTTTATGCCGGCCTGATGATTGATGGTGATCAGCTTAAAGTTTTGGAGTTTAACTGCCGGTTAGGTGATCCGGAGGCGCAGCCTTTGCTGATGCGCCTGAAAACTGATTTGGTTGATGTGATGGAAGCAGTAATCGACGGGCGATTGGCTGAAGTTAAGTTGGAGATTGATCCCCGGCCCACAGTCTGTGTGGTCATGGCGGCAGGAGGTTACCCCGGCTCATATGAAAAAGGGCAGGTGATCAGCGGGTTGGCTGCGGCCGCACAGATTGACGACGTAGTAGTTTTCCATGCCGGCACTGCGAATCGAGACGGTGAAATCGTAACTAATGGCGGTCGGGTTCTAGGGGTTACCGCAATTGGTGACAATCTTCCCGCGACCATTGCCAGCGCCTATCGTGCGGCAGGTGTCATCAGCTGGGATAAATGTTATTTTCGAAAGGATATCGGCCAGAAGGCCATAAGGCGGATGGAGGGAGGAAAATAAAATGATCGGGATAGTAATGGGTAGTGATTCTGATTTGCCGGTAATGCAAGGTTGTCTGGAAACTCTAAAAAAGTTCGGTATTCCCTATGAATTGACGGTGGCTTCGGCCCATCGGACCCCGGCCCGGGCGGCTGAATTTTCAAAGACCGCTCGCGAACGTGGAATAAAAGTTATAATCGCGGCGGCCGGGATGGCCGCGCATCTGGCCGGAGTGTTGGCCGCCCATACCACTTTGCCGGTAATCGGGGTGCCGATCGATGCCTCGGCGCTTAATGGTCTTGATGCCTTGCTCTCTACGGTACAGATGCCGCCTGGCGTGCCGGTTGCCACTATGGGTATCGGCAAGGCCGGGGCCAAAAATGCGGCAATTCTTGCAGCACAGATTTTAGGTGTGTCAGATCCTGCGATGGCTGTCAGGCTTCAGGATTTCAAGAATGAAATGGAGGCCCAGGTTAACGAAAAGGCTGCCAGAATTGACGACCTGGTAAAAGGGTGAATCGAATATCGCGTTTGCGGTGTTAAGTTAACAATGATGAATAAGGATAATGGGCCGGGCCTGGAACCGGAGGCGATTGCGCGGGCGGTTGATGTTTTGCGGCGGGGGGGGGTGGTTGCGTTCCCCACTGAGACATACTACGGTCTGGCCGTTGATCCTTTTAACCAAAAAGCTCTGGAGCGTTTGTTTGCCGTCAAGCAGCGCTCTTTTTCTAAAGCTGTGCTGACTATTATTGATCACCCGGATCAATTGTCTCGCCTGGTTAGAGAAATCCCGCCGGTATTTAATATTCTTATCAGACATTTATGGCCCGGGCCTTTGACCCTGGTTTTTGATGGTTTACCGCAATTGCCTTCATTGCTGGTGGCCGACGATAATACCATCGCGATCCGGATTTCATCCCATCCGCTGGCCCGCAGTCTGGTCAGGGCATTTGGCGCTCCGGTCACCGCGACTAGTGCCAATCTGGCCGGAGAGCCGGCCGCCATAAATGGGCAGCAGGTTCTGCAGTCATTAGGTTCTGGGGTTGATTTTGTTATAGATGGCGGGGATACTCCCGGCCTTATTGCTTCTACCATTGTCGGTACCAGGAATGGGCAGTTGAATTTGATTCGGGAGGGGGCCATATCCTTTCAGCAAGTTCTTGATGTCCTGTCAGCCGGCTGAAGTTGTAGCCGAGTGGTTTGTTTTCTTTCCTTTCTTGCTATTCGAGTAACTTTGTCCTTTGAAGGTCTGTAATTCTTTTGCTTGCCAGCTGCATAATTTTTTCCCCATAATGATTTTAAGGACATGATAGGGAAGGTCAATAAGATTGAGCAAGGGGAGCTATGATGATTGAATTGAATTGGGACCGTAGTTTTGCTCTGGAGCAATCGGCTGATGAAGAGGAAGTTCTGGCTGAATTGCTGGATCTGTTAAGGGAAACGGCGACGAATGATCTGGCAAAAATTAAGCTCGGGGTTGAGAAAGGTGACGCCAAAGGTGTTGAATACGCCGCTCACAGCCTGAAAGGAGCGGCTGCCAGTCTTGGCGTTGAGGGACTCCGGCGAGTATCCTTGGCTATAGAAAATGGCGGGCGAGCGGGGGACTTGAATCTTGCAGAGCAAGTGGCGGAACTTGCTGAATTGGTAAACCAGCTTTCTTCCTTGAAGTAATCATTTTGTGCTTTTTTTATGAGTGGAAGATTAATGTATAATTCAGATAAGATTGCAAAAAAATTCAATGATTTAAAGACATTGCCGCATGTTGCCATCAGGGTCACCCAGCTGGTGAATTCCGAAAAAGCAACCATGCATGACTTTGAGGAAATCATCAAGCTTGATCCGGTCCTGGTTACCAGGTTGTTGAAGCTGGTTAACAGTCCTTATTTCGGATTGGCCAATCGGGTGGAATCAATCTCAAAGGCGGTGGTGTTCACCGGGATGAAGCATTTGAGAAATCTGGTCGCGGTGGAGGGGTTGCGTGATATTTACAAGGGAGAGGACTCGGAAAATGGATTCTCCCGGAGAAATCTCTGGCTCCATTCCGCCACAGTAGCCATTTTGGCCGAGATGATTGCTAAACGAATTTTTGGACTTGAGGGGGAAGATTTTTTTCTGGCCGGGATTATCCATGATATCGGTCTTATTGCTGAAGATCAGGTGGCCGGGGAGTTGCTGCGCAAAGCCTGCGCGGCTTATCAGCCCGGCCTGAAGTCTCTGGTTGAGAGTGAACGCGAGATCGTCGGTACCGATCATTGTCGGGTCGGGGGATTGCTGGCCATGGAGTGGAAACTGCCGGACGAAGTGTTGAATGCTATCAAATATCACCATGAAACCAAGAAACAATTCCCGCTGGAAAGCGCGGCCAGTGTTGTGCAGTTAGCGGAATATTTTGCCGGAAAACTAAAGTATACCACAATTGCCGGCAAGGTAGATCCTTTGCCGCCCCATTTGATTAAGCATGTCCAGAGTATGTTGGCAAACTACAAGGTGATAGTCAGGGATTTGCCTGGAGAAATGGAAAAGGCCAAAGAACTTTATAATCCTGCCGCATGATAGATCCGCCAGAGGTTTTAACCGTGAGACAAATTTGTCCTTTGGAAAGCAGTTATGATTGACGATACAATTATCGATTCGGTTTTTGCAGACCTGGAAGACGGGCATGAAAAATTTCGTGTTTTCATAAAGGAAGTCAGTTGCCTGCTTGCTGGTGGAGAAGTTCAGTTATGGCTTAATGAAGAGCAGAACTGGATTCCGGTCGAGATATTTCCTGAATTCTCCAAGAGTGACAGGAAAAAGTTATTAAAAAAAATTGAGCGGCAACCATTGGTTCGGGTGCAGACGGACAAGTCCGGTGAAATTTATGGCATCGCGGTTCCCTCCATTGAAGTTGTGATGCTGGTTCGGTTCTCGGGCGGCGAATTTAATCTGGTTGACAGCCCTATCGGCTCATCTCTTCTGCAAAACACAATAAATCTTGCTCTGCTCAAATGCAGTCAACAGGATATCCGGATTGAGAACGAGCAGCTTTCCCGGCAGATTGACGCCCTTAATCGACAACATGGCAAATTGATTGAGGATAATTACCGGCAGTACCGTGTTATCCAGGATAAGGAAAAGAGTTACGCCCGAAAACTTGAGCAGGAGATTGCCCGGCAGACGGCTGAACTCCGTGAAACCAATCGTAAGCTGGAGGATGCCAGCCGGATGAAAAGTGAGTTTTTGGCTAATATGAGCCATGAACTGCGGACCCCGATGAATGCGATAAACGGCTTTAGTGATCTGTTGATCGAAACCGAACTGGATGAAGAGCAATATGATTATGTCAAAACGATCAGCGGCGCGGCCGACAGCCTGCTTAACCTGATCAATGATATTCTTGATCTGGCCAAGATTGAGGCCGGCAAGCTGGAACTGGAGAATGTTTCTTTTGAGTTATTTGAAGTAATTGAGCGGGCCGTGGCCATGTTTAAAATTCCGGCCCGGAATAAAAATATTGATCTGAGTTTTGTAATAGACCCGATTATCCCGCCAGAACTCTTTGGCGATTCGAATCGTCTTCGGCAGATTATCGTTAATCTGATCAGCAATGCCATGAAGTTTACTGAATCCGGACAGGTTGTGGTTAAGGTTGAGCTGGTGGAACACGGCGTCTTGAATTTACTCAGGTTTTCGGTCCGGGATACCGGTATTGGTATTCCAAGTGATCGGAAGAGTGCCATTTTTGAAAAATTCGTCCAGGCCGATGGTTCCACCACCCGCAAGTATGGTGGCACCGGTCTTGGTCTTGCCATCTGTGCCCAGCTTGTGGAATTGATGCAGGGTAAGATCGGCGTTGAAAGTGAGGTGGGCAAGGGCAGTGTGTTCTTTTTTACTATTCCCCTGTTGTCTCCTGTCGTAGGTCATGATCGAAGTGCGTCCCTTCCGGCCGTTGATCATCAGGAACAGGCGCCGGAAGTTTTGTTTGCAGGAAGAGAGCGACCCAGGGTGTTGATTGTCGAGGATAATAAGGTCAACCAGAAGCTGGCGGTTATCATCGTTAAAAGGCAGGGCTGTGACGTTGAAGTGGCGGGAGATGGTCTGGAGGCTTTGCAAATTCTGGAGCGGGAAAGATTTGATCTGGTTTTGATGGACGTTCAGATGCCTAATCTCGATGGGATTGAGGCCACCAAAAGGATCAGGGCGCTGGAGATGAAGACCGATGCCGGAGGTTATGTCGGTTTGTCCGGCGAGAAACTGGTGATTGTCGGGCTTACCGCACATGCCAGGAAAGAAGATCGGGACGAATGTCTGGCGGTCGGGATGAATGATTTTCTGACCAAGCCGATTATTAAAGACAAGCTTACGGCTGTTTTGCGTAAATATATTCCCCGTAACTGAAAAAGTGTTATCCCCGCAATATTGCCTTAATCCTTGCTTCCCAAGTCTTATGGTGGGCGGTCAGGATGACGGTTCTGGCATTTTCCCCGGTAAAAATTAGTTCAATCCCAAGATAGTTTTCCGGCATAAGATCGCCCAGGCGGTCGGGCCATTCAATAACCGTCAAGCCCTCGCCGTAGATGTAATCTTCCAGGCCGAGCGTTTCTGTTTCCTCCTGGTCGGCAAGACGGTAGAGATCAATATGGTATAGGGGGATTCTGGCCGGATATTCGTGGATCAGGGCAAAGGTCGGACTGGTGATGTAACAGGAGTCCGGCACCTCAATTCCTTGACCGATCGCCTGGGTCAGGGTGGTTTTTCCTGCCCCCAGATCCCCGCTCAGGGTGATAACGTCGCCCGGTATTGCTGTTTGACCAAGCCTTCGGCCCAAGGTCTGGGTCTCGGCTAAAGAGGGTAATTCTATGGTCTCTTGGCAGGGCATGGTGATAATCGCACGAGTTGGGCCTCAACCATCTTTTTTGTGACAGAACAGGCAGCGATATTTTGGCGGATGTCCTTCGGGCAGAGGTCTTACTCCATCAGGATTATGACATTCGCCGCAGAATTTTTCGGCGGCTTTTTTGTCCATGGTATGAAAGCTTTCGTGATCCGAATCATGAGGGAGCCGGGTCGTTGTCTCCGGCGGTGCATTCCATAAGAATAGAAACAGGGCGACGCAAACTGCAATAAACATGATGTTGTAGATCATGGTTTTTTTGGGATGGGTAGGGTTATCCACAGCAATAATTCCTCCGGTTAAGTATATTATTCTTTGGCGCCCATTTCCAGGGCGCTAAAATGGATTATTTTTGTTTTCAGGGCGGCGATCAGCGTTTCAGTGACAATTTTGCAGAGCAGACGGTTGCTTGATGTGAGACGCACAAAGAGACTGTGGGCCTGATGTCTGCGGATCAGGCGTTTGAGCTTTGTTATGTCGTATTCCGGGTCCATGATGCATCTGGCCACCGTTTCTCCCGAGATAATGGCCGGGAAGATACCTTCACCGGTGTAACCTGAAGCAAGTCCGGCCGCGTCACCCACCAGAAAAATATTATTAAATCGCCAGCCGCGATAGTCAAAATTAATCAAGGCTGCTTTAGGTCGAAGTTTATCAAGATTAATACCACGTTTTTGCGCCCACTGGTTGAAGTTTTTTAAGAGTGTCGCCGGTTTTATTGCCTGGCTATAAGCATAGGCCCCGATCGAGGCATGGTCTTTATGGGGGAAGATCCAGGCATATCCGCTGCCTAGAAGCTCAGTGTTCAGGTGCCACTCCATGCGATCGAAATCCCCTTTTACCTCAAGATTGATACCGGTCCCTGAACGCCTGGTCCCGATTTTTAAAAATCTTCTGACCAGAGAGCTGCTGCCATCGGCGCCGACCAGAAAATCATAGCCGAATTCCTCCCCGTTTGCGGTGATGATTTTGTGAGAGGTTATTTTTCTGACCAGGGTCCCTGTTTTGATTTGGGTGCCGGCCGCTATCGCTTGTTTGAGCATACATTGTCCCAGCTTTTCCCGGCTTACGGTGGAGATGATCGGTTGCGGTGAAGATATTTTTACCTGTTGCCAGCCCGAAAAGATGAATTGTTCGTGGAACGATTTTTCGAGCAATGACTCCGGCAGGTGCTGGGTGAGCCCGGACCAGGTCACACCGCCGCCGCAGATTTTAGGGCCGATGCGTTGGTTCTTTTCTAAAACCAGGACGTTATGTCCTTGTTTGGCAAGGAGGGTGGCGCAGGTAAGTCCTCCAGGGCCGGCACCGATGATAATGGTGTGAAAGTTTTTCATTTTTTATTACTCAAGATAGCCGATCGGGCAAAGGTCCAATTGGTAATATCTTCAACAGGGCCATTTTTGATTGATCTCAACTCGACAAGCTGCCGTCTTTATCTGCCCCGCAGGTGATAAGCGCCCGGTGAGGGGGTGAATTCCGACTCAAAGTGGCCGCGTGGTGGACAGGTTGCGGAGTTTCTTGTGAAACCGACAAGATAATTAGCTATTGCGGTTCATTTTTGACTAATAACATGTTACTATTCGTCGGTCTTGAAAAAAATGTTCAGTCTCCATGGTCTTATCTTTTCCCTATGATCGGGGGCTTTTGCTCTAATAATTTTTCTTGGGCCCAGGTGGTCTTTGTCTTTAAAGAGGTGTTGGCATGGAACCGTTAGAAGGTATTGAAAAAAACAAGGGTAAAACCCCTTTTATCGTTTTGCTGATCCCATTTGCCATCCTTCTGGTGGCGGGGGCAATGCTCCTGAAATTATATGAGCGGGAGCGCCCTCAGCTGTCGATATTAAATGATTTATCAAAAGTGGGAATGCAGGAAGAAGTGCAGATGGTCCTGACTGACGCCAAAAGTGGTTTGCGGCGGGTCGAGGTTTATATGCTTCAGGGAAATAAAAGGGTTAAAGTTCATGAAAATGAGTTTGCCGGTATGGGATTTATGGGTAATTCCGGCCCGGAACGGGTCGAGGAATCCTTTGTCCTTGATGGCCGTTCTTTGAAATTTGAGGATGGCGAGGCCACCCTGGAAGTGGATGTTCGCGATTATTCCTGGTGGGGTTTCATGCAGGGGAATCTCGCTGTTTTGACATATCCGGTACTCCTGGATACTAACCCTCCCCGGGTCGCAATTATTGATTATCCTCGCTACATAATACCGGGTGGCGCAGGGATTGTTACCTATCGGCTTGATGAGCCGGTGGCGGAGCACGGGGTCAGGGTCAACGGGTATTATCACCCCGGGTTTCCCTTGCCTCAGCATGGGGAGGACGTTTACGGCGCGATGCTGGCCGTGGTCTATGATACTGAAACACTTGATGTGGTGCAGGTGGAAGCCAAGGACCAGGCTGGCAACCTCGGGGTTAAACCTTTTGCCATGATTTTGCGCCGGGCCAAGATTAATACCGATCGGATAAATGTGAGCGATAATTTTTTAAATCTTAAAATGCCGGAATTCGCGCAGCATTATCCTGACCTGGTTACCGGAGATTTACTGGCCCAATATCTGGTGGTGAACAATACAATCAGGCAGGAGAATAATAAGAAAATCAGGGAAGCATGCAGTAAGTCGAATCCGGAGCGCCTGTGGAGCGGGCGTTTTAAGCGGATGGAGAGAAGCAGCCGCCGGGCCGGATTTGCCGAATACCGCACCTATTACTATAATGGCAAAGAGGTTGATAAGCAGGTCCATCTGGGGATTGATCTGGCCTCGACCCAGCATGCGTCTGTCCAGGCGGCTAATCGCGGGCAGGTTGTTTTTGCCGATTATCTGGGGATCTATGGCAATGTTATTATTATTGATCATGGGCAGGGGGTCTTCACTCTATATTCACATTTAAGTCGGATTGATGTGGCGGTCGGCGACATGGTTGAACAGGATGCGGGGATTGGTTTGAGCGGGGCCAGCGGGATGGCCGGAGGCGATCATCTGCATTTTAGTGTGCTGATTAATGGTATCTTTGTTAATCCTCTTGAATGGTGGGACGCGCAGTGGCTCAAGATCAACATCGTAAATTTTCTGTAAATATATTGGGTCGGTAAAATCAGGCTGATGTTTTAACCCGGCACAATAAGCAACCTTCAAAAGTCCAGGCCTTTGTCTAGAATCAAGATTCTTTCCGAAAATTTGGCCAACCAGATTGCTGCCGGTGAGGTGGTCGAACGACCAGCTTCCGTGGTCAAGGAGTTAATGGAAAACTCCATTGATGCCGGGTCTGCCAATCTTGCGATTCAAGTGGAGAGAGGCGGCACCGGGCTGATCAGGATCATTGATGACGGCCTCGGCATGGACCAGGATGATCTTCTGCTGTGTCTTGAACGTCATGCCACCAGTAAGCTCAGTAGTGTTGAGCAGCTCAATTCGATAAACACCCTGGGGTTTCGCGGCGAGGCGATCCCCAGTATTGCCTCGGTTTCAAAACTGACGATTACCTCCCGCCCGGTTGACGCGTTATTGGGTAGTAGACTGGAAGCGCGGTTTGGGCGGGTGATGAAAGTTCATGAGATGGGATGCCGTCAGGGGACGGTGATCGAGGTGCGTGATCTGTTCGGAAACGTCCCGGCCCGCAAGAAATTTCTCAAGACCACTCAGACCGAGTTGGCCCATATTGAAGAGGCGGTCAGAAATTATGGGCTGGCCTATCATGAGCTCGGAGTCAGCTATACGGTGGACGGCAAGGAATTGTTTAACCTGCCGGCCGGGACCGGTGACCGGCAAAGTCGGATCAGACATCTTTTATACCGCAATCAGGATGTGTCGTTGCTCCCTGTCTCCTTGTTGCCGGAATCATCAGAGGCCGGAATTGAAATCTCAGGTTATCTGGTGCCGCCGGATTATCCGGTTGGCGCTGCCGCCCGGATTAGAATTTTTGTTAATGGCCGGTCGGTAAAAGATCGGATGGTTGCCCATGCCATTAGCGAGGGGGCGCAGAGCTTTTTAATGAAAGGTCGGCGGCCGTCGGGTGTTTTGTTCATCAAGATTGATCCTGAGTCGATTGACGTCAATGTCCATCCCACAAAACAGGAAGTCAGGTTCCGCCAGGGCAATGTTGTGCATCAAATGGTCGTGCTGGCCGTAAGTCGGGCGATCAATGGTTACCAGCAAACCTTGAAAAAATCCCTGTTTGCCAATAGAGCTGACGAAAACCAGGAATTGGATAATGTGCCGCCCGCGGTGAGGAAAAGTACGGTTGTGCCGGGATCTTTGCCTTTTGTTGCTCCGGAAGATGGTCCATTTCCCAAAAAAAATGTTTCTCTGCCTCAGAAGTTTACTTTTTATGATAACATAATAAAAGAATCCGCTCCAGGAGTTGTGGCGCAAGATCTACCGAGCACAAATTTACCTAGTTCTCATGGTTTGACCTTTTCCGAGCCGCAGCCCAACATCCGGCCCACTGATTCCTGTCAGGTAACGGAATACGGTTCTTTGCGGCTAATCGGTCAACTGGCCAATGCCTATATCCTCTGTGAATCCGATGATGGGCTGGTGGTCATTGACCAGCATGCCGCGCAGGAGCGGTTGATTTTTGAAAGACTGAAAAAACAGTTTAATTCCGGCAAGGTTGTCAGACAAGTCTTGCTGTTCCCCGAGGTTATGGAGTTTGGGCCGGCGGAAGCGGAGCTGCTGGTTGATTATCAAGACGATATTGTTCGTCTGGGGATTGATCTTGAGGAATTTGGCGGGGCAAGTTTTGTGGTGAAGGCGGTGCCGGCCGTCATGGCCCATCTGCCGACCGCCGAGATCGTGCTGGGGGTGATTTCCCAATTCGGTCAGTTTGCCGGTGGGCGAGACCAGGAGACGACGGGAAAAAGGGTTGACGGTATTCTGGCGAACATGGCCTGCAAGGCCTCAATTAAGGCGGGGCATGATCTTTTGCCGGAGGAGATGGAGTCGCTGTTGCGTCAGATGCTGGAGGCGGATGTCTTTTCTCACTGTCCCCACGGCCGGCCGGTGGTGAAGAGTTTTTCCGCCGACGAGATTAAAAGATGGTTTAAGCGCACGTAATCAAGGGAGGTCATATGTCTCAACCATCCGGGTTGTATATTCAACTTTTCAGTGTCCACGGTCTGATCAGGGGGGTATCGCCGGAGTTGGGACGTGATGCCGATACCGGAGGCCAGGTCCAGTATGTTCTGGAGCTGGCCAGGGCGCTGGCTGAGCGGCCAGAGGTTGCGCAGGTCGATCTGGTTACCCGGTTGATTTCTGATAAAGCCTTATCCAAGGATTATGCCAGGGTAATTGAACCTTTGTCCGATAAGGCCCGGATCGTGCGAATCCAATGCGGCGGTCGCCGGTACATCCGGAAAGAATTGCTGTGGCCTCACCTCGATGAGTTTGTCGACAAGAATTTGAAGTTTATCAAGTCCTCCGGTCGAGTTCCAGATATCTTTCACGGTCACTATGCGGATGGGGGATATGTGGCCCGTGAGCTGGCCAGCATCTTCGGCAGCCCTTTCATCTTTACCGGTCATTCCATGGGCCGTCACAAGAAAGACAAGTTGTTGCAGGAAGGGGCGACCAGCGAGGAGATTAATCGCCGTTATCATATCGATTATCGCATTGAGGTGGAAGAGCGGGTGATCCGGGCTACGGAACAGATTATCACCAGCACCACCCATGAGATCGAGCAGCAGTACGGGCTGTATCGTAACTTTGAGGCGGGGCGCTATGCGGTAATCCCCCCCGGTGTCGATGTCGATGTCTTTTATCCATACTATAATTGTCAGCTTGACCCTGATGTCGCGGATGAGGCCTCAAAACAGGCCCGCATGCTTTTGTTAAATGAGCTGCATCGCTTCTGGGTCTCTCCGCAAAAACCTTTTATTCTCGCGCTTTGCCGCCCGGATCAGCGAAAGAATATTTCCGGTCTGATTACCGCCTACGGCGAGAACAAAAACCTGCAGGCCATCGCCAATCTTGCGATATTTGCCGGGATCAGAAAAAACATCAGTGAGATGGAGGAAAATGAACGAAATGTTCTGACCGAAATGCTTCTTCTGATGGACCGTTATGATCTGTACGGCAAGCTGGCTATCCCGAAAAAACATGACTTTTCCCTTGAAGTTCCGGAATTGTATCGGTTATGCGCCGACAGTCACGGGGTCTTTGTTAATCCTGCCCTGCTGGAACCTTTTGGTCTGACCCTGATCGAAGCCGCAGCGGCTGGTCTGCCGATAATTGCGACCAAGGAAGGCGGCCCGTCTGATATTATCGGCAATTGTGAAAATGGGACCTTGATTGATCCGACCAACAGCGATGAAATTGGCGAGGCCTGTATCAAGATCCTGGTTGATCGGGAGCTGTGGGAATTTTATTCGCATAATGGCATTAACGGGGTTCGGGAACATTATTCCTGGGAGTCGCACTGCGCCAGAACCATTGAGCTGATCCGAAAGGTGCAGGATGAAATGCCGCAGGCAAAGTCGGTATCTGAGCCGCCTCGCGTATCTATTGGTCGACGTTTGACCACGGTTAAGCGGTTGTTGATTACCGATATCGATAATACGCTGGTCGGGGATGATGACTCTCTGGCCCAGTTGCTGGATATTCTGGCGCGGAACAAGGATAATATCGGCTGGGGAGTAGCTACCGGGCGTTGCCTGGAGCGGGTCTTGGATGCTTTGGCGGAATATGGCGTGCCGGCGCCTGATATTATTATCTCGTCGGTGGGGACGGAGATCTATTACGGGGCCGATTTTACGCCGGATAAAGGCTGGCAGCAGCATCTTGCCTATCAGTGGAAGCCGGAGATTATCAGGGAAGAGCTGCAAAAACTCGAGAAAATGGGGATTGTCAATGCCCAGGATGATGAGGATCAGCGACCCTTCAAGGTGAGTTACTATCTGGAAGATGACCCGGAACTTCTGAGCAAGGTTCATCAGGCTCTGCAGGCTAGAAAAATAAGATATAATCTGGAGTTTTCCAACAGCCAGTTTCTGGATATTCTGCCTTATCGGGCCTCCAAGGGCAAGGCGGTGCGATATCTGAGTTATAAATGGGGAATCCCCCTGCCTGAAATTATGGTCTGCGGTGATTCCGGAAATGATAAAGAAATGCTCAAAGGTGATACCTGCGGATTAGTCGTGGGTAACTACAGTAAAGAGCTTGAGTCCCTCAAGGGATTACGGCGCATGTATTTCAGCGGCGAGGAATATGCGGCCGGGATTATCGACGGGATCAGCCATTACAGGTTTACAGAGGTATAGGGTTTATGGGCAAGACGTTACTCAGTTTTATTGAGGAGCCGGAAATATTTTTTCTACAGAAGTTTTTTTCAATGCTGGTTGCCTCGGAGCATCAGATAATTCTCCGTAACGATATTCTGCTGTCTTTTCAAGAGTTTATCGCTAACGAGGGTGAAGGTTTATCTTTGAAGAGCTCCTGGCGCTTTTTGCGAAAGGTGCAGGAAATTATCCATCATAGCGGCGAAAAGCTGATCATGGTCTATCGTCATCGGCGGGCCAATTGCCGGATTTATGCCCTGACCGGCAAAGATGCCGAACTTGAGATGCTTTCAATCAGAGAGTTTCTGGTACTCAAAGAGAGTTTGATCAAACCGGAACTCTCTTTTTCGAATCGGACCATGGAATTGAACCTGGCCCCTTTTTATGATTATGGCCCTAATCTTAAGGACCCGCAGACCATCGGCAACGGGATCACTCATTTGAACCGTTATATGTCGACTAATCTGGCGCTGCAGCCGGAAAAGTGGAATCGGACCCTTTACGAATTTCTGAAGCTGCATAATCTGCATGGCGTCCACCTTTTGCTGGATGGGGAGATGATTAGAGATACCTCGGAGCTGGAATCCGGTCTCGAAGACGCGATGGATTTTCTCGAGCGGTGTGATTGTGGTGAGGATAGCGAAAGGATTAAGGCTAAACTCCGGACCTTTGGTTTTCTGGATGGATGGGGTGACTCTCTGCCCCGGATCATGGAGACTTTTCACCTGTTGCAAGATACCCTGGAGCAACCAAATGAGGATACGCTGGAGGAATTTTTGACCCGGATCCCGATGGTTTCCAAGGTGACGATGATTTCCCCCCATGGCTGGTTCGGACAGGATAATGTCCTGGGGCGACCGGACACCGGTGGCCAGGTGGTCTATGTTCTTGATCAGGCCCGGGCCATGGAAAAATATCTGACCGAGGATTTACGGAAGTCAGGGCTCCTGATCGAACCGAAGATCTTGATTGTTACCCGCCTGATCCCTGAAAACGAGGGGACCAGGTCGGATCAGCGTCTGGAAAAGGTTTATGGTACTCGTAACGTCTGGATCCTGCGCGTTCCTTTTTTTGATGCGGAAGGGAAGATTATGCCGCAATGGATCTCAAGGTTCCGGGTCTGGCCTTATCTCGATCAGTTTGCCGTTGACGTGGAAAGGGAGATCAAGGCGGAATTCCAGGGTCGCCCCGACCTGATTATCGGCAACTATTCTGACGGGAATCTGGTTGCCACTCAGCTTTCTAAAAGCATGGGCGTAATTCAATGCAATATCGCCCATGCCTTGGAAAAATCCAAGTACCTGTTCAGTGATCTTTACTGGGACAATTTTGAGGATGAATATCATTTTTCCGTCCAGTTTATGGCCGACTTGATTGCGATGAATCTGGCCAATTTCATTATAAGCAGTACCGGACAGGAGATTATCGGCACTGACGAGTCAATTGGTCAGTATGAATCATATCAGTTTTTCACCATGCCCGGTCTGATGCACGTCATTAGCGGGATTAACCTTTTTCATCCGCGGTTTAACGTGATTCCGCCCGGCGTGAATAATGATGTGTTCTTTCCATATCATCAAGAGAAGAGACGACAATCGCGGCAACAGGTTGCGGAATTGTCCCGGCTTATTTTTGAGCAGGAAGATGATGATTGCCTTGGCAAGTTGGAAAATCCCCAATTGCCGCCAATTTTTTCCATTGCCCGTCTGGATCGGATAAAAAATATTACCGGTTTGGTCGAGGCCTATGGCAAGGACGAAAAACTGCGCAGTCAGGCTAACCTGATGATTATCGCCAGTGTTCTAGATCCTGCCAGGTCTAAGGACTCGGAGGAGGCTAGTGAGATCGTCAAGATGCACGACTTGATCAAGGAATATAAATTGGCCGGTCATATCCGGTGGATCGGCAGGATTCTTGCCACCGAGGACACCGGTGAGGTCTACCGGATAATGGCGGAACGGGGCGGTGTTTTTGTGCAGCCCGCTCTTTTTGAGGCCTTTGGTTTGACCATTTTAGAGGCCATGCATTCCGGTCTGCCGGTTTTTGCCACCCAATTTGGCGGGCCGCTTGAGATTATTGAGCATAACAAGAGCGGATTTTTAATTAACCCGACCGATCAACTGGCGATGACCGCCAGAATCAGTGATTTTTTTAACCATTGTGCCGGGGATAAAGAGTACTGGTCCCATTATTCGCAAAAAGGACTGGGGCGGGCGACAACCTACTTTACCTGGAATCTGCATTGCCAGAAATTGACCATGTTGACCAAGGTTTACGGATTTTGGCGTTATTCCATTTCCTATGAGGCCAAATCCCGTTTGGCCCAGTACTGTCAGCTTTTGTATAATCTATTCTTCCGGGAGAGGGCGAAGAAGATTAAAAATTAATTTTTCTGGTCTTTATTGGTTGAGGATGGAAAGGAGGATTGGCTTGATTGTTTCGATCGGAGAGGTGGTGTGGGATATCTTTGCCGACCGGCAGGTACTGGGGGGGGCACCGGTTAATGTGGCCTATCATCTTTGTTCTATGGGGATGGATGTGGGGGTGATTACCGGGGTCGGTTCTGATCGGCTTGGCGAAGCTGCCCTCGATAAATTAACGGAACTTGGTCTGCCGTTGGCCGGGGTCCAGCAGAATGATCTGCCGACCGGCCGGGTCAAGATTACGGTTGGTCCCAACCATGAACCGGATTTTGAGATTGTGGCCCCGGCTGCCTGGGATGATATCAGACTAGCCCCGGCTTTAGAGTACCTGGATAATCGTCCCTTTGATTTAGTGTTCGGCACCTTGGCCCAGCGGGACGAGCGGAGCCGTCAAACAATTCGTGCCTTGTGGGCCAAGGCCGGGAGATGTTTTTACGATGTCAATTTGCGGCCGCTTTTTACGACCAAAGAACTGGTTGTTGATTCTTTAGGTGCCGCCGATCTGGTCAAGCTCAATGGTGATGAATTGCTGATTGTTGGCCGGTGGCTCAATCTGGATGTTCAGGACAAAAAGAAAGTTGCCAAGGAGCTGATCGTTCGGTATAACATTTCGGTCGTGGTTGTGACCGAAGGGGTAGCTGGGGCCTGGCTGATGGCCGGGGATGAATATTTTCATGACCGCGGAGAACCGGTGACCGTAGCCGATACGGTGGGCGCCGGGGATTCTTTTTTTGCGGCTCTTCTTTATGGCTATATAAACCATTTCCCTTGGCCTGATAATTTGACCAGGGCCAATCGGCGGGGAGGTTATGTCGCTTCCCAGCCTGGCGCTACGCCGTCCATGCCTGAAAATATTTAATAAAATTAATTAGATAAGCCAATTATTTTTTTATGAGGATGTAAGATGTCTAATTCCGTTACCGAGACCAACTTTGAGAATTTAAAGCTGATTCATCGCGGTAAGGTCCGTGATCTGTATGAGGTGGAAGATAAACTTCTGATCGTGGCCAGCGATCGGATTTCAGCCTTTGATGTGGTGATGGGCGAGCCGATCCCGAACAAGGGCAAGGTGCTGACCGAGCTTTCTCTTTTCTGGTTTGATCTCCTGAAGGATATCGTCCCGAACCATTTAATCACCTCTGAGGTTGATGAGTTTCCGGCGGTATGTGCCCCGTATAAAGAAGAGTTGCGGGGCCGCAGCATGCTGGTAAAAAAAGCAAAACCTCTGCCGGTTGAATGTATTGTCCGGGGTTATATTTCAGGTTCTTTCTGGAGTGCTTATCTGAAAGATACGACCGTTTGCGGGTTTAATCTGCCGGCTGGCCTGCGGGAATCGGAGAAGTTGCCCCAGGTATTGTTCACCCCGTCGACCAAGGCTGATCAGGGACTGCATGACGAGAATATCTCCCTGGCCCGAATGGCCGAGCTGGTCGGTCAGGATGAGGCTCGCCAGATCGCTGATATCTGCATCCGGATCTATCAAACGGCCTCCGATTACGCCAGGGCAAAGGGGATTATTATTGCCGATACCAAGTTCGAGCTGGGTTGGTTTGCAGGGAAATTGATCCTGATTGACGAGGTTCTGACCCCTGATTCTTCGCGCTTCTGGCCGGCAGATCAATATAAGCCGGGTGGAGGGCAACCCAGTTTTGACAAACAGTTTTTGCGGGACTATCTCTCTTCCCTGGATTGGGATAAAACTCCGCCGGCGCCGCCTTTGCCGGCCGAAATCCTGGAGAAGACCGGGGCCAGGTATCTGGAAGCATTGCAACGGATCACCGGCGCTGCTTGATCAATTTAAATATTTCATGCCATGAACAAGTGTTTTTCTTGCGGAAATGAAGTGGGAACCGGCAAGCCGGGGCGGGGTGATACCTGCCCGACCTGCGATGCCGATCTGCGGGTTTGTCGTAACTGCAAATTTTTTGAGCAGGCGGTTTACAATGAATGCGCTGAACCACAGGCCGAGCGGGTAGTTGATAAGGAGCGGGCCAATTTTTGCGATTATTTTGTTTTTGGCGGTGAAGGTCAACGCGCCGCGGCCAGTCAGCAGGATGAGGCGTTAAAAAAGTTGAATGCACTTTTTGGCGGATCGTGATTTGTTTGTGCCGCCTGAGTTGTATTTCCCTGGAAAAGGGGAGTTATTTTTCTTAAGGCCTGGGGCTAGAGGTTTATTAATTCCTTAATTCCTTTGATCTCGTTCACCACCTGGCGAATATCGGCCAGGCATCATCGACCTTTTGGGTTGGTCGACTCACAATGGCATTTTTCGTTTTTCTTGTCATCTATAATTCTAGCCATGATCAGAGAGCGGCCATTGGCAAGAAAGTCTTGCTTGATATCTTCTGTGGTATAGCCAAAACAGTAACAAATTAAACCTTTATTCATCTTTGTTTTCCTTTCATCAATTCTAAAATTGTTGTGCAAATGGTCTTCGTCTGATCACGGATTTGGTCGATGCCATACTGTTTATTTATTCTGCTCGAATAGCTTCAGAAACTCTTCATAACCTTCTTTTTGCAGATCAGAGCGCGGAATAAATTTCAGGGCCGCCGAGTTAAGGCAGTAACGCAACCCGGTTGGCGGCGGGCCGTCTGCAAAGACATGGCCCAGATGTGAGTCGGCGTTTTTGCTTCTTACCTCGGTGCGCACCGTGAAAAGTTTGCGGTCCTCCCGGGTCACAATGTTATTTTCCACTAACGGTCTGGTAAAACTGGGCCAGCCGGTGCCTGATTTATACTTGTCTAAAGAGCTGAACAGGGGTTCGCCCGAAACGATATCGACATAGATCCCTTCTTCTTTATTGTCCCAATATTCATTTTTAAAGGGTGGTTCAGTTCCTTCCTCCTGGGTCACCTTATATTGCATGGGGGTCAGTCTGTTCTTGAGGTCTCTATGGTCGGTCTGGTCTTGCTCTTTGCCCCAGACCTTGTTTAAGAATTGGTCACGACCTGAGTTAAAACGGTAAAACTTGTAACGTAATGGGTTTTTCAAATAATAATCCTGATGGTATTCCTCAGCTTTAAAAAATGGGGAAGCCGCAATGATTGGTGTGATCAGCGTTTTGGAAAAAATATTTCGGGCGGCAAGTTCTTTTTTTGATTGGGCCGCTTCTTTTTTCTGTTCTTCATTATGGTAGAAAATTGCGGTGGAATAGGCCTTGCCCCGGTCGACGAATTGACCGTTTGGATCGGTCGGGTCGACCTGCCGCCAGAATACATCAAGCAACTCCCTGAAGGTGATAATGGTCGGATCAAAGGTTATTTCCACCGCTTCCAGATGGCCGCCTTTCACATAATTCTGGTAGGTTGGATTTTCGGTTGTCCCGCCAATGTAGCCGGAAGTGACGCTAATCACACCGGCCAGTTTCTCAAATGGTTTTTCCATGCACCAGAAACAGCCGCCGGCAAAGGTTGCTTTTTGAAGATCTGCAGCGGTTACTGCCGGTGGCGAAATGAGTTGCAGCAAAAGGATTAAGATCGGTAATAACAGAAAGGGGTTGGTCAGCAAGAAGTTGAAGGTTTTCATCATACTACCTCATGATCTTGTATGGTTTCAAAAAAATCAAAACCCGGTTAGAGTTTGTTAAGCGGTCTGTTGCAAGAAATATAAGCATTATTTTCGTAAGTGCGTGCCTCCTTCGGGAGGCTTTGATATATTATCTGAATTTTTCGTCACTGTCGTAGGCACATACCAGGATTGCCTCACCGGTTATGATTCTGGCACGTGCTTCCTGCGGAGTGATCCGTGTTGTCTCGACCATTATTCACCTCTTGTTTGGAATTTTGCGGAATTTATCCAAAAGTAATTAAATCCATCATAGCATATTGGTCTTTATGTCTGGTCTTTTCAACTTCAGGCCCCGGAAAATTGATCTTCAGAATTATTTTAAGGAATTATTCTGGAATGGGAATTAGTTAAATTCCAGTAAATCCTGTATGGTATGCTTAACTGTTTGATCTTGCTAATTTAACCGAGAAGGGAAAATGGAAGGAAACATAGAGCGATTGATCAAGAAGATAAAACAGCTTGATAACGAGTTGCGCCGCGAACTCCATAAGAAGCAGGATGAGTTCTTTTATCATATCGATCAGAAAAAGGTTCGGTTTGAAAAGGAGGTAAGAAAACAACATAAGAACCTGGTTAAAGGGCTAAGTCGGTATTTTCTGGAGGCCTCGTTGTTAAATATCCTGACCGTGCCGGTGATCTGGGGTTGTTTGTTTCCTGCCCTGCTCCTGGATCTTTGCGTAACACTATTTCAGGCCATCTGTTTTCCGGTTTACAAAATACCTAAGGTTCGGCGCAGCAAGTATATTGTGATTGATCGTCATGCCCTGAGTTATCTGAATCTGATTGAAAAGATCAATTGTTTTTATTGCGGTTATTTTAATGGCCTTTTAGGCTATGTCCAGGAAGTCGCGGCCCGGACCGAACAGTATTGGTGTCCGATAAAACATGCCCGGCCGGTCGGGTTGATTCACAGCCGTTACAAGTTTTTCTTTGATTATGGCGATGCAGAGGGTTTCCGGCAAAGAATCGCTGAGGTGCGCCGTGATTTCGCTGATTTGGAAAAGAAGCTTGATGACTGAATGTAAGGTTCGTTAATTTTTATGGAAATTATTTTTCGTTTCGGGTGGCCGGGAGTCCGAGGCCCCGGAAAATCATGGTTTGTTGCGATAGGTCGCCTTGTTTCTATTGTGCTGGCCGGCTTAAGTTTTTCACTGTGTTTCTGCCCGGTCAGGCCGGTATTTGCCGCGGAGAATGAATTGCCGTCCTTCAAGGTTGCTAAATCTGTGTTGAGCCGGGATGATTTTGTTGATCATTATCTGGATTCCTACGAACGGCAGAGGATTGCCGCAGCCATGTGTGCGCCGGATTCATTCCTGTTGCAATGTACCGGTTCCCTGACCAGGGCTTATATCCCTGCGGGCAACGGCAAGAAATTGAGCCAGGACTACTGTAAGGAGTATTTTGGCGATCGGCTGGAACAGGTCTTGCGGCATGACAAGGAAAAAACAGGGTATTTTTATAAAGAATTGCCGGTGAAAATTAGTATTGATAAGGCCCGATTGTTGCGGAAGCGACTGGTCAAGGACATCCATGGTTCGTTGCTCAGTTTGTTGCGGGATCAGGGCGCGGCCATTGGGCAGGACGAAAAGTGTGTCTATCGGTTTCTTTATTCTATTGAGCAGGTTGATTCGATGGGAGTGGCTGCTGATTGACGGCATCTGGTATATTCGTACATGACGATGGAGGCGGCAATGCTCACGTTCAGACTTTGGACCTTGCCGTACTGGGGAACCCGCAGGAACTTGACATTGGCGAAACTGTCGGGGGCAAAACTGAAGCCGAATTCCTCGTGGCCGAAGATAAAGGCGCTGCGTTTGGGTAGCACCGCGTCATGGATTAATTCCCCTTTCTCCGGATCAAGGACGAAGAAGGTATAATCTCGGGGTGCAATAGTGTGATAACAGCTGTAAAAATCATCGTGAAACCTGGCAGGCACCCACTTGAATGATCCCTTGGCCGGGGCCGGGTCGAAATAATTTATGCCGATCAGATGGACCTCATGGGCGCCGAAGGCATCGGCGCTGCGGAAGATCTTGCCGATGTTGAAGGCCTGCTTCAGATTGTCCAGCACTATTATAAAATCATGGATTCCAGGCTTGGCCAGGTAGTTCAGCCGTTTATGTTTTTCATATCGGCGAACGCTTAACTCTCTCTCCCGCTGGCGGTCTTGTCGAAGTTTTCCCATCTCGCCGTGTCCCTTATCTATTTAATTCCCGCAGACACTTCCTGGTCGCTTCGGCCAATTCTCTGGCGCTGGCAAACCTGCGGGATTTAGCCTTTGACATGAGTTTGTGGACAATGTCGATGCAACAGGGCTCTATGCCTGGGTCAATTTCCGGCAAAGGGGTATAGGAAGCGGTGGCAATGGTGTGCATCAGGGTGGCGATATTGTCGTTCTGAAAAGGTTTTTTACCGCTTAGCAGTTCGTAAAAGACAATGCCCAATGAGAACAGGTCGGACCGACCATCAACTCTCAGGCCTGCAACCTGTTCCGGTGACATATAGTTGGGGGTGCCGAGGACGACCCCGGTTTGGGTTTTGGATGAGGTGAGTAAACGGGCGATTCCGAAATCCGCCACTTTGATATGGCCATCTTCCAGCATGACAATATTGGCTGGTTTTATGTCACGATGGACAACGTTGTTTTTGTGGGCATAATCCAGCGCGTCCGCTACTTCGGTTATGATCTGCAGTACCTTGGGGACCGGCAGCAGGTTGCCGAACCGGCAATAGGGGGTAAGGTCGGAGCCGCTGAGCAGTTCCATCGCCATATAGGTCATGTCAAGATCTTCGTCGATATCGTAGATTGTGACGATGTTTGGGTGGTTTAATTTGCCGGCCGCCTCCGCCTCACGGAAGAACCTTTCCCTCACCTCGGCCAGATCTTCCGGGTCAACTTCTTCGTAGCGCAGGGTTTTGATCGCCACCGAGCGATTTATTTTAGGGTCGCGGCCCAGATAGACGGTGCCGATGGCTCCCTGGCCCAGCTCTCTGATTATCTCGTAGCGACCCAGGGTAGGTTTGATCGTGCCGCTGGTCATGATCGTCGCGTCACCCGAGGTTCTGGCCAAAGATGGGAGATTGGCGTTGGCCTGCAGCTGTTTGATTTTTTCGGCCGTGTCCTTGAATTTACCGTCCCGGATAATGTGCTCGTAGACGGCAACCGCTTTGTTGTGCATTCTTTTTCGTTCGAAATCAAGGCCGAGGTTGTACAAAAGGTCTTTGACCGCCGGGTCTTTAATCGGGCATTTCATGAATTTTTCAAAGGCCAGATCAAGCATGCCCTGGCTCTGGAAGGTCAGGCCAAGCATTTTATTGGATTCGAGATCGGCATCGGTATGCAGGGGGTTGAATAACTTGCGATTGATTATGATCAGCAATAGGCCCAATAGCGCCAGCAGGGTAGGGCTAACCGCCTTGAGCCAGATCCCGGATGAGGTGAAAAGGAAGATGGCGGCGGCCTGCCAGGTGATGATGAAAATAAACAGAATCGTCGAGCCCAGAGATATTTTGACTCGGGGAATAATCAGGATGATAAATAACGCGAAGAATAAAAGAACAGCCATCTCAAGCATCCTGGCCCATTCGGGGCGATTGATATGGTTGTCGGTCAGGATGTTTTCTAAAGTTATGGCGGTCAGTTCGATTCCGGTCAAATCCTGGTTGATCGGGGTCTCGTACCTGGGAACCAGCCCCGGCGAGGTCAGACCGATCAGAACTGATTTACCTTTAAACAGGTCCGCTTTTACTTTGCCATTTAAGACAGCGTGAAACGGGTAAATTGAATAGTTTTTTGGATCAGGATTGAAATCCAGGAGCATTTGGTAATTGCAGTCGATTGGTATTTCAAAGGCCGCGGTCTTGATGGTGGTGATCGATTCGTTGCTGTAGAAGCCTTTTATCTTCGATAATTTATCTTTTGAGTTGATCAGGGCCATTTGCAGGGCAAGTGAAGGAAAGACCCTTCCATGCAGGGTTATGAAAAGGTTGGCTTTTCGCACTATGCCGTCCCGGGTCGGGATAAAATTATTGTGGCCCAGCGTGGTGGCGTTTTCCGCCAGCTGCAGGTAAGGGGGCATGATGCTGGTGGCCTCAATAATTTCGGGCTGGATAGTCGGTAGCGGGTTGGTTAATTGCAGGACCGGCTTTCTGGCAGGTAAGGTCTCCTTGACATATTCCAGAGAATATTTGTTGAGCCAATCAGGAATTTTTTGGTCGGCCCAACTGGAGTTGCCGAAATTAAATTGTAAGGGGAGGATGACTACGCCTGATTTTTTGATGGCGTTTCTTAAGCGGAGATCGTTGTCCAGTCTTTTTTCGGAGTCGGCAAGATTCTTGTTGATCTCGCCAAGAGAATATTTGTTAAGTTTCAGGGATTTTTTGGTGAGATTTTCCTGTAGTCTTTTGATCTCTTGAATTCCGGCATTCATTTCCGGCTCGGGAAAAGGAAGGTCAAGGCCGATTGTTTTAGCCCCGGCTTTGGACAAAAGGTCGATCATCTCGGCAATTTTATCCCTGGACCATGGCCAGCTGCCGAGCCGGTTGATGCTGTCGCTGTCGATGGCGATCAGGACGACCTGGCTGCGGCTTTCCCTTTGCCGTATGAGGGTCATCAGGTCAAAGGCTTTGTTCTCAATGGTTCGGGGGAGTGATGCTTCAAATAACACTCCCGTTCCTATGAGCAGGGTTAACAGGGTACAAAGGAACCAGTTGGAAGTGAATAGTGATTTAAGGCGCATAAATATTTTTAATTTTTCATGGTTATATAAAAAGAAAAAAGCGGTTGATTCCGCTGGCGTTAAATCAATGACTCAGGGGACTTGTGGTCATGTTTGAAGTGATCTTGGGGGCTTCTGTTAAGTAACCAAAGGATCTGAAATTCATGATTAAAGTCCGATGAAAATCCATCCTGATTTTTAGCACGTTACGTGGCGACTGGCAATTTAAACCATTTGGGATGATGATTTTTATCTTTTATCAATCACGGAAAGCTGCCATTGCCACGAAGACAATGGAGAGGTTGTCTTGTCTCTGTGCCCGGTTATAGAAAAGCAGTTGTGGTTTTTCAGGAGGTCAGAAACTGGGCCGGTTGAATGCCGTAATGGGCCGGATGGATACTCTCTTCAATATTTCTCAGAAATGCCCCGGTTTTCGGATCGCAGTCCGACAGGTCGATTTCTTCAGCTTTGGTGAAGCCGCCATTTCTTTCATCCCAGACCAGTTTTATTAAACGGGGCCGGTCCAGGGCCTCGGTGGAAGGTTTGTCCGAGACCAGACCGATTTCTTCGGTGTCGAGTTTGAGCAGGGTACCGACCGGATATATTCCCAGCATGTTGATGAATATCTTAAGGGCGATTGGGTCAAAGTCGGTGCCGGATCCTTGGAGCATCAGACCCAAGGCTCGGTCCGGGCTAAGTCCCTCCGGTCGGTAAACCCGGGCTGAAGTCAGGGCATCGTAAACATCGGCGATTGCCAGGATCCTTCCGAACAGGGTCAGCGGTTTTTTCCAGCCGAGGTCCGGATAACCGGTAAGGTTATACTTTAGGTGGTGCTCGAATGGGGCCATGATTATTTTGGCTTTCCGTTCTCTGGTGGCCCTTAACTTGGTGATCAGACGCACGCTGTTAAAGGGATGCCATTTGATTTTTGAAAATTCGTTATCATTTAGTTTTCCCGGTTTGTTCAGAATGTTCGGCGGGACAAGAATCTTGCCGAGATCGTGGAATAGGCCGCATACGCCAAGGCTTTCCAGTGATTTTTTTGATAGACCGATCTGTTTGCCCAGATACATCGAAAGGATGGCGACGTTCACTGAGTGGGTGAAGGTGTAGTCATCATAAACTTTGAGGGTGCTTGCCGCTAAAAGGACAGGTTTGTCCTGCAACATTACTTCTTCTACCATATCCTGGATTACCCGGACCGCTTTTCTGATTCCGGCCCGGTTTGACAGGGAGATTTTCTGGGCTACTTCATGCATGGAGGTTAAGGCGTAGGAGTAAATGCGCCGGGCCGATCTTTTCTTGTTCGGAGTGGAAGATGGCGCGATTGCGCCGACTTTGTTTTGGGTGCTGATTTCTGGTTCCCCGGGTTCAATGCCGGTTCCGATTCCCGATCCTTCGGTTCCACTGCCGGTGCCACCGGACCCGATTCCTGATCCTCCGGTTCCACTGCCGGTGCCGCCGGTCCCGGTTCCCGATCCTCCGGTTCCTCTGCCGGTGCCACCGATTCCGGTTCCTGATCCTCCGGTTCCACTGCCGGTGCCACCGGACCCGATTCCTGATCCTCCGGTTCCACTGCCGGTGCCGCCGGTCCCGGTTCCTGGTCTTCCGGTTCCACTGCCTGTGCCACCGGTTCCGATCCCCGGTCCTTCAGTTCCAACGCCTGTGCCGCCGGTTCCTGCCCCGGGGATGCCGGGAAACCCAATGGAAGGAGATACTGTTTGTTGAGTTGATGATTTATCTTCGGCATCCAGTTCGGTCAGAAAGTCAACCGGACTCCCCCCCCAATTATATTGGGGCCTGATTGTGATGTGCCGCCTCGAACTGAATAACCTGAACCAGATCCTTTGTTTTTCCCCTTTTGGGTATCGTCATCAAAATCCGGCAGAAAGTCTATTGGGGCATTTCCTTCTCCTCCTCCCCCCATGAACGGGCCGGATTTGCCCTCTGATGATATGTCTGAAGTCTTGTTGCCGGCTGGCTGGTTACTTAGGGCGGGGGTGTCGGCGCTGGGTTCAAGTCCGGTGAAAAAATTCATAAATCCGGCGGATTCCGGTTGGACAATGGAAACCCATTGCAGATGGAATTTGGCATCTTCAATTTTCAGAACCAGCCATTCTTGCGGATCTTTTTGTTCGCCGGCCATGTTTAGCAGGCGGGCAAAGGCAAGGATTTGTTCGGCGGTGGCGTTTTTGATTGAGGCATAAAAACGTATGCCGAGCAGTTCTCGTTTATCGAAGTAATCCAGCAAATTTTCAACCAGTAGTGACGTTTCTTTGCGGAAAGGTAGTTTCTCTTCGCAGACGTAAAATCTGCCGCTGGCGATCTGGATGGTAATATACTCGTCTTCTCCCATCAGTCGGATGGAGATATGGAGAAATTTTTTTACAGACTCCAGGACCAGACGGTTGTTATCCCGGTGTATTTTTATGGCCTGCAACAGGCTGTTGATTGAGGCGAGAAGTTGCTCTGCCAAGGTCGGCTCTGAAGAGAGCAGGGAATGTTTAAGTCCTTTGTTGTCGGTCATCTTTATTTACCTGATATTCTTGCAGGATGCGCGGATATGAGGAAAAGGGCTTTTGGCGGCTTTGCGTAAAATCAGCTGACTTCCCCTCGAGTTGAGTACGGCAAGGGCTTCGGCTGCGCCTTGTCGGTGAGCGGCGGTGCCTGATCCGAACATGAAATTCCAGGGTTGACTCAATAATATATTTTCCAAAAAAGGCAGCATACTGTCGGAACAGCAACCTCCTAAAGCCTGGTAACAGGCAACTATGTGGTCGTTGCCCAGTTCGCCATACCGTTGTTTTTCGAGGTATTCCCGGATGGTCAAGGCAACGCTGTCGGAGCGTTCCTTCCCCAGAAAAAAAAGCACATCTTTGCGGATGGTACTATTGCTGTCATTTACCAGATGGAATAACTTTTTGAAGTCAAATTCCTTTCTGATGGTCAGTGCGCTTAGCGAGGCCAGGCGTACTTTATCGTTGGTATGATGTGCTCCTTTCTCAAGGAGAATATTGGTGGCGCTTGTCGTATCTATCCCGTCCAGGATTTTGATCAGTCGAAGAAGAAGATCTTCTTCCGGTCTTTCTTCCAGCATTTTTTTCAGATAATTCAGGTCATTTTTGACGAAGGAGGCGATCACATCAACCAAGACTTGTCGGGCCGGGCCGGAAGGGATCTGGGAAAACATGGGGGCCAGTGATTCTCCGGCCTTGGGAGGCAGGAAGCGAATTACTTGCGAGAAGATCTTGAGCTTCTTTGATTCAAAGGAGCTGAGATCTGCAAATACCGGGAGCAAAACTTCCAGGATTTCCGGTTCGGATATTTCGTCAAAATAATCATTCAGGAGTGGTTTAGCCCAGTCTTTTGCGCATTGGTTGCGGAATTCCGAGATTTTGGTCAGAAGATCCAGAGCGGATTGAAATTCCTGAAGATACATGTCGTTGCGGAATTCTTCCTGGAAAAAGCCGAGAATAGTTGCAAAGCTTAATGGGTCCTCTTCTTTGTCCAGGACGATCATTAAAAGTTCAATAACGTCTGAAGTGTCTTCCTGGTTTTCCTCTTCGTCAACCATGCGTTTCATTTCCCGCTGATCTTGCGGGCTTAAATTCCATAGGCCGCGATCAAGACTGGGCATGGCAATGCTTACCGCCACATATTGTTCCTGGACGGTAGGGTTGATTCTTTGATTTTCCGGATCAAGTTCTCCGCCGGAGCGGGTTGCGATATCCGGGCGAACGGTATTGTGGACCGGTCCGAAATCAGGAGTGGAGATTCTGCCGGATCCAGCTCCGGTCTCCATTCCGCCGGTGCCTCCAGCTCCGGTGCCCAATCCGCCGGTACCGGTGCCGGTGCCTCCAGCTCCGGTGCCCAATCCGCCGGTACCCGTGCCGGTGCCTCCAGCTCCGGTGCTCATTTGGCCGGTACCGGTGCCGGTGCCTCCAGCTCCGGTGCTCATTTGGCCGGTACCGGTGCCGGTGCCTCCAGCTCCGGTGCTCATTTGGCCGGTACCGGTG
>JAHJIY010000066.1 GCA_018823175.1 Pseudomonadota bacterium
GGCAACACGGCAACGAAAAATCCATTCAAAATTATGTCAAGAAACAAGGTAAAACAAACCAATACAAAGAGCTGCTGAAACAGCAACTAACGTTGTTCTAGCACCAAATACCCCGCTGCTCTGCGGCGGGGTTGTTTATTTAAAATCAAGTATTTAAGAAGATGGTAGTGGAAAGTATGAAGGGCGAGTGGAGGTATAATTTTTTTTACCTTGCGGTTTGACTAGGTATTTGACTAATTTTTATAGTAATAACAGGATGTTGCTCAGGTGCAAATTATTTATGTAGTCGTTTGCTATTCGCCGGTAAATATGCGATTTTTCCTTTGTGGCATTGCTTGCTGGCTGATTGGGTGATCATCTTTTGGCAGGGCGAAGGTACAAGTTTTTTTACTCGAGTTGTTTTTTGAAAGGTCAGAAAATTTCCAGGGCCTGGCTTATTTTGGTAATCGGCTGGACTGTGAGGCCTTTGATGTTGTTCTTAGGTGCGTTGGCCGCCGGCACAATAGCGTGTTTGAACCCGTGTTTGACCGCTTCCTGCAGGCGTTCCTGGCCGTTTGGTACCGGTCGAATTTCTCCGGACAATCCTACTTCCCCAAAGACTACCAGATCATTGGGCAGAGGCTTGTTTTTCAGACTTGAGGCCACGGCCAGCATTAAGGCCAGATCGGCGCTTGTTTCCGTAACTTTTATTCCTCCCACCACATTGATAAAGACATCCTGATTATAGGTGGCGATATTGCCGTGGCGGTGGAGAACGGCCAGCAGCATGCTCAGGCGGCTGGGGTCAAGTCCTACCGCCAGTCGCCTGGGGGTATCGGCATAGGTGTCATCAACCAGGGCCTGTATTTCCACCAGCAAGGGGCGGCTGCCTTCCCAGATCACCATCACCACGCTGCCCGGCATCGGGTCTGCGTGGTGAGACAGGAAGATGGCGGAAGGGTTTTTTACCTCTTTCATCCCCTTGTCGGTCATGGCGAAGACCCCTAGTTCGTTGACTGCGCCGTAACGGTTTTTTACTGCCCTGAATACCCGATACCGGCTATCGGAGCTTCCTTCGATATAACAGACCACGTCAATGATATGCTCAAGCACTCTGGGGCCGGCCAGTTCACCGCTCTTGGTTACATGGCCGACTAAGAAGATGGCGGTGCCGGTCTGCTTGGCAAAGGTTGTTAGTCGGGCTGCTGATTCTCTGACCTGGGTAACTCCGCCCGGCGCAGATGAGATTCCGGCCAGCTGCATGGTTTGGATTGAATCGATCACCATGACCTTTGGTTGTTCCCTGGTCGCGATATCGATGATCCCTTCGACATGGGTTTCGGCCAGCAGCAGCAGTTCCTTGTCCGGCAGATCGAGCCTTTTGGCGCGCATCGTGATTTGCTGCAGGGATTCTTCGCCGGTTACGTAAAGTATTTTTTTGCTGGTGCTTAGATTACAGCAGACCTGGAGCAGGCAGGTGCTTTTGCCGACCCCGGGATCGCCGCCAATCAACACCACCGATCCCGGCACCAGTCCGCCGCCCAGGACCCGGTCCAACTCCTGGACGCCGGTCGAGAAACGGGGAGAATCTTCCATGGCGACATTGGCCATGGCCGTGACCTCGGAGCGCACGCCGGTATAGCCTCCCAGGATCTGGCTGGCAGCTGGTGGTGTGTACTCGGTCACTGTGTCCCACTCATTGCATTCCGGACATTGGCCGGACCATTTGCTGAAGGTTGCCCGGCATTCGCTGCAGATATATGCTTGCTTGTCTTTGGCCATAGTTTGTTTTTCGTGAAGAAAGTTGGTTAGTTGTTTTGTGATTTAGAAATAATTATCGTAATTTTAATGACGCCATCAATTTTTTTTTATACAAGCTCCCGCAAAACCTGGTTGGCAAGAGGCAGGCCGTTGGTGGTCAGCCGCAGGTTATCATCTTCGATGATTATGAGATCTTTTTTGCGCAGGATGTCAAGGATATCGCCGTAATAATTAAAAAGATCTATGTCGAATCTTTTTTGCAGTCCGGTAATCGAGATCCCCTCCATCATCCGCAGGCCCATAATCACTGTTTCCCGGAAACGGGCCGCCGGCGTCAGGTATTCGGCCCAGGAAAAAGGTTCCTCGCCGGCGTTAACCGCTTTGATATAAATGGTCGGATCCGAGATGTTGGCGATGCGCATGCCGGCAATCCCGGCGATAGCACCGGCCCCCAGGCCAAGGTAGGGGCCGTTTTTCCAGTAATTGATGTTATGGGTGCATCGCATATTGTTTTTGGCGAAGTTGGAGATTTCGTATCGGGCAAAGCCATGGACTGAGGTCTTTTCGGCAATCATCAGTTCCATATCGGCAATCTCATCTTCCGAGGGTAGTTGCAGTCGGTTCTGCTTCGCCCGGTCGGCCAGGGGGGTGCCTTCTTCCAGCATCAGTTCGTAGATCGATAAATGCTGCGGGGCAAGATCCATGGCGGTTGCCAGTGAACTTTCCATCGCGCACAGATCTTGGGCGGGCAAACCGTAGATCAGATCAAGATTGATATTATCAAATCCGGCCTGGCGAGCCAGTTCCACGGCCTGTTGTCCTTCGGCTCCGGTGTGGGTCCGGCTGATTTCTTTGAGGATCTGATCGGAAAAAGATTGGATGCCGATGCTTAAGCGGTTGACGCCGGCCTCTTTTAGCCGGGGCAGGGTATCGGCGGCAATAGTGTTGGGATTGGTCTCCACCGTAATTTCCGGTTCCGGGCAAAAGTTGAATAGTTCCAGGATTTTTTTGATCAGCCCGGCCAGGGGCTTGCCCCCTAAAATGGTTGGGGTGCCGCCGCCGATAAAGAGGGTGGAAAATGATTGTTCCCTGGTCCAATGGTAGTTGGCCATTCGCTCCGCCTGCCGGGTAAGGGCGGCGAGGTAGGCGTTCAGATCATGGCCGTGGACCGCCAGGGAGTTAAACGAGCAGTAATCGCATTTTGAACGGCAATAGGGGATATGGATGTAGATTCCGGCTTGCTGGTTATGATCTAGATCAGTGGGGCGCATTCCTGGTGAATCTCCGCCATGATGCCATGATCGGCAAAACTGAAGGGTTGTTCCGAGCCGCCAATAATCAGGTGGTCGAGAAGCCGGATATTGACAAAGGAACAGGCCAGGTAGAGATTTCTGGTCAGGTGCCGGTCGTCAGCCGAGGGTTGCAGACTGCCGGAGGGATGGTTGTGGGCAATTACCACGGCGGCGGCATGATAGTCCAAGGCGTGTTTGATTAACTCGCGCGGGTAAATGGTATTGGTCGTCAGGGTGCCTTCGGCGATTATTTTGCTCTCAATTATGGCGTGGGCGGCATCGAGAAAAATAACGTTAAATACCTCGCGCTGGAGTCCGCGCATGCTGTGGACCAGATATTCGGCCACTTCCCGGGAGGAGCGGAGATATATTTTGTCCTGGATTCGTTGTTTGAGGTAGCGGCGGGCCACGGTCTGGATGAAGTGGATGGCAAAGCAGTTTGAAGGGCCGATCCCTTTGATTTTTTGCAGCTCGGCAGTTTCGGCCTCCAAAAGGGCGGCCAGGGAACCGAAATGTTTCAGCGCGAGCCGAGCCGGTTCCTTGCAGTCCTGGCGAGGGGTACCAAAGGTCAGGAGAAGTTCCACTACTTCATCATCGGTAAAGGCGTCAAGCCCGCGTTGCATGAATTTGTCGCGCAGTCTTTGCCGGTGCCCTTTACCTTTTTCCTGCCACTCTTTTTTGTCCATATCTTTAGAAGAAGTGAATAGTTGATAGTGACGAGTAAATAGTTAATAGTGACGAGTAAATAGTAAATAGTGACGAGTAAATAGTAAATAGTGACGAGTGAATAGTAAATAGTGACAAGTAGCTGCTATTGGAGACTACGTGGTTGAACTGGTTTTAATCGTCACTCGTCACTTGTTACTCGTCACTATTCACTTATTTAGTTCTTGATTGAATAACTCGTTGGCCATCTGCGGGTTGGCCCGGCCCTTGGTTTTTTGCATCAGTTGGCCGACAAAAAAGCCCAGAACCTTGGTCTGCCCGCCTTTAAACTGTTCGACCTGGGTTGGATTGGCGGCAAGTATTTCGCGGACGACCTTTAAGATGTCACCTTCGTCGCTCATCTGGACCAGATTTTTTTCTTTGACGATTGTGGCCGGGTCTTTGCCGCTGGTCATCATTTCCTGGAACACGGTTTTGGCAATTTTACCGCTGATTGTTCCTTTCTCCACCATGTTGAGCAGACCGGCCAGATTCTCGGGCGTAACCGGGCAGCTGCCGATTTCTTTGTCTTCATCTTTTAAGGCCCTGATCATCTCGGTCATTATCCAGTTGCTCAGTTTTTTGGCATTGGGATAAAGCTTGAGCGCAGCCTCAAAATAATCGGCCAGTTCACGATCGGAGGTGATGATAATCGCGTCATATTCCGGCAGATCGAACTCAGACATAAAACGGGTTTTCCGTTCATCGGGCAGTTCGGGCATGGTTGATTTGATCTGGGCAATCCATTCGGCGCTGATCACGACCGGGACCAGGTCCGGGTCCGGGAAGTATCGGTAGTCGTGGGCCTCTTCCTTGCTGCGCATGGCGCTGCTCTCGTTTTTGTCCGGGTCCCAGAGCAGGGTTTGCTGGATGACTTTGCCGCCGTCGAGCAAAATATCGCGCTGCCGTCGTTCTTCATACTCAAGGGCCCGCTGGACATTGCGGAAGGAGTTCATGTTTTTCAACTCGGTCCGGGTGCCTAATTCTTCCTGGCCGGCCGGCCTCAGTGAGATGTTGGCGTCGCAGCGGAAGCTGCCTTCCTGCATATTGCCGTCACAAATATCGAGATAACGCAGGATGGCGTGTATTTTTTTTAGATAGGCCGCGGCCTCTTCCGGGCTTCGGATATCCGGTTCGCTGACGATTTCGATCAGCGGGGTGCCGGTCCGGTTCAGGTCGACATAGCTTTTTGGTTCGCGTTCATCGTGGATCAGTTTGCCGGCGTCTTCTTCCATATGGATCCGGGTCAGGCCGATCCGTCTGGTTTTGCCGTCGACTTCGATCTCAACTGAGCCATGTTCGGCAATCGGCAGATCGAACTGTGATATCTGGTATCCTTTAGGCAGGTCCGGGTAAAAGTAGTTTTTACGGGCAAACTGGTTTACCGGGCCAATTTGGCAATCGGTGGCCAGGGCCATTTTCATTGCGTATTCAACCACCTTTTTGTTTAAAACCGGCAACACGCCGGGCATCCCGAGACAGACCGGGCAGGTGTTGGTGTTTGGCGGGTTGCCGAAGGCGGTCGTGCAATTACAAAATATCTTGGTGGCGGTTTTCAGCTGGGCATGAACCTCCAGCCCAATGACGGTTTCAAACTCCATTTCTGCCTCCTAAGCCAGCTTTGCCTGGTTGATCCAGCCCCTGATTTTTTGCAGTTCAGCGGGCCACTGGCCACTGGTCCTGATTTTGACAAACATCCTAAACAGGTTGTCCACAGTCCTTACCGCCATCTCGTAGAGGCCGA
This sequence comes from Pseudomonadota bacterium, assembly GCA_018823175.1. Lineage (GTDB taxonomy): Bacteria > Desulfobacterota > Desulfobulbia > Desulfobulbales > JAHJIY01 > JAHJIY01. The sequence continues at coordinate 5,482 of JAHJIY010000066.1, forward strand.
TCTTGTCGAGCAGCCGGCCTTCCATTGCCTCGGGGCCATCGCCTTCATCGGCGGAGTCCATGGTTTTGGGGAGTTTCATGTTCCGAAAATCCAGCATGCTGGCCCGCAGGGAAAAGCGCCATTCATATTCGCCAAGGCCCATGACGATTCTGGCCTGTTCGATTTTTTTGCCCATGGCCAGACCGGTCCGAGCTTCTTTCAGTTCGGCCTGCAGACCCTGGCAGATTATTTTTTCGTGGGACTCGCCCTCGCCGGATTCGAGCAGCATGTGTTTTTCAAAAACCAGCATGATGTCGCCTGATTCCGGTAACTCGATGGTGCCGCCCCGTTCTTCGCTTTTGTACCAGAGCCAGGTCATGAACTCCTGGCCGAGAAATCTTTTTTCAGTGATTAAGTCTACTAAATCCATGGGATACTCTCTATATGTTAAACAAAGATGTCAGGGGTTATATCGGCCAGGGCGTCTTCCTGGCCGGGGTCAAGAAGACGGCCCGCAGTCAGGTATGGGATCTGCAGGACCACGTGCAGGTCAAAACACTCTTTGAAAAAGTCCTCTAAATTGGCCTGCGCTTTCTGGCTGGTGGAGAAGAAGAGCAGGGTGCCTTCGGCCAGATTCCAGCACAGGTCGTAAACCGTCGGCACCGGCACCGATTTTTTAATCAGCATCAACTGCATATTGTCTTTGATTTCCAGCTTGTGACTGCGGCTCAACTTGGGGACCTGCCGCTCTTTTTTGATCCGTTCCTCTTCCTTGAGGCAGAATTTTTTCAACACCGCCGGCGCGACTTTCCGTTCGTCAATCCGCATGGAGAGCAGAATGAAGTCCCCGGCCATATAAGAGGAATATTCGAATTTACTGTCGAACATGTTAAGGACCGAGACCCAGCCGATCGAGCGTTCTTCGTAGTTGTCATCAATGTCGCGGAAGGAGTATTGTTCTATTTTTTCGGCCAGAAAGTCGCCTGATCTTTCAGGCAGATTTCCTTCGACCTGATAGCGGACAAAACTGGCGGAGCCGGAAAGTAATCCCATGGGTAAATACCTGCTGATAATTTGTTAGCAAAGGGAAAAAATATAGCAGACATGAGACCGGCTCACAAGAGTTTTAACACCGTCTCTGATTCACTGTCTGGTTAGTTTGACCGAGATTTACGATACGAGATCCCGGCTGGATAAAGGACTTGAGTTAAATCCTTAATTTTGGTTTACTAAAGAATAATTTTGAACGTAAACACAATAAAATAAAAAAACGTTCATCTAACCCTTGACATGAAAAAAGGACTATTGTAAATAAGCAACTTCTTTGGTAACAAGGGTCGTTAACTCAGTCGGTAGAGTATCTGCCTTTTAAGTAGAGAGTCGTTGGTTCGAGTCCAACACGACCCACCATTGTTTGTAAGTTATACTTTGCGTCCCCATCGTCTAGTCAGGTCCAGGACACCGGCCTTTCACGCCGGCAACACCGGTTCAAATCCGGTTGGGGACGCCAATTTTATATATAGGGGAATCAGCTACATAGGCTGGTTCCCCATTTTTTTTGTTTCAGCTGATGGCTTGTTTTGGTGTGATTTTAATTAGGGTTGATCAACGACATAGAAAACGGTTTTGTGTCGTGATTATTGCTTTTGGATAACCGGCGCCGGGATAATGGAGTCTTGATTTTCTTACCATGAATGACCCTCTTCCGGTCAGTGGTCAGCCGGTTTTCTTACCGACTTTGAAGGCCTTGCCGATTAGTTCCCCGATACCATGATAGTTCTGGAGGCCAGGGCTGAAGACAAGGGGCCGAATCTTTTCGATATCCGGCCTGCCTTCTTCATCCAACATCCTCTCATCTATTTTTGTATCAATTATCTCGCCGATAAACTGGGTATGAAGACCGATTTTGTAGTGATGAATCACCTTGCATTCCAAAACCAGCGGGAACTCTCCCACGTATGGGGCATCAACCAGTTCCGAGCGGACCGGTGTAAGGCCGGTCTCCTTAAATTTATCAACGTTGCGGCCGGATACCAGGCCAAAATAATCAGCCGCCTTAACATCCTGCTCAGACGGGATACTGAGGGTATAGGCCTTGTTCTTCATAATATTGCCATAGGTGTAGGTGGCCTCTCGAAGGGAAATGGTCATGCAGGGCGGCTTGGAGCAGCAGATGCCACCCCAGGCAATGGTCATAACATTGGGGGCACCGTCGGTATCGTATGAACCGACACACCAGACTGGCGTGGGCACGATCAGTGGAGCAGTTCCGAGAGATTTCTGCATAACTTCCTCCTTGGAAATCCGAAATCACGATAAAAAACCAAGAGATAAAGGAAAACTTTACCAGATTCCTTCTGCAAAAAGCCAGCCCCAGCGGAGAAAACAGGTTGGGCTTAAAGGCCTGTTTTTGATACTGAAAAGGTGCCTCTAAGGCTAAAAACAGACATTGTTTTGGGCTAATTAAACGGATTGTCGGCTAGCTAGCTTGGTCCGACCCCGCGTGAACGCGACCGTCAAACCTAATCTATTAGCTTTTCTTCATGACAGCTTTTTTCCGGTTCATTCGGCACAATAGTTTGAAATGACTTCGTTGGAATTGTGATCGCCCCCCACGGGCCACGAGAGGTAATGGTTATTATAAATTCACGTGCGGCACTGTAGAGGATTGATGCGCCATTAACCCTAACGAGTTTTCCAGGGTCAGGCCAATCGGGATGTACTTTAAAATGACCCAAAGCGACCACATGAATATCGTAAGGGTTTTTTTCTTTGTCTATCTCTATCGGGTCAATAGAAGTGATTTCAACAGTCACCTGATATAATCCACCGTCAGCTGACTCTGCCACTCCAACTTCGGCATCAAATCGGATATCGTTTACATCAGAATTTTTTTCTCTTTCTGGATTCGCTACTACTTGTGCGACTGGAAAGCAATATTCAATAAGTGCAAGGGGACTTTCCATAACATTACCCCAACCCTTCTTCCAAATGCGAATCCAGAGAGTTTACTTTCTCAATTTCCCAATCCTGTGGTACTGTCATTTTTTTCCTTTCACCATCAATAACTCTATATACGCCCCAAGAGGCACCAGTTCCGTATCCAACTAAAGAGAATCGGCCATCCCCAGTATCCCTAAAAAGTTCAACCGATTTTTTGTGATAGAGTATCTTTGCTCCATTCATAAAAGTATGAACAAAACCCCTGCTGATTCTCCGGTGTTTATGAACTGCTTGCCGAGAAATCCCGAGAATGGATGCAACCTCTGTTGCTGTTATAAATTCGCTTACAGGTAGTCTCCCGATTAAACGTTGCAGCTTATTTTTTTTGGCACCATCAATTACGGTCGAAACCCCTGCGGGAAAAGCCAGTTCTCCGCAACAATCGCATTTTAAATAGCTGATGTTATCTACGGAATATTTGCCAACAAAAGTATCATTGAAAGTAACTGAGCCGGTTTGCTTTACAAGCGAACCGTTACATTCATAACATCTCATAACGCACCTTAATTATTTGTTTTGAAACTTGGAATAATGAGCAAATTATCTTCCACGTGAAAATGCATGTAAACTTTCTCGCCCAATAAGTTATCCGATTCATAGTGATCAACCCATACGCTGGGATTTGAAAAATGCTGTACCGACCTACTAAAATCACGCTTCTTTAATGCTAGAATAGCTTTCACGATGTTATTTTCGTACCACCCAAACGATTGCTCTGCGCCATCTCTGGCTGATTGCGTGAGGATATATTTACTGTCACGAATATACTGCTTAACGTCAGCAAGCATAATTTCAGGGGTGTATTTTATGTTCCCAGTCATATGATAAGACACATGGTTGACGGATGTCAACCTTCCCCTAAATGAAAGTTATTGTCAAGTTCTTTCGCGTATGCATCCTTAACATACTCCCTAACAATTTAAAAGGAATAGCAGCAAATTAGTGAAGGTGTTGGGTCAGAATACCAAATGTGTATTTTGTGATGGTGCTAATGCCCATTTGTCAAGTCTGACTCAAAAACAGCGGAGAAAACAGGTTGGGCTTAGAGGCCTGTTTTTGATACTGAAAAGGTGCCTCTAAGGCTAAAAAAAGACATTGTTTTGGGCTAATTAAATGGATTATCGGCTAGTTAGCTTGGTCCGACCCGCGCACGCGCGCACGCCGGTACAAATATTTTAATTGAGAAAGGGGGGCTTTCATTCATCAAATTTTTCCTCAGTTAAGGGAGAACCTCTATAAAATTCCAGCCCTTTGACAGCCTTCTAAAAATGGGACTCGAAGAAAATTAACCTGCTGGAGGGGTGCTCTTTTCCCAGAGTTAATTTGATTGGTTAACGCAACACCTGGATCAACTCCATAGTTCTTTGCTTCATCATCCACTTGCTGGAGCCAATATTTAGCATCTTCACTACAGCACTTGTCGTTATACTTCTCGTCTATATTGAACAGATCTCGCCAAGTATCTACTTTCTCCTGAGTTGTTGGAGATGTTATTTCAATATTCACGTCGTTCCTTCGGGGATCCGTTGGATGTAGTTTAACTATATTTACTTTAATCTTTAAATCAGGCTCGTCAGTTGAGTATGGGAAAAAAGCCTTTCGTTTATTTCCCGCAGCATCTCGGATGGGTATATCTTCTTTCTTACAATCAGAGTTACAGTCGTGGCAGGCCGGAGCAATATTTTGAAGGTTAACAGTATTAAACGGAAAGTCTTTCTTGGGTAAGTAATGATCAAAAGCGTCTCGAGTGGTTCGTAGGTTTGATTTCAAATCTACCAGCCCACAAAATGGGCATTTTCCTTTAGTATTGTGGTCAACAAATTCGCTATAAAACTTATTGATGGATTTGTATTTCTTACAAAATGTTCCTTGTCGTGAGACGTATTCATAAAGGGAATAACAATATTCCTTCAGCAATTTCCCCAGAGCCGGGTTAATCGCGTTAATCTCATCATATAAAACCGGTTCCTTTGTCCCTTCACACAGGTCGTTTATTGAATTATTAGACTTGAATGCGTTACTAATTTTTTTCAGCTGGGGTTTAGTTAAAGTTAGGCAGATATCATAGATTCCCTTTATCGGTTTATACATTCTAACCTTCATCCGGCTAACAATCGGCTGAAAGTCCTTATGGAGTTTATTGACATCAAAAGGTCCATCTGGTTTACACCAGACCTCCAGCACGGTGTGCTCGAAAAACTCATGAAGCTTTTTGAAGTCGTGATTTATTGGTTGGTAGTTAAAAAGCATCTATATTTTCTGTTCTTCCGGTTTATTTAGATTGCTTAAAAATATGGTTTTTTCGATGGAATCGCCGAATTTGTTCATTTCTTCAGCGGCCATTTCCCCATCAATTTCTCCTCGATCATAGCGATCTAATATTTCCTCAAGTTCTGATTGTGCTAGTCCAGAAATCGTTTCTTTTTTCCCGAAAATTTTCATCGTTATCAGGTTGACAGATGCACCATATGTGTTGAAACCCGGCTTTTTGTATTCAACCTTGTTTCGATTTCCTCTATAAAAACTAAAAACCTTCTCTGGTTTACAATCAGAAACAATAAAAGGAGAGTGTGAGGTAAGGATGACTTCCTGTTGCCGCGCTTCACCATGCAGACATTCATTTAGCAAACTGACGAACTGAGCCCGCCATTCAGGGTTGAAGTGGGTTTCCGGCTCATCAAGGATAAACAGTGTGCCAGGTGTATCCATCAACATGATTGTGCCAAGAATATGCAAAAGTTGATGCTCCCCGTCTGAAAGCCCCTTGTCGGAAACTGGTTTTCTTACGCCTTTCTTTTTGAAAGCGATGTCATTCACCATGAAAACCAGTTTGCTTTCTTCATATTTGGGCAACATTGCTGAGATATTATCTCCGCGTCCTGCGTTCTTAATTCTTTTGCGAAGATCCTGAGAAAGCAGGGATAAGTTCAGGAGACGTAGATAATGAAGTTGTAAATAAAGGTCTGCAGCTGTCTTGAAGTAATGTCGGAATGCTTGTTTAGTTGCTTTGTTGACCCAAAAATAAAGAGAAATATTTCTGATGTCCCCTGCCTTAGTTTCTCTTGCTCTCTCCTCAAAGCAAGTAGCGCAGTTCTTCAAATTCTCGATAGCTAGATATAGCTCTGAGGGTAAATCAATGGGATTGTTATTCATATCTCGAAGCTGGAGATTTATTGAGAATGAGTGGAGGTCTTTAATCCCCAGTTCTTCTTTGATAGGAGCTAAATTTTTCCCCCCGAAATCTTTGGCATCAAAATCTTTACTGAATTCATTACTAAAAGCGGCTGGTTCAAAATCTGCCTCATCAAACAAAAAGTTGCATATTGTAATGAGCTTGTTGGAATCATAACTCATAAAAAACAACCGATTCATCTCGGGCCCAGAGAAGCTTGACTCAACCGATATCTCGTTAAACCAGTCGTAGTAATATGATTCCATTTTTATAAATGGATTACTGATCAATTCATTCATGCCGCTTGAGTAACCAATAACTCTAGCAGGCAAAACAGCTAGATTTCTGTTGTTGTCTTTGTTTCTTAGAACGATCTTTTTGGCACCAACCGAAGCAGAAATTTCAGGAAATTTGTCTTTCTTTTTTACTATTTTAAAAACTGGATTTACCCCTGGTTTCCATTTCTCTGTCAATTCTTCCCAAGTGATTCTTGCCAAATCAAAGGCAACTTTAGGGAGGGTATATTCAATTTCAAAACCATATTCGGTCCGAAATTTTGGCAGATCTTTGATCTCCGCCAAATGATAGGTTTCGAGGTAGTGAAATATCTCAGAAAGCACTTCCAAAACATTTGATTTACCGGAGCCATTTAACCCAACAAAACAGATAGGCTCCAACAATGAGCTTTGCCCATCGGATGGATGAAATGTTACTTCGAATCCGGGATGTAATCCTCTGAACTCGGTCAGTATTTTAAGCCGGTGTAATTTCATTTATTAACTTTAAAGACGATTTGCTTTTCCTTCTCGCCACTTTCACCCTCTTCTATGGATGCCACGTCAAATTCTTGTTTAAGAAAAGGCTTAGTCCCCTGAAGACTTCCGGTTATGTATTCCTTAATTTTGTTAAACTCGAAGTCATCATCACCAATAGCTTCTTTGAGGTCTCCAAAAGTAAATGCTAGTGAGAGTTTGCTTGAAATGATTTCCTTAAACCTCTGCAGATTAAATTCTACCCTCCCTGTCGCATGAGCTTCCATGGCTGGCAAAACTGCATCCAAAACACCTACCGTTTCCTCTAACTCCAGTTCGTGGTGGAGAGGGATTCTACTTAAATCCAGCTCACCATTGAAGGCCTTCTGGCTCAAGGCGCTATAGAGCGTTTCCAGATCGTTCAGGCTTTGCTGATAGCGGGACTTGAGGTCTTTGACCTTTTCGACAACCGCGGCAAATTGATCCTGGAGCTCAATCGGCGGATAACCAATAACAATGTTCTCAATCTTTGTTGGGGATGTATGACGAACCTTCGCTCCAGCTGCTTTTGAGTGTATGAGTTGCCTGATTGATTTTTGATTAAAGAGATGGAACAGAAAGAAAACCTGAATTGGCTCCTTTGCACAGATAAGTCCAAGTCGTTGATTATGGAGGTAGCGTTCTGATTCTGGAACAATAAGAGGGCTACCTAATAAACCAGGGGCCTGTTCTGTCATGGCGACAAGAAGGTCGTTTTTTTTCAACAGATACTCTACTGGTATTTCACCGATGTAATATTTTTGACGATCACCTCTATCTCGAAATCCGCCATCTTCAAAAAAATTCCCCGGCGTCAGCAACACAAAGTGTCCAGTGTCTTTAAAAAATTCACTTTTAAATGCAAAACCATGCTTGATTGAGAATATGGTGCTGAGTGGTCTTTCTTCCCAACCCTTATCATTACGTACCGGATCGCCAAACATCTCCAGAAAAACGCTTTTAAGCAATTCTTCTAATTGTTGAAGGTTTTCTTTGCGCAAAGCAACCAAACTTTCCGTCTTGTTGAGCAAATAAGCAATTCGAATTTCGTCATCAGTGTTCTCTGGAAAGGGTATTTTGTAATTCTTAATATCTCCAAGACTAATGGACGGATAGGCGGGGTCTTTAATTAGAACTGAAGGCGGAAATTTTTTTAGTGCAAGACGAAGATAATCTTTGTGGATTAGATCTTTTGGAATCAATATCGCCAAATGACCGACAACGTATGCCGGATTCTGTAACTCATAGATACGGTTTTTTGTCGCAGACATGCCACTTTTAGCAAACAATATCGAGCCGGCAGGATACAGTTTGAGGCTCCGTTTTTGGGCGGTTTCCTTGGAAACCAATTCGAGTTCGGACTCTTTTTTTCCAGAAAGAAGAGCTTCTAGACTTCCTGCCCTTACGAAAGGAGTTCCTGTATCAGAGAACTCATTTGGTTTGGGAGCACCTTGACCACCTGCAATTGTGGCAATCGAACTCAGAGGTGTTTTTTTCACGGTGACACCTTAAAACTCATTTCGTTACTTTTCTGTTGTTTCTGGCAAATGATCACTCTATTATCTCCCGGAGTTCTAATAACTCCCGCACAATCCCGCTCTGCACAACTTTCAAATCATCATCGCTGGCATCCCCTACTTCCATTTTGAGCAGTTTATTTAAAATTATCGAGGGATGTTCATATTTCACTTCTTTAAACACTTCTTTTCTATAGCGACTAAATGACAAGTCATAACCCTCTGTCTTGATTTCGTCACTAGGTACGGTAAAGTATTTCTTCGTGCGGTTGGTGTCGACTCCAGCATTGCGGGCATGATATTTGGATATGATGTCTTGCAGGTCACCAAACTCATTTGAACCATCGGCCTTTTTCAATTTGGTACGTTTATCACCCAAAGAATAGCCATCTGAAGACATCTCGTAGAACCAGACCTCTTCGGTAGCCGGTTGACTTACCTTGTCTTTTGGCCCCCAGACTTTGGTGAAGAGGAGAATGGCGGTGCTGACACCAGCATAGGGCTTAAATACACCGCTGGGCATGGTAATGACTGCTTTCAGATCACATCGAACCACTAACAAATGACGCAGCTTCTTGAAAGCTCCACCTGAGCCGGTAAGCACCCCTTGTGGGACAATCACGCAAGCGGTTCCGCCTTTTTTTAGTAGTCGGTAAATATTCTCGACGAACAGCAGTTCTGTCTTGGTGGTAGAAAGTGAAAGGTTTTCGTTGATGTCGCCCTTGTCTATATTGCCGGTAAAGGGCGGGTTGGCCATGACGATGTCATATTGAGCTTCTTCGGTAAAGGACCTACTTAGGGTGTCCTTGTAATCAATCTGCGGCTCGTCGACACCGTGCATCATCAAGTTCATTAAACCGAGGCGAACCATAGTACTGTCAATATCGTAGCCAAAGAGTGTGTCGTTGAGAATCCTCTTAGCCTTTTTGGTATACCCTGACGAAACTGAGGTTCTTGTAAAGCCGTCCTCATCCGTTTGTATATTTTTGGTCCCCGCCTTGATGGCCAACTGAGTAACGATGTATTGGAAGGCTCCTAACAAGAACCCTCCGGTGCCACAGGCAGGATCGGCGATTCGATGGCCCAGTTGCGGCTGCACCAGCTCAGACATCAATTTGATAATATGACGTGGGGTGCGGAACTGACCATTCTTCCCAGCGGAGGCGATTTCGGAGAGCAGCATCTCATAGACATCACCTTGGATATCCTGAAAAACTTGAGCGTCTTTCGCCATGATGTCGAATATTTCATCAATGGTTTTCACTGCCTCTACCAGTAAGGCTGGTTTGGGAATGATAAAAACCGCATTCTTCATGTGTTTGGTGAAATTGGATTGTGAGCCGTTTAAGTCTTTAAGAAAGGGGAAGACTTTGTTTTGCACATGCTGCAACATTTCCTCGGCTTGCATGCGTTTGAATTCGCTCCAACGCAGAGTGCGTTTCTCGATGGAAAAAGGCTTTTGCTCTTCCGGTTTTTTGTCTTGATGTTCTGGCGGTATCCAAGTGCCACTGAACTTGGAAATATATTTCTCCTTGTTCCAATCAGCATCACCCTGATTTTTAAGATCCTGGTCATCCAGCCGCTTCATGAACAGCAGATAAGTAATCTGCTCAATGGCGGTAAGCGGATTGGAAATACCACCGCTCCAGAATTTGTTCCAGAGCTGGTCTATTTTGCTTTTGAGTTCAGGGTTGTTCTGCAGCATGTTTTGAATTCCTAGGTTTTTAGTGGCTCATTGTCTGGCACATTAAGCGGCCAGTTTCTCTGTAAGCAGCAATATTTCGTTAATTTCGTTTGGACTGAATACGCCGCGAATACCTTGCGGGTGGATGACTGTAAAGGGGGCGTTGATCAGGTCTTTCTTCTCCACTTTTTCCCGGTCGACGATAAAGTTTTTAAGCAGGTTCAAAAACTCCAACTGGCGGCTGCTGAGATTGGTGTGCTGTTTGATAAATTGTTCAAAGGCTTCGGCCACGGTTTCCGGGAAACTCTTCAGGATTTCAATTCCCAGAATATGGCGAATAAACTGGATGAAGTGGGCTTTGCGGTTCTTATAAGCCTGCCGCAGCAAATCTTCTGTAATGTGCGGGTGTTCGGTATGGAGCAGGTCGGCCAGTTCTGCGGCTTCGTCGGAGCTGATCTCCTGTCCAGTCTTGATTTTGGTCAAAATGGGGTTGTACTCGGTCAGTTCGGTAATCAGGGCTTCCACCATTTCCCGGTAACGAGTAATGCTCACGGCTTCGTGCTGCGGGCCAAACTCGACCCATTCCTTGTTGTGCAGGGTATCGGTAAGATCCAGATGAATTGGCCCGGTACCGATGGTGCTTTGCTCGCGGAACTTCATTAACGGCCCTAGTTTGTCTGACAGTTCATCAAGGGCATCTTCATCAGCCTTGGCCCAATAGTGGTTGGTTTGGGCGGCCCGGATCAGCGACTCTTCGGTTTTGACAAAATTGATGCTGAGCGGGAGTTCGCTGATCAGCTCGATAATGCCTTCTTTCAAGGTGTCGGCCCGTTCCTTTTCTTCGTTCAGGCGAGCCAGAGAGAATTCCAACAAATCTTTTTCAAAACGCATGGCTTTGAAGTCGGCTTCTGACACGGTACGGAATAGCGGCTTGATTTCTGCGCGCAGGAATTCCAGTTTCTGATGACTGAGGGTAATCCAGAAGTTTTCTTCTTCAAGACGGTAGAGGGCGGTCGCCGCCTCTTTGATCACTACTGAACTTTGCGGCAGTTCGGCGATTTGTTTGCGCAGTTTGGTAATTTCGCGTTCGGCGATCTCTTGGTGACCACTATCCAGAGCCTTTTCGATCTTGTCGAGACGCAGACCAACCAGACGCACCGGCAGAGGTAATTGCGGTCTCAGCTCCTTGCCCTTGGGTTGGAGCTTGAAATATTCAAAATTATCCCAGCAATCCAGAATTAAGAATACATCTTTTTCAGTGCACCAGGGTTTTGGCTTATTGGCTTCCAATAGTCGGGTCCCGCGACCAACCATTTGCCAGAACTTGGTATAGGAATAGACCGGCTTGGCAAAAACAAGATTGACGATCTCGCGTATGTCGATGCCGGTGTCGAGCATATCCACACTGATCGCCACCCGAGGCATATCGTTGTTTGTGAATTGGTCCAGCAGGCCGCCTTTACCGTAAACACGCGGGTCGTCAGAAACCAGCACCTTGGCCAGCTCCCCTTTATACTGGGGGTAGAGCTTATCAAAGATCTCTTCCATGCGCCGAGCATGGGCCTTGGAAGAGCAGAAGAAGATGGTCTTGCCGGGGAGGACACCATTATGATCTTTGATGCACTCTTCCATGAACTCCTTAACAATCAGGGCATTGGTGCCTTTGTTAATGACCTGCTTTTCAAGTTGCGAGCCCTCGAAGTTGATTTCTTCGATTTCCTTGCCTTCCAAAAGCAGTTTCTTCTGGTCTTCCAGCGAGATGGTGCGTTTGCTGATGCCCTCCATCTGAAACTTGGTCTGAATTTTCATCACCTGAAAATTACTCAGGTATGGAGGCACATTGTTGACGGCCTCTTCAAAGGTGTAAGCAAAAGTCGGCAGGCCATCCTCGCAATGGAAGATCTTAAAGGTGTTATGGTCGATGATGTCGGTCGGGGTGGCTGTCAGGCCCAGGGTGGTGGTTTTAAAATAATCAAGGATTTCCCCGTAGGTGTTATAGATGGAACGGTGGCTCTCATCAATAACAATGAAATCGAAAAAATGGGGCGACAACTGTTGCGCCTCGTCCCGGATGATGTTGAGCATGGTGGGATAGGTGGTCACATAGATCCGGCGATCTTTGGCGATGAGCTTTTCGCCCACATTCGGCCAGCGCGGTTCGTTGGGCAGGTGTTCCTTGAAAGCAGCCAGGGCTTGCTCCCGGAGGGCAATACGATCTACAAGAAACAGCACCTTCTCGGCATGACTGGCCCGCATGAGGGCATCGACCATGGCAATGCAAGTCCTGGTCTTGCCGGTACCGGTGGCCATAACCAACAGGAAGTCACGCTTCTTCTGCTCGATAGCTTCCAGTACGGAGCGAATGGCGCGGATCTGGTAGTCACGACCGGCGATAGCGGTATTGATCAGCTCTTGGGTTAGGGGCTTGCGGTTGCGGCGAATGTATTGGAAGCGCTCCAGATCGTCACGGGTAGGGAAGCCAACGACTTTGCGCGGTGGATAGTTGTCTAAATCCCAGAAATAAGTTTCAAGGCCATTGGTGTAAAAACAGAAAGGGAGTTCTCCGCCCTTTTGCTTCTGGATGTTGAAACAATACTGCTTAGCCTGCTCACGACCAATAGCGGGATCTTTGCTGGTCTTTTTGGCTTCAACAACAGCGATAATTTTTGAATCTTTGCCCAAGAGAACGTAATCGCTATACTGGTGTCCTTCATAAGGCGAAGATGGGCCGGGGTCACTGGTTTTAAGCGGATTATCGACATCAATTTCAAACTCCTCCCTGACTTGGGTGAGATCGCCGACTCGCCATCCCGCCTGAAGCAGTTGTTTGTCAATGATATGTTTTCTGGTTTGTTTTTCGTTTTTCAAAGTATCAGCATCATTAGGGACAGATTAAATATCGCCATTATCCATATGCTTTTCAAAAGACTGCCTGATAAATTTCATCACATATGAAATTTGATCTATTTCGCTTATTTTGATTTCAACATCTCCATTCCCCCAACGCCCCTTGTCTGTCACGTTTTTACAAAACCCATCAGGGTCATCTATTTCATCGAACTTCATATTTAGAGAAAGGCGCAAACCGCTTGCCTGAGGTACAACATCAACAAAATTAGTCGTTGTTTTATAGGCTACGTAGAGCTTTAAATATTCCTCAGTCACAGAAGAATCCAAGTTTAGAACATGCTTGCGGAACTGATCGAAAAGTTCCCCGGTAGAACCAGTCAAATGGTGATGATCTGCCCGAGTATAAACAGCCCCACCCCTCTTCCTTTCTTTAGGCAGGTAACTTTTTATAACATCTTCATCCAATACTGGATATCCCCAAACTTGAGTAGACAGAGAGGCCAGTTCTTTGGCTCTCTTTTCAATTGTGCCTTTGTTCCAGATATCCAGTTTGTTAAGCCCCCTGTTCAACCTGATAGGGCTGTCTGAAAAACCTCCATCCATGTCACGTTTTTCTTTGAAAGGTCGGTCGCTGAGCTCTGAATTATAACCGGTTAGAGTGAGATTGCCGATGGTGTGCAAATAATGGTTTTGTATCTCTTGCCATTCTGGTCCCAAATCGCTTCGCCATTCACTTGAGAGGTCAAGATTCTGGGGGAGAATATGCTCGATGGTGAAACTCTCCACATCAACCCTTTCTTTTCGCCCATGGTTCTCCAGTTTTCTTAACCAGTAATTCTTACTCCTAAAATTATAGAGATCTTTTACGACAAGCTCGCGCATAAATTCATCATCATTAGGTATGCGCATATAGGTTGTTTTGGTAATAAAAGCTGCTTGGAGACTTTCTAAATATTTGTCCTTCTTGATTTCTTTACTCAGGTTCGCAAAGGTTTTGTTCATGGAATTTGTCGGGATTCCGCACACGGCTCTACGGAAGACATAACTTTCAACCAACCTGAGCGCACTGACAAATTCATCTTTTGCCAGCCTACCGCTATCGTAGTCGTCGTATAATTCGAGCAAGAGTGGGTAGGCGACATCTACTTTGAGGGTGTTTATATCGTTAAATGCCTCTTTAAGTTCCTTGTCTACCTCTTTGTCGAGAACCATTGCCACGAAATATATTGAGTGCCGATGAATATCTGAAACTATCTCCCCGATGGTCCCGGTATCTTTCTTGTTAGCATAGACCTTGAAGGCGTCATAGACTTCACGAATATTTGGGATAGATCCTGTTTTCAACGTCAAGTAGTCACGCATAAAGCGGTCAAAAAGCTGAACGTAATTCGCCTTGGCGAAGTTTTGTTCCATCGGGAACCAATAGTCGTTATAAAGACCTTCTTGCTCTTTTGCCTCAAGACCCATCAGGACATAATTCCGAATCAGATCTGCCTGGCTTAATTCAAGACCAGTCGAGTTAAGGCTCTCAAAAATAAGCTGGGGGTTGTCGTGATCACGACTAAGAGAAATATCGACAATAATCAGTTTGCATAAACCATCATATATGGTCTTTAAATCGACGCTACTTTCCTTGAGCTTATCGACAAAAAACTGGAAATTCTCTGCCACTCTTCTCGAATACTTAGCAGGGATTTTTTTATCTTCGACAATTTTAATTAAGGTGTCTTTGTCTGTCTGAGTCAGAAGTAATTTGTAGGCTAACTCTCCTTCCTCTTCGCTGTTCAGCAGGAAGTAATTTCTAAGTTTTTTGGGGCTGGTTGTGTCGATCCCGCCATGACCCTCTATTGCACCGGCAAGAGCGGCAATGAACAGCGAAATTGTTGTCAGGCGTTGCTGGCCGTCAATGACAAGAAGTTGGGGGATTGAAGAATGACTATAGAGACCTTTCTCAACATAAACAACTGAGCCAACAAAGTGACCAGTCACCGAATCATCCAACCCGGCTCGAACGATATCACGCCAAAGTTGATCGCATTGCTTCTGGGTCCAACTGTAAGTCCGTTGGTAAATGGGGATTATAAATTGAGCTGACTTGCGAAGATAATCTAACAATTTTGTTTCTGTTGCTTTCATGCGCCCCCGTAAAGCATATTTTTGTTCAGGATAAAAACACCCTTTTCAAGGCTTATAATTTTTCCCATGCCGTACATCCACTTGAGTTCCCATGAATATTTTCTGACCAGGACATATTGGCAATTCGTGACAGGGCTTGCGTTATTGCATTATTTCAATACCGTATCTCTGGTCCAAATTTTCAACATGTTTAACAAATGGTCCTTTTTCTAGCCATTCACATAAAAGTTCAAAATAACTCTGGGCAACAAAATTAACTGCTGAATTCTTTACCTTTTCAGCAAATGCATGGATTTCTTTTTTATGCTGATTGAACACCTTAAAATCCTGCCAGTTTTTTGGTTCCCAAAAGATATAAAGTAAAGTGATACTTTGTGACGGAAACTGCTTCCGTAATCCCAGGTAATGTTTAACCAGTTGTGCTGTATCAAGATTTTGTGAGTTGGTTTCTTTCAGATCTTCAATTAATTTAAGCCAGCAATCTTCTGCCTGTGGAAGATTCTCTTTATTATAGCTGTCTGCAAATTTGGGCTTTTTGGGAGAAAGATATTCCAGGAACTTTGATTCAACCCCAACAACATCGGTTTCACTTTCTGCCAATAGATCCAGATTTGGTGGTGTGCCGCCTAGTCCGGTTGGGCATTGTTTTTCAAAGTTAATTTTTATGAAATCTGTTTTGCCAGCCAGAACCAGTTTGCCGGGATATTTCTTGAAAAGAGCAAAGGCATTTACGGCCAGGGCCGAGGAGGAATGAACTGCTCTGAATTTACCTTCCAATTCATTGCCATTCCCGCCCTCTAGATCATCCTTAAACATATCCAGAGTTACGCCCGGCAACAGGTTGTCTTCTATTCTTTCGACATAACCTTTTGCATCAATGTCTTTCCCGGTTGCCTCCTTGAATCGTTTCCATAAAGCTACTTGCACTATCTTTTGAGATATTTTTTTCGATTTTTTTGTCAAAGTAACTCCGGATCAAGCAAGTACATAATTACGGCCAATCAGATTTAACTACCTCTTGATATTATTTAAACCAATCTACCCGACAAACATAAATTATCAAACAATTCGTCAGGTAATATCCTGAAAAAGGATTATTCCACATGGTGATCCTTGTCAACAATTACCCATTTTTCCACCACAACCCTTTGCCATTCTACTTCAAAGAAATGGGGTTTCTCCCGCTCATAAGGGTTGATCATCTGTTGGAGGGATGGCTTGTATCCAGATCGATACTCGGTCATGTAATGTTTGCCGGTGACCTTGTTTTTGACTATGGCACGGAAAAAGTTCACCCCTTTTTCCTGATACAGCCATTTATCTTCGACAACTTCATAATAAAAGCTTCTTGCTGAAAGTAGCCTGTTCGGCCGAAAAGCTTTTTTTCCTGGGCCAATGATTTTGTTCAGATTTATAATCAGTTTGTAATTATTTTTTACTTAATCATTTGGTTAAATCCTATCTTTTTATTTCCTTATTCCCAATCTTAAGCATACCCCGATGCGAATTGGTAGAATATAGCCGTTGAAAATATTTCCACCTTCTGTTAAATCCATCTAATAATCAGGCTCTTTATGTCTTTTTCCCAATAAACTATTCAAACTCTCCCAATTTTTTGGCATAGTTTGAATAGTTTATTATGCGCTGTCATTCGTGCGCCGCTATCTTAAACAGATTAGATCCCACACATAACTTCCACACTTTTTTCGACAGTTGGTCAACATAACTAGATATCAGCAAATATGATTAATAAGGAGGACTCACCTAATGAATAAAATTACAATTCTACTCTTGGCGCTTATAATCATACTCTCAACAGTATTTGTAGCATCTGCAGATACATGGTTAAGTGAAGAAAAAACAGATATCCCGGTTTTTAGGGATGAAGAAATAATTTCCCCCTCTTTGGCTGAAGTCGAAGAGTTTATTTTTAAGGCATCAAAACTGGCAAAAAAAGTTGACAATGCAACCTCAGAACTTCTTGGTGCCTTAGATACGGTTGCAATCGAGAAGGCCGTTGAGGCGTTCGAAAGTAAGATTAATTCTGATACAACCGCCGAACTTACAGATGAAAGTCCCAACCAATCGTTATTAAAACCAGGACTCATCGATACTGACATACTCGGGCAGGTTCTGGCACGCAAAATGGCAAAGGTCGCACGTATAGCACTGCGTAGAGGACTCAAAAAAGCCGGGAAAAGCTATGATGACCTTGCACTCGATGATATTGCCGACACTGCTGCGAATGAACTGCTGAACAGCATCACCTCTTCTAGGAGCGACGACAAGCTCATCAAAGCAATCATACGATATGTCGTAGTCAGTGCGAGTGCGGAAGCAATCAAAGAGAAAGTCAAAGATGTACTCAGCGGTCCGACAGATGAGATAACAGCGAGACGTATCAGCAGGAACATTGCATATATAGCCCTGAGCGAAGTTTCCAGAATGGAAAAAATAACTGAATTTGAATATCTTAGACTTGACCGGCTGGGCTTTTCACACCATTCAAGCGACACCCTCTTGAAAAAACTAGAAATAGAAAAGAGCTTACGGGATGAATATATCAGGCAAGCGAACCTTGTTAAAGAATACTACATTAACCTTTTAAAAGACGTCGGCGTTATACACAAAATACTGAAAAGTATTGAGTCTAATCTAGATAAAATCGAGATTAAAATTCGTAGTAAAGGCATTAATGAAGGAGAGAGATTCAACAATGAACGAGAGGAACTCATCCAAAAAATCGTGGATAATGTTCATAATAAACTCCCAACGCTGGACAGTACCAAATACACATTTCTGGAGATTATCATCGGGCTGATAAATCCGAACGAGAGACAAGAAACTAATAATCCCACCCGAAAAATCTTCCAGGAAACACGGGAACTTATCTACACAGGTCTTGACAAATTATCTCCAGATTGCTGCTTCAACGATGAATCTACCTGGTATAAAAATAACGCTAAAGAGTGCCTTCCTCTTTTGATCAGCCATGCGGTTTTGGACAATCTTGAATACGATGAAAATGAAAACAAGTTTGTTTTTGACTCCCAGGGAGCTATATCCCCAATAGCGGAACAGGCAGGCTCTTTCGGCGGGAAATCGGACTGGTTTTTCCACCTTGTGATCGGCATGGGATCAGCGCAGATCGATGGTCAACACACAATATCAATGACATCGGAGCAAATCGGGCTCGGTTACAAATTCCCTTGGGCCCGAACCAGACACGATGGAATAGTTACAAAAATGGGCGCATTCGCATCTGGACTCCTCTACAAACCAAACATTGACGGAGAGGATAAGGACGTGACTATGGGTGGGCTCTTCATCGCGTTTGATGTGCTCGAAACGGTACAACTGAACCTCTCATACTATAAAGGGTATACCGATGATGGTGAATCTTTTCAAGGAAGCGCAATCGGCTTTTTTATTCCACTTGGAGAATACCTGGCCGAACTTGCCGGCAAATAAAAAACCCTCAATGACCGGGACGCCATTAGATGTCCCGGTCATGCCTTAACAATAAATCAATCGGAATGCCCACTCCCGAAGTTATTGTACCAGTTAAGACACTGCTTCCGCTTCACCTTTACCGACTTATCCTCCTGTTCACGTCTGATATTCTCTTCTAAAGACATGAACATTTCCGCCGGCAGTTCAGGGCCATCTTTCCCCTTTCGATGCAGGATTCTTTTGACCACCACGTCAAACGCCAAAGGATTATAGCTGAATATATCCCGCAGCACCTTTTTACTGTTCTCAACAGGAAAACCGTCTAGGGTGAATTTATTATGAATATATCTGTCTTCGGCACGATCAGTGACATCGCAGGTTCCATCCTCCCCGACATGATCATGCGAAGAAACGAGTTCATCTATCGGGTTCATCTTCCATACCGCGGGAAGAGGGTAATCACTGCCGTAGAGTATCCTGTACTTGTATTTATCCGCTCCATCCTCCAGTAACTTATCAAAATGAGACAGATTTTTGGGCAGCGTCAAAGCCGAGGTGTCGCCGAAAAGACACCACTTATCTTTGTTTCTGTCATCTTCGAGCATTTTAAAGAAATTCATCATATTCCTGTGTCGTTTATCGTCATCATCCCCCCCTGAGTGAGAAACGACAACCGGTATTCCCTTATCCAGAGCCTTTACAAGACGAAGCGGGTCACCAAATTTTCTGAAACTCTCATCTTTAATGTCAAAAGCGTGCTCCCCACCGGAATGCGAGATAATAACCATCCCGTATTCTTTTACCTTCTCCAGAAAGGGATCAATGTAAGGGTCGAGTGGGTCAAACCCCATAGCCGGCGCCAACCACTTGATGTATCTCGCAACGTCCTTATATTTTGTCAACTCTTTAACCGCATCAGCACGATTAGGATTTATTGAGATAACCGGAACAAATGGGGATTTACCTTTTACCTCAGAGTTAAGACAACGAGACAGGTGCACGACATAATTGTTGGGGACATATATATCGGTATACTTCTCATCAAAACCGTAACCGCCTTTTTCATAGTACCCGTCCACAGCAAGCAAATAGATCTCTAGGTCATAACCATTTGCATTATCTACATCCTCGACTAAACCCTTTACCAGATTGAGCAATCTGTTTGCAGAATCTATATCTGTGTTTTTTCGACCTTCGATCTTCATTGTGTCCATCAAAACCTTTGTTTTCAAGAACAAACCCAATCTCTTTAAGGAGAACCAATTTAAAGAGAACCGATCTTCGTTAACCCAGGCACGAGAGTCGATCTCCTTACCACCGTTTTCCTTTTTTGCTTCTGCTGCATAATCGGGACATATCTTGGCCATCACTGAGGAAATATTCTTTTCCCCAATAACATGCAGGTGATGGTCAACTACTGGATTGCCTATATCGAACGCTTGATCAACAATCTCCAACGCAATGGGGGAAAGCCCATCTTTCATCTTCATTTTCAATGGATTTTTATTGCTATGTCCCCCCCCAAAGGCTGAGCACCCACTACAACAAATGATCACTGAAAAAACTAGTAACAAATGTAATCTCATATCGTCACTCTCTTGATCAATTTCTGGAACAGAAAGGTTCTTAAAAAAATTCATTAAATATTTATATATATCCAACAATCCTAACAGATAGAATAAAACTTTTATTTTTTTACGAAATTAAAAATGATGGTGATAGGGTTATATTAGACGAAAGAACATTATTTAATTTTTTTTAATCACCAATTTCTAATAGATTCATAAAAATACTGGTAACTGTCTGCGTTCCTTATAGCCCTCTGTGAATTTGACCGCGCAAGATTTCGTGTATCCTCTACGCCATAAACAACATCTTCTGTTTGAACTGGGCGAAAATGCGATGATTCGTGAAGTAATGTTCCGACTTGGCTGTCAAAACCATGGTCGAATGGGAAGCGATAAAATGGTGGGCAAAGGAAGACGTCAGGGTACCTCCAAGAAGGGTACACATAAGCGATGATTGGTGAATTGCCTGAAAAGTTCGAACAACGCCCGTCGGTTGGTGCTAAGCAATGATAATTGATTACTTGACTTCGGTAAAGGCTACCGATTTTTGCCATCGAGCTGTCCAAAATCTTAAGCTGATCTGAGTTCAAGTTTCCAAAAAACTCCTTTACCTTTTGAGACTCAGTTTTGATCGCGTTTCTCGTCTTTGCCATTTTTGAGTACATACCGCTGTGAAGATTTTCAACGTGGGTCCTTGAAAAATTCTCCCGACAATCCCACTCAATTTGTGGCTTGCAGGCGCGAGGCAATCCGTCGTAAGGTCTACATAGCCTGGGCGATTGACCTGACAACGAAGCATATTCTCCAGCTTCAACGTCGTTTGCCTTTAAAGTAAAGGCAACTGCGTATTCCGGTGAAAGTGGGCCACCCATTCCGGTTTAAAGTGGGCCACCCCTCGGAGCGAAGCGACGCTGGAGTCTTTTTTTAAATCTAGTGTCAGTTTTGGTCAAGTGATATAGCGTGTTTTCGCATCGAGTCTCCTTTTAGTTCAATTTTATGAGCATTATGAATCAGCCTATCCAGAATGGCGTCCGCGAAGGTCGGGTCACCGATTGCCTCGTGCCATGCCGAGACCGGCAATTGGCTGGTGACAATTGTTGATCTTTTGCCGTACCTGTCCTCCAATAGCTCTAATAAGTCGCGACGTTGTTGGTCGGCCATGGGTGCCAGGCCCCAATCATCCAACACCAGAAGATCTGTTTTCGCATAAGCGAGCATCAGCTTACCGTAGCGTCCGTCCGCCTTCGCCAGGCGTAGCTCCTCGAAGAGCCTCGGCAAATGCAGATAAAGCGCCGAGTACCCCTGGAGGCAAGCTTTATGCGCCAAGGCACAAGCCAGATAGCTTTTGCCGACCCCGGTTGGCCCGCAAATCAGAACATTTATTCCCCGGGCAATCCAGGTGCAGGCAACCAGGCTAAGGATTAACGCCCTATCCAACCCGCGAGAACTTTTGAAGTCAAGATCCTCCAAAGATGCGGATTGCCTGAGACTGGCTTTTTTAAGGCGAGTGGCCAGGCGGCGGTTCTCCCGTTCCGTCATTTCCCGGTCGACTAGCAAGCCAAGCCTTTCCTCAAATCCGAGGTTGTTAATGTCGGGCATTTGTTGCTGCTCGGTTAAGGCCTTGAGCATACCGGGCAAGCGCAGGGCTTGTAGTTTGTCCAGGGTGGGATGTTTTAACATGATTTTCTCCTTTTAGTTGTAGTACTTACTGCCGCGAATATTACCATGGGCAATCGGTTCCGCAGTGGGTGGGGCCTGCGGTCGTGGTTGTTGGTCAAGGCCGGTTTCCAGGATGGATTTGATGCTTTTATAGCTAGTCGCCTTCCCCTCCAGCGCCAAGTCGCAGGCTGCTTCCAATCTTTGTGGCCCGTGGATTTTTCCCAGCCTGATCAGCCCCATTGCAGAACGGAAGGCCTGCTGAGCATGCCGGCGAGAGGCCAGAATTATTCCCGTTATAGCGGCGGTTTGTGGGCCGGTTTGTGACGCCCACCGAACCAGTCGTTCCGGCGTCCAGTCGACGTAATCCTGATGAGCCTTGGGCATGTGCTCGGCAACGGTAGTGTGCTGACCTTTGCGGAAAGAACGAGTGTGGGAAGCGACCCGCTTACTTTGCCGAAAGCATTCGACAAAGTCCGCAGTTATTCGGGCATCGAGTTGCTGCCCCCGCAGTTGATATGGAACCGAATAATAGTGGCCATCGACCTCGACATGGTAATCGATATTGACACGGACCTTCTTCCACTGAGCAAACGCATAGGGGGTAGAAGGCAGGGGTCGCAGAGCCTGGCGGTCGAAAGATTCAAAGGCCTCCTTTCGTGAACCCGGCAGTTTTTTAAAGGGGCGGGTGTTTAGATCGGCCAGCAACTCGGAGATGGCGACATTGGCTTCGGCCAGACTGAAGAAAGTGCGGTTGCGTAACCGGGCCAGAATCCAGCGTTCCACCAACTGGACGCCGACTTCAGCCTTGGCCTTGTCTTGCGGCTTGCGCACCCGGGCGGGAATGATTGCCGTGCCGTAATGTTCGGCTAGATCCTGATAACTGGGGTTTAGATCAGGGTCATAACGACAGGGTTTGCTTACGGCGCTTTTGAGATTGTCCGGGATGACAATCTCCGGGACGCCGTTGTAGAATTCAAAAGCCCAACGATGAGACCCCAGCCAGTCAGCCAATCCTTGAGTCCAGGTGGCTTCGGAAAAGGTGTAGTTGCTCGCCCCCAGTACTGCCACGAAAATCTGGGCAGCGCTGACCTCGCCGGTATGCGGATTAACGATCGGCAGGGTATGCCCGGCGTAATCGACAAACAACTTCTCTCCAGCCTTGTGGATTTGACGCATGGAGAGTTTCTGCTTGCCGGCCCAATGGCGGTACATATCGCAGAAGTGGCTGTAATGGTAGCCATGGGACGTGCCGGCCTGATATTCCTCCCAGAGCAGCACCAGGGTGACTCCCTTGCGCCTCAATTCCGTGTGGACATGAGTCCAATCCGGTAGCAAACGGCCAGTAACCGAGGTTGGCGGTGTTGGTGGAAAAAGCAGGCTTTCCAGCTGCTGATCCGTAAGAGACTCAGGCAACGGCCAACCAAGTCCGGCATTCTTGGCTCGTTGCAGATAATCACCTACGGTAGTGCGGGATATCCCAAGGCAGCGGGAGATCGGGCGTTGCCCGAGACCGCTATCGAAATGAAGACGGAAAACTTCTTTGTATTTACGCATGGATAACCTCTTGTTTGCCAACGGCGTACCTCCTGAAAAATTGAGTTTCCAGGGTTGTACACCAGGTTATCCAGCGTCGCTTTGGTGTTCCGATTTAAACGGGCAAACGATTCCGTTTTATGAGGGAAAAGTGGCCCACTTTGTAGCGGAATCGGTGGCCCAGTTTGGTGCGGAATACGCAGGCAACACTGTTACATTTAAGGATTAAACCCTCTGCCTCGCCTTTTGGTAATGTTGTTGGTTTTTCTCCACGAGCAGTCACTGCTAACGAAATCATTGGCTCAACAAGATATTCACCTCCGTCAGAAAGGTCATTGAATTCCGGGGACAGTTTACTTAATTATTTTCCTGTGCTGATCCAAGTTAATATACCTCCCTAGTATACGTAACAAAATAAAAACCGACTATATGATATAGTTCGGTCATAACGTCCTGTTTTTCCTAAAAAAGGAGGAGTGTCCATCAGCGTCCAATATTGACCCCTTTCAGCACCGAATCATTATTCTCTTTTCTTGGCTGATGCGAATTATCTTTTACCCTGTAAATCTATTGTGGTTTGAGGTTAAGAGCGTTTATAGGGGAACGTAATTAGTTTTTCTATGGGGTCAGCAAGGCGCTGTTTGAAAGTCAATATTCAACGCTGTTCAACACCGGAACTGATCCGATATACGGATCAGGATGGGCAAACCTCTCCGAAACTTGCAAATTTTATCAAATCAGGTTATCCTTCTACGTAGAAACATTCCTGTAAGAAATATTCTGATAAGAACTATTTGGCATAAGTATGAAAAATAACGATTATGAAGTTCGGATTTTAAGCTCCTTACGACGGGTTATTCGTTCCGTCGATATTTATTCCAAAAAATTGAACACCGAGTTAGGTCTTACGACCCCCCAGCTCTTGTGTCTACATGCCTTGGCTAAATCTGAAAACATGATTCTTACTGATCTTGCCAGGGAAGTAAATCTCGGCGTCAGCACGGTCAATGGGATAATCGACCGTCTTGAGGCAAAGCATCTCCTGACTAGAAACAGGTCTGCCGAAGACCGACGTAAGGTGAGTTTGGAAATTTCCTTTACCGGAAAGGAAATCATCGCGAAAGCCCCATCCCTGCTTCAGGACAAACTGTCGGCTTCACTCTCGGAACTTTCTGATAGCGAGCAGTTGGCGATAACCGAATCACTTGAATTGGTCGTCAAACTTATGGAAGCTGAAAAAATTGATGCTTCCCCCAATCTGTTTCCCGGTGATCACGCAGCAAGCGACGGGTAACTAACGTCCCAAAAGGAAAAGGAATAACCATGTTAAGTCCCCAGCAAAAAAATATACTCGGAGAAATTGACGGTAGTTCGGTCAGCAAATGGAATGACTGGCGCTGGCAGCTTAAACACTGCATCAAAGATCTTGATACCTTTGAAACCCTGCTTAATATTGAGCTGCCTGAACAGTTGCGTAAGAATTTCCGCGCCATTATCGAAAAATTTCCCATGTCCATAACGCCGTACTACCTCTCCTTGATCAAGACCGATGATCTGGAAAATGATCCGGTCTTCAAGCAAAGTTTTCCGGTAATCAACGAGCTGCATGTCGGTAAAAATGATATGGCGGATCCCCTCCATGAGGATAAGGATAGCCCGGTTCCAGGGCTGATGCACCGTTATCCGGATCGGGCCCTGCTCCTGGTCAGTAATACATGTTCCATGTATTGTCGCCATTGTACCAGAAAAAGGCGGGTCGGCGATCGGGACACCATCCCCGGGCGCGATCAGATTATGGCCGGAATTGAATACATCAGGAAGACCCCGCAGATCCGTGATGTGCTCTTGAGCGGTGGCGATCCCTTCCTTTTATCAACGAGTTATCTGGACTGGATTCTCACCGAGTTGCAAACCATCGAGCATGTCGAAGTAATCAGGATTGGCACCCGGACCCCGGTGGTCATGCCGTCACGAATTACCGATAATCTGGTGGAAATGCTGAAAAAACATCAGCCCCTCTGGATCAATACCCATTTCAACCATCCCCGGGAGCTGACCGCATCATCAAGGCAGGCGTTGAAGAAACTTGCCGATGCCGGCATCCCGCTTGGCAATCAATCGGTCCTGCTCGCCGGGATAAATGACTGCCCCCGGATTATGCGTTCCCTGGTTCATAAACTGGTGGCTAACCGGGTTCGGCCCTACTATCTGTATCAGTGTGATTTATCGGAAGGCTTGAGTCATTTTCGCACGCCGGTGGGCAAGGGCATTGAAATTCTCGAAAGTTTGATCGGGCACACCAGCGGCTTTTGTGTCCCGACCTATGTTATTGATGCCCCGGGGGGCGGCGGCAAGATCCCGGTGATGCCTACTTACCTGATCTCCTGGTCGACTAATAAAGTTATCTTGCGGAATTATGAAGGGGTCATCACCACCTATAAAGAACCGGATTCTTACGAACCAACCTTCTGCGAGCGAGATTGTGAAAAGTGCGACCTGCAACTCTCACTGGAAGACGCGGATGAAACCAAGTCGATGGGCATTGCCAGATTGCTGGCGGACTATAATGATACGATTGCCCTGGTTCCGGAAAATAATACGCGCCATGAAAGAAGAGGTTAAAAACATGTCTGAACAGTTACCAGATCAATTAGCAAAACTTCCGGGCGGCGCCCTTATCCAGCATGGGCCGCATAACGACCGGATATATTTGATGAAACTTGGCAAAGGCGGGGCAGGGACCCTGCCTGCCGATCTGATTGCCATGGCGAGGCAGCATGATTATTCAAAGATTTTTGTTAAGGTGCCGGCCGAGCACTCGGACCAGTTTGTCCAGGCGGGCTATGTCGCGGAAGCGGCAATTCCCCAATTTTATAATGGTGCTGATACGGGCATCTTCATGGGCTACTACCTGAACGAGTTGCGGGCGGCTGAAACGAACGCGGCGGTTTTGGATAAAATTCTCAACCTTGCCCTTGATAAGTCAGGAACCGCTATTAGCTCGATGGATCGAGACCTTTTCGCGCGTCAACAATGCGAGGAAGGGGATGTTGAAGAAATGGCTGCCATTTACCAGACGGTTTTTCAAACCTATCCCTTTCCAATTCACGACCCCGACTATTTGCGAGATAGTATGCAAAACGAGGTCGATTATTTCGCCGTTGAAACCGATGGCGATCTGATCGCACTTTCTTCGGCTGAAATAGACAAGTCCGCCCTTAATGTTGAAATGACTGATTTTGCGACCTTGCCCGAGTGGCGCGGCAATAGCCTGGCGATCCATTTATTGTTGCGGATGGAAAAAGAGATGAAGGAGCAAGGCATAAAAATGGCATACACCATTGCCCGGGCCGTATCGGTTGGGATGAATGTTATCTTTGCCAAACTGGGCTATGCCTACGGCGGCAGGTTAAAAAATAACACCAATATCTCCGGTAATGTTGAAAGCATGAATATCTGGTATAAGGCGCTCTCTTAGTTAGTGCTGATTCCTTGCCTTTAAGAACGGCTACCCTGGAAGCTCTAAACTTTAAATGGAAAAAATTAAAACCCGGGCTGGCATGGTTTTACCAGGGAGATAATAGCGGCCATGATTCAGAAAGATTTTACCTACTCAATCTGTTGGAACCTTCTGCAGATCATTTGCGGGTCGGTGCTTTCCGCCATTGCCCTGAAAGGGATAGCTCTGCCGCACCGCTTTATTCCGGGGGGGCTTTTCGGCGCCTCTTCCCTGATCTTTTATACAACCGACCTTTTCAATATCGCCGGCTGGTATCTGTTATTCAACCTCCCGATGTTTGTGATTGCCTGGCGGGGGATCAGCCGGCGCTTTCTCTGGTACAGCCTGACGGCCATGCTGGTCTTTACCCTGGCTTACTCCGTTGTTGACCTTGATCTGCACATTAAAAACCAGCTCTATGCCGCAGTGGCCTGTGGCCTGCTCTCCGGTCTGGGGGTGGGCATAGTCCTGCGTTCCCTTGGTTCAAACGGCGGGCTTGATGTGGTCGCGGTCTGGCTGTTTCAGAAATATAATATCGGGATCGGCAAGTTTTACTTTCTCTTTAATACCCTGCTCTATCTGACCAGTCTGATCTATCTTGATATTGATCTGGTAATTGCCTCAATTATCATGATGTTCTGCACTTCGGCAGTCATGGAACAGACCCTGTCGCTTTTCAATCAGCGTAAAGTTGTCTTTATTTTATCGGATCATGTGGAAGAAATTGCCGAAGAGGTAAAGGCAAAACTCAAGATTGGGGGAACTATGCTGAGCGGCAACGGGGTCTATTCAAAAGTGGCCAAATCGGTGTTGATGACCGTGATCAATAATATCCAGCTGAAGCGCCTGGAAGAGGTGGTTTTTACTATTGACGAAAATGCCCTGTTCATCGTCGAGAATACTTTTTCGGTCCTTGGCAAAAGTTTTTCCAAGCGAAAAATATACTAGCTTCAGTAAAATCGCCTATTGTTTTATGCACTTTTGGAAATATCGAGGTTAAACTCCGGTGGCAGACAATTGCCGGCTGGTCAGCCATCATAGCCGGATAATTCTCTGAACCCTTCACTAATCTTTAAAGTCCGCAGAGCATGTAGCCTAGAATTGGCTGACATTTGTTTTTGCAGCCGGGATAGAATTCTTTGTGGAACCTTGTCGAAGCTTTATTTACCCTGCCAAAGTAGAATTCGCTTAGTCCGCGAGGCGTCAGCCCGTTTCGGGCGGCGTGGTGGATAAGTTTTGGGGCACAGCAGTCGCCGGTTCCGGTGGGGATTCCCCGGTCTTCATAAAAGACATTCAGGATTGAGCGCTGATTACCTTTGAAGTTTTGCAGTTGATACAGGTCCCGAAAGTCACTCATCATGGATTGGGAATATGTTCTCCGTTTTTTCTTTGCCAGGGCGAGCGCTTTCAAGGCCTCCTTCCTCTGTCGGCGGTAATCTTTCTGGGCCGCCAGACCACTGGAACGCATGGCTTCTTCGAACTTAAGTATATCCTGGTCTGCTTTTTGTTGGCAGGCCTCAATATCGTCAGTCATCTGCTGGACCACCGCCTCGATTTTTGCCATCAGCCGGGAATAGCCATCCAGATCAAAAGCCGGTGGCACCCAGCCCTCTGCTTGCCAGCGGGTATTGAACTGTCCGGAAAATGCTCGCAGCACTACGGTATTGCCGGCACCATCGACACATTCCAACACCCCAAACATCTGGCCACCTCTTTTTTCCCAGAGGCAGTCTGTGGAGAATAGAGGCTCCGGATCCTGGCTATGAAAGTCAATCCGTTTGTGCTCCTCGAGTTCTGCCATCAGCTCCAGGGCATATTTGCGGCTGTTTCCCTCGGTCAGATAATGAACCTCATTACAATCCGCACAATACCCGAAGCAGGTCGCGTCTTTGGGATGTGCAGCAAGTAAATGGTCTATCTCGGCAATATTTTTCATGGCAACTAGAACAGAGGTTCCGAGTTAAACTCAAGCTTCTTGCCACTCCTCGGGTGAGCAAAGGAAAGATAACAGGCATGTAGTTTCAGTAATCCCAGGCCGGTTCCAGTTCCGTAGAGCGGATCGCCGACAATCGGAATTCCCAGACCATGTTCGGAAGCGGCGTGCACCCTGAGCTGATGGGTTCTGCCGGTGGTCGGTGTAAACTCGATTCGGGTTCGGCCATCTTTGATCAGGAGTTTTTTCCAGTGGGTAATTCCCATCTTGCCGTGCACCGGATCATAAATTTGATGAGGTCTATTGTCGATATCGAGGCGGAAAGGAAGTTCGACGATCCCTGCCTCGCCATCTAATTCGCCATCGAGGATGGCGATATAACGTTTATGTACTTCGCGCTCCTGAAATTGCACAGAGAGGTTGCGATGCACCTCTTTGGTTCGAGCGAGCACCAACAGTCCCGAGGTATCCATATCAAGGCGGTGCACGGCGGGCTGTTCGATGCAGCCCGGATACC
The DNA here is from genome assembly GCA_018823175.1 of Pseudomonadota bacterium. Lineage (GTDB taxonomy): Bacteria > Desulfobacterota > Desulfobulbia > Desulfobulbales > JAHJIY01 > JAHJIY01. The sequence goes on from JAHJIY010000066.1 coordinate 34,776, forward strand.
GTGCTTTCACGCGCTCGCTGACACAATCCAGGTTTTCCGGACCACGCCCGGGAACCGAGAGCAGCCCACTGGACTTCACGACCACGACAAATTCTGGTTCTTCGTAAATTACCTGCATTTATTTCATAGAAGGGGGCAATGGGCCAAGCAAAGACTTGACATCATCTTTTATGATTTCATATAGTTAGCGTGCTCGTACCCCATCTCCCGCAATTCAGGTCTTAAGGTGATAAGGCTTAAAAGTATTTTTTGGATGGCAAAAAGTGGTCTCTAAAAGTCTGAAAAGACCTGCTTTTATGAATAAATAAAAGTATTTTCAGTTAGTTAGAATTGTCCAACCTCAACATAACAACATAACACGGTAACTACTTGAAATTCAAGGAAGAACTTCCCTGAAGGCTTGTTTTCTATTTTGATTATCTATGCTTTTAATTAGTTAGCGTGGCCCGACTCTGGCTGTGCTGACCTCTCGCCCGGTTTGACATTCAGTTGTAAGTCAATTAAGTATATCCTGCCGTTAGAGGATTGGAGGTGGCAAGGTAAGTTGCCTTCAAATTTTGGTGCAGCCCGAAAAGCGGAGAATTCGGATTCAGTCCGGGGATGCAATGAAGTGCGCGGCCCTTTTTTTGTCCGCACGTTAATTCGGGAGCACCTGTAGGAAACTGAAAAGGAGTATGACAATGACTAAGGCTAAAACTAAAAAGAAAAACCCAGGTTACAAACTCATCGAGAAGCGGAGCAAACGCTGGTCCGTTCGCGGCAAGGACGGCAAGTTCATCAACGGTGAAGAGAAGGTGAAGATTCTGCTCAAGGAAGGCAAGATCAAGGTTGAAAAGACCAAGAAGAAAGTAGAAAAACCTGCCGAGGAAGTAGTTGCCGAGGCAGCTACCGAGGAGAAGGCTGAGTAAACACCTCTTTCCGATTTGTTTTTTTTAAAGCCCTTATCTTGTTAAAGGATAAGGGCTTTTTTGTGGCAAGATCTTCGGGCGACCGGGGCTGGGCCACCCTATCTTTTTCAAACCAGAGTTAGTTAGTGTTTGTCCAGAAATGAGGATTTTTATTCGAGAACGAGGAGTGAGGATTTTGAAAAGCACCCTGACGGGTATAAACTCCGCGGACTGGTGTCCGTGGGCCTTGCCCGTCATATTTAGCAGAACCCGCACTATACGACGGATCAATAGGGTCAGGCAAGTTCCTGTTCCATATCACGGGAACTGAGATGATGTTTCATAGAGTTAAGTCCGCCCGGTCAGGTCACAAGATATCACCTGGCAAGCTAGGCTGGAAGCTCTTTTGCCAATGGTTTTTTATTTACTACTTTTTTTGAAATAGGAAAGTATATCGATCCCAAGATAGCGGAGATAATTGATCAGGAGAAGCGCAGCGGCAGCTTCATCCAGATTACCGATCACCGGAATATTGTCGGGAATCAATTCAATAAATCCTGCCCCGATATTAAGCAGGTAGAGGAGGGAAATAATTCCCGTAAGGTGGTTAAAAAATTTATTCAAGATTGATTCATCTCCATGGCGATGCATAAATTAAATGAAGTGTTAATAATTAAGTATGCTGTCTTCAAAATTGACATCTATTAAACCCCCTTTTTTGCTATCAAAAAGAGTGTTTAAGACTGGGCTGGGAAAAGCCACATTTTTTAATAAATTTAACGCAATATCATTTAGTTGGCTTGGTCTTCCCCCGGTGTTAGCGTCTTATCTTCACCTGGTCCCGACCTATGCCCCATCTTTCCCCTCAACAAGAAATCTCCGCAAGAAAAGAACAAAAAGCGAATTTCCCAGGTTGCGTTTGGTTAAGTCTGCCAGATAAATAATCGAGGGTTTAAATCTCCGTTTGACTCTTGTTCTTAATTTTTCTTGATCTTACGTGGTCTGGTTTCCGTTATTGCATTTATCACTGAGGGGTGGTTTGACTCCCGTATTGCAATTAACTTTCCTTCTTTGTTTTTAATTACTCACTATTTTGCCGGTAACTTTGTGCCATTTCATCCATTTGCCATCAATGTATGCGCTTTCATATAAGGCGCCATCAAGTTCTCTTTGGGTTTGACCTGTAGCATCATTAAATAAATTGTTACCGGTTATGATCTTATATCCAAAAAAGACAAGCCAGATAATTAGACCAAGTCGTAAATAAATTTTTAAACTGTTTCTGATTTGAGAGGTGATAATAGATAAGATAAAAAAGATAAGAAGGAGCATTCCTGAAACGGAATCGATATTCAAATGCATAAGAATTTCGTAGGGATTGTTGACCATCAACTTCTCCTGTTAAAATTGACCTGTATTTTCATATTTGTACCCACGCAATTCCTGGGACACTACTTATTTATCCTTCTATCATATTCTCTGCCCCGGCGAAAAGAGAATATCCCCGCCAGGCTAAAAGCAGCGGGCAAAATATACTGAAATAACGAGGCTGCGGTTTTCCAGACCAGGCGATGGGCATAGAGGGCTGTCGATTCCGGGGATTGATCTGGTAAAGGTATTTCCCTTGCGGCCAGGGCATGGAGAATGAGATACACCGCCACAGCCAGGGCCAGGTGCCACTGGTATGGTACCGCCAGGATGAAATTGCGAAATCCTTTGGGTGTTGAATCGGTTTCAGCCATCTTGATTGAAGCCCTCCTTGTCCCCAAGAGCTCTTGCCCTTTCATACGATTTAGCGACAGGTGACAATATTTGCTGTTTCCGACTTCAGGTCAAAAACAATCCTGGCCTTGCGATTTCCAAGTTGCCGCAGGACCTGAGCGATCTTATTTTCCAGGGTCCCGCCGACATCACCCCAATCGTTGCCATCCCTGGTGACGAATTCCTCAATCATCCGGTGCAAGGTCTCCGGGTCGAGTTGTTCGTAGGGGACTTCGACTCCTTTTTCATGGAGATCGCCCGGTTTCTTCCCTGACATAACACTCCTTAACAAGGATAATTCCTTAACTGCTGCCGACCAGAGCAAACCCCTCTGAAAAAATCAATCAGATTAATCTAACTGACAAAAACTATTTAGCAAATGAGTTTATCCGGAAAGAGTTAGCTGTAAAAATGTTTTTGCTTTGTCCCGCACTATTTTCTTGGGCCGGGTGGCAAGTGACTCCCGAAAAACCCGGGGATATGCTATGGTGCATGTTGGCTAGTGCCTGTCCATAAATGGTCTTTTCGCCCGATCTCTGCGTTATGCGAAAAAAATAATCCTCGGAATATCAAATATATGCCTGCGGTTATTATTTTCGCATGCCTTGATCTCGAACAAAAATCCTCATTTCTGGACAGACACTGGCTAAAATTTGTGAGAGAATTCAATGGACCTTTCAGATGACATCAAAAAAGATTTTGCCCGAGCGCTTGAGCTTCATCAGCGGGTCTCTTCTGATTACAAGAAATGTATGAAATTTAACAAGCTGATGTCTGATCTTCTGGCCCGGCTTGAAGATGGCGGTTATTACCGGCTTGCCGATCGGGTCATGACCATCCTGCTTGATTGTAATCCCAAGGAAGGCAGTAGCTGCGAAAAATCCATTCTGGTCGAGAAACGGGTCAATAAATTCTGAACTGATCTGAAAAAAAGTATTTTTCAAACAAAATAGAGGGAAAAAATGGAGATAGGCGAAGCAAAAAAAATTCTGGGAGAGGTATATTCCTTTTCCGCCGATGATCTGAATAACGTTATTCAGGAACTAAACCTGCCCGGAGACGCGAAAATCCTTGATGTCGGCACCGGGATGGGCAGCATGGCCATAACCATTGCATTACATGGGTTTCAGGTCATAACCGGGGAGCCGGGCGATGACGAAACGATCTATGCCAGGCAGAACTGGCAGGAAAATGCCCGGAAGGTCAAGGTCGAGTCCCTGATCGAATTTAAGGCCTTTAATGCCGGGAAGATGCCTTTTGCCGACGGCTTATTTGACGCGGTATTTCTCCTTGGCGCCCTGCACCATATCCCTGCCGAGGAGCGACCGGAGGTCTTCCGGGAACTGGTCCGGATCGCCAAAAGTGGTGGGATCATCTGTTTTTTTGAACCCCGCCAGAAAGTGATCGATATGATCCGACAAAAGGACCCGGCTCATCCCGATAGCGCTGAGCCGGAGAACTATCGACCGGAGGGTGATCTGACTTTACGGCAAACTACCGGCGAAAATTTCGACGCCTTTATCTATACACTTGCTTAAACTTCGGGTCAGGCTGGTTTAGCATTTTTATTTTGCAGTTGTGGGTGCGAGAATATCAAAATGTCCAGCCTGGTACTTATTCACCCATTCGCCGTGGAGTTGCCATTTGGAAGGAGTTGTTCTATTAGTCATAAACCAAGGAGTATCAGATGATTGGTTTGCAGGTATAATTTAATTTACAGGAAAGGTGGTCGGTAAATCTATTTTGCCGGCAGTTTGGAGTTAAAAAAAGGAGGCCCGTTATCTGCGGTTCATTTATCAACGTGCAGATAACAGGGCCTTGTTTGAGACAAACTTGACCATTAGGGGGGGGATCAAGAGGGGGGGAGTCTCAAACTGAATATATGGTACCACAGCTTGGTTCTGAAAATACAAGTTTAATTTTAAAAAAAATTACATAAAGAGAAAATAAAAAGATTTCCGGTCTGTTTTTTCAGAAAGAAGCGGTGACCACCGGGATGTCGGGCCAGTTTGTCGTATAGGCCGGGGACTTATGGGCCTGCTTCATGCCCCAGGGTTTAGCCAGTCCGGCTGCGGCAAATTGCAGGGTATTTCTGCCCCACCTGGTATTGATTCGGTCCACCGTTGCCATGAGGGGGGTGTTCTCGATGTTTTCCGAACAGAACAGGTTTTGCTGGAGGTGATTCTGCGGCACCAGTTCAGTGATCATTATTCCTGCTTTGTTATAGGCATATCCCGGCTTGTAAATGCGCTCCAGGCCTTGCAAGGCAGATTTAATTATGGTCGGGGTGCAGGCGCTGGGTTGAGACAAGGTCATCATGATGTTACCGGCGTATTGCGGGGTGTCTTTCTTGAAACGATTCGTATAGATAAAAACGTGAATGGAACCGGCCGCTGATTTTTGTTTTCTAAGCTTCTCGGCGGCGATTGCGATGTGGGTGGCTATTGCTTCTCGCAGGTCGGGAAGTGTGTTGACTGGACTGCCGAAGGACCTGGAGCTGATGATTGATTTTTTGGTTGGCAAGCTGTGATCAAGAGGGAGACAGGAAGTGCCCCGAAGCTCCATAACGGTCCGCAGACCGGTCACTGTCAGATGTTTTCTGATCCATTGGTCATCGGCATTTTTTAATTGCAGGGCGTTATGTATCCCCTGGCGATTCAGTTTTTCCGTGCTCTTGCGGCCTATTCCCCAGACCTCACCAACTCCGACGGTAGACAGAAGTTCATCTGAATTTTCATGGTTTCTGATTTCGAAGGCCCCCTGGTGTTGCGCATTCTTTTTGGCGAAACGGTTTGCGATCTTGGCAAGGGTCTTGGTTGGTGCAATGCCGATGGAGACCGGGATGCCGACATATTTTTCAACCCGTGCCTTCATGGATTTTGCATAGGCGGCCAGGTTGTTGCCGGCCGGTAACGAGATGAAGGCCTCATCGATTGAGTAGATTTCGACGTCCGGTTCCATATCCTGCAGGACACGCATGACCCGATGTGACAGGTCGCCATAAAGGGCATAGTTGGATGAGAAGACCTGGACGTTATGTTTCCGGATCAGCGCCTTGTTCTTGAAATATGGGGCGCCCATCGAGAGGCCAAGGGCCTTGGCCTCATTAGACCGAGCGACTATGCAGCCATCATTGTTGGAAAGAACGACAATTGGTTTGCCCTGAAGTTCGGGCCGGAACAGCCTCTCGCAGGAGGCATAGAAGTTATTGCAGTCAATCAGGGCAAAGACCTTGTTCATGGGGCCAGCTCAGAATTGGTTGATGGAGCAGGTGACTACACCCCAGATTTCACAGGATGATTCTTCCGTCAGTTCTACCGTAGGGTAAGCGGGATTTTCGGCCACCAGTTTACAGGAATGACCATGCTTAATCAGTTTTTTTACCGTGAATTCCCCATTGATGATCGCGATGACGATTTTGCCGCTTACCGGTTCCAGGGAGCGGTCAACGATCAGGATGTCGTTATGATTAATGCCGGCGCCGATCATCGAATCTCCATTGACGCGCACAAAGAAAGTGGCGGCTGGATTTTTGATTAACAGCTCGTTGAGATCGAGACGTTGTTCAATGTAATCTTCGGCCGGAGAAGGGAACCCTGCCGAGACTCCTGAGGAGAACAGGGGGCGCAATACTCTGATTTTTTGTTCAAATCCGTAGATTTCCGATATTGAATAATCTGCTCTTAAACTCATGGTTGGGTCTAGTATCCGATTCTAAATTAGCGGGTTAATTTTTTTATCAGTATATGATGCCGAGGCGGATTTAGCTTACAGAATTTTTAATGGGATGATGAAAATGATATAGATCTTTTATGAAAGAAGGATTCAGCAGACAGGCTTTTGCCTGAAATGGCTGCTTGAAAAAATGGATGGTCGCCAGACCTTTTGTTGTAAAACCGATTACCTCTGGGTTCGAAGGATGATGGCTGGATTGGCCGGGGTTTTTGTTGACAGGCCGGATAGCGATTTCATATTATGTAAATGCATGTTTGGCTTGAAGGGGCGAATGCTGGCAAGGGCATAAGTTTCGAAGGAAGTAAGGGAACTTGCGACACGCCGAGTGCCCCTGTGGTATAAAAAGGGATTATTTGCTACCCGATATCAATAAATAAAAACAATGTATGTGGAACCAAAAACCAAGTCCTGGCTCATTACCGGCATTCTGCTGATTGCTACCGTTCTGGTTGCTTTTGGCGTAAAGGCCCTGGAGAAATTCGACACTCCTCCCCAACGATATGATATTTCCGTATATACAACTACTATGGGTAAGGTGGTGTCGGTGGCGCCGGGCGGCTTGGGTGATTATGTCAGTAGAGTAAAACCGGACTTTGATCAGACAATTTTACGCATTACTTATGAGTATACGGTTAACGGCAGGCAGTATGAAAATGACCGCTATTCTTTTGCCAGCAAGGCTTTCTCGCCGATTGGCGATTTAGGCGGGTTCGCCCGGTGGATGTATAAGTTCAGGATAGGTTCCGAACATATCATTTATTATAACCGGAACTTTCCCCGGGACTCACTGATGGATCCAACCGTACCGCTGGAAAATCCCCCGGCGATCTGGCCCTGGATCTTTGTCTGGCTCTTTGGCTTTTTTACCGTGATCAGCATTCCTCCCGTATTTGATAAGATTGATACTCTTTACAACCGGTTTCAGGATCGCGGAACGGTAAGATGGAACAGTGCAATTGATAATTCCCATGATGTCCATTCCGCCTTTAATCAGCTCTGGAAGGATATGAATCTGCGTGACGGTCGACGGGATGATCGCTCCGTCCGATGGTATTCGGCAGACGAGAACTCTCCGGTAAAGTCGAGAAGCAAAGGACGTGTTCGAAATTATTACGGCGAAAAAATGGACCCCGAAAAAGATGATGAGCGAGGGTAGGTCAGTCATGCGTAAATCTTATTCAAAATCGACGGTAATGATTAATGGGGTAGTTTCAAACACCACGATCAGTGGTTCCGGAAATGCTGCTTTGCGTTTTCGGTCGGAAGAAGGGCTGTATCGTGATGAATACCGGAATTCGGAAACTTATCCTCTTGATGAAGTCACCTATGTTCTTAATCGGCAGGTTACAGAGGAAGAAGCCCTGGAGTTGCTCAATGATCTTGGGATCGAGACTTCCTGGCAGTTTTTCAGAACGGAAGATATCAATGCCGGTGATGCCTATAACAGCAGTCCTACCTACAAGGATATCTACGGTTACGGTTTTATGAAATGCTATCAGCCCTATGCCGAAGTTGCGGTTTGTGCCCTTGGTGAAAAAGATGATATCCGGACCCTTGATCAGAAGCCCCCGGCATGGCGTCTGCGAACCATAAAAAGAATTATTAAAAAAGCCGCGCCCTTGCTGACCGGGATTAGTGACGATCGTTTTAAACTATTAGTTCATTGGTTGATTGGTGTCGCTGATTTAGAGGAGTCAGCTTTGAAAAAGATACTCCCGTCTCTGCAAAAAAAATTCCAGGAAACAAAAGCAAGAGAACTCAAGTGGCAGCTTATTTTCGTGTCGGTACTATTTTTATCAGGTCTGGCGCTATGGAATTGGTCGTGGATTTGGGGGGCTGTCCTGCTGGTGATCGCTGGACTTTCGGTATTGGTAATGCTTTTTGGTGATTGATCGATATCGTTTGCTCCGGCAGTTGTTGCCAATGAAATAAAGTAATTTCGTTTGGTCGGCCGCTCATTGGTTTTATGGTAATAGGCCAGGCCGCAGTTTTCCTTTGGTTGTTTATCTGACGCAAATACTGGCTGAAATTGGTATATTGGATAGGTGCTCACCTGGACTCCAGGTGAATGGTAAGAGATTCATCTATAAGCTGAAAGCAAAAAATCTCATTTAAAAATATTGGCTTAATATCAGGTGAGAACGTTATTGTTTTCTAGTTCAGGCACTAATTATCGGCAAAAAATTATATTCAGGAGGAAGAATACATGGGTGATCAGAGTGTTTATAAAATAGTGGAGTTTGTCGGGACAAGTAAACTTTCGTGGGAAGACGCGGCGAAAAACGCAGTAAATATGGCCAAGAAAGATCACAGTGATCTGCGCGTTGCAACGGTTAAAGAACTTGATATGACCATGGAAGGAGAAATGGTATCAACCTATCGCGCCAGGGTTCTCATCTCCTTTAAATTTCATTTGTAATTTAAACCAGGACGGTTGGTTGATTAAAAACTGATTTCAGGTTGCCGACTTTCCCGGGGTTTCGGGGATATTAAATATGTTAAGGTCCCGGGCGGAGGTTGGTCTTGTTCTTAGCTTCAGCAAACCACATTGACCTGGGCCGGACCCCTTTGCACGGTCCGGTGGTATTCAACCGCCGGCTCGCCAAAAACCATGGCATATCCTAAGACATGATCTTCGGGGATACCCAGTCGGGTGATTAGCTCGGGGCAAACGGCAAGGGCCATCATGAACATTCCATCCCAGACTGTTCCAACTCCTCTGGCATGGGCCATCAGCTGGAAGGTAGTCAGGGCGATGTGGATATCCTGCACCGGACAGGGAGCGCTCTTCGGCGCACTGGTGATGATCAGGTGAGGAGCGCCCCGGAAAATGATATCCAGGTTTTCTTCTTGCCATCCTTTAACCGCCGCACCAAGATACTGTCCGACGAAATCTTCCGGAAAACCTCCAGCCTTCTTTTTTTCAGCAAGCAGAGCCATTACTTCTTTCCGTAATTTGTCCATGACTTTGCCCTCCCTGACCACGGTGAACAGTACCGATTGATTGTTGACGCCGGTGGGTGCGTGCCAGGCGATTTGTAGCAGTTCATCAATTAAAGTTCCGGGTAGGTCTCTGCCGGTGTATCGGCGCACCGATCTTCTCCCCTTGATCAGTGTTTCCAGGCAAGCCGGGTCAGGAAGATTGCCGGCCAGAGAAGTGCTTTCATCGGGATTTCGGCCGAGGATCGAGACGGCGCCGGTCGGGCAAATGGCAAGACAGTGCTGGCAACGATAACACCCTTCTTCATTAGTGATCTTTGGGTAGTTTTCCATGGTTATGATTTTGGCAGGGCAATCATTCGCGCATTCACCGCACTGGATGCAACGATTTTCATCTATTTTGAACCGGATCATGGACAAACCCCTTTTGATGTTCGGATTAAATTTACGGCAAACGGTGATTTAAATATTTCAGCAGAAGTAGAAAGTATTTGCAAGCTCTTAAAATAATTCTCCGGTGGTGTAATGCCCACTGCGCAGAGATGGTGAGCGGCTGGAAAACTAATGGGAGACTCGGGGCTGGCAGAGGTCATAAGTCCCTTAATGGCGATTGGTGAAAAGGCTCCGCCTGAAGGTGGTTTTTTATTATCTTCGCAGGAGATTATTTGGGCGAACCGGGGATGAGACTGTTGATCAATATCATCCCCGTCAGTTGTGCTGCTGAAAATACCGGTAAATTAAAAGTGTATTGTCGTAGATCTAATAATCTTTAGCTGCTTTCTTGGATGCTTTTTTGGTTGCCTTTGCAGCTTTTTTTTCTTTTGGGGTTAAGGCCGGTTTTTTCTTTTCCGCTTTAATGCTTTTGTGTTCTTTAGCCATGTTATTTCTCCTGATTATTAATTGCTCTTCTGCCGGTCAATCATTGCGGCTCTATTGCAATGAGTTTGTGCAATGATGTTCCAATAATATTTTGCATGGTTCTGGATTTCAGTTGGTGTGATCCGATCTTCACAGGCGGAACCATTGAGCACCTTATTCTCCGGTCAGGGAATTACCCAAGCCGATGAGGATGATAATATAATACTTTTTACCATAAGACACGTATTTTGGTTCTAAAATTAATTGATCTGGTCAGGCCTTAATTTTTAGAAATTTTCAAATATTTTAGGGAACATATCTTGAATTGCAACTGACTCTGTCAAGTATGATTTTCCTCACAAATACTTTATTGCTAATGGTGTCACTTTGTGGTACTTGTTAGATGGTTTGAGATCAATGTGCTTGTATCCCCCCAAGATCAATGCAGGTCTCAAACCATGGCCCCATTATCTGCAAAGTGATAAATGATCGCAGATAATGGGGTTCCGTTTTTACATCTTGCATTTAAGCCCTCCTAACTTTTCGATTTGCTCCCAATCAGTAAAATCAATGTTGGTTTTTAGACCGGTTGCTCATTTGGGCATCTATATGCTAATTCTTATCGTCAAGTGGCCCTGAGATTTATATTTGGTGATATGGCCGGCAGATCTGGTCATGTTTCCGGGGTGCCAGGATCTATTCTTGATTAAGTCTGCCTTGCCATTTCGGGTGGTAAAGTTGTAGAATTATTTTAGTCTAAAAGAATTAATCTGCAGGTTTGAAGCAGGAGGTTGGGTAATGAGCGATGAAAAAAATTGGGATGATATTCCCTCGCTGAATCTGGAGATGGACTCAAGTCCCGGCGAGAAGGTTAAATCAGGGGACAATCGTTCTTGTCAAAGGATGGATGCTGAGTCACTGAAAAATCTTTTGGAGCAGAAGTATCTTTCTCTGCCCATCAGGATATCGACCAGAAATCTTGGTGTTTTTGACGGTATTATTCTTGATATCAGTAAGTCGGGAGTGCGCATATCTATTCCTAAAGCATTGATGAGAGGGGAGTTGGTTAAGGTAGGTTTTAACCTCAATAACCAGACTATCTATGCCAAGTCGGTCGTCAAGTGGGGCAAAAAAGCCGGGAGCGGAGTAGGTTTTGAGGTTGGCATGGAGTTCAGGGAGGTCTCCTCCGGTGGAATAAAATTTATAGAAACTTTAAGTTCCGCTCATTTGTTTCGAATGAAGGATGGCGGGTTAAAGTTCTGAATTTTCATGTCAAGTTGTGTCTTATTCCCCAAGCATGGCAGGGAACCGGTCACTGGGGATTTTGTAGGTATCAAGGATAGCCTCATGTGAGGCTATAGCTTTTTTGCGGTCGATGATAAATTGGTTTTTCTGCCAATCTTTGAAGACGACATAAGGTTCTGAACCATTTACTGTTTTGCTGTAAAAGTCGTTGAAGTCCTGGTACGGCTCATCATTGACTGATCTTATTATTCGTTGTGCAATCGTGTGATATCCTTTGTTGATGTCGGCCGGCAGGACATGCAGGGCCAGCACCGTCTCTTTTTGCGTCTCCGTTTGCAGGTTTCCCAGTTCGACAAGTAACTCGTCCGGCGCCCGTTTTTGCCATTGATCGCCCCATTCCAGCAGCAGTTTTTTGTTTAAGGGGCTAAAAACAATACCGCCAAAAATAAAATAGCGGGGGCTGGTGTCGTATTGCTCAAGCTGATTGGAAAACAGATCGGTTGCCCGGGTATCGATTTTCAAGGTGAGATCGAAGGCCTTTTCTTCTCTCAGGATGGAGAGTTTTACTTCGTCGCCGATTTGTTTCATATCGATAAAATGGCCGTATGAAGTCCGTTCCCTGGGGCGGAATTCGGCGGTGCCGTCATCAGCGATCGGGTGGTTGTCAATCGAAAGAATGATGTCCTGTTCTTTAATCTTATCTATGGCGGAAGAGCCTGGTAGAATATGTCTGATCATGACGCCGGTTTGTTTGGTGGTCATCCCGTATTTTTTCTTCATGTCCGGATTTTCCATGTTTTGGGTGATCAAGCCCAGATCCGGAAAACCGTTATATTCCCCATCTTTAATATCTTCTAAAAAATGATTGATGATCGGCACCGGAATAAGGTAGCCGATGTTATCGGCATCATTGCGACCCTGCATGGCCACGCCGACCACCTTGCCGTTGGAGATGACCGGACCGCCGCTGTTACCGACATTAATCGCGGCATCAATCTGGCCGGCCAAAAAAGATAAACTGCTGTGGATGTATTGGACGTGTTCAATGCGGGACACAATACCTTTGGTGATACTTAATGTGTCGCCGCCGGTCGGGAAACCGTAGACCAGAACTTCTTGCTGGATTCGGGGAAGCCCGCCTATTTCCAGGGGTTTAATATTGTTGAAAAAACCTTCTTCCGTGACAGTGAGCAAGGCCAGGTCGGCCTCGTGGGATACGTTAAGCACTTTTGCCTGGTAGCGGTGCGGGTCGCCGTTTTTTCTTACCTCGATGAAAGTCTGGTTGGCAACGACATGCGCGTTGGTCAAGATCCGTTTATCGTTAATGACAAAGCCGGAGCCTACGCTGTTAAAAACTCTTTGTTGCCAGGGACGATAATAGTCAGGACTGCTGATTACGCTGTAGATCTTTATTATAGCGTTGTTGATTTGGTCATTTTGGGAACTGTATTCCTCGCCGGAGGCAGTCGTAATTGTAAGTAAAAGAATAATCGGGATAAAAAAGAAAGCAGTTTTCCGGATGTGGAAATTAGTGGCTTGAATTAAATGCATGGTAATCCTCTTTTGATATCGTCTGCCGTTGGGCAAAAATGATTGGCTGTCGGTAGCGGGGCCGCAATTAATTATCTGCTGAACCAAGATTTTTAGACTTGGAGTATATCATTAATGATCGGTGGTAACAATTTGATAAATTCAGACATGGTTACTTAATTTTGAGGTTCAATGTTTGTTGCCGTCATCTTTTTGTTTAAATGGTTCGAGGTGAGTTGTTTGTCTGGATTTATGGTTGTAAAACTAACAAATTGTTGGCCTGCTAAAAATATTTTGCTTTTCTAAAAACAATACACTATGCTGATTTTCATGTGCAGTACTTGCTTGTAGTCCATGGAATACAGATTAAGGTTAACCGCACAATTTTTCTTTACTGATGTGCGGTTTTTTTATTTGGGACTTTTGCAGGCGGCCTTAGGTCCACTAATTTAAGAGGATTTTGGCCATATTCTAAAAATGGTTCCTTGGGGGAGCCGAGTACAAAGGAGTCGTGTCGTGTTTGAAGGAACAGTAAAGTGGTTTAATGCATCTAAGGGATTCGGGTTTATTGAGCAGGATAATGGGAGCGATGTTTTTGTTCATTTCTCCGCGATTAAAACAGAGGGTTACAAAACCCTCGATGAGGGTGCAAGGGTTAAGTTTGAAATTGTGGCTGGACCTAAAGGTCCGGCTGCTGACAATGTTCAGCAGATGTAATCTGTTTTGGTGTCTGCGACATTATTATTGATCATTTAAGTTGATAAAAAAATAATGTCGTCAAGGCGCTAATCCCCGAAATGGGTAAGTGAATTTTGTTGAAAGCCCCGCATGTGCGGGGCTTTTTTGTGGGCCGGGAGAAAATTATGGATCAGGATACCAGGAAAAGCTTGGAGGGGAAAATCGTCAGCGAGATTGAGTCGTCCGAGGGAAATATTGTCGCCTTTGAGAAACTGGTTAAACCGATAGCACCGGACAATGCTATCGGCCGTTTGTCCCGGATGGAAGCAATTAACGCGAAAAGTGTAAATGAGTCGGCGTTGGGCGCGGCCAGGGTAAAACTAGCTAGATTGAAAAGGGCCTTGGCTATAATTGATGCGCCGGAGTTCGGAATTTGTCTGGATTGCGGTGATCCAATTCCGGCTGGCAGGATCTTGCTGATGCCCGAGACTACGACCTGTGTGGGTTGTGCGGCAAAGAATGAGTAAGATTTTTAGGCAGTATTCAGGTAGCGGCAGAAAATATTTCGTTCAAGGCTTTTTCGGTTGGGTAATCACCTTCAAATCGGTGATGAGCGTGTTCTGACTTGAGTCCCCATTCGTCTGTTGCTTCTTGCAGATGGCCGACTATCTGGGAAAGAAGTTCTTTCAATTGCTCGTCGACGCATTCCGAATAAATAATGAAATCAGCGTTTTTACGGAGCAGGATAACGGCGTTTTCGTCCTTTGAGCAGGCGGTGTTGAAATCTTCCGAGGTCTGGTGCATCTTCTGCCCTATCTCATCAAGGACCTGATCTGCTTTGACAAAGCCCATTGCGTGGTTGAATTCACGTAGTTCCGGGAAGTTGGTCATTATGATGTGGTATGGTTTGCTTCTATTTCTTTTGAGGATGTTGGCGTCATCAAGATACAGTAAATATCGGTAATTATAGAAATCGCTTAATGGTTCCTTGAAGTAGGTCATTTGCCGAAAGACTTCGAGATCAACGGTGTAATCGGCTTTAAAGGATGAGGTGATTTCAAGAGGGCTCCAGGTTTCCGTTACTTTTTTCATGATATCGACAATTTTGCCGTCAAGTCGGCCTTCCTTGACCTCGAAATTGAGGATGTCTAGAGCTTTTTTGCGGGATAATGCATGTTTGTAAGGTCTTTTGGAGATCAGGGCTTCGTAAACATCTGCAACGGCGACGATTCTTTCCAGTAAGCCGATTTCATCTCCTTTTAGTCCTTTCGGGTAGCCACTGCCATCAAGCCGTTCGTGGTGATGGAGGATAATCCGCCGTATCCGTTCATCGTGGTGATGTCTGGAAAACAGGCTGGCTCCGACTAAAGTATGGACCTGCATGATTTTGCGGTCGATACGATCGAAGAGGCCTGGCTTAAGCAGGATATCGTCCGGGATCGCGACTTTGCCGATGTCGTGGACCAGACAACCATGTTTGATCACATCCATTTCATCGGTGGAGAGTGCCATCTCTAAACCAATTCTTTTGGATATCTCTGATACCCTCAGGGCATGCTCAAAAGTTGAATGGTCACGGTTGGCCAGCATCTCGTACATAATTTCAAACAGGTTGAGAATCAGCTGGTCTTTTTCGGTGTTGGCCCATTCCGTTTCAAGTTTTGATTTGGTCAAGGCTTTTTCGGTTTCGCGTCTGACTTGTAGTTCCTGTTCCAATTGTTGGTTCATCTCTTCAAGTTCAACGGTCCGATCCTGTACCCTTACTTCCAATTCATCGCGAGAGTTTTGTAGTTCCTCCTCGGCCTGTTTCAACTGGATGATGCCGGAGATGACGTTGGCCGCAGATTGCAGGATGTCTTCGACCTGTTTGTCGCGCTGGCAATCGCTCTTGGTATATAAAGTATAGACGCCGATTACTTTCTTGCTGGCCGAAAGGATGGGAACGCAATAGTGACCGTGGGGAGCAATACCTGCGTATGTGTTGTCATGAAATTCGTCAACACAGTTGGCGAAAACAATTTCGCCCGATAGGGCGGATTTGCCGCAGAGGCATTTGCCAAAGGGTACTTGGGCGCAAATCTTTAGCAATGAATCGTTCAGGCCCCGGTGGGCCTTTAACTCCAGAATCCCTGGTTTGGAGCCGGTCAGAAATATTGCGCCTTTAGGTTCCAGAACCAGCCATGGGAAAGAGGTTATGTAGTAAATGAAAAGCTCAAGAGTTTTTTCCAGGGAAATATTTTCCAAAGAAAGATGGAGAAGTTTGTTGAGTACGGTTTGCGTCTGGTAATTACGTTTTATTTCTTCTTCTGATTTTTTGCGGTCGGTTATATCGCGAATAATTGCCTGGGCGGTTCCCCGGAGTTCGTTGGTTACCCTGGCGCTAATTGCAACATTAACAATAATATCGTCTTCTTTGCGTATTTTTGTTTCAAAGCGGGTTTGCCCCATCTTGATAATTTCATCAAGAATTTTTTGGGATGAATCTTCTTCTTTGTCAATGACCAGCAGATCTTTGATATTCATCGAGCAAAGCTGGTTTTTGCCATAGCCTAGAGTTTGGCAGGAGCGGATATTGACATCCTGGATCTCTCCATCCAGGTTAAAGATTATAATGGCATCATTGGATTCTTCGAAAATGGAGCGGAATCGATCTTCGTTTGCTTGTAACTTTTCTTCGGCAAGTATTTTGTCCTTGATGTTTTCGGTCCCCTTGAACATCGTGATGGCAATCGCCAGCATCAGGCAGATGGCAATGGGAAAAAGGGTGGAATAGAATTTGGTGATTAGTTTATCCAGTTGATTTTTGCTTGCGGTAATATCGTAGTAGATTTCAAAAGCGCCCATGAATTTGTTGTTCCGCATGATTGGAATGTAGGTCTCGACGACGTCAAGGGGAACAAGTTGGTTTTCCATGGACATGGAGTCTTTTTTTACTATCTTGGTGAGGTTTTTGCCGGTGGCCACTATTTCATGAAAGTAATTTTTGCGGTTAATGGTGCCGATTTCGGTCGGGTCGCTTGAATAAATTACTTCACCAAAGGCAGTAAAAACCTTCACCTTCATCAGTCCGAAGTCATTTGTGGCGGTTGTTATCTGGTCCTTGAACTTTTCGGTCAACAGGTTGCGGGAGATCTGGTGACTGGGAAATGCCAGCTCTGAAAGGTGGTTGGCAACCCGAACGGCTTCATGCTCGGTGTTATGGGCAATGAAAGTTGTAAAGGCCGGGGATAAATAAAAAAGGGTATAGATCGGCAGGATGACGATCGCGATAAAGGCTAGGAAAACCAGACCTTTAATGAATTTCAAATTAAACATTTCTTAATAGTATCTTTACTGCTTTGTCATTTATTTACAAAGGTTATTGGTTTGAGGATTAAAGTCAGTTGCATTACAACAAAACATTTATCAATTAATTTAAATATCATAACACATTTGAGTTCAAAATACCACAGGGTGGCATGATGTTTTTGAAACTTTATTGTCTGGCAGGTTAGGCAGTTATCACCTTTAGTAAATGCCATCGACTTTTTTAAAAAGTAATTTGAGTTTTTGAGTTTAAAATTGATAGAATAAATTTCTTGTCACGTAATAATTTCCGATCTGGAATTTTGTGAAAGTAGTGGAAAAATAGATCAACAGATGCTAAATTGATAATAATTACTATTTTATGATCTGATTAAATTATTCCGCGGTTAAATCATCCAAAGAGGAATTAGGAAATGGGAAAATTAAAGGGTAGTCAAACCGAGAAAAACATATTGACCGCTTTTGCCGGTGAGTCACAGGCTCGAAATCGTTATACTTATTTTGCCTCGAAAGCCAAAACTGAGGGATACGTGCAGATGGCGGCTATTTTTGAAGAGACGGCCAACCAGGAAAAGGAACATGCCAAAAGATTGTTTAAGTTGCTGGAGGGGGGCGAGGTTGAGGTAACCGCAAGTTTCCCGGCCGGGTGTATCGGTTCAACTCTGGAAAATTTACAGGGGGCGGCGGCTGGCGAACATTACGAACAGACAATTATGTATCCCGATTTTGCAAAAGTTGCACGCCAGGAGGGCTTTGAAGCTATCGCTGCAGTGTTTGAGTCAATTGCCGTGGCCGAGCGACAGCATGAAAAGCGCTATCTGGCGCTTGCCTCTAATATTGAGAAAGGGAAAGTTTTTAAACGCGATAGCAAGGCAACTTGGCAATGTCGTAATTGTGGTTATGTGCATGAAGGAAATGAGGCCCCGGATACGTGCCCGGCTTGTGCCCATAAACAGGCGCACTTCGAGCTTCTTGGTGAAAATTATTAACGTGGAGGAAGTGAAATGGCAAAAAAGATGGGAATCTACAAATGTGAATTGTGTGGCAATATAGTTGAGGTTTTGCATGAGGGCGTCGGTGAGTTGGTATGTTGCGGTGAGCCGATGAAGCTTTATGAGGAAAACACGGTTGATGCGGCCCGGGAAAAACATGTGCCGGTAATTGATAAGGTGGATGGCGGGATTAAAGTCAGGGTCGGATCAGTGGCCCATCCCATGGAGGATAAGCATTATATCGAGTGGATAGAGGTTATTGCCGACGGGAAGGTTTGCCGTCAGAACCTTAGTCCCGCTGCTGCGCCGGAGGCCATTTTTAAGATTGATGCCAAACAGATAACAGCCAGGGCGTATTGTAATCTCCACGGGCTCTGGAGGAGCTGAAAATGCTTAGTAAGACAATGGAGGAAGCTCTTAACGAGCAGATTAACGCGGAATTTTATTCTTCTTACATGTATTTGTCGATGAGTTCGTATTTTGAAGCAGTAGGTTTGTCCGGTTGCGCGATATGGATGCAGGCTCAGGCTCAGGAAGAATGGTTTCACGGAACAAAGATCTATCACTATGTGCTTGGCCGCGGCGGCAGGGTGATTTTGAAGGCTATTGCCCAACCCCAGTCTGGTTGGGACTCAACTCTGTCGGCCTTTGAGAATGTATTGACTCATGAGCAGAAAGTGACCGGCCTGATTAATGAATTGGTGAATCTGGCTTTGGATGAGAGGGACCACGCCACTAATATTTTCTTGCAGTGGTTTGTCTCTGAGCAGGTTGAGGAAGAGGCGACAGTGGGAGATGTGCTTAATAAACTGAAATTGATCGGTGGTGATGCCAGCGGCCTGTTTGTTCTTGATCAGGAACTGGGGCAGCGGATTTTTACGCCGCCGGTTCAGGCAAAATAAAAAAAGGCGGCCAGAAATTGGCCGCCTTTTTTTATGATTAGGCCATTTTACTGACTTTCCTGTCGGTAATTGAATTCAATTTTTTCTTCAGAAGGCTTGATGTCCGGTCTTGCCGTTATGTGGATCTTTGCGTGGTAGCGTTTTTCCAGTTCTTCAATCTCGTGTTTCTTTTTCTCAAGCAGGTATTTTGCGGCATCTTCCGGGAGCTGGCAATCTACGCTTTCCACTTTTTTCTTGATTACTCCGGTTTGGATGCGACGCAAGTATGAAAGGGACAAGGTCTCGACCGAGCGAACCAGGCCGCGGCCCTGGCAATGTTCGCAGATATGATAGCTGCCCAGTTGGATGGGTGAAGCCATTTTTTGCCGGGAGATTTGCATCAGGCCGAATTTGGAAATCCGACTGATATCCACCTTGGCTTTGTCTCTTTTCATGCTGGCTTTGACTATTTTTTCCACCTCCCGGTTGTGCCTGGTATCCCGCATATCGATAAAGTCTACAACGATCAGCCCTCCAAGGTCTCGGAGACGTAATTGCCGCGCCATTTCTACCGCCGCCTCTTTATTGGCCAGGAAAATTGACTCCTCGAAGTCTTTGTCCTTGGAGGTCCGACCGGAGTTGACGTCAATGGCGACCAGTGCTTCGGTCGGACTTATGACAATTGATCCGCCGGATGGCAACTGGACGGTGGGCTGGTATATCTGCTCGATTTGTTTTTCAACCTTGTACTGATTGAAAATTGGACGTGATCCCCGGTGTTGACTGACCGTGGTTTTCTGATTGGCGGCGGGCAGGAGGTCGAGAAATGCTTTTACCTGTTTGTAGGCATCGCTGTTATCAACCAGTATCTCCTGGATATCTGAAGTGAAATGATCCCGCATAAATCTTGAGATGATGTTTTGCTCTTTGTAGATTAAAGAAGGAACGGGCATGCTCTGGCCGCGGTCTTTGATTTCCTGCCAGAGGTTCAAGAGATATTTCAGGTCCTGGGTCAGAGAGGTCTTGGTCATTTCCTTGCTTGCCGTCCGGACAATGTAGCCAATACCTTCAGGTAAATCCATGCTGTCGATAATTTTTCGTAGTTTATCGCGCTGGGATTCGCTTTCAATCTTTTTGGATACGCCGCGGCTGTCACTGCCGGGCATCAATACCAGATAGCGACCGGGCATTGAGAGATAGGTCGTCATGTTTGCCCCTTTGTTGCCGGTGGCTTCCTTGACTACCTGCACCAATACTTCACTGCCTTTACGGACAACATCCTGGATTTTAAGGTCTTTCCAGTGAGTGTCTGCCGGAACACTGGTGTAGTAATATTCCGGATGTATTTCGCTAAAAGGTAAGAAGCCGTTTTTATCGGTGCCGAGCTCGACAAATGCGGCCTGCAGGCTGGGTTCAACCGCGACTATTTTACCTTTGTAGATATTGCCCTTGGTCTGGGCGTGGACCACGGTTTCCACGTAAAAAGATTCGACCCGGCCATCCTCAAGTAAAGCGATTCGGCATTCCTCAGGTTCATCGGTGTTGATCAGAAGTTTGAGCGGGATATTCTCTGTCGGTTCATTCTCTTCGATAATCTCCGGGGTAGCTTTCTGGGTTTGGGGCTTTTTTGATTTTACAGGTGGATTTCCCTTCTTCTCTGTTTCGATGGTTTTCTCCGTCGTTGATTCTGGCGGGCGATTACGGTTTGCCGCATTGCTTTTCCGGCGCCGGGGATAAGGCTTGCGCTTGCGGTGTGTTGAGGAAGGTCTGTCCTGTGACTTAGCATCCCCGGCAGTTTGGGTCTGGGGTTCTTTTTGACTCGGATTGGTGGCGGGATTTTCGTTTTTTGTTTTCCCGATCAACCACTTGCTGATTCTTGAGATTACTGAAGTTGGTGATTTCTCTTTTTCGCCGGCCATGACTGGTTGGTGATTAGTTTTTGGTTTGATAATATCTTTTGCCATAATGATTCATTCCTTTGATCCGGCCTTTCCGCTCAAGATCCGTTAGGAACTTGTGGGCGGAGGACGGATTAATGTTTAGTGCTTCGCAGATATCCGGTTTGGTGCATGGTCTTCTTTTGAGCATGGCCAGGACCTTGTCTTCCGCAAAGGGGCTAAAGTTTCCTTGATCTTTTTTTACAAAATCAACGATGATTTCAACCGGTCTTTCAAATTGGCCGGCGATATGTTCCATTTGCTCCAGAGTGAGCGGTTGCGCGAATGACTCGGCTGGGGGCCGGATCACGGTGTTGAGCTGCACCCGATCGGGGTTTATTTCCTGCACAGCCTTGTTTAAGGCCGTGATGTCGGCATTCGTGTCATTGATCCCAGCGGCCAGTAAGATTTCCAGCCATAATTCACCTTTGAATTCATCATTGAAGAGTCGGATTCCTTTAATGATTTCTGGCAGGTTTTTGCAGCAAGCAGCCGGACGGTTGATCGAATTGAAGCTGGCGGTAAGCGCCGAGTCGAGAGATGGCATTACGATGTCGGCGGCCATCAGCTCCTGGCGGACTTCAGGGTCGGGAAACAGTGATCCGTTGGTCAAGACGACAACCGGTTTTGAGGTTCTGGTTTTGATGTGTCTGATAATTTGGCCCAATCCGCTGTGCAGAGTTGGTTCGCCGGAGGCGGTAATGGTGAATACATCGGCATTGATGGTAGGATCTTTTTCAATCAGATCGTCGATTTCGGCGATTATTTCGGTTGTCGGGGTGTATTCGCTTCTTTCGCAGGTCAAGAGGGTGGTTATCCCGACCTCACAGTATATACAGTCGTAAGTGCATATTTTTGCGGGAAGAAGGTCTATGCCCTGTGAAAGTCCCAGACGTCTGGAGTTCACGGGTCCGAATAAATATTTCATGCTAATCTATAATTTTGGGGGTGGCAGGATCGGGGCAAAACTAAAAAATAAGAAACGGAGGCTGACTGGCAAGTTGATGGTGAGTAAATTATTAGAGAATACGGCGTTAGCCAGTGACTATTTAAGGTCTTGAAGTAATCAGGGCTGTAAGAAATAATAAAATCAACTAGTTGTTTGGTCAGGATCCGGTCTCCTTCTTTGGTTGCCGGGTTTATCTTCCTGTATATATTAAATGGATTTTAAAATGTAACCCATCGACATCTATATTAATTTAAAACAATGTAAGGTGATTGGCAAGGTATAATTATCAGTAATCCAGCTTATTATGCCGGTTTACTGATAATGGTGATCTCGTTTTTGGATCAAAGCTGGTTTTTCTTTTGCCTTGACAGTGCAGAGTCGGGGACGTAAATTTGAATGTTTACTGTTGATTGTGGTTTTTGTCGAGGGACATATTTACTTGAAGAAAAGTTAATTAAATTCATAAAAAATTTTATCAGGAAGATTATCAAATGCGTAGTGATTTAATCAAGAAAGGAGTGGCTAGGGCTCCACATCGCTCACTGTTAAAGGCGATGGGATATACCGATGAAGAAATAAGACGTCCTTTGATTGGTATTGGCCATGCCCATAATGAAATTATTCCCGGCCATATCCATCTTGACAAAATAGTTGAGGCGGTCAAGACCGGGGTCAGGATGGCCGGCGGTACGCCTATTGCTTTTGGTACTATCGGGGTTTGCGACGGGATTGCGATGAATCACACCGGCATGAAATATTCGTTGGCCAGCCGGGAAATAATCGCCGATTCCGTAGAAATTATGGCCCAGGCCCATCCGTTTGACGCTCTGGTTCTGATTCCCAATTGTGATAAAGTTACCCCCGGTATGCTGATGGCCATGTTGCGGGTTAACATCCCGGCCTTGATGGTCAGTGGCGGACCGATGTTGACCGGTCGTTTCAGGGGGAAGGATGTCCATCTGGTCAGTGTTTTTGAGGGGGTCGGGCGCGTTATGGCCAAGACCATGACGGAAGAGGAACTATCCGAACTGGAAGATGCGGCCTGTCCTGGTTGTGGTTCTTGTGCCGGGATGTTTACGGCTAATTCAATGAACTGCCTGACCGAGGCGGTCGGGCTTGGTTTACCCGGCAACGGCACGATTCCGGCGGTGTCCGCTGCCCGGATCCGGTTGGCAAAAGAGGCCGGGATGGCGGTGATGAATCTGCTGGCAAAGGATATTCGGCCGCGAGATATCGCGACCAAGGAAGCATTTGAAAATGCGATGGCAGTGGATATGGCCCTGGGCTGTTCAACTAATACTGTCCTGCATGTGCCGGCCATTGCCAAGGAGGCGGGAGTTTCTCTGCCCCTGGAAACCTTTAATCAGGTAAGTGTTCGGACGCCCCATGTTTGCAGCTTGATCCCCGGCGGCCCCCATAGTTTGCAACAGCTTGACGAAGCCGGCGGCGTGCAGGCGGTAATCAGTGAGTTACTTAATATTGATGACGCTATTTGTCAGGATGTGATGACCGTTACCGGTAAGACTCTGGGAGAAAACCTGAAAACTGCCCGGGTGCGTGATCGGGAGATTATCAAGTCGGTGGATGCTCCCTACCATAAACGGGGCGGCATTGCTGTGCTTTACGGCAATCTGGCGCCGGATGGCGCTGTAGTCAAGCAATCGGCCGTGGCCGATGAAATGCTTGAGCATAGCGGTCCGGCCCGTGTTTATAACTCGGAGGAAGAGGCGCAGGCCGCAATTTTAGGGGGTCAGATTAATCCCGGTGACGTGATTGTGATCCGATATTGCGGCCCAAAAGGTGGGCCTGGAATGCCGGAGATGCTTTCCCCCACCTCTGCCATTATCGGGATGGGATTGGGTAAAAGCGTGGCCTTGATTACGGACGGCCGTTTCAGCGGCGGTACCCAGGGGGCCTGTATCGGTCATGTCTCGCCGGAAGCGGCGGTAGGTGGCCCAATCGGTTTGGTTGAAGAGGGCGATCTCATTGTCATTGATATTCCCAATACCGTTTTAAAGTTTGAGGTCGATGATTCAGAGCTTGAGAAACGTCGGGCCAAATGGCAGCCCCCGGTGCCAAAAATAACCACGGGCTATGTGGCACGCTACGCCAGGCAGGTAACCTCCGGCAGTACCGGAGCGGTGTTAAAGGATGATTGAGAAAAGAAGTTTGCGGCTGGCCGGATTGGCAGAGCAAGAGGAGAATACCTTCGCTTGTAACTCTTCAGTCGGCAGCCGGCGTCCGGCCACCTTTTACTTTCTCCAGTGAGCGGTTCATGCTCTGTTTCTGCTTAGTATTTCTGGTCAGTTTTTTCCCCGGTCTGGTCTGGTCACAGGATGTGCCTGCCGCCCCGTGGGAGATGACCGCCGATCGGATTACCGGTTCTAAGGAATCCGGTAAAGTCGTGGCCGAGGGGGAGGTCTTGTTGCAACGTCGGCAAGACAAAACAGCAGAGCCGGTGACCATCAAAGCGGACTGGTTGAGTTTTGATTCCGTCAGGAAGGATGTCGAGGCCAGGGGGAATCTGTCGGTGGTGACCGATGGTGATAAAATCGTCGCGGAGAGCGCTACCCTAAACTTTGCAGAGCAGACCGGATCGCTGGCTGGAACAACTTTGTTCCTGGATGATAACGAGCTTTATTTCAGTGGTCGTTTTCTGGAGAAAACCGGAGAAAAAACCTATCATTTTAAGGATGGCCGGGTCACTGCCTGCCGAACTGAGGAAGAACGTGCCGCCCCCTGGGACATCAAGTGCAGCGAGGCCCGGGTTACCCTGGATGGTTTTGCGGTCCTGAAAAATGCCCGGTTCCGAATCAAGTCGGTGCCGGTGCTTTATGTGCCCTATCTTGTCCTGCCAGCCAAGATTTCCCGCCAGAGCGGGTTTCTTTTCCCTGAGCTCTCCAACTCGGAGCGTGACGGCTACGGAATCACGGCCCCTTTTTTTGTTAATCTTTCCGCCAGCAGTGATCTGACCATCTATCCCGGAACGTTAGAAAAGCGTGGAACATCGGTTGGCCTTGAGTTTCGTTATATGGCCGATTATCTTTCCAAAGGAACCTTTGCCGCCAATTACCTGAATGACCGGACCGAGGACACGGCAGCCGGGGTAGCTGATGATGATTACCGGCAGGATAACTATCTGCGGACCAGGCATGACCGATATTGGATTCGTGGCAAGGCAGACCAGTATCTCAGCGATGATTTTGCCTTTCGTCTTGATCTGGATCTGGTGTCGGATCGGGATTTTCTGCTTGAATTCCGGCGCGGGATGATCGGTTATAAGCAGAGCGATCTTGATTTCAATAAAAATTTCTATCGCGGCTTTCAGGAGGAATCAATCACTTCCCGGGAATCAATCGCGCAATTGGCCAAGGCCTGGGACGCGACCTTTCTGGGTCTTGAAGCGCGTTATGTGGATGATGTCCTTGATGAACCCTCCGCTGTCTCAGTCATTCACACTTTGCCCCGCCTTACCTTCAGCGGCCGGCAGTTTATTCCCTCCTCTTCGGTTAGTGTCGACTGGGATTCAGAGTACGTTAATTACTGGCGGCAGGACGGGTTGGGCTATAATCGTTTTGATTTTCACCCCCGGCTGGTTGCACCCTTGCCTTTTTTAGGGCGCGTGGTTGAGGGGGCTTTCTCGGGCGGCCTGCGCGAGACCTTTTATGAGGTGGAGACCTACGGTGATTATGGCGGAGATGGTCTGCCTGTTGCCGGAAAATCGGGAAACCGGACGGCCTGGGATGCCACGGCTAATATCGCCACCTCGCTGAGCCGTGATTTTGCAGTTGATTTTGCCGGGATATCCGGGGTCAGCCACACCATGCGGCCCAATTTCAAGTACTCTTATCTCTATGCCGGTAATCAGGACGAGTGGCCTGATCTTGACCTTGTGGATCGGCTGGTTCCGGAGAACGGCCTGACCTATGAGTTTAACAATTATTTTCGGGTTAATGGAACCACGGTTGGTGGTGAGAGCTACGACCGGAACCTGGGTTCTTTAAAAATACGTCAGACTTTTAATTTTGATGAGGATCGTCGGACTTTAACTGATTCGGCCGATCAAAGACGACCTCTGTCCGATGTCTCCTTTGATCTGGAACTATATCCGGTGGCCAGTTTATATCTGCGCTACCAGACGGCGTTGAGTGTTTATGGGGAGGGGGTCAGCAGTTATGACCTGCAGGCCCGTTATGCCAACTCCCGCCAGGATTTTCTCTCTTTGGATTATACCTATGTTCCCGGGCAGATCAGGGACCTGCAGGTCAATCTCCAGGTCAAATTGTCTGAGCAGCTATCGGTCAGGTATGAGAGTGTGCAGTCGCTGCTTGAAGATCATACGGTTACCGAGTCCGTGGGCCTGATCTATAGTCCGCCATGTTGGGCGATGGAGGTTGAATATTCCCAGGATACCGATGACCGGCGGCTCATGGTTATTTTCTATCTTTCCGGGCTTGGCAAGGCGCTTAATGTGGGCACCAGTAATTTTTGATTTCAAAATCTTACCCAAATATCATGTCGGAATTAAAGATCAAACACCTTCTGCTGCGGGAAATTTATCGGGTCTATGATGATTGGGGCGCCGGGCTTGATTTTGTCTGTGCCAGGGGCTGCTCTACCTGCTGTACCAGAAGTGTGACCATGACCACCCTGGAAGGTGAATTAATTGATGATTTTTTAAGGACAGCCGGCCATGATTTAGCGGGTATTCTCCCCAGTCAGTGTCATCCATCGCCTTCCTGTACGATTAATCAATTTGCCCACTGCTGTTTGCGGGGGCAGGAGCCCCCGTCGGAAAAGGATGATTTCAGGAGTTTTGAGCCGTGCGTTTTTCTTGCTGAGCGGAGTTGTACGATTTATCCGGTCCGTCCTTTTGGCTGCCGCAGTTTCGGTTCTACGATCAGATGTGATGAACATAACAGCGCCGAGGCTGAGCCGTGGTTTATCACTTTAAATAGTGTGGTCCTGCAGTTTATTGAACATCTGGATCGGGGTCGGCACTGGGGTAATATGCTGGAGGTGCTGCGGCTTATCTCTTGTGAAAATAGTCAGAATCCAGACCGGCCGGAGATTGATCAGGTCAGAGACCGTCTTTTATTGGCCCGTTCGATCCCCGGTTTTCTGGTGCCGCCGGAGGAAGCCGAAAAAATAGAGGGTTTTGTCGGCAGACTCAATGAGCTCCAGATTAACGGAATGTCATTTCAGGCGATATTGGCAGCCTGATCATCCGCCCTGGAAATACATCTCTTCGAACGGTTGGACCACGACAAATCCCTCGCCCTGAAACATCATCTGGATTGATTCGCCGCTGCCCCGTCCCAGTAAGGTTTTGACCGAGATGTCGGTCTTGATTTCAGGTTCCAGGTTTTGCGACCAGGCAACCGTGGCGTTGGGATCGGTAAAAACAGGCCGGCCGGGGGTGACCGGCAAGGTCAGGGGGGCGTGATGGGTGGTAATCGCCACCATGCCGCTGCCGGAAAGTTTGATATTAAACAGGCCGCCGGCCAGCATCCCGGCGATCTTTTTAATCATCTTGATTTCCCATTTTACCGAATCCTCAAAGGCCAGCAAATCGTTGCCGTTAACAAAAATCGACTGGTTGCGCAGATTCAGGATTGAGATTCTTTTGCCGTTGTCCGCCAGGTAAAGGATGCCGCGTCCTTCGGCCTTGGTCAATCTGCCGCCTTCGCCGCTTACCGTTTTTTTCAGCAGGTTGCCCATGCCTTGTTCCAGGACGCCTTCGCGGGTGAAGGTTATTTCTCCTTTGTAGGAAATCATTGAGCCGGCTTTGGTCCATACCCTGGTTTTAAGGTTAACTTCCAGCAGGTGTTCGTTTTCCAGCTCAAAGGGGCTTTGCCCCTTGTCCTGGCGCGATGTTTTCTTGACGAATTCTTCCAGGGAATAGCGGCCCGGTTTGGATGGCGGCGGGGTTGGAAAATTTTCCGGCAGTTTTATTTTAGCGTTACACTTGGGGCAGATTACGGTCTTGCCGGCGTATTTTTCAGTGACCTGACGTTTGAAGCCACATTTGTTGCATGAAAATGAAACCATGTGTTTTCTCCTGTTCTGATAAAGCGGCTTTTAATAAATCGATCAATTTCGTTCTGTTAAGGGCGAAAATCTTTGCTTAAAGGCGGCGCATTTCAACTCCGGTGTGTAGGCGCGAAAGGCCTGGTCATTATAATCTTGGTGGCATTCAAGGCATAGACCGACCCGCAGGATTTGCTCAAGCTCCTGCCTGTTGAATGGTCGCAGGTCGTGGCGCGCGCTTTTCTGCAAAGGTTTACCGTTAAGGTCGACATATCCGTCCATTGGCGGGGTCGGCCCGGCCGGCGTTTCTATCCCCTGGAGCAGCGGGGTAAAATGCCATTGCTCATTTTCACGCCAGAGGGTGCCTTCACCCAGACCTATGGTTTTAGGGGAGGCGTGGCAATCGTCGCAGGTCCGGCCCCCGGTTTGGGTGGTGTGCGGGTTTAAGGCGGCCATGGTGAATGAGTTGAATTGTTTGTCCGGTTTACCCTGCTCGTCGATCAGGGTAACGATATCCTGGCACCCGGGGGTAACGATAACCACCTTGTCTTTCCAGACCGCCAGCATCGGTTTTTCGTAGCGCAGGTAGGACCGGCCTTCTTCCCACCAGCCCGGGGTTTCTTCGTGGGTCAGTTTGTCAAGATGGGTTTCTCGCATGTCCCTTTTGACATGGCAACCGTAGCATTGTGGCGCCCAGCCGGAATGACAAGATTCGCAGCCCAGCCTTTTATGCAGGGCGTAATCACAGACCCCTTTTTTGGGTTCTTTTAAGGGGTGTTTCTGGTCGTCGAGTTTGGAAATCAGGACAAATGAATCACCGTCCTTTTTAATATTGTTCAGTTGCTTGTTTTTACGGGTGGTGCCGGGTTGTTTGCTGTGGCAGCTTGTGCAGCTTATTTCCAGTTGTTCCTCGTAATGGGCATAGTTTGTGCCATCACCCATGATTTCATCCCTGGTGTGACAATCAATGCAGGCCATTCCTTTGCGGTGATGGATATCGTCGGGGAGCTCCAGGTAAAAACGGTTGCCGGGCAATTGTTTAGTTGAAGGACCGCCATGTTCGTATGGGGTGCCGTAGCCTTCCGCCTCATATATCCCCTGATAGGAGATGCCGACCCGGCCGCTCCGGTTATGGCAACGGACGCAATTTTCGAGCGGCACCTTTTTGATGATTAAGGGATGGGTCTTTTTGGGATCGTCTCCCGGGGCAGTTTTGCCCTTGATGTGATGGCAGGCGGTGCAGCCGCCGCCTTTTTCATTGAAGAAGGCCGGAGCGTCCGGCAGGTCGTTTTTTTGTTTCCAGAGATGGCAGGTGGCGCAGAGTTTCCGGTAATAATCCAGGGCGACAGATGTTTCGCCGCTGGCCAGCAGTTTTTCTACGCTGAAATCACCGTTCTGGTTTTCTGCCTCCCCCCAATAAAAGCGTAAAGTGGCCAGGATCCCGCGGTTGGTGGCCATCAGGGATTTTTTAATCTTGGGCAGATCTATGCCATGACAACCTTCCACGCCGCATGTTGTCTCAACGACGCGTAGGTCGCCGGGATTGAGGATAATTCCCCGGTGGGCCTTTTCTTTTTCAAAAGACAACGGATCACCCAGATGGCAGGCCGAGCAACCCATGATTTTAGAGTCGTGGGCCGGGTCAAGTTTTTCGGTGCGGTGGCATTCCAGACACATCTCGACCTGGCCGGTGGTCAGGAGATGAAGCTGAGCCGGGCGTTCAATCATGTTTTCCCGGATTACCAGGGCCAGGGTCATGATCAGTACTAATAACAGAGCTACTTTGGTCGACATCAGGATTCCTCCTGATATTTTTCGGCGGTGGGGTAGCGTCGGCCGTAGCCAAAGGCCTTGCTGGTCACCTTGAGGCCGAGCGGTGCCTGTTTCCGTTTGTATTCGTTGAACTTTATCCGGCGGACCACATCGCGGACTATCTCTTTGGCAAAGCCAAGATTTACTATTTCCATGATCGAAAGGTTTTCTTCGAGATAGGCCTTGAGAATCGGATCCAGGATTTCATAGGGCGGCAAGTCGTCCTGGTCTTTCTGGTTTGGGGCCAGTTCGGCGCTGGGCGCTTTTTTTATGGTCCGGCCGGGAATGATTTCCTGTTGCCGGTTGATCAGGTGCGCCAGTTTGTAGACCATCTCTTTGGGTACATCAGAGATTACCGCAAGCCCACCGCTCATATCGCCGTACAGTGTGCAGTAGCCGACTGCAATTTCCGATTTATTGCCGGTGGAGAGCAGCATGTAACCAAGACGGTTGGAAAGTGCCATCAACAGATTGCCTCGAATGCGGGCCTGGATATTTTGCTCGGTAATGTCCTGGTGCAGTTCGCCAATAAGCGGTTTTAGAGTTTGCAGGTTGCTCTCAAAGATATCTTTGATCGGGATAACTTCAAAGTTGATGTCCAGGTTTGCCGCCAGTTGGCGGGCGTCTTCCAAGCTTTCTTTTGAACTATAGGGGGAGGGCAGAGCCACGCCTAAAATATTTTTTGGGCCCAGGGCCTCGCAGGCCAGAGCTGCAGTCAGGGCGGAATCAATGCCGCCGGAGAGTCCGATGATTCCTTTGCTGAAACCGCATTTGTAAACATAGTCCTTGATCCCCATGACCAGGGCCTGGTGGACGGCGGTCATTTCGTCTTTAGACGGGGTGATTGGCGGGTTGTTGTCGATCTCTTCGGTGTTGATTACCAGCAGGTCTTCCTTGAAACCTGCGGCTTGGGCCGTGATTTTACCCTGGCGGTTGACGGCCAGGCTGTGCCCCTCAAAAAGCAACGAATCCTGGCCGCCGACCTGATTGATGTAGAGTAGTGGCAGATTGTATTTGTTGCAGATCGTAGAAAATATTTTCTGCTTGATGGCGGCCTTGCCGATCCGGAAAGGAGACGCGGCCAGGTTGATTATCAGGTCGACCGGTTTGGGTGGGGCGGCAAGGAGTTCGGCCACCGGATCAAGATTATAGATCTGTCGTTTGGCGGCATCCTTGTCATTCCAGATGTCCTCACAGATGGTCAGGGCGATATTGAGCCCCCTGAATTCAAAGGTGGTGGCTTTTTGTCCAGGTTCGAAATATCTGACTTCATCAAATACATCGTATGAGGGGAGCAACCTTTTGTGGGTGGAGAAGAGGATTTCACCGTTTTCGAATAATACTCCACTGTTGTGCAGATATTTGCCGGTTGTTGCAGTGTGTCTGGTGATGGCGCCGCAGATGACCCCGATGTCTTTGATTTTTTCGACCAGACCAGCCAATGCTTTCTCGTGATCGGCGATGAAGGAAGGTCTGTCCAGCAGGTCCTGCGGGGGGTAGCCGCTGATCGCCAGTTCCGGGAAAATGGCCAGGTCGCAGCCCTGCTGTCTGGCTTTGTCGGCCCAGTCCTCTATCTTGGCGCAGTTTGAGGAAAAATTGCCGATATGTGGATTGATCTGGATAAGTGCGATTTTCATTGTCTGAACTATATATCATAGTCGGCTTTATTTTTTTATGGAAAAATTGGTTGGCAGCTCTTCTTCTCACAACGTGGGGATAATTTTTTCTTGCCGGAAAAGGTAATTAAATCTAATGTCCTATTGTCAGTTGCCTAGTCTTTGGCGATAACAAATTTATTACTAGCCGGTAAAAAAAGGAGCTTTTTAATGCAGAAATATTTTGTTCTTGATACCAACGTCCTGCTGCATAACTCTGATTCGATAATGTCATTTGCCGATAATGTGGTGGTTGTGCCCATGTCGGTCATCGAAGAATTAGATCGATTTAAATCCCATAACGATGAACTGGGCAGAAATGCTAGGCAGGTCATCAGGCAGCTTGATCAGTTACGCAAGGAAGGCTCCCTGCGGGACGGCGTTAAGATGGAGAACGGTGGGGTTCTGAAGATCTACTATGAAAAGGACAGTATCGACGATACCGGCATGGACATGAGGATCACCGATAATCGGATTCTGGGGGTGGCTTACACCCTGCTTAAGACCGGCAAGAAGGTTATTTTCGTCTCCAAGGATATTAACGCCCGCTTGAAGGCAGATGTCCTGGGGCTTGAGGTCATGGATTTTGAGAAGCAGAAGGTGAATCTCGATGAACTTTTCTGTGGCCAGTGTGAACGGGTGGTGCCAGGCAGTGTGATTGATCAGTTTTACCGGGAAAAGAGCTTGAAGATCGAAGGTTTTGAGCCAATGCCCAACGAGTTCGTCGTGATGACCGATGAGACCGATCCCAAACATACCGCGATCGCCCGGGCTCTGGCAGGAGGGACTTTGGTCCCGCTTAATCCTGCCTATAATGAGGCCTGGCACTTGAAGCCGCGGAATAAAGAACAGCGGATGGCCCTGGAACTGCTGCTTGACCCGGATGTCGCGCTGGTGACCATTGTTGGTAAGGCCGGAACCGGTAAGACCCTGTTGGCCCTTGCCGCCGCTCTGGAGACCACCTTGAATTTCAAGCGGTATGACCGGATTCTGGTTTCCAGGCCGATCGTGCCTATGGGCAAGGATATCGGCTATCTGCCCGGTGATAAGGATGAGAAACTTGCCCACTGGATGCAGCCTATTTTTGACAATCTTACTTTTTTGATGGGTGGGGGGCGAAGAAGCAACGATGAATTTGAAGGTGAAGGGTCGGTCCGCCAGAAAGTGGAAAAGCTGAAGCAGGATAATATAATCGAGCTTGAGGCCCTTACTTACATTCGGGGTCGCTCTATCCCGCGGCAGTATGTGATTGTTGATGAGGCCCAGAATCTCACGCCCCATGAGGTCAAGACCATTATCAGCCGGGCGGGAGAGGGAACCAAGATGGTGCTGACCGGTGATCCTGACCAGATTGATAATCCTTATCTTGATTCGAGCAGTAATGGTTTGAGTTATGCCTCTGAGCGGATGAAAAACATTGCCCTGCATGGTCATATCACCTTGGCGAAAAGTGAGCGTAGCCTCCTGGCCGCGATTGCGGCTGATAATCTCTAATCCCAGGTAAATTCGAATTTGTCCAACCTGAGAAAATAGGCTATACTGAAAAATTGTTGCGAGTTTAATTTTAGATTATGAGCAATGAGTGAATTCGGGACCACTTTATTGGTCTGGGGCTTGGCAATATGTAATTTCGCATGACGATCTTGCGGCTGCCGGATCTTCCCCTGACTTTACTCTCATCCGGAGATTGAATTATGGATTTTGAGCCTAAATGGGTTGCCTGGGAAATCACCAGACGATGCAACCTTAAATGTGTGCATTGTCGATCCTCGTCGGAGCTTGAAGCTTGCGGACATCCTGATTTCTCTTTTGAAGAGGCGACCAGGGTTTTGGACGATATCTCTTCTTATGCCTCACCGGTAGTGGTACTTTCCGGCGGGGAGCCTTTGCTTAGAAAAGATGTCTTTGAGATTGCCAAATACGGGACCGGCAAAGGGCTCCGGATGTGCATGGCCACCAACGGCACCCTGGTCACCGAGGAGATCGCGGGCAAGATCAAGGAAGCCGGCATCAAGATGGTCTCCATGAGTCTCGATGGTTCGACCGCTGCGATTCATGATAACTTCAGGAATTCGCCCGGCGCCTTTGAAGGCACGATGCGGGCCATTAAAATTTTTAATGATCATGGCATCAAGTTTCTGATTAACTCCTCCTTTACCAAGCGTAATCAGGAAGATATCCCCAATCTTTACAAGTTGGCCAAGACGACCGGGGCCACGGCCTGGTACATGTTTATGATCGTCCCCACTGGTCGCGGTGAAGATATCATGAGTGAGTTGATCTCCAAGGAGGATTACGAGGAGGTCCTCAAGTGGCATTATGAGCTTGAAAAAGAAGAGGACGAGTTGCTGATCCGGCCCACCTGCGCCCCCAGTTATTACCGGGTCGTGTTGCAACAGGCCAAAAAACAGGGTGATGATTTCAAACGACGGACCCTACAGTTCTCCACCGGCGGCTCCAAGGGTTGTCTGGCCGGTCAGCTTATTTGCCTGATCGATGTGGACGGTAATGTCCTTCCGTGTAGTTACTTTCCGCTGGCGGCCGGCAACATCAGAGAAAAGTCATTTAAAGAGATCTGGGAAAAGTCGGAACTTTTTAAGGATATGCGGGATTTTAAGAGTTACAAAGGGCGCTGCGGGGCCTGTGAATATGTCAATGTCTGTGGCGGTTGTCGGGCCCGGGCCTATGCGGTAACCGGAGATTATATGGCGGAAGAGCCGTTCTGCGGTCATGTGCCGGCCAAGTTGCTTAAATAAATTATCTGATTTTTTATAATGGGAGAAAACAGGATGAATACGACCTTTTTAAAGGCCTGCAAGGGCGAAAAAACCGATTATACCCCGATCTGGATCATGCGGCAGGCCGGACGTTACCTGCCGGAATATCATACGGTCCGCAGCAAGGGTTCTTTTCTGGATTTGTGCAAAAGTCCGGAACGGGCGGCGGAAGTAACCATTCAGCCGGTTGATCGATTAGGGGTCGACGCGGCCATCCTTTTTTCCGATATTCTGGTGCCCCTTGAGAAAATGGGTTGCCCCCTGGAATTTCAGGAGAAGCGCGGGCCGGTTTTCCCTGAGCCGATTCGGAGCAAGGCGGCGGTTGAGGCCTTGGGTATCCCGGATCCGGAAGATGATCTGGGCTATGTCATGGATACCATTCGTATTCTGCGTAAAGAACTGGCCGATAGGGTGCCGTTGATCGGCTTTTCCGGCGCGCCTTTCACCTTGGCCACCTACTTGATTGAGGGCGGTTCCTCCAAGAATTATCTGACGACCAAGCGGATGATGTTTGAGGAGCCGACGCTCTACGGCCAGCTGCTTGACAAGATCACCGAGTGTACGATCGTTTATCTTAAGGGTCAGGTGGCGGCCGGCGCACAGGCGTTACAGGTTTTTGATTCCTGGGCCGGGGTGCTGGCGCCCTGCGACTATCGTGATTTTGCTTATCCCTACGTGAAAAGGATCATCGATGCTTTGAAACAGGTCACCGACATCCCTTTGATCTACTTCGCCAATCAGGGCGCCACCCTGTTGCCTCAGACCAAACAATGCGGGGCCGACGTGCTTGGTTTTGACTGGCGCATCGGCTTGGACGAGGTGGTGCGTCAGGTCGGACAATCTGTCTCGATCCAGGGCAATATGGATCCACTGTCTCTGTTTTTGCCGGCCGATCGACTGGAGGATCGGATCAGAGATGTTTTGATCCAGGCCAAGGGGGCGCGGGGGCATATCTTTAACCTCGGTCACGGCATTGTGCCGGAGACTGATCCGGAAAAGGCCGTGCTTGCGGTTAAACTGGTTCACAAAATAAGCAGGGAAATGCGTGCATGATTCCGTCTCCGGCTGAATGTCTCCAGCTGATGGACAAGCATCGGATGCTGGAGAATATCAGGGACCATTCGATTATTGTCGCCCGGATTGCGGAAGTTATCGCCATCGATTTACGAAAGAGTGGAGTTGACCTCTCTCTGGATCTGGTTGTAGCCGCCGCCCTGCTCCATGATATCGGAAAAACTCTTTGTCTTGGCAGTGATGACGATCATTCTCAGACCGGGCTGGAGATTTGTCTGGCCGAGGGACTTGATGAATTGGCCCCGCTCGTTAAAGAGCATGTTTGGTTAAAGTTTCAGGAAGGACCGATTAGTGAAAAAGAGATTGTTTATTACGCCGACAAACGGGTCAATCACGATAAAGTGGTGAGTTTATTTGATCGACAGGAATATATTGTTAAGCGATACGGCAATAGTGATCCGCAACGGGAGGTGGCCATCCGAAAAAATTGTCGGAACTGGGACAAGGTAGAGGGAAAGATATTTGCCGGGCTTGATTTTGGGCCGGCTGATCTGGCTGGATTAATCGATCAGAATCCGGCGAGTTTTTTTGGTCAATATGGTCAGGATGATCTCTGCCTGTCGGTTGCAACCGTTTTTGATATCTCTTCATGAGTAAAAAAGAACAAGAAACTATCGCGGTTATTTTGCTTAATCTGGGCGGACCGGAAAGGCTTGAGGATGTTGAGCCGTTTTTGCTTAATCTCTTTTCCGATCGCAAGATCATCCGTCTGGGACCCAAGTTTATGCAGAAGTTCATCGCCCGGCGGATCGTCAAGAAGCGGGCGCCTAAGAGCCGGGAGACCTATCGGTTGATCGGTGGCGGTTCTCCATTGGCCAGAATTACCGGTGAGCAGGGCGCGGCGTTGGAAAAAGAGCTGGCGGCTACGGGTAATTTCAAGGTGATGATGGCCATGCGTTATTGGCCGCCCTATGCCAAAGAGGTCTTGGCCCGATGTCAGGAACAGGGAATCAGCAGGATTGTCGCCCTTACCCTTTATCCGCACTATTCGGTGGCGACCACCGGCTCGTCAATTGATGACCTTAAAAAGGCGGCCGCTTCCTGTGCCTCGCCCTTTCAGATTGCTGAGATTGAGTCCTGGCCGGACCAGCCGGATTATATCGAAAGTCTGGCTGCAAACGTTACAGCCGGCGTTGCGCGATTTAACGGAGCGCCGGTAGAGCTGGTTTATAGCGCCCACAGTCTGCCCAAAAAATTTATTGATGAGGGTGATCCATATCTGGATCATATGAACCGGACGATCAAGGCCCTGGAAGCAAAAACCGGGATCAGTGGCAGGCTCTGTTTCCAGAGTCGCAGCGGGCCGGTCGAGTGGCTGGCGCCGTCAACCCCGGAAATGCTGGCAACAATTGCGGCCGAGGGCATCAAAAATGTCCTGCTGGTGCCTATTTCCTTTGTCTCCGACCATGTTGAAACCCTCTATGAAATTGATATCCTGTATCACGACCTAGCCAAGGAGCTGGGTATGCGCCTGGAAAGGGTCGAGTCCTTGAATATCCAGCTCCGATTTATCGCCGCTCTGCGGCAGTTGGTGGTCGAGAGTTGTCAAAGTCATGGTTGGCTGGATTAGTTTATGCAGTCGGCTCGCTATTATTGAAAAAACTGCGATTATTAAAAAGGGTCCTTGCCAGGTTGCCTGACCTGACAAATGTTTATTGTCTCGATCTTCTGATCTATACATGAAACTGTTGAGTGTCAAAAGGGGAAGTGATTATTGTTTCTCATTGAGGATGGTTTCTTTAAGGAGTGGTTAGTTGTGGAGAGGTCTGAAATCTATTTTGTTCTGAAAACTTTGTTTTTAAAAAGAGTTTTTCCGCAGTAATAAAAGGGATTAGTAGATTCTGTCGTGGACTTTGCTAATCCCCGGTACTGGTCATGAAGCGCCGCATCCGGATATTGAGCAGGATGCCGATCCCGGCCAGGGTGGTGAGCAGCGATGAACCGCCGTAGCTGAACAGGGGCAGTGGCATACCGACCACTGGTAGTAAGCCTAAAATCATCGCCAGATTGATGAAGGCCTGCCAGAAGAGCAGAGAGACAATGCCAAAGGCCAGCAGCACCCCGAATTTGTCGCGGGAGGCTACCGCAATGTTTAGTCCCATCAGAATCAGAAAAAAATAGCAGGCCAGGAAGAACAGCGAACCGATAAATCCCCATTCCTCGGCCCAGACCGAGAAGGCAAAGTCCGTATGTCGTTCCGGTAGAAAGTCCAGGTGGACCTGGGTGCCTTTTAAAAAACCTTTGCCGAACATCATGCCGCTGCCGATGGCAATTTTTGATTGTAGAATATGGTAGCCGGAACCCATCGGGTCAAGCTCGGGGTTAAATAGGGTCAGGATTCGTTGTTTCTGGTAGGGTTTAAGCAGGTAAAGCCAGCCGATTGGCAGCATTGAGGCGCAGGCCCCGATCAAGACACTTAAGGTCGACCATTTTAACTTCACAAACAGGGTCATGGAGATGAAGATAAAGATCAACATCAGGGCAGTGCCCAGGTCCGGCTGTCGGAGGATCAGCAGGAAGGGCAGGCCGGTCAACAGTAACGGCACGACAAGTTCTTTTAAGGTGAATCCTAGACCGGTATCTTTTCGGTAGTAATAGCTGGCCAGGGTGATGACCAGGACTAGTTTGGCTGGTTCCGATGGTTGGAGTCTGAAAAATCCGAAGTTTAGCCATCTCTGGGTGTCGGACACGGCATTGCCGAAGAACAGGACGATGGTCAAGAGCAGGATTATCGTTATGTATAATGGGTAGTTGGCGGTGACAAATAATCGATAATCAAAGCTGATGATGACCATGATGCCGGCAAACCCCAACAGATAAAAGTATAATTGTCTGACGAAGGCGGCGGCATAGGGCTCGGCCGAATGGGTGGCACTGTAAAGATTTAATAAACCCATGCCGGCAATAACCAGAACGGTCAGGATTATTGCCCAGTCAAAATTGAGCAGAAGACGACGATCGAAATGTAGCATTAGTTAACCTTTCGGTTGCTTGGTGTTTGGTGGGGCTTGCGGTATGTTGAAGTATTTTTCCAGTATTTTTTTGGCGATCGGTCCGGCTACCGACCCTCCATGGCTTCCATGTTCGATTAGTACTGTTACTGCAATTTCCGGTTTTTCGGCCGGCGCAAAACAGGAAAACCAGGCATGGTCCCGATATTTATAGGGTATTTCCTCATCTGCCAAGTCTTTGTTTTGGGAAAGGTGAACAACCTGGGCAGTGCCGGTTTTTCCTGCCACGGTAATATGCTCCAGTTTTGCTTGTTCGCCGGTGCCATGTTCGTCATTGACTGCACTGATCAAGGCATCGCGGATTACCTGCAGGTTGGCTGGTAAAACCAGTGCCCGGCTGTCGGCAATGGGGGTGAATTCTTTGATGATCATATCATCAATGTTGACTATCCTTTCGATCAATTGGGGACGGTATATGATGCCGCCGTTGGCGATGGCCGTCATCATCTGGCAGACCTGCAATGGGGTAACCAGGTCGAAGCCCTGCCCGATAATGATTGACAGGCTTTCTCCTTCCTGCCATGGTTCCTTGTATTCTTTTAGTTTCCAAGCGGCAGTGGGAATCAGGCCTGGTTTTTCGTTCTCAAGTTCAATGCCGGTTTTTTGGCCCAGGCCAAAACTTGCGGCATATTTGGCCAGGGTGTCAACGTTAAGTTTTTGACCCAGTTGATAGAAATATACATCGCATGATTCGGCCAGGGCTCTTTTCAGGCTGATTGCGCCGTGGCCGTTTTTTTTCCAGCATCGGTAATTCCGATTGCCAAAAGGCATAGAGCCGGTGCAGTAGAATACGGTTTGGGGCGTGACAATTTCTTCTCCCAGTCCAGCCAGGGCAGATATTATTTTGTAGATTGAGGCGGGCGGGTACTGGCCCTGGATTGCTTTGTTGGTTAACGGATGCAAAGGGTTATCTAATAATGATTTCCATGATTTGGATGAGATGCCGCCGATGAATTCTTGCAGATTCAATGGTGGAGAGCTGGCCATGGCCAGGATGCGGCCGGTATTAACGTCCATAGCTATTACGGCCCCAGCCTTATCAGCCATGGCCTCTTCGGCGATTTTTTGCAGTTCAATGTCAATGGTCAAATATAGATCGTTGCCGGGTAAAGGGTCTTCCAGTTCGATCTGTCGTTGCTCAAAACCATGGACATCAACCTCCAGCAAGGAGCGTCCTTTTTCTCCTCGCAGGTATTGCTCCTGAAGTTTTTCGATCCCCATTTTTCCAAGTTGGTCACCACCCTGATAAATACCGCCCTTGCTTTCCTGCAGTTCTTCTTTGTTGATTTCCCCCAGATAACCGATCAGGTGTGATGCCAGGTCGCCGTGCAGATATTCGCGGGTCGGCAGCACCTCTATTCTAACCCCGGGAAGATTGAAGTGGTTGTTTTCAATAAAAACCAGGGTTTTCCAGTCGATATCTTCCTTTAGGCGAAGCGGCATGTACCTTGGGTTGTCGGCGCTGGCTCTTATCCGGTCGAGCAGCACCGAGATGTCTTCATTCAGGATTTTTGACAGGCGTTTTATAACTATTTCCGGGTTGGGCGCGTCCTCTCGAATCCAGATGACGTTGAAGCAGGGGCGATTGGTGATAATGGGAATACCGTGCTGGTCCATGATATTGCCGCGCGGTGCTACAATGTTTAAGACTCTTATGCGGTTGTTCTCAGACAGTCGGCCGTAATCAAAGCCCTTATGGACTTGCAGGAACCAGAGGCGGATAATCAGGATGGCAATCAGAAATATTACAAAATAGGTAGCAAAATCGATTCGTTTTTTGAGCAGAAACAGTTCAGCTTCATCAATTTTGTTAATCCGGGTAATTGTCCTCTGCATTGAAGAGAGGGTGGTGGAATGATCTTTCATGTGATGAACCTGTTGCCGGATTTGGGTCGTAGCAACGAGTGCTTTTTGCGAGTGAAATTTTTTACTGTATTGAATAACAGGTCGTACAGGTGAAAGAACGGGATGGCCAGTAGGGCAAGGATGAAGGTCTGGAGGAGTAGTTTCCACCAGGACCAGATAAGGCCGCTTTGATTGTTGTCAAGGATGACGGAAAAAAATGAGATTGTGGCATAGATAAAAAGGTAGCTGGTTGCGACCAGCGGTGGTTGATGAGTGGTCTCGGTAATCAGTAGATGCTTTGAAACCACTCTGATTAGAAAAAAGAGCAGGAGGTAGGCTCCGGGGTAAAGCCCCAGATAAAGACCTGAGAAAACATCCATGATCATTCCGTAAAGCAGGACCAGGATCGCACCCTCGTAGGTTTTCATCCGGATGGCAACAAAAACAATCAGAATAAATAGAAGTTCAGGGGTTCCCATCCAGCTTGGTATGCTGGTGAAGAGGGTGGTTTGGAGGGTGAGGAGAAAAGTCCCTAAGAGAAAAAAACAAGCGATCTGCATTCTGCCTATTCTGCCAATGAATTTGATTTCATGATTATTATCAGGTATTCAAGCTGGGTAAAATTAACTGCTGGTAACACTTCAATTTGCTGGAACATGCCGCGACGGTTGTTTTCAACTTTTGATACTGTGCCGATCGGCAGACCTTTTGGAAAGACGCCGCCCAGGCCGGAGGTGACAATCTGGTCGCCGGGTATTACTTCGGAATTTTTGAAAACATAGTGTAATTTGTAGATATTATCCTTTCCTTTGATGATGCCCTGGGCCCTGGTTTCCTGGACCAGTCCGTCGATGGCGCTACTCGGATCATTTGCCAGCAGTACTTTTGAGTAATGAGGGGCTGTGTTCATGACCTGGCCGACAACTCCGGCAGCAGTTACCACCGGCATGCCTTTTTCGACTCCGTCACTGGCACCACGGTCAATAATTATGGTTCTGAACCACTGGGAGGGGTCTTTGCCGATAATCTGGGCGGTTAGAGTCGGAGGTGGCAGGGACTCTTTCATTTCCAGTAGTTTTTCCAGGCGGACGCTTACTGCCATGGCCTCCCGGTATTTTATGTTTATGGCTTTGTATTCCTGGAGTTCTTTTTGAAGACGGTTGTTTTCTTTGCGCACGTCCCAAAGAGCAACGTAGCCATACCATACGTTTTTGCAGGAGGAGAGGACGCTGGTAACTCCGGCCTGGGCTGTGCCTATAATTTCCAGGACAAATTTATGAGGTGAGTTGAATTCTTTGTTGCCGGCGGTTGAAACGACAAGAATCATGAAAAGAGCGATGCAGAAACCAAGAAGTAAAATCTTGCTAAGTGGTTGATAACGTTTACCTTTTCTCCTCATTGTTCATCCTGCGCTTCAAGAAAATATATGATGTCGTTGCCGAGAATGACTGGCAGCCTTTTTCGGCAGCTCCAGAAAAAGAAGCTGCCAGCAGAATTAATGATGAGACCTTAGGTTGTCATAATATCCTTTAAGGTATCAATATTCTCTAAGGCTTTGCCTGAACCCAGGACTACAGAGGATAAAGGATCTTCGGCAATGATAATCGGTAGGCCGGTTTCTTCTTTTAATCGTTTGTCCAGATTGCGCAACAGGGCGCCGCCGCCGGTCAACACAATTCCCTGGTCAACGATGTCGGCTGACAGTTCGGGCGGGGTTAGTTCAAGAGCCATTTTGACCGCTTCAACAATCGCGTCTACTTGTTCGGAGATTGCCGCCCTGATTTCGTTGGAATCGATGGTCAAAGTCTTGGGTACACCGGAAATCAGGTCGCGACCTTTGATGTCCATGGTTTTGTAAGGCGGTTCGGGCATGACGTCGGCAATGGTCATTTTAATGACTTCAGCTGAATGTTCACCGATCGCCAGATTATGTTTTCGTTTAATGTAATGCAAAATAGCATCGTCCATCTTGTCGCCAGCCACTCTTAGTGAGCTGGAGTATACGATTCCGGCCAGTGAGATGACCGCAACTTCCGTGGTGCCGCCGCCGATATCAACTACCATGTTGGCGGTTGGTTCGGTAATTGGTAGACCAGCGCCGATCGCGGCCGCCATCGGTTCGTCGATCAGATAGACTTCCCTAGCCCCGGCCGACTCGGCTGATTCCCGGACCGCCCTTCTTTCAACTTGCGTAATGCCGGATGGTACGCTGATGATGATTCTGGGGTGAACCAGGGTGCGACGGTTATGTACTTTGTTGATGAAATACCGAAGCATGGCCTCGGTGACTTCGAAGTCGGCGATTACCCCGTCTCTGATCGGTCGGATCGCGACAATGTTTCCCGGAGTACGGCCCAGCATCTGCTTGGCTTCCTTGCCAACGGCCAAAACTTTGTTGGTCCGGAAATCCTTGCGAACCGCAACTACTGAAGGTTCTCTTAAAACAATTCCCTTGCCTTTGACGAAAACAAGGGTGTTTGCGGTACCAAGATCGATGGCAAGATCATTTGATAGCCAACCGAATAATGAATCAAAAGGGGAAAACATGCTGGTGAATCCTCTTACTATAATTTTTTTGTAAATAAACTGTGATGTTAAGTGAATCCTGAGCAATGTAACAAACAATATAGGCCTTGGCAAGAGAAATGGGCCACGCTCTTTCATAGAAATTCCTTGACATCTATTTGCAGGCCATGTTAATCAAACCGATCATTTTTGACCTGGCACAATTGTGGCTTTTTGTTTTTATAGAGTGGGGCTATAGCTCAGCTGGGAGAGCGCTTGAATGGCATTCAAGAGGTCAGCGGTTCGATCCCGCTTAGCTCCACCAATTTTCATAAATTATCTTTTCAGGGAGGGTCTCGTCGGTTTTTCCTGAAAGTTGAGCCTCTACAGCACAATAGAATTGGCCTTCTTTTGCTGCAGGGGCTTTCTTCTTGTATTCTTCTTAGAAAAAATATTCCTCCCGATTGTCTTGATTCCTGTAAGGCTTTTTGCTAAGCTGTTTTTTGTTTTGGTGGGTTTTTCCCGGCAACGGATTTCCATTTTCTGGAACCGAAATCAATAGGGAGTAATCATGAGTTCAACCACGCATACCTCGGATCCTGACACCTTGTCGACTGGCAAGCCGGTCTCTGATGATACAATCCTCAAGGTCGCTAAAGAGGTAATTGTTAAATTTATTGAAGTCGGGCGTCTTTCCCCCTCAAATTTTGATGAAACTTTTCATGAAATATATAGTTCGGTGCGTAAAGCCGTTCGTTCCTGATTGTTGAACGTGAACATCCAACCATCTTCAAGTGATTGCAGTCTTGACCCTCTCCTTAATTATTTTCCCTCGGAAGTACGCCATATTCACCTGATGGGAGTCTGTGGGACCGGAGTTGGCGCCCTGGCCGGTATGTTGAAACAGGCTGGTTATCTGGTGACCGGTTCGGACCAGCATGTTTATCCGCCGATGAGTGATTTTCTGGCGGAATGCGGCATTCAGGTTTTAAGTCCTTATTCCTCTTCCAACCTTGAGCCACAACCAGACCTGGTTGTAGT
This sequence comes from Pseudomonadota bacterium, assembly GCA_018823175.1. Classification (GTDB taxonomy): domain Bacteria; phylum Desulfobacterota; class Desulfobulbia; order Desulfobulbales; family JAHJIY01; genus JAHJIY01. The sequence goes on from JAHJIY010000066.1 coordinate 78,225, forward strand.
CGGTAATGTGATCACCAGAAAAAATCCGGAGGCCCGGGCCCTGGCTGACCTGGCAATCCCTTATCTGTCAATGCCCCAGGCGTTAAGTTGTTGCTTCATCGGCGATAAAACATCTTTGGTGGTGACCGGGACCCATGGAAAAACTACCACCTCTTCTTTATTGGCTTCTGTTTTACATTATGTCGGCCTGACTCCCGGATTCATGATCGGCGGTCTGGTTAAGGCCTTTGGTCGGAATTTTAATGTTGCTGGGGGAGTGTATTTTGTGGTTGAGGGGGACGAATATGATACTGCCTTTTTCGATAAGGGGCCTAAATTCCTCCATTACCGTCCTCAAGTGGCAATCATTACCGGAATCGAATTTGATCACGCGGACATTTATGAAGATCTTGAGGCGGTAAAAGTATCTTTTCGGCGGTTGGTTGAGATTATGCCGGCTGACGGGGTTATCGTTGCCTACCTGGATGATCCCGTGGTGCGTGAGGTTTTGAGAGGCGCGGCCTGTCGGGTTTTGTCCTATGGTGAAAGGCCGGAATTTGACTGGTCTCTTTCGGGCCTTAAGATATCCGCCGGTTGCACAGATTTTAAGGTTAGTCGTTCCGGTCAGATTTATGGAGAGTTCAAGAATACTCTGCCTGGTCGTCATAATGCCTTAAACAGTCTGGCGGTTATTGCGGTGCTTGATTATTTGGGATTGGAGAGACAGGCCATTGCTTCGGGAATCGAAAGTTTCGCTGGGGTTAGGCGGCGTCAGGAGGTAAGAGGGGAGGTCGGCGGGGTAACGGTGATTGATGATTTTGCCCATCATCCGACCGCAGTCCGGGAAACATTGGCCGCTTTACGTGGGGCTTATGACGGACGAAGATTGATCACGGTTTTTGAACCAAGGACTAATTCCAGCCGCCGCCGGGTTTTTCAGGAAGCTTATGTTTCCTGCTTTGACGATACTTCATTGGTATTAATTAAAGAGCCCGAACCTTTGATTAATGTAGTTCCGGATGAAAGATTTTCTGCTCGACAATTGGTTAATGATCTTGAAAAGCGGGAGATTGACGCTCATTATTTCTCTAATACGGATGAGATAATCGCCTATCTTTCAAAAAACAAGAGAGCTGGTGATGTCGTTGTCATCCTTTCCAATGGAGGGTTTGATAATATTCATCAACGGCTTTTGGATAAATTCCAGGAAGATTTAACCGACCCTGACTCTTGAAGATAAATTTGTCTGACGTTGTTGTTTTTGCGTGGTTAAAACGGCGGTTAATTCCCGGGGGTATTGAAAGGCACGGTTGTTAAGTCTTTCATTTAATTCTTTGTTTTTCTGTTTTTAAATGCGGCTTTATATCACGTTGTGGTAGTTGTAATTTTCTGAATGCTGATTCAGTATTTTACTTGACAATGAGTTTGTCGTGGGATAGAAAACGACACATTATCTTGCTTGCTGCCGGTTGGCGCATTCAATTGTAGCTCAAATTAAAAGGAGCTGGCTGACGTGGATCAAAAATCTCTTCATGATCTTCTTTATGTAGCCGCATTTTTTCTCGGCGGCTTGGCCTTTGCTGTCGGTCCATTCGTAATCTCCTATCTTTTAGCTCCCCGCAATACCCGAAATACCCAAAATAAGACTGATCAGTTTATCGAGTGCGGCATTGAGCCCATTGGCGGGGCATGGATTCGTTTTGGCATAATTTATTACTTGTATGCCTTGATGTTTCTGGCCTTTGATGTTGATGTGCTTTTTCTGTTTCCTGTGGCCATGGCCTATAATACCGAATTTGTTATCCGTGATTTTGTTGAAATCCTGATTTTTGTCGGAATTTTGTCTCTGGCAATTGTTTATGCCTGGAAGAAGGGAGTATTCAAGTGGGAAAGGAAAACTTACAATCCGCAATAGTGCAGTTTGCCCCTCTGGATAAACTGCTTGCACTGGGGCGAGCTAATTCTCTGTGGCCGATGACTTTTGGTCTGGCTTGTTGCGCTATTGAAATGATGGCGGCCGGGGTTAGTAGATTTGACCTGGCCAGGTTCGGGGCTGAAGTTTTTCGTCCTTCTCCCCGCCAGTGCGATGTAATGATTGTTGCTGGAACCATCACCAAAAAAATGGCCCCAGCCGTTGAGACCCTTTATGACCAGATGCCTGAACCGAAATGGGTCATTGCCATGGGCAACTGCGCTATTTCAGGCGGTCCTTTTGTTTTTGATGGTCAGTACGGCATTGTGGAAGGCGCGGATAAACTGTTTCCGGTTGATGTTTTTATTCCCGGATGTCCGCCACGTCCGGAGGCCCTGATTGAAGGGATTCTTGAATTGGAAGAAAAGGTCACCGGTTATCGACGATGGCCAAGAGTGGAGGCAGGGTGACCAGATGATTGCTAAGATCAAACAACAGATGTCTGAAATTACATCTGCCAAGATCACTGAAACCGAATATGCAGCCAAAGGTTATCATCTTGATGTTGAGGTTCCGGCTGACCAAGTAGTTACTGCCGCCGAGATTCTGGATGCAGAGAAATTTTACCTGGAAGCGGTGACTGGAGTCGACTGGATGGGGGCAAAGGCCGCCGAGTTGGCTGCAAAGAAAGCGGCTGCCGCTAAGGCCGCTTTAGATGCGGCAAAAAAAGCGGCGGCAGAAGCAGAGGGCGAAGAAAAACCGGAAACGGTCGCTGCTCCGGTTGCAGAGTCGGTTGAAGAAGTCGAGGAAGATCTGGAAGAAGAAATGGAAGTAGTTTACGACTATAACCATGCTGAGGAACTTTGCCGGGTGGTAGTTCGTTGCCGGGTGCCCCGGTTATCTCCTGAACTGCCAACCATTTCCGAGGTTTTCCCCGGGGCCAATTGGCATGAGCGTGAAACCCATGATTTTTTTGGGATCAAATTTATTGGTCATCCTGATCTCTCCCCTCTGTTATTGCCGGAAGATGCGGATTTCCATCCACTTTTGAAGGATTTTTCAGCATGAGTGACTTTGCGCTAAGCCAGACTAAAGAGACTTTTGTCCTTAATCTTGGACCACAGCATCCTGCAACCCATGGTGTTTTGCGGGTCAAGCTTGAGATGGACGGGGAATATATTGTCCACGCTGAGCCGATCTTGGGTTATATCCACCGGATGCATGAAAAAATGGGCGAGAATCGGACCTGGGCTCAATTCATGCCCAATACCGCCCGTCTCGATTATCTTGGGGCTCTTTCTTACAACCATGGCTATGCATTAGCTGTGGAGAGGGCCGCTTCCATCGAAGTGCCGGAGAGGGCCGAGTATATTAGGGTAATTACCGTAGAGTTAAATCGGATCGCCAGCCATCTATTATGGTTCGGTGCCTATGTCCTTGATCTCGGTGGTATGACGCCGATTTTTTATGCCTTTGATGATCGGGAGCAAATTCTTAATCTTTTGGAATCGGTAACTGGTGCCCGGTTGACCTTTTGTTATTTTCGTTTTGGCGGTGTTTATAACGATATAGATGATTCTTTTATCGCGGGCTCCAGGGAGTTCATTAAAAGACTGCGTAAGCAGATGCCTGACTACCATAATCTGGTGACTAAAAATATCATCATGATAAAGCGGTTGAAAGATATCGGACCAATTTCTCCGGAGATGGTCCGTAAGTATGGTGCCACAGGACCGGTGATGCGCGGTTCTGGTATTAATTACGATGTTCGAAAAAACGAACCTTATTCGGTCTATCCTGAATTTGATTTTGATATTCCAGTTTATGATGAGTGTGATTCCATGGCTCGTTATATGGTGCGGATGGATGAGATTGAGCAGTCCATGCGGATTATTGAACAGGCCCTTGATAAATTGCCTGAGGGGCCGGTGATGACTGAAAAAGTACCGAAGAATCTTAAGCCGCCTAAAGGTGATTATTATAGTGCGGTGGAAGCGGCCCGCGGGGTATTTGGTTGCCGGGTGGTCAGTGACGGAACCAATACCGCTTATCGATTAAAATTGCGTTCACCGACTTTTTCAAATTTGAGTTTGTTTGGTGAGGCCTGTCAGGGCATGTTGCTGGCCGATGCCCTGGCCTTTATGGGTAGTCTTGATCTCGTCATTCCTGAGATAGACAGGTAAGGAGACAGTAATGATTCCGCATCCCGAAACAAGACGGGTATTAACTCCTTTTATTTTGCCAACCGTGGTTTTATTGCCGTTACTCGCCGGCGGATTATATTTTGTCTGGCCCTTAGTCCCGGGTGGAGTGCAGAGGGTGCTGATCTCCTTGGTGGCGGTAATCGCTTTTGCCGCAGGCAACGCGGCCTATCTGGTCTGGTTGGAAAGAAAGGTCTGTGCCCATATCCAGAGGCGAATTGGTCCCAAGGAAGTAGGGCCTTTCGGACTTATTCAGCCCGTGGTTGATGGCATTAAGTTGATGAGTAAGCAGCTCTTGATTCCCAAAGGAGTTGATAAGCCGCTGTTTATGGTCGCGCCGCTATTGGTACTGGTGCCGGCAATTATGTCTTTTGTGACAATTCCCTTTAGTGAGGATCTGGTCGCTCGAAATATTAATGTCGGATTGTTGATGATCTTCGCTTTTGCCTCGGTCAATGTTTTGGGTTTGTTATTAGGTGGTTGGGGTTCAAATAACAAATACGCGGTTATCGCGGCGGCCCGTGCCGTATCCCAGAATGTGGCCTATGAGATCCCGATGTTGATCACGGTCATCACCATGGTCATGGTCACTCATACCCTGAATCTTAATGAAATAGTAATCCAGCAGGATGGTTCTTTTTGGAACTGGTATTTGTTTCGGTTCTCTGCTAGTCCGTTGATGCCTGTCGCCTTCCTGATCTTTTTTATCTGTTCCCTGGCTGAGACCAATCGGGCTCCCTTTGACTTGGGGGAGGCGGAAAGCGAACTGGTTGCTGGTTTTCATACTGAATACTCCGGCATGGGCTTTGGCGTATTTTTTATGGGTGAGTATGCCAATATTGTTATTGGCAGCAGTCTGGCAGTAATTTTATTTCTTGGCGGCTGGCAGAGTCCGGTCAGCTTTTTGGCGGATGGTTTTTGGTGGTTTCTGCTCAAAATGTATTTTCTGATCTTCTGTGTCATGTGGATTCGGTGGACCTACCCCCGAACAACGTTGTGGGGGTTATTGAATCTTTCCTGGAAGGTTCTCATTCCGCTGTCATTAATTAATTTGTTGCTGACAAGCTTTATGGTCAAGGTTTGGCCTCTGCTGATGGGAGCATCATAAAAATGAGTGGATATTATAGAGACTTATTTGGTGGATCCTGGAGCCTGTTGGTTGGCTTGGGAATTACCATTAAGAATATGTTTGTACCGATAGTTACTGAGCAGTATCCTCATTTTGTACCGGTGATGACGCCTCGGTTCAGGGGGCATATTGAACTGGTCGGTGATGAAGAGACGGGCGAACCTAAATGTGTAGTATGTGGCATGTGCCAGAAAGCTTGTCCTTCCGGTTGTATAAAGCTGGCGGGAGAAAAGCCGGAAGGGGCGAAAAAGAAGGTTGTTACCAGTTACATTTTGGATTTTACCAGGTGCAGTCTTTGTGGTCAGTGCGTTGAGAGTTGTAACTTCGGGGCCATAACCTTTTCCAAGGATTATAACTTGGCCTCTACTGATAAAAATGATTTTATCTTTGACCTCAAAAAAAGACTAGAGGAAAAGAGTTGATGATGTCACTGCCAACGCCGGAAGACCTTGCGGGTCTTATTTTTCTGGGAATTGTCGCGGTCACTGTTACAGGTGGAATAATTGCCGTTAACGCTGCCAGGCTTATCCGGGCTGTGACCGGACTGGTCATTTGCTTTATCGGTGTCGCCGGTCTTTATTATTATTTGAACAGTCCATTTTTGGCCTTGATGGAAATGTTGATTTATGTCGGGGCGGTTTGTGTGACTATTGTTTTTGCCATCATGCTGGCCGAGCCTGAGCCGGAAAAACAGGTTGGTAAACAGAATGCAATTGCCGGGATTATAAGTCTTTGCGTTGGGGCTGTTCTGTTCTGGAGTCTAGCCGTGTTGGGGACCGAAAAAGCCATGTGGCCTGCCGCCAGTGTCAAGATAAACGATGGATCAATTCTGGACATTGGGCAATCTCTTTTGAAAAATTACAGTATGGCGTTTGAGCTGATCTCTATTGTTTTGCTGATGGCAATAATCGGGGCTCTGGTTCTGGCCCGTGCCGGAAGGGTGAAGTCATGAACATTCTTGGACTGAGCAATTTTCTTGAGACTTATCTGGTTATTGCGGCCCTGCTTTTCGGATTGGGTATATACGGCATATTACAGCGGAGGTCGCTGATCGGCATGTTGATTTCGTCCGAGCTGATCTTGTCGGCGGCATCCTTGAATTTTATGGCATTTAATCGTTTTCTTGCCCCCGATCCAACGGTCGGACAAATTTTTACCTTGTTTATTATGGGGATTGCTGCGGCTGAAGCCGCCATCGCCTTAAGCATCATTATTGCCGTTTATCGGAACTATAAATCCATTGATACAACGGATCTGGTTGAACTAAAGGGATAGGAATAGGTTAATGGAAATAGAATCCAGCAAACTATTTTTTGCATTGATGGCGCCGTTGGTCGGCGCCCTCATGGTTATGCGGGCGGGGCGATATCCTAATCTCAGGGAAGGGATTTCTTGCCTGGCCTCGGTTGTCATGTTTTCCATCATTGTTTCGATGGTTCCTACCGTTTTATCGGGTGACCGGCTAATTTTTACCCTGTTTAACATCCTGCCTGGGCTTACCGTGACCTTGCGGGCCGATGCATTTTCAATGGTTTTTGCCCTGGTTGCCTCTCTTTTGTGGATTCTGGCGGTTTTTTATTCCATGGGTTATATGCGGGGATTGGATGAACATGCCCAGACCCGTTTTAACGCCTGTTTCGCTCTGGCCCTCTTCGGGGCGATCGGGGTGGCGTTTTCCGATAATCTTTTTACCATGTATCTTTTTTATGAGATTGTCAGCGTTTGTACTTATCCCTTGGTCGCCCATCACCAGGATAAGGAATCATATGCCGGGGCTCGTAAATATATTATTTATCTGACCACTACTGCAAAAGGTCTGTTGTTGCCGGCCATGATTCTGATTTACGTCCTGACCGGCACTCTCGATTTTGCCGATAATATCTCGACTGGTATCTTCCCGGCTGATGTCAATGCCGCGATGGTCACTCTTTTGTATATCTTCTGTCTGCTCGGATTTGCCAAGTCCGGTATCATGCCGCTTCATAACTGGCTTCCTTCGGCCATGGTCGCACCGACCCCGGTCAGTGCTCTTTTGCATGCGGTTGCCGTCGTAAAGGTCGGTGTTTTTTCCACTACCCGGGTTATGCTCTATGTCTTTGGTACCGACACGATGGGCGCCCTTAATCTAGGGATTCCTACCGCCTATTTTGTTTCGTTTACCATTTTGATGGCCTCGATAATTGCGCTGAGCAAAGATAACCTCAAGGCCCGTTTGGCATATTCCACGGTCAGTCAACTTTCATATATCATTTTAGGCGTGGCGTTGTTGACCACCAGTGGGATGCAAGGCGGTATTATTCATATTGCCAATCATGCCTTTTCAAAGATTACCCTCTTTTTCTGTGCCGGCGCGATCTATGTGGCCACGCACAAGAAAAATATTTCGGAGATGAGCGGATTGGGGCGGAGCATGCCTTTTACCTTTGCCGCATTTGCCATTGCTTCTTTAAGTATGATTGGGGCTCCACCGGCGGCTGGGTTTGTCACCAAGTGGAAGCTTTTGGTCGGCACCATGGCCATGGAGTCTCATTATATCGGGATTCTCCTGGTTCTGTTGGCCAGTACCTTGCTTAATGTGGCGTATTTCGCGCCGGTCACCTATAAGGCCTTTTTCGGTAAAAGACCGGAGGGAGAGCCTTATGTGGGGATCAGGGAGGCACCGCTTAGTATGTTAATTCCTTTAATGTTGGCCGCGATTATTTCCCTGGTTATCGGGATTTATCCTGATTTCATGATGAAATTCGTAAGTATGGTGACCGGATGATTGTAAAGTTGATTGATTATTTACGTGATCGCTTAAAAATGGTGGTTCGCTTGTGCTATGTCGGGTTGGCTTTACTGGTCGTCTATGATTTTCTTTTTGTTGATAAACACCATGTCCATACCTCGGTGGAGAAGTTGCCTGGTTGGTGGTCCATATTTGGGTTTATCGCCTGCGCACTGATTATCATCCTCTCCAAGTTGTACGGCCATTTCAAGTGGTTTGGCGGCTTTAGAATAATGGCCCGGGAGGACTATTATGATTGATTTTTGGCTGCATCCAGCCTTGATCCTGATTGTCGGCGGTCTGGTTCTGCCTTTTGTTCAGAAAGGCCCGTTACGGAAATTATTTCTGGTGGCAGTTCCGGTCATGGCCTTTGTCGATGTAGTGATGTTTATGGATGAAGGTGTTTTTGGTTTAGTCCAGTTTATGGATTGGCAATTGACCTTTGGGCGAGTCGATTCGCTTAGCAAGGTGTTTGCTTATATCATGACCCTGATGTGTATTGTTGGCACGATTTACGGTCTTCATGTCGAGGAAGATGTGCAGCATACTACCGCCTGGTTTTATGTGGCCGGCTCTTTGGGTGTAATTTTTGCAGGTGATTATCTGGTTCTCTTTTTGTTCTGGGAAGTTATGGCCTTTGCCTCTGTTTTCCTTATTTGGTTTCGGCGTGGCCCAAAGTCCATGGCGACCGGTTATCGTTATTTGTTGGTTCATACCTTTGGTGGGCTGGTGTTGCTGGCTGGTATTGTTCTTCGTTATAAAGCGACCGGCGACATTGCATTTAATCTACTGAGCGATGCCGTAGGTGGTAATCACGGTTTCAGTCTGCATGACTTGGTCAACGTCTCCGTACCGACCTATCTTATCATGATCGGTTTCATCTTAAATGCGGCAGTGCCGCCACTGCACGCTTGGCTTCCCGATGCTTATGGCGAGGCTACCGTAACCGGTGCCGTCTTCATGTGTGCCTTTACCACCAAGACTGCGGTCTATGCCCTAGCCAGGGGTTGCGCAGGCATGGATATCCTGGTGCCTTTGGGGGTGGTTATGGCCCTCTACGGAGTCGTCTATGCGGTGTTGGAAAATGACACACGGCGACTCCTGGCCTATCACATTATCAGTCAGGTTGGATATATGGTTGCAGGGGTTGGTATCGGCACGGCAATGGCGATCAACGGTTCGGTGGCCCATGCCTTTGCCCATATCCTATATAAAGGTCTGCTCTTTATGGGTTGTGGTTCTGTCCTTCATATGACCGGGAAAAGTAAATTTACCGAGCTTGGCGGGCTTTACAAAAAGATGCCTTTAACTTTTGTTTTCACCCTGATCGGCGGCCTGTCGATCTCGGCTTTCCCCTTGTTCAGTGGCTTCGTCAGTAAGTCCATGATTGTCGCCGCCGGTTTCGAGGAACACCTCTATTGGGCTGCATTCCTCCTGACCTTGGCCTCGGCCGGTACTTTCTTGCATACTGGTCTCAAGGTCCCTTACTTCATTTGGTTTGGGAAGAACAACTGTAGCAAGGAAACCTGGGAAAAGGCTGCTGATCCACCAATGAATATGAATATTGCTATGGGTATTGCCGCTTTTTTGTGCATCTTCATCGGGTGTTACACTCCATATTTATATGGCATGTTGCCCAATCAAACGGAAGCACTTTACTATGCCAAAAAGGTGTATTCTGAGTACCACGTCATGGAATCGTTGCAAATTTTACTGTTCACCGCCCTGGGCTTTTTCCTGTTAATCAAGAAATTGGCGCCGGAACCGACTATCAGCATCGACCTGGATTGGTTTTATCGTTTTGGTGGCCGAGGATTTTATTGGTTGGCCCGTAAACCGATTCAGAACATGGATAACAGAGTAAATGAAGGATACAACTATTTGGGATTGGTACCATTGATGACCACTGCCAGATTCTGGTCATGGTTTGACTGGCACGCCATTGATGGAGTAGTCGACGGGATTGCACGCGGCGTCAGGGCAATTGGTGGTAAGGCTCGAGCTCTGCAGAGCGGACAGTTGCAGTATAGTCTTTTTTATGCGTTGTCAATTGTGGCGGTGGTTCTTGTCGTCTACGTATTATCATAAAGCCTGATCTCCTGAAGGAATAGGGAATGGATTTTTTAATTATAAATGAAGGGTTGCCCTGGTTAAGCATTTTGATTTTTCTGCCTTTAGCCGGGGCTTTTATTCAGATTTTCATTTCAAATGAAAACGCTTCACGTTACTGGACCCTGTTCGTCACTTTGGTGACGGCGGCAATCTCATTGCCTTTTTTCAATAAGTTTGACCCGACTACCGCACAGTTTCAATTCGCTGAACATCATGCCTGGATTCCCTCCCTGAATATTAACTACACCATAGGTCTCGATGGCATAAGTTTATTGCTGGTATTGATGACCACTTTGCTCATGCCGCTCTGCGTTTTGGCTTCCTGGAGGTATATCAGCACCAGGGTAAGGGAATTTATGATTTGTCTGCTGATCATGGAAACCGCCATGCTCGGAGTTTTTGCTGCCCTTGATTTTGTCCTTTTTTATATGTTGTGGGAGGCAATGCTTATCCCCATGTATCTGTTGATTGCGGTATGGGGCGGGCCACGCAAGATTTATGCTTCAATAAAGTTTTTTCTTTACACCCTTGCCGGTTCGGTCATGCTACTTGTAGCGATTATCGCCCTTTATTTGACGATGGAACCTCATTCATTCAGTATTCCCGAGATGATGGGTCAGGGCTATTCGGCAGGATTTCAGATGTGGGTATTTTTGGCTTTTTTCCTGGCCTTTGCGATCAAGGTGCCGATGTTTCCCTTCCACACCTGGTTGCCAGCCGCCCATGTTGAAGCCCCGACCGCCGGTTCCGTAATTCTGGCCAGTGTCCTCTTAAAGATGGGTACATATGGTTTCTTACGATTTTGTCTGCCAATTACCCCGGAAGCAACAGTTACTTTCATGCCATATATCCTTTGGCTGTCGGTGGCCGGTATACTTTATGGCGGGTTTACCGCCCTGGCGCAAAGTGATATGAAAAAACTGATCGCCTATTCAAGTGTCGGTCATATGGGGTTTGTGACTTTAGGAATTTTCGTTTTGAACACTAATGGGATTGAAGGCGCAATCCTGCAAATGATCAATCACGGCATTACTACCGGCGCTCTGTTTCTTTGTGTCGGGATGATTTATGAACGGACCCATAGCCGTGAACTTTCTTCGGCCGCCGGGATCGGCAAATACATGCCATGGTATGTAACATTTCTGGCTTTCTTCTCTTTATCGTCGCTAGCTTTTCCAGGGACGAATTCATTTGTTGGAGAGTTTTTGATTCTGGTTGGCGCCTTCACCAAGTTCAAGGTTGTCGCAGCCTGTGCTATTCCCGGCGCGGTTCTGGCGGCGGCATATATGTTGCGCATGTTGCAGAAAATTGTCTGGGGTGGCGAGAACAATCCTGATCATACTGGTTTGAAGGACTTATGCTGGCGCGAGATAATTACTTTGGCCCCTTTGCTTCTTTTTGTTTTCTGGATCGGATTATCGCCTGAACCTTTTATGAATGTCATGCATACCACAGTTTCTAATTTGTTGGAACAGGTCAATGGCGCTATGGGAGAACCGGCGACAGTGGCTAGGATGATGCTGCCCTGAATAGAGGCACAAGGTATAAATCAAGAGATTTTAAGGATATCTTATGAAACTCATGTTGTTTGCGCCTGAGTTATTGGTTCTGATCGGTTGCCTGATAATATTTATGGTCAGCCTGGGTAAAGGCAATGGTCGGACAGCCAGGAATTTAGCGGCGACCATTGCGGTGCTAAATGTTATTGTGACCCTGCTCTGTTTTTTTCAGGACGGCGCTCTTTTTTACAAGGTTTATCAGATAGACCTTTTTTCCCAATTATTTAAATTACTGATCGCCTTTGGTCTGGCTGCGGTGATCCTTTTTTCCAAAGAACTTAAAGGGATAAGCGAAGATGTTAGGCCGGAATACTATCTTTTTTTGCTGCTGAGCGCACTTGGCTTGATGATGGTAGTGAGCAGTGTTGAATTGCTGACCCTCTTTATTGCGCTGGAGCTCTCGTCTTTTTCCCTTTATCTGCTGGTGCCGATGCGTGAAGATTCCGGTGGTCTCAGGACCCAGATGGAGTGTGCTGCCAAGTATATCCTTTTTGGAGTGGTAGTTACCGGCATTATGCTTTTCGGTATGAGTTATCTATTCGGTTTAACTGGGACCACCTACCTTGGCGCGTTATTGCCAAAGCTGCATTTAATTGCCTCGCAGCCGGTTGCGGTTGTCGGCATCCTCATGGTAATGGCTGGTTTTGCCTTTAAACTTGGTTTGTTCCCATTTCATTTCTGGGTACCTGATGTTTACCAGGGAGCGTCCAACGAGACTACCGCCTTTGTCGCATCGGTTCCCAAGGTGGCGGCAATTGCTTTGATGATCAGGATTGCCAGTTTGATGGTGCCGGAAGGGAGCAGTGTGCCGGTATTTATAGGGGTAATGGCCATTGCCTCTATGTTTTATGGTAATCTTCTGGCCTTGGTCCAGACTGATGTAAAGCGTATGTTGGGTTTCTCCGGGATAGCCCATGCCGGTTATGTAATGCTTGGTATTCTGGTCTTCAGGGAAACAGGTTATTCAAACGCTATTTTTTACATTACGGGCTATCTGGTCATGAACCTGGCATGTTTTCTGGTTATCTGTAATGTCTCAACAGCAGGGGAGAATGTAACAATTAATGACTTGAGCGGTCTGCATAAACGTGCGCCGGTTTTGGCAGTGACCCTGTTGGTCGGCATGTTTGCGTTGGCTGGTATTCCTCCCTTTGTCGGGTTTATGGGGAAATTTATGTTGCTGTCAGGCGCACTGAGTCAGGGTTATCTGGTGTTTGTTATTCTGGCGGCGATTAATACCGCGATCTCAATCTATTATTATCTGTCAGTGGTCCGGGTTGCCTTTACCGCATCGGCGGAGAAACGAAATTCAATTGAAGTCGGGTTGATTACCAAGACCGTCAGTGTGGCTTTGATGGTGATTATTATTGTGATGGGGGTGGTGCCGTCAACCGTGCTTGAGATGGCGGCACAGGCGGTTAAGACTATCATGATTACATCATAAAAAATAATCTAATTACGCAGTTTAGCGGTTTGGTGCATCTGTTTTTTACCCTGATCATTTCATTGATATATATCGATCCTCTTGACAAATTATTTTTTTCTTGTATTTTTAAGTGGTATTTTTCCAAGCGGGTGTAGCTCAGTTGGTAGAGTACAAGCTTCCCAAGCTTGGTGTCGCGGGTTCGAATCCCGTTGCCCGCTCCATTCTTTTGTTGCTTGTTAAACATCGTCCTCGGACGATGTTTGTTTTTGGGCAAGGCTGTTTGGATTATGGCTACGCTCCTTGACCGGATGACGTCCCGGTTGAGTAAAATCTATCTTTCTGTAATGGGAAGTGGGCCTAAAGCCCGCTTTTTTTTTTATATAATAGGTGCAAATGTTCTGACCTATGATTTATCATTTTAAATGAATCTGAATTTGGTGAAAGCTTGGCATTTAATGAATTAGTAGAAAAACAAGTCGCCAAACTTGTTGAACCGATTGTCACAGAGGCGGGTTTTGAGCTCGTTGAAGTTCAATATAGAGGGGAGGCTATTGGCCAGGTTTTGAGGATTGTAATCTTCAGTGAATCAGGGATCAGTCTTGGTGATTGTGGAAAAATAAGCAAAGAGGTTGGCTATTTACTTGAGATTGAGGATCTGATCGACCAGGCTTATCATCTTGAGGTCTCATCTCCCGGGCTTGACCGGCCTTTAAAAGTAGCCCGGGATTTTCAGAGATATCGGGGCCGGAAGGTGACCATAATTCTGACAGATTCATCGGATAAGATTGTCGGCACCATAGAAGATGTTCTTGATGATGTGTTGATTCTGCAAATTGAAAACGAAAAAGAACGTTTTCCCTTAAGTGACATTGTTAAAGCTAGATTAGTGATTGAATTTAATAAGTGATTTTCGATTATTGATATACTATTTGAGCCGCCCTCACATAAATGATGATTGAGGTCGGCGATATTGTGGAGAGCAAATTATGTTGTCAGATTTAAAAAGAATTATTGATCAGATCAGCAGAGATAAAGGGATTGATCAGCGCTTGCTGGTAGAGGCTTTGGAAGAGGCGGTCATGTCTGCGGCTAAAAAGAAGTTCGGATATCGCCGTGATCTTGAAGTCAGATATGACGAGGAACTTGGAGAGATCGAATTGTTTCAGTTTCGATCTGTGGTTGAAGAGGTGGCCGACGAACAGACGGAAATTTCTCTGAAAGATGCCAAGATCCTTGATCCTGATGTGCAACTGGGGGATGATCTTGGCAGCAAGATGGATGATGTTGCAGGTCTGGGCAGGATTGCCGCTCAATCGGCCAAGCAGGTCATTATTCAGAAGATGAAGGATGCGGAGAGTGATGTCATCTACGAAATGTACAAGGATCGACAGGGTGAAATTCTAAGTGGTATTGTGCAGAGATTTGAGCGGGGTAATATTATTGTTAATCTCGGACGGACCGATGCTATTCTGCCTGCAAATCAGCAGATGAGTAGAAGATCATACCGACAGGGAGATCGAATCAGGGCTTATCTGCTTGAGGTAAGGAAGTCTTCACGTGATCCTCAGTTGGTTTTGAGCAGGACGGATAATCAGTTTCTTGCTAATCTTTTTGCGGCGGAAGTTCCTGAGATTGCCGAGGGCATCGTTAAAATTATGGGTGTATGCCGCGAGCCTGGTTCTCGAGCCAAAATAGCAGTTAGTTCAAGTGAAGCTGATGTCGATCCGGTTGGCGCTTGTGTTGGCATGAAGGGCTCCCGGGTGCAGAATGTTGTGCAGGAATTGCAGGGTGAAAAAATTGATATTGTTCCGTGGAGTCCGGATCCGGCCCGCTTTGTTTCAAATGCCTTGGCTCCGGCCCAGATATCCATGGTTGTAGTTGATGAAGACAAAAAAACCTTGTTGGTCGTGGCCCCGGAAGATCAGCTTTCTCTCGCCATTGGTCGCCAGGGTCAGAACGTCAGGCTTGCCTCCACATTATTAGGTTGGCGGATTGACGTCAAAGGTGAAAAGAAATACGGAAGGTCGCTGGAAGAAGGTTATCGCTCACTGGTTGGTTTGAATGGTGTTGATGATAAAATTGCCGATTTTCTATACGAGGCAGGAATTACCTCGGCGGTCGAACTTGCTAAGGTTGAGTCTGATATATTTACCAAACTGGAATCTGTGAACGAAGAGAGAGCCCTGAAGATAATTGCTGCTGCTCAGGCCTTTGTTGCGGCCGGCGGCACGGTTGGCAAGAAAGACTCTGCCGGAGATGCAGATATTAAAGAGGACGAAGTTGGGCTTGCAGCGGTAGAAGATGCCGGTAACGATAAACCGGCGACCATCAAGGATTTAAAAGAGGCATTGACCGCCCTTGGTGTTAAGGCCCCGGTTAAAGCTCTTAAGAAAGATCTGGAGAAGCTTTTGGATGAGGCGCAGTCTGATTTGTAAGGAGGAAGTGTTCCCTGGAGAAAATAATGTCATCGTTGGCCGACCAATTCGGACATGTCTTGGTTGCGGGGCGGAAAAAAATAAAAAAAATCTTTGGCGTTTAACGCTAAATAAAGATGATGGCGTAATTACTTGGGATACAAAGAACCTTCTTGGTGGACGCGGAGTTTACTGCTGTCCTGATCGGGTTTGCGTGCATCGATTGCTGAAAAATAAAAAAAGACTGACCAGGGCATTTCGTGTACAAGTAGCCGGGTGGAGTGAAGCATCGGTGCTCTTATCCCCTGAGTTAACGGGAATAAAAGAGAGTTTATCTTATTCGGGAGTTGATAATGGGTAAAGTTAGAGTTTATGAGTTGGCAAAAGAAGCCGAGATGGAGAGTAAGGATTTTACGGCCAAACTCATTGAAATGGGATATAGCGTCAAGTCCCATAGTTCTTCGATTGACGAGGAAATGGCCGAAGAGATTCGTCAAAAGCTTGATCTGGTGGAAACAACCACTGAAAGGAAGAGAATTCAGGCGAAAGGAAAGACCACGATAATACGGAGACGAACCAAGGTGGTACGTCGGGAAGAGACGATTCCTGTTGAGCTGGAAGATGAGGCAACGGAAGAGGAATTGTTGGCAGATGAAGTTTCGGTTGCTCCTGTTGAGGAAAAACAAATCACTCCGGTTGCGGAAAAGATTGAGCAAGGGGCCGCGGTTGTCGCTGAAGAGAAGGCGGTTGTAATCGAAGATAAAACCGTTGTGGAACCGGCCAAGGAAGAAGAAGTTTTGTCGCCTCCCGGTGAAAGGATTGTGGCAGAAGAAAATCCTCCAACCGAAGAATCAGAAGCAGTTATGGAGGAAGAATTAGAGGAAGTGTTGGCCCCGAAGAGAAAGGGGTTTGCGAGGGTTATTAAAAAAGCAGCCATAATTTTGCCCAAGGAGCAGGAAGCGGTTAAGCCTCGAAAGCAAGAAAAACCCAAAGGCAAAGTAGTCAAAGGTAAGCCTACCGGGACCCCTGTCGAAAGAGGCAAGGCCGGCCAATTTGAGCCGGGAAAACAGGATGACGATAGTAATCGTCCTAAAGGCAAGAAGGGAAAGCGGTTTGTTAAATTTCATACCGAGCCTGTCAGTCGTGATCGTTTCAAGAAAGGGCCCGTCGGCAAGAGAACTGCCCGAGTGGAAGTTGAAATGGAGGATGTGGACGCAATTGGCGGCCGTTTACCCTCTGGTGTCAGGTTGGGTCGTGGTCAGCGCGGCGGCGGCAAAAAAAATAAACATGGTGATGGCCTCGAGGTTCAGGAAACCAAAGCTATAAAGAAACGGATCAAGGTCCTCGAAACTATTTCGGTTGGCGATCTGGCTCATCGGATGGGGGTTAAGGCAAGTGAAATCATCGCCAATCTGATGGGGCTTGGCATAATGGCTACCTTGAATCAATCGCTTGATGTTGATACCGCTACCTTGCTGGCGACTGATTTTGGTTACGAAGTAGAACAGGGCGTTACCGAGGAGCAAAGCGTCTTGAATCTGGAAGATACCGAAGCCGGCGGGGAAGAGGTGTCCCGTCCTCCGGTGATCACGGTTATGGGGCATGTTGACCATGGCAAGACCTCGATTCTTGACGCTATCCGCAAGACTGATGTCGCATCAGGTGAAGCTGGCGGTATTACTCAGCATATTGGCGCTCATTATGTCCGGTCCGGTAAGGGTGATCTGGTATTTCTTGACACTCCCGGCCATGCGGCTTTTACCGAGATGCGTTCTCGTGGCGCCAAGGTGACTGATATAGTTGTGCTGGTTGTTGCTGCTGATGACGGGGTGATGGATCAAACCAGAGAGGCAATTAATCATGCCAGGGCAGCCGATGTGCCGATTGTGGTTGCGATCAATAAAATTGATAAGCCGAACGCCGATCCCCTGCGGATAAAAACGGCGTTGGCTGAATATGATCTTTCGCCGGAAGAGTGGGGTGGAGAGACGATCTATTGTGAGACTTCAGCCAAGGAAAAGATCGGCATTGAAGAGTTGCTGGAGCAGATCTTGCTCCAGGCGGAGATGTTGGAACTCAAGGCTGATCCCAAAAGAAAGGCCCGGGGCTGGGTGGTTGAAGCGCAGCTCCATAAAGGGCGCGGTGCAGTGGCCACGATCCTGGTCCAACAGGGAACGCTGCGGGTGGGTGATGCCTTCGTGGTTGGTGAAAATTATGGCAAAGTGCGATCCATGCACAACGATAAAGGGACGGTTATCGATGAAGCCGGGCCGGCAACACCGGTTGAGGTTCATGGTTTAAGTGGAGTGCCACGGGCCGGTGATGAATTTATTGTGGTGTCTGATGAAAAGATGGCCAAGAGTGTCAGCGCCCAGCGTCAGCTCAAGAGCCGTGAATCGGAACTGGCTGTTTCGACGAAAATTTCCCTTGATAACCTCTTTGAGCATCTTAAAGATAATGAGGTAAAGGAATTACGTGTTCTGTTGCGGGCCGATGTTCAAGGGACCCTTGAGGCATTTCGGTCGGCCATTGAAAAGCTTAGTACTGATGAAATAAGGGTCAAGATTCTGCATCAGGGTACTGGCGCCATTATCGAATCTGACGTACTTTTGGCCTCCGCTTCAGATGCTTTTATCTTTGGGTTTAACGTCAGGCCAAGTACCAAAGTTCAGGAACAGGCAGATAATGAGCATGTGGACATCAGATATTATGATGTTATTTATCATGCCCTGGATGATATAACGAAAGCGATGACCGGTATGCTGGACTCGACTTTTGTCGAGAAGGTAATTGGCTCGGTGGAGGTCCGGGATATTTTCCATCATCCCAAGGCCGGGACTATTGCCGGATGTTATGTCGTTGACGGCATGGTGGACAGACATGCCAAAGTCCGTTTATTACGGGACGGGGTTGTGGTTTATACCGGCAAGATCTCCTCTTTACGCAGGTTTAAGGATGATGTCAAAGAGGTACTGACCGGGTTTGAATGTGGTATTGGCCTTGAAAATTTCAATGATGTTAAGGTCGGCGATGTTTTAGAAATCTTCCGGGTGGAAGAGGTGGCCGGGGTCCTGTAGAGAATGGCTTTAAAAAAATCAAAGTCCAGGTTTGCTTTGCCTGAATTGGGGAAATCCCCCGGGCGGCGACCGGTGAGAGTAGCTGATAATATAAAAATCGAAATTGCGACCCTTCTGTTACGCAAAATCAAGGATCCCAGAGTCTATCTGGTGACGATCACAGAGGTTATGGTGACCGACGATCTCAGGCAGGCCAGGGTTTATTTCAGTTGTGGTGAGGGCGAGGAGAAAAATGTGGAGGGTGGATTGAACAGCGCAAAAGGGTTCATCCGCAAGCATCTGGCCAAAGAGCTTGGCATGAGGTATGTGCCGGAGCTAACCTTCGTCCATGATTTGTCATTGGCGAAGAAGGCCGAAATGGAAACAATCTTCAGGGAAATCGCCAGCGAAAATGAGTGAAGTACCCAGCCAGATAGTCCAAAAGTTACGCAATGCCAGTAATATTCTGGTGCTTACCCATGTCTATCCCGATGGTGATGCACTGGGCTCGCAACTGGCGTTTGGGGAGATACTCTCGGCTCTGGGTAAGAAGTTCTTTTTATTCGGCGAAGAGAAGGTTTCTTATATTTATGATTTTTTACCGGGCTGTGAAGTTCTTGGTGCAGATTTGCCTGATTTGGCCGAGTTTGACTGCGTGGTTGCACTAGATTGCGGAGATTGTCATCGCCTGGGGCGGAAGATGGCGGAGGTTCTTGCGGTTACGCCCTTCATCATGATTGATCATCATGCCGGGAATAAGTTGTTTGGCGACATGCATTGGGTTGATTCCAAAAGAGCATCTACCGGCGAAATGGTCTATGACCTGGCGATTGCTCTGGGCGCGGAAATTTCATACGCCGCTGCCTTTTGTCTGTATACGGCGATTGTTTCCGATACCGGGTCTTTTAAGTATTCTTCCACCACGGCTGGTACTTTCCGGGTGGCTGGAGAGTTGGTTGCCCGTGGCGTGATGCCCTCGGAAGTGGCGGGGAAGCTATTTGACAATTTTACCGTTAACCGGTTACGGCTGTTGCGGATGGTTCTCGACTCTCTGGAACTCCATGATAAGGCGCGAATTGCTTTTATCTCGGTAACGGCTGAAATGTTCAATGAAACCGGGGCAACACAGGCGGATACCGAGTCATTTATAAATTATCCAAGATCGCTCAGTAGCGTAAATGTGGCGGTATTTTTTAAAGAAAGCGCCAATAATATTATTTCGGTAAGTCTTCGTTCCAAGGGAACGGAATGTGATGTCGCGGAAATTGCCGCCGGGTTTGGTGGAGGCGGTCATCGTAATGCCGCCGGCTTTAAAATGCCGGGCGCAAAAATTGCTGAAGTTAAAACCAGACTTTTGAAGGTGTTGCTGACCGACTGATGGTCGAGGCATACTTTCGTGGTTTTATAATGGTTGAAAAAACAGGTTCGGTCCAAGCAGACTTATCGGTAACTGGGAGTAATGAGTTCCAGGCCGGGATTTTTTTGATTGATAAGCCTGTCGGTCCCACTTCTTTCAGGGTGGTCCAACAAGTTAGGCGTGCTCTGGGCATAAAAAAAGTGGGCCATGCCGGCACCCTTGATCCATGTGCTTCAGGACTTTTGGTGGTTTGTGTCGGGAGATCGGCAACCAGGATAATTTCCAGCTTGGTGGCGGGCGAAAAAGAATACGAAGCTACCTTGAAGCTTGGGGTGACAACCGATACCCTTGATATGGAAGGCAAGATAGTCGAGCAAAGACCGGTCGGTTCAATGGAGCGGGCAAAAATCGAGATCTGCCTGGCTGGTTTTGTCGGTGAGCAGCAACAGGTTCCGCCTCAATTTTCAGCCGTCAAGCATAAGGGTAAGCCTCTTTATCATTATGCCAGAAAGGGCATAGAAATTGTTAAGGAACCAAGAAGGATCGAGATCACGAAGATCGATTGTCTTGAAGTCGGGGATGATGCCACGGTTACCTTTAGAGTCGCTTGTAGTAAGGGAACATATATAAGGGTTTTGGCCGCGGATATTGGCGAGTCCCTTGGTTGCGGTGCACACCTGATTGCCCTTCGGCGCTTGAGGAGCGGTCCTTTCCGGGTGGAAGATGCTTTGCCCGGTTTGGGATTGTTGGATAAGGATCCGGCCCGTGCTTTGTTGTTGGAGCATCTGCTGACGGTAGAAGATGTTCTGGGTAGTATTTAGGTTATTGTTCAAAACTATTGTTCTTTAGTTAATTTGTTTTGGGCATTTTAGAGTTTAATGAATTTCCAGCTGTGCTGGATAAGATTGCCGGCGAAAATATTTCTTTTCAAGGCGGTCTACAGTAGGAGTCAATGGTTATGCAAATGACTATGATGTCCTGAATTTTAAATGTATAGGAGGTTATTGTGACACTTAAAGCTGATCAGAAACAAGAAATTATGGGTAAGTTCGCGAAACATGAAAAAGATACCGGTTCGCCGGAAGTACAGATCGCTTTGCTCAGTGGGCGGATTACATATCTGACCGAGCATTTCAAAGCCCATAAGAAGGACCATCATTCCAGACGTGGTTTACTTAAACTGGTAGGTCAAAGAAGGCGGTTGTTGAGCTATCTCAAAGATAAGGATCTTGACTGCTATCGTAATGTTATCAAGGAGTTGGGTATCAGAAAATAAGATACCATCTGCCCCTGTTCCGGAATTTCATGGCAATGTCACTGGAGGATTTCTCAAGTGACATTGTCCAATTGAGGGGGCTAAAATTACTGACAGGCAGCTGTCAGAGGAGAATGCATGAATAAAAAAGTAGAAGTTGATATTGGCGGGCGAATGCTTTCCATTGAGACCGGTCGACTGGCCAAACAGGCCGGTGGTGCAGTCCTGGTCACTTATGGCGAAACAGTGGTGCTGGTTACGGCTACTGCGGCCAAGGATGCCCGTGAAGAAGTAGATTTTCTGCCCCTTACTGTCGAGTATCAGGAGAGGTTTTATGCGGTCGGTAAAATTCCGGGCAGCTTTTTCCGGCGTGAAATAGGGCGGCCGACTGAAAAGGAAACATTGACTTGTCGATTTATTGACCGTCCGCTCAGGCCATTGTTTGCTGAGGGCTACCAAAATGAGACCCAGGTTATTGCTACTGTTTTGTCAGCCGACAAGCAGAATGATCCTAATATGTTGGCGATGATTGGTGCCTCCTGTTCGCTGGGTATTTCAAATATCCCCTTTCTTGGCCCGATTGCCGGGGTGAGGGTTGGCTTTATTGATGGCGAGTATGTCTTGAATCCCACCTATGACCAGCAGGAGAAATCACGGCTGGATTTGATTGTGGCCGGGACCAGGAAAGCGGTGGTGATGGTTGAAGGTGGTGCCGATTCACTTTCCGAGGAAGAGATCCTTGGTGGTATTTTCTTCGGGCATGAGTCTTTACAGCCTATTCTTGATATCCAGGAAGAAATGAAGGCCGCGGTCGGCAAAACTAAAATGGTCGTTGTGCCGAAACCGGTCAACGAGGAGCTGCAGAAGAAGGTGGCGGAAATCGCGACTGGCGAGATGCTGAAGGTGATCAGCACCCTCGACAAGATGGAACGCAGTGAGGCCTCCCAGGAACTGCAGAAAAAAGTTGTGCTTGAGGTGGGAGAGACTTTCCCCGATTCGGTCAATGAAATCAAGGCCTCTTTTAAAGAGCTCAACAAGAGGATGATGCGTGACCGGATTGTGAAAGATAATGCCCGGATTGATGGCCGCAAGATGGACGAGATCCGGCCGATCAGTTGTGAGGTCGGCACTCTGCCCAGAGTTCATGGCTCGGCCCTTTTTACTCGCGGCGAGACCCAGGCCATTGTCACCGCTACCTTGGGCAGTTCAGAGGATGAGCAGCGGGTAGAGTCTTTGTATGGCATGGATTTTAATCCTTTCATGCTTCATTATAATTTTCCTCCCTACTGTGTTGGCGAGGTTAGGTTCATGCGCGGCCCGAGTCGTCGTGATATCGGCCATGGCGCCTTGGCGACCAGAGCGATTCAGGCGGTATTGCCGGACCGCGACAAATTTCCATATACCTTGCGGATTGTTTCCGAGATTACCGAATCAAACGGGTCATCTTCAATGGCGACCGTCTGTGGCGGCAGCATGGCCTTAATGGACGCCGGCGTACCGATTAAAAAACCGGTGGCCGGAGTCGCCATGGGCTTGATTAAAGAGGATGACAAGGTAATCGTTCTTTCTGATATCCTCGGTGATGAAGATCATCTGGGTGATATGGATTTCAAGGTTACAGGAACCGATGAAGGAATTACCGCCCTGCAGATGGATATCAAGATCGAGGGCGTTTCCCGAGAGATTATGACCAAGGCGCTGGATCAGGCCAAGGCCGGCCGGGTTCATATTCTGGGTGAGATGCAGAAGGGGATTGCTGCCCATCGGCCTGAGTTGCCGGAGCATGCGCCAAAAATATTCTCCCTGCAGATCAATCCGGACAAGATCCGTGATCTGATTGGCCCGGGTGGCAAGATCATCAAGGGGCTGAGCGCTGATTACGGTGTGAAGATCGACGTTGAGGATTCAGGTAAAGTCAGCATTTTTGCACCGGACGGTCAGGTTGGTGCGAAAGTGACCGAGGCGATCAAGGCGATCACCGAAGAGGCCGAAATTGGTAAAATCTACAAAGGTATCGTTCAGAAGATTGTTGATTTCGGAGCGTTTGTTGAGATTATGCCGGGGACCGATGGTCTGATTCATATCTCTGAACTTGATAACAAACGGGTTGAGAATGTGACCGATGTGCTGAAAGAAGGAGACGAAGTAATGGTCAAGGTGTTAAATGTTGACCAGCGTGGCAAGATTCGTCTTAGTCGCAAGGCCGTGTTAAACGAATCCGATTCTTGATATCTTTCCTGGCCAGATGAAAGGCTTGCTGCATAATTTGATTTTTACGAAGCCGGCACTCTTTGTGGTGTTTGAGGTCCAGTTTTTTTGGACCTCAAAGGTTGTCGGTTTCGTGAAAAGTCCTTTCAAACGACCGGTAGAGCCATTAATCTTTAAGATTTAACCTCGGATCAATTGGTTGATTCTTTTCTTGTACGAAGCCTTAAATCTTGGCTGAATCCTTCAAATCCATTCTTTTTAATGTGCCAAAAAACAGTTTTTGAAAACGGTGTTCGGATTATTACCGAGAAGATTCCATCCCGGACTGCCGCAGTCGGCATTTGGGTGGATACCGGCTCCCGCGATGAGAATGAGCTCAATAACGGTTGCGCTCATTTTGTCGAGCACATGCTTTTCAAGGGGACCAAGCTCCGTTCCGCCCAGCAGATCGCCCAGGAACTCGATGTTCTCGGCGGCATGTCCAACGCTTTTACTTCCCAGGAAAATACCTGTTTTTACGCTACCGTCCTGGACACTCATCTGTCTGAAATATCCGAGCTTCTGACTGATCTTTTTCTTGATTCCGTTTTTGATCAGGTCGAAGTTGAGCGGGAGCGGCAGGTGATTCTGCAGGAAATCAGCATGGTGGAGGATAATCCAGATGAGCTGATCCATGATATTTTCCCCTCCCTGATTTTTGGCAAGCATCCTTTGGGCAATACCGTGCTCGGTTCCCGTGAGGTCGTTTCTGCCCTGGACTCCGCAAAACTAGCGGATTACGTGAGCCGTTATTATACCCCGGATCGGATTGTGATTACCGGGGCCGGCAATGTCGATCATCAGCAGTTTGTTAATTTGTGGCGGGATAGATTCGGCGCTGTGCACGATAATACGGGTATCGGGTTATTACGGCAGAAGCCTGCGTCCCAGTCAGGGCAACGTCTGGTTATCAATAAGGCCCTTGAGCAAGCGCATATTCTGATGGGGGTTTCCGGCCTGCCGATTCCTTCGGATGATCGATATGCTTTGCTGTTGCTTAATATTATTCTGGGCGGCAATATGAGTTCCCGACTTTTCCAGGAAGTGCGTGAGAAAAAGGGTCTGGCCTATTCGGTTTATTCATATATCTCTTCATATCTGGATTGCGGTTCGGTCGGAATTTATCTCGGGGTTGAGCCTTCTTCGGTTAATGAGGCGCTGTCTTTGGTGATGCGGGAACTTGAATTGTTGCGCACCAGGGAGATGAGTAGCAAGGAATTAACCAATGCCAAGGAGTATGCCAAGGCCGGGATGTTTCTGTCATCTGAAAATATGGAGTCCCGGATGAATAGATTGGCCAGAAATGAAATCTATTTCAACCGGTTTATTCCGATCGAAGAAGTGGTGGTGGCCATTGATGCAGTAACCACTTCCGATCTGATGATGATGGCGGCCCGTCTTTTTGGGGTCACTGCCATGCCGATTGCAGCTTTAGGGCCGCTCACCGAGGAAGATATCGACTGGAGCCTGCTGAGATGACCAGGGAGCAAATAAATAATAATTCAGGTTTTGAAGTTGAAGTTGAGTTCTGCTGGCTGGTTCCGGAGCAGAGTACTGATTTGCCATTGCCTCATTATCATTCAAAGCTGGCGGCTGGCATGGACGTGGCAGCGGCGCTGATTGATCCGTTGGTTATTCCGCCGGGGACGATTGCGATGATTCCGACCGGTTTTGCTGTTGCTATTCCGGCCGGGTTTGAAATACAGGTCAGGCCACGTAGCGGTCTGGCGATCAAACACGGGATTACGGTGGTTAATGCCCCTGGCACCATTGATGCCGATTATCGTGGCGAGGTCAAGATCGGGCTGATAAATCTGGGGCGGGAACCTTTCACGATCAACCGGGGTGACCGGGTTGCCCAGTTGGTTCTGGCCCCGGTATGCAAGGCTTCCCTCAAGATCGTCGCTGAGTTGTCCAAGACCGCGCGACAGGATGGCGGGTTTGGCCATACCGGCATCTAGCTTGCTCTTTTTTATGATGATTATCTAGGCCGTTGTTCTACCAGAAGGTGGCACGCCCAAGACAAGCCTTGTATCTCTCTCCCTTCCGCATTTAAAATAAATCCAAGCAGTTATCTGTGCCAAATTATCGATTTTGCAGTAGATTAATTTCTTTGGCCGATAGGTCCTGGAATTGATTATTCATTTATAGAGTCAAGAGATGCGGTTTTGTGTTTTAGGCAGCGGTAGTAAAGGAAATGCCACCTATGTTGAGTCCGGCGACACCCGGATTCTGATTGATGCCGGTTTTTCCGGCATCGAGGTGGAGCGGCGGCTGGCGGTCATTGGGGTTGATCTCTCTTCTATCAGCGCCATTCTGGTGACTCATGAGCATAGTGATCATATCAAAGGCGTTTCCATTCTTTCCAGACGCTATAAGCTGCCGGTCCTGACCAACAAGGAAACGTTGAGCGGGGCTGGTAAGAATCTGTCCCAGCTTTACGCCTGGCAGGAGATTGCCACCGGTACTTCTTTTCACTTTCAGGATTTGGAAATTCATCCTTTTTCCATTTCACACGATGCGGCTGACCCGGTTGGCTATGTGATTGGTGACGGCTGTAGTATTTTAGGATATTGCACTGATACCGGTATCACTTCCCGACTGATGAAGCACCGGTTGACCGGATGCCATGGCCTGGTGTTGGAGTTTAATCACGACCCGGAGTTATTGCGCAACGGTCCCTATCCGCCGCATCTTCAACAGCGGGTCAGGTCCAAGTCGGGCCATTTGGCCAACGGCGAGGCGGCAGAATTTCTTGCAGAGCTAATGCACGAAGGTCTTGAGCATGTGGTGCTGGCCCATATCAGTGAAGCCAATAATCATCACGAGGTGATTAATCGGGCAGTGGCTCGGTGCAGAGTTGGGGTTGACGGGGGATGTCGGGCTATGCGGATATCCATCGCCCGGCAGGACCAGGTTGGAGAAGTTATAATGTTGTCGGGCGGCGCATTTTCGGTCGCGGAAGGTTTATAGATTATGGATAGTGAAAAACTGATTATCGAGCTTAATTATAAAAATCAGATTGTCGATGAAAGCAGGCAGCCTGAGCCGTTTAGCAGCCACAAGATGTTTGATCTGCTGCCCGAAACAGTTGCCGGCAAGCGCACTCTCCAGATTTTGGAGATTCATGAGCTTTTTAAGGCGATTAATTATACTCGCACTTCGGTGGGTGCAGCACGGCTGTTTCATTCCCTGGTCAATCCGCCTGAGTCAATTGAACTAATTCATGCCAAACAGGATTCCTTCTGTGAGGTTGAAAGTAACGACCAGCTTAAAAAAGCTATTGCTCAATATCTTGAGGTGTTCCGGGCCGGGGAAAATGACTTGTTCCGATTGATCAACGCTCATCTTGTCCCGATTGCCCCTTATCGTGCCTTTAATAACGCGATGAAATCAATAAGGAAGATGTTGAAGGCGGCGGAAATGATTCCCCGGCCCGAGACGGTTTATCTTGATTCACTGGTCCAGAGTATTTTGAGTTTTACCAGCTCATCGGTTAATGATCTGGCCTCTGGTTCAAGGTATCGGACTTTCAGCGGGATTAAATCAGGCAAGAGCGCGAAGTTCTGGCAGGCAAAACTTAAATTCAGGTCGGGCCGGATAAGCGGCGGCGTGATCTGGCCTTCTTTGCCCTGTCTTTACTTCGGATCGGGCTGGCTTTTTGGTTTTCTTGATCCGGGGGTGGCGGAAGCTTTTTTTCTGATTACCAGTTGGATTGGCGTTCTTGGTATTATGTATGGCGGGTTGGTTAAACCTATTTTTGATTATGAGACCGCGATTTTGCCGATCCGCAAGAAGATTGTCAGTTCAAATCGTTTTGCTTCGGCCATTGAGGCGGTTGC
This sequence comes from Pseudomonadota bacterium, assembly GCA_018823175.1. Lineage (GTDB taxonomy): Bacteria > Desulfobacterota > Desulfobulbia > Desulfobulbales > JAHJIY01 > JAHJIY01. The sequence continues at coordinate 105,481 of JAHJIY010000066.1, forward strand.
CGGTTTGGACGAGCTCCTGTCTTTTGTCGGTTACAGTAAAGCGGTGCCCCATCCGACGGTTATTCCTGAAATATTAAATGACGATACACATTTCTTTGTGGCCCGGGATTTACGAAATCCGATCTTGGCGGTCCGGGAAGAAAATTTCGTCGGTAATGATGTAAGTCTGGAGGGGGTACGGGCTACCTTTGTCACCGGTCCTAATAGTGGCGGGAAAACAACCTACTGCAAGACCATTGTTCAGAGTCAGATTCTAGGTCAGATCGGGGCGCCGGTGGTGGCGAGTTATGCCCGGATGAATATGGCCGACCGGATAACCTATCAGGCCCCGGCCTTTGATTCCTTGAACGATCCGGAAGGAAGGTTCGGTACGGAACTGAAGGTGACCCGGGATATTTTTTACTCGGTTACCCCCAAAAGTCTGACCGTGCTCGACGAGATCGCCGAGGGTACAACCACCCACGAAAAGATGAGTCTTTCGGTGGAGATCATGAATGGTTTTTATGCGAGTGGCGGGAATACCCTTCTTGTTACCCATAGCCATGAGCTGGTCGAGGAGTTCAGGGTGCAGAACAAGGGGCAGTATCTGCAGGTGGAGTTTCAGGATGAATTGCCGACTCATAAACTAAAAGAAGGGATCTCCTGTGAGAGTCACGCCCTTCGAGTGGCCCAGAAAATCGGTTTTTCACCGGAAGATATGCAGCGCCATCTTAAAGAGAGAGGGTATGTTTGATCTAGATTAATCTTTCAATTCCGGTGGCTCCGGACTTGGGTCTGGTTGAGTAATATTTTGTCGGGACACAATTTTTTTATTAGTCAAGGTTGCTCGGATTGCTTTTAAGACATCAACTGCCGGGTTGTTATTCGGTAGTTGAGAAGTGTTTCCCCCAAGAATGAGTTCGCCGATCTCAACGGAGCTCAAGTTCTCTAAAGGGGCGGCGGGCACGTATCCTTTATCCTGGTCTTTTACCTGTCTTAATATGCCTGATCTGGTCAGGTCAGTCAGTACTCCTTTAATGTAGGCGTCTGGTTGTTTGAGCGTCCGCATCAGGTTGTCGCGGGTGGTGATTTTGTTTTCCTGGTAATCAGCGGCAATATGAGCGACGATTTCGAAGGCGAGCCCCAGGCGGTTGATCGGGGTCAGGGTCAGTTTTTTCCAGAGGTAGCGCGGCCAGATCTGGACCGCAAATGATATCTCGGCCCCGCCCAGGAAGATCATCCAGCCGACATAGATCCAGATCAGGAAAAGGGGAAAGGTTGCGAAGGAGCCATACATCGCGTTATAACGGGCTACGCCGATTTGCATTTTGAAATAGAGGGCCTGAGACAGAATCCAGATAATGCCGCCGAAGAAGCCGCCGGTCAGCGCCGCACTTATTTTCACTTTGGTGTTTGGCAGGAAGCTGTACAGTATGGTGAAAGTCGCGACCAGGGCCAGGATTGGGATTAGATTCAGATGCTGCGGGCCGATCCAGGGCAGTTTGCTTTGGAGCCAGGCAAGCAGAGCCGGGCTCTTCAGGGTAGCCATGGTTGCCACTCCAAGATTAATGGTAATCGGCAGTAGCAGCATCAGGGCCAGATAGTCCATCAGCTTGCGCCCGTGGGATCTGCCGCTTCTGGTTTGCCAGATGGCATTCATCGCCTGTTCAATACTGTACAAAACGGAAAATACCGCAATTAACAGGGCCAGGATGCCGAAAATCCCCAGTGCCGCGAAGTTGGTGCGGTCCACATAGTCAAATACCATGTCGACTGCTATTTTCAGGTGGGTGGTTAGGGTGGCGGAAAGCTCTTTTTTGTCTTGGGCTGATTCGACAGATGTCGGTTCAGTTAATTCTGGGTTTTCGGCAGACTGGTCGGCGGTCTCAGCCGGTTGCTCCAGCAGGAGAATGACCTCCCTTTGGCTGGTGGTTAGCTCCAACTGTTCAATGAAGGTGTGGGCGGCCTGCCGCATTTGGCCCCCGGCTCCCAAGCCTTTTAATACTGCGGTGCCAAGAGCCAGTACCGGCACCATGGAGAGGATGACGGTAAACGTCAGGGCGCTGGCCCTTAGGGGGATCCGGTCAGCGAGGAATTCCTGGTAGACAATAAGGTGGATTCGCAAGACGGCCCGGATGAAGTTTAGAAACTTATGTTCGCCGGCGGTTGGGGTGGCCCATATCCATTTTGCCAGTTGTTCACGACGTGTGGGTTGGGGCGGGTAATCTTGATGAATCGGAGGTTCTTCTTCCGGCACGGAGGTGTCGTTTCTTATCTCGTCCATAATGAATGATCTTTGCCTGCTTGGTTGTCTGGTGAAAAAACTCTTTGCCCCGTTATTGCAAATGATGCGAAACAATTATGTTCTTGATCAAGGCAACCAAGGAAAAATCGCTTTATTGCAATAAAAAAAATTCCTTAAAGATAAGCGACGCCGGAGATATCGGTGACGTAATATGAGTTTATTCAACGGACTGTCTAGTTGTTGAGTACCCCTTGCATAATTTCGTTGCCGAGATCTTGGTATATTTGCTCCTCTTTGCTGCCGCTCTTGGTGTTGCTCTTGATTATTTTGTTTAATTCATCAAATGCCTTTTCTTCAGCGGACTTTTTGAGCTGATTTTCTAGTTCTGCGCTGTTTAATGTTATTTTCGGTTCGTTGATGGAGCCTGTCACTTGCAGGGCCAGAGTCGTCTGGCCTTCTTCGTCGGCTAGATATTTTGTGGCATCAATGTTTTTGCCAAGCATGGTACTGAGCTTAGGGGATAATTTGATTTCCAGCGGCAGGTTAAGGGTGCCGTTTAAATCAGCGGTGCCAATGGTTCTTGCGGTCAGGTCATCGCTGGTCAGGGAACTGTTTAATTCGATTTTGCCGTCAGTTATCTGTACCTTGCCTGACAAGTCCTGGAATTTAAGATCGTTTATTTCTTTGATCTCAAGTAAGGTCGCTATCTCTCTGGTCAGGGGCAGGTCGTTTGCCCGGCCTTCGGTCAAGGCAAATTCTCCTTTGCCGTTTAGCTGGTCACCCAGTTGGGGCCATGTTGTCCCTTGGCCGTTAAAGGTCAGGTAGGTATAAAGTTTGCCGGACAGAAGGGAGGCCGGCTCGAAACGGATACCGGTGAGGATATCTGCTAATTCGATTCTATCCAATTCAACACTGCCACTGTAAGGTGGGACGTTTTGCCCAAGGTCTGCCTTGGCGTTGGCAGCGATGTTGCCACCTGCCAACAGGGCGGTAATACTTTCTATGTTGAGTTGATTATCGGTCATGTTGTAATGAATTGAAAAATTGTCGATCACCAGGTCTTTGTACAGTAACTTGGTAATGAATATTTTCCCCGACACCGTAGGGGCGGTGGTTACCGGTTTTTCTTTTGTCTCTTCTCCGATGGTGGCGGCAGGTTTGGCTGGCAAAGAGTCGGCAAGTCCGGCCAGGTACTCCAGGTCAAGTTGTTCACTTGTCAGGTCAATTTGCATGGAAGGATTTTTCAGGTAGTCGTTGATCATGGCGTCGATTTTAACCGTTGCCTGGTCAAGAGATGTGTCTGCCAAGATATGTAATTCATCCTGAGTGAAGTCGCAGGAGCCGGTAACCTTGGCTTTAAGAGCATCATAAATAAGGTCGCTGGTCAGATCAAGGCGGCCATGGAAAATGGGGGCCGCAGTTGTTGTTTTCCCGAGGTCAACCGTTAAATTGATATTTGCTTCGCTTTCTATGGTCGGCAGTTGTCCTGATGAGTCCTTAACTTGCAATTTCTGGGTATTGATTTGTAGTTTGGCATTCCTGGTCAGCAAGGGCAACAGACTGTATCTCAGGGTGAATTCCGTTCCCTTGATCGAGATGTTGGGCTGGTTGTTGGCGATTAAAGAGAAATCTTTCAGGAAAACACCTTTAAAGAGGGAAACATCGATCATCCCGATATTGAGCTTGCAGTTCAGGCTTTTCTCGGCCATCGGGATAATCGTGGTTCTGATTCGTTCATCGGACAGGTAAAAATAGACAAATATTTTTAGCCCAACGAGGATTAGTACAAATAGAACAACGAAGAGAAGTAGTAATTTTTTCATATGAAAAATTCCGTGGAAAAAGTTGATTATATATCCTGTTTGTTTGTTATAGCAGGAATGGATGGTAAAAGGCAAGAATAGTGGTGAGGAGTTTGGCAGGAAATGTGGATTGAATTAAAAAAAACCGCTTTTTCCGGTTGCAGGGAAAAGCGGTTTTTTAGTTAAGAATGTTATCGCGGGGTTGACTCGCACCCCGAAGGAGGTAAGAGTGCCTGCGACACTCCGGGTGGGGATATGGCAAGAATTCCTTAGTAGACATCCAGGTAGTTTTTCAGCTCCCAGTCGGTGACTGCTATTCTGAATTTATCCCATTCTATTTCTTTGTTAATCAGATATTTTTCAAAAATATGATCTCCTAAAGTCTCTCTGGCCAGCTTGTTCTTTTTGAGTTCAACGAGTGCCTCCATAAGAGATCCTGGCATACTGGCGATTTTGGCCCTTTTCATCTGGTTGGGGGTCATTTTGAAGATATTGACATCGGTTGATTTGGGCGGGGTCAGTTTGTTTTTAACGCCATCGAGTCCGGAGTTAAGCATCATGGCGAAAGCTAGATACGGATTGCAGGCAGGATCCGGACAGCGGACCTCGACTCTGGTTCCTAATCCCCGGGAAGCGGGGATTCTGATCAGGGCGCTACGGTTGGAAGCGGACCAGGCCACGTAAACCGGAGCCTCGTAACCTGGGACCAGACGTTTGTATGAGTTGACCAGCGGATTGGTGATCGCGGCAAAGCCGCGAGCGTTTTTGGTGATCCCGGCAATATACTGCCGGGCTACTTCGCTTAGCTGCATGGGGGCTTTGGGGTCGAAGAAGGCATTGCTGCCATCGAGGTTAAAGAGAGACTGGTTGGTGTGCATGCCGCTGCCGTTGATCCCGAAAACCGGTTTAGGCATGAAGGTGGCATGCAGGCCGTATTTTTTGGCAATGGTTTTGACTACCCACTTGAAGGTTACGGTGTTGTCGGCGCAGGTCAGGGCATCGGCATATTTGAAGTTGACTTCATGTTGGCCCTCGGCAACCTCATGATGGGACGCCTCGATCTCAAAACCCATCTTCTCAAGGGTCTCGATGATTTCCCGACGACAGTCGATGCCGGTATCATCTGGATCAACGCTGAAGTAGCCGGCGGTGTCGTTGGTGACGGTGGTCGAATTTCCTTTTTCATCAGTATTGAACAGGAAAAATTCTGCCTCGGTGCCAACATTCATGGTGTAGCCCATTTTTTTGGCTTTTGCCAGGACGCGCTTGAGGTTAATCCGCGGACAGCCGCTAAAAGGAGAGCCGTCGGATTTGTGGATGTCGCAGATAATGCGGGCGGCGCCTACGCCGTCTTTTTTCCGCCAGGGCAGAACGACAAAGGTATCGAAGTCGGGTTTAAGATACATGTCGGATTCGTTGATCCGGGCAAAGCCATCGATTGACGATCCGTCAAACATCATCTGCCCGTCCAGGGCTTTTTCGATCTGGCTGCGCGGGATTGCGATGTTTTTTGTGAAACCCTTGATGTCAACGAACTGCAGACGAAAAAAATGAATATTTTCTTTCTCTATGATCTTCATGATTTCTGTTCTGGTCATGTTCTCGCTCCTTATTAAATGAGGGGTAGGTACGTGGTGAAAGGTCTAAATGTCAAATTTCCATTATCGGGGCCATGCAGCTTTGTGCGGAAAAAATGTTGTCGATCCAAGAATTATCCACATATCTTGTTTGCCATTTATTTTTGTTGCACGATTTTGTAAGGTGGTGGCCCCTCAGTTCTCGATCCCGCTGGATGTGGCGAAAAACAAGGCTTGTCTGATTTCTTCCTGGTAGTTTTTTTCGGTTATTTTTTCTCCGTTGTCCTGGACGTAAAATACATCGACCATCTGTTCGTGACGGGTGGAGATCATGGCTCGGCAGATGTTTATCCCGAAGTCGGCAATGCTCCTGGTTATATTGTAAAGCAGGGCGGATTGGTCTCTGGCGTAAACCTCGATTACCGTGCAGTGCTCTGAAATATTGTTGTCGAATAATACTTTTGGTGTTGAATGGCGGTGTTCCGGGCCTGGTTCTGATTTTTTTGATTTTCGCTTGGCTGCCAGGCGATGGGCCAGACTGAGACGATTAAGTAAGGCCAGGTTAAGGTCCCGACTTACTTGCTGCCAGTCCTGGGTTTGGAATTCGGTCTCAAATAGTGGGCGCACTTCCAGTACATCGACTACCGTGCCGTCTTGCCAGGTGTGAATATGGGCCCCCAGGACATCAAGATTGTGCAGGGCGAGAGTGCCGCAAATTTTGGAAAGCAGGCCGGTCTGGTCGTGGCTGATGATTAATAACGACCAATGGCCTTCCTTTTCCGTCGCCTTGATAAGGGCCGGATGCTCGGGATTTAAATATCTAAGGGAATCAATGTGGCTCGTGATCTCATCTGGAGAGAAGTTCAGCAGGTAGTCATCAGGCAGATTTTCTACGTTAAAATTTCCCCCTGCCTTTTGAGTGATTTGTGTTCTCATCCAGTCTGCGGCTTTTGAATGATCCGGACCGGTAAGATCGGCGTGATCAAGGGTGTTGGCTATTTTCAGATAAAGTTCCTGGAGCAGGGCCGCCTTCCAGTCGTTCCAGGCCGCCGGGCCGGTGGCCCGACTGTCGGCGATGGACAGCAGATAAAGCATGTTCAGGTTGTCGATATCTTTAATCTGTTCCGCGCACTGGATAATGAATTTTTCATCCTCCAGATCACGGCGCATGGCCATGTGGCAGAGAAAAAGATGATGGCGGACCAGAAAAATCAGTTTTTCAAGCTCCTGTTTCGGTAGACCCAATCTGGCGCCGATGATTTTGACCATCTCAGCCCCTCGCTTTTCGTGGTCAAGTCCCTGGCCTTTGCCGATGTCGTGAAAAATTGTGGCCAGGTAAAGGACATGGGGGTGTTTGATGGCCGTAAATATACTTTCCTGCTCCTGGATTATTGATTGGAGTTCTGCCACACTTCTTAACAGGTGCCGGTCAACGGTAAGCGTGTGATAAACATCATGTTGGGCCAATGATTCGATGTGTTTGAATTCCGGGATGTAGGCGGTAAGCAGCCCTGTTTCCAGGAGAGAAGTCAGGGTGGTCATGGGGTTTACGGTACCCTGCAAAGCTTCTATAAAATATTTTGCCATGTGGCGCGAACTTCTTGTTTTTTCATCAATCAGTCCCAGGTTGGCATAAATTGCTTTGCGTGTCCGGTAGTGGATGGGCAGTCCGGTTTTTGCGGATTGCGCAAAAATCTGCATACTTTTGACTGGTCGTTTTTGCAGATTTTTCAGGTCGATAAGGTGAATGCGGTCATGGCGTATTTCAAGGTTTTCATCCAGTGCTTTGTTGAGCCTGGGAAAGATGGATCTGTTCGTTGTTTCATCGACATGTTCAAAAAATAGTTCGTTGATTATTGATACATTATGTAAATGGGTATATAGCTCTTTCATGAAATATTCGACCCCGAGTATATTTTTACTTGCGGTGAATCCCATGGCCCGGGCTATTTCTTCCTGGTGCTCAAAGTAAAGAGTATCGTTTTTTCGGCCGCTGATATAGTGCAGGCGGTTTCGTATTTTGATCAGATAATCCTGGGCGGTTTCCAGTTTCAGGAGTTCCTTGGAGGTGAAAAGGCCGGCCTGTTCCATGCTGTCCGGATTTTTTAGCCCAAACATGATCTGAGCGGTCCATTGCATGGTCTGGATGTCCCGAAATCCTCCGCGGCATTCTTTGATATTTGGTTCCAGTAGATGTCCGTCCAGTCCGTAATTTTTGTATCTTTCGCTCCTTGAAGAAGTCACTTCCCGCAGGTATTTTTGGCGGTTGCCCTTGATGAATTTTTCTCGGAATAACTCGTTCATTTCTTCAAATAGATCCCTGGATCCCGCAATCAATCTGGCATCAAGCATTGCCGACTGGAGAAAGAAATCTTTTTTACTGTCGGTGATGCAGTCCTTTGGGGATCGCACTCCGTGACCCACTTCAAATCCGGCATCCCACAGGGGATACAATGTGGTTTCGACCGCAGCGGCGAGTATCTCCTTTTTTAATTTCGGCTCATGCAGCAGCATGATATCTATGTCTGAAAAAGGAAACAATTCGCTACGGCCATAACCACCCAAGGCCACCAGGGCCAAACCTCGGCCCTGGTCAGAACATTTTGCCAGGCAGTCGGTCAGGCAGGCGTCGATAAAACCGGTATGGTGCCTAAGAAGTTCGCGGCCGCTAAGCCCCTTGCGCCACATATTCTGTAAGGCGGTTCGGCGCATTTTCAGAATATCTTTTGTCGTCCTGATGGTCCTTGGTGGTTTTTGGGCGACTGACTTTAATTTGAGGTTTTCAGCGGGCAAATTAAATGGCCTCTTTTCCTCTTTCTCCAGTGCGAACGCGAACCACTTCCTCAATTGGCATAACGAATATTTTGCCATCTCCGATCTTGTCGGTATTGGCCGCCAGGCGAATAGTTTCAACCACCTGGTCAACCAGGGAGGCCTCAATAACAATTTCCATTTTTACTTTGGGGATGAAATCCACCACATATTCGGCCCCGCGGTATATTTCCTTGTGTCCTTTCTGGCGGCCATATCCCTTGACCTCGGATACGGTCATCCCTTTAATTCCGATATTGTTGAGTGCCTCTTTGACGTCGTCGAGTTTGAAAGGTTTGATGATCGCTTCGATTTTCTTCATGATAAATTCCTCACAGAGTTTGTTCTTTTCAGAAGTTAATGGCCCTAAATGGAGTAACCGGTCTCACTGTGTTGGGTGAGATCAAGTCCCTGGATTTCGTCTTCCAGGGTTACTCTGAGACCAACCGTCAGGTCTATTGCTTTAAGGATAACAAAAGTTACGACTATAGAGTAGATAATCGTGGAAAAAGCGTCTAAGGCCTGAATTCCAAGGAGGGCAGGATTGCCGGCAAACAGCCCGTCGGCACCGCCTGGATTGATCGCGGTCGAGGCGAATAATCCGGTGGCCAGCGCCCCCCAGAGTCCGCCGACCCCATGTACGCCGACCACGTCCAGGGCATCGTCATAGCTGAGTCTGCTTTTCATTAGTACGGCAAAATAGCAGAGGCCGCCACCTACCAACCCGATAATGATCGCTGAGATGGGGCTAACAAAACCGGCGCCGGGGGTGATGGCGACCAGACCGGCGATGGCACCGGAAGCAGCGCCAAGGGTTGTTGGTTTGCCCTGAGTAATCCATTCCATGATGATCCAGGAAAGAGCGGCAGCACCGGAAGCAACCTGGGTGGTAAAGAAGGCCACGGTCGCAATTTCTCCGGCGCTTAAGGCGCTACCGGCATTGAAGCCGAACCAGCCGAACCAGAGAATGCCTGCCCCGAGCAGGGTCATGCCCAGATTATGGGGGTGAAAAGGTTCTTTGCCCCAGCCTTTTCTTTTGCCGATCATCAGGGCGGCAACCAGGGCCGCCGCCCCGGAGTTAATGTGAATTACGGTCCCGCCGGCGAAATCAAGTCCACCGTGACCGCTGATCCAGCCGCCGCCCCAGACCCAGTGACATACAGGAAAGTAAACCAGGGAGACCCAGAGGACGGTAAAGATCAGGTAGGCGGAAAATTTGATCCGCTCGGCAAAGGCGCCGGTGATCAGGGCTGGAGTAATTACTGCAAACATGAGCTGAAAGGCGCAGAACAGCAGATGCGGAATGGTGTCGGCATAAGGACCGATGGTGGTTCCCACTCCCTTGAGCCCGGCCCAATCGAGGTTGCCGATCAGGCCTTTGACATCGGGGCCAAAGGCCAATGAGTAACCGTAGGCCACCCAGAGGATCGAAACAATTCCCAGGCAAAGAAAACTCTGCATGATGGTGGCGAGGACGTTTTTGGACCTGACCATGCCGCCGTAAAAAAGGGCAAGACCCGGGGTCATCAACATTACCATCGCGGTGGCGATCAGCATGAATGCGGTATCTCCAGAATTCATGATTAACTCCTTACATTGTTAAGGCTAATTGTTGTAGGCGGCCTCACTGTGTTCCGCCTGGTCAAGGCCAAGGTTTTCATGATCCTTTGATAGGCGTAGACCCATCAGGACATCGATTACCTTGAATAAAATCCAGCTTATAATAAATGCGTAACCCCCGACAATCATTATGCCGAAAAGTTGGGTGGTCAGGAATGAAACATTGCCGGTCAGAAGACCGTCAGCGCCGCCGGGGTTGATGGCTTTGGAGGCAAAGATGCCGAGGCAGATCGTGCCGAGCAGGCCGCCGAGACCGTGAATCCCGATGACATCAAGACTGTCATCAAAGCCGGCTTTGTTCTTGAAGGAGACGGCAAGATAACAGCAAATTCCAGCCACCAGACCGATGATGATCGCCGAGTTGGGGCTGACAAAACCGGCGGCCGGGGTAATGGTGGCCAGACCGGCGATTGCGCCCGAGGCAGCGCCAAGGGTGGTGGGCTTGCCGCTGTTGAGCCATTCCATTGCCGCCCACATTGCCATCCCGGCCATGCCACCAAGATGGGTTGCAACAAAGGCGGTCGCGGCGATGCCGTTGGCCGCCAGGGCGCTGCCGCCGTTAAATCCGAACCAGCCGAACCATAAGAGACCGGTACCGATCATCGTCATCGGCAGGTTGTGTGGCATGAAGTTGGTCTTGCCGAAATTCTGGCGGGGACCGATCACCAGAACCCCGGCCAGAGCGGCCATCCCGCAGGTCAGGTGGACCACCAGCCCCCCGGCGAAGTCTAAAACGCCGCGGGCAGCCAGCCAACCGCCGGAGCCCCAGATCCAATGACAGACCGGATTGTAGACCAGGATTGCCCAAAATACGCTGAACACCAGAAAGGGCGCGAATCTGACCCTTTCTGCAAAAGCGCCGGTAATCAGGGCCGGAGTAATGATCGCGAACATGCACTGGTAAATCATAAAAACGGTCTGTGGTATGGTTGTCGCGTAGTCAGCGCTGGGCGCCGAGGTCACGCTGTTTAAGGCGAACCATGAAAGGTCGCCGGTCAGGCCGCTGACATCCGGCCCAAAAGACATCGAATATCCGATATAGACCCATTCGATTGAAATCAGTGAGATCATGATAAAGCTTTGCAGGATGGTTCCCAGTACATTCTTGCTGCGAACCATGCCGCCGTAAAATAAAGCCAGACCCGGTGTCATTAACAACACCAGCCCGGCCGCCGCCAAAATAAAAGCAGTGTCTCCGGTGTTAATCATTTTCAACCCCTTCCCAAAGGTTTTATGGTTTGTGTCTTCCGGAAAAAATTAGATTCCGGAAAACGCTATCCGGGATCTAATAAGCAAATGATGTGCCATTTGCTGTTCTTTTTGGTAACGTACTGATAATGTTTGGTTTATTTTAGGAAAATAGCGGGCAGGGAATGTGGGGTGGTTGCAGAATTGTAATATGGAGAGGGTGGATGTTACGTAATTGTTATTTTTGTGGGGGGGAGGAGGTTGTGAAATGGTGAGCTGCGCTGAAGTTCAGGAAACCTGATATCGGTTGAAGACGATGGTTTCCAGGTCTCCGGTCGGCCACTGTTTTCGGATCCAGTCCCGCAGCTTGTTGTTCATCTCGCCGCGGGCCAATGAATACCTGCGAAGTTCATACAGGGTACGATTTGAATAAAACTGGTAGATCAGATCCCGGAGGAAAATTTGTTTTTTCTCTTCGATGGTCTCGTCTTTATCCAGCAGGATAATGAGGGTCAGGTCGGCGGAGACAAATAATTGTTCATCACTTTTTTTCTCTTTGGTTACCGGGATGAAAAAATCCGGAAAAGACCATTTGGTTCTCTCCTTCTCCGGGGTGGCGGTCAAGGGCGAGGGAGCCTCTGCCGTCGGAATCTGATTTAAATCCAGAACAATGTTTGTCGTGGGTTGCTTCGGGGTCAGCAGGGTGATGAAAACAATAATCCCCAGAAAGACGAGGATCGGAATAGTGCAGGTCAGGATGCGTTGATAAAGAGACAGGCCCAGAAATTGATTTTTTAATTGATCGGATAGTGATGCTAGTTGGCGAATAATCTGCTTTATGCTGACGATCGGAGTTGCGGCTGATTCTGTCGTGGGGGTTGTGGCGATAATGGTGGTGTCATCCGGTGGGGCAGTTTTGGTCCCGGATGCTTGTTTTGCTATGCCGACACTTAATCTTTCTTCCAGATCTTCCAGCGGGAAGTCTGTGATGCTGGCTTTGCCGGAGAACAGATCGTCTTCGGCCTGGAACGCGGCATCCCAATCCTCTCCCCAGTCAGTGCCTGAACCTTGGGGTGAGAGATCTTCGTCAGCGGATTGGTTATTTGGGTTTTTTTCCTCAGTCATCGATTAAAGGAGATGGTGTTTCTCTGGCGGTTGGGACCGGGAAATATACAATATTATTTTATTCCTCGGTCAGCCGCCAAAGACTTTGTCGATTTTTTCACCGAGAGTGTCAGCGGTAAATGGTTTAACCACGTATTGACTCACTTTGGCCTTAACTGCAAGAATAATGTTGTCCTGTTGGGCCTCGGCGGTAACCATTATAAAAGGCAGATCCTTCATGGCGGCATCTGCCCGGACGGCTTTTAGTAGTTCCAGCCCAGTCATTTTGGGCATGTTCCAATCTGATATTATCATGTCGACTTTTTCATGCTTCAGGAGTTCAAGTGCCGTGGTCCCATCGTCAGCCTCGATTATGTTTTTGTAACCAAGCTGGGTCAGGATATTCTTCACGATTCGCCGCATCGTGGCAAAATCATCAACAATCAAGACTTTCATGTTGGTATTAGCCATAATTCCCTCGCTAAATGGTGTGCAATTCTAAAGTTATTTTGAACCACGCCTCGGCGAGGCTCAAAACAAAACTTATGCCCTTGCGGTATAAAAGCAGATAGATGTTTTTAAAGTGTGAGTACTGCCCGAAACGATTATTCGATTCCAGACTATATCTATTTATAATACTATTTTGTCTGCTCAGGTAAAGTAAAGGTTTTTTAGTAAAATTGTTAAATTCCTAATCCCGGGTAGATATAACGTTTGCGATTATCAGGTATTTTTATAAATAAACCAAGGCTTTATGTAGCTTGATTCTGAGTCGCAACATCGACTTGCTGTGCATTTGCGAGATGCGTGATTCGGTGTAGCCCATGATTTCGCCGATTTCTCGCATGGTCAGTTCTTCGTAGTAATAAAGGGTAATCGCCAGTTTTTCCTTTTCCGGCAGTTCCGAGATGCTCTTAGCTAATATGTTGCGGATTTCAGCCAGGCTGATGGTGGTGAAGGGGTCCAGGTCCGGCATGGCAAGGGCGTCGACAATGCTGCTGCCGATCGCGGTGGTTGTTCGTTGTCTTAATTGCTCGATATCCATGAAGGAAACGGATTTTGTGTCGTTCAATAACTGATAGAATTCGTCCAGTTCGATGTTCAATGCCTTGGCTGTTTCTTCATCGGTGGCTGGACGGCCTAAGGCTTTTTCCAGTTGGGAGTAGGTCTTTTCAAGATCGGTAACTTTGCGTCTGATTGATCTGGGCATCCAGTCCAGTGATCGAAGCTCGTCAAGCATTGCCCCTTTGATCCGGAATTCGGCATAGGTTTTAAACTGGACGTTCTTGCTGATATCGAACTTGTCAATCGCGTCAATAAGACCGATGATGCCGCAACTTATTAAATCGTCAAGGGCGACATGCGCGGGCAGTCTGGAGGCAAGACGTAAGGCGATATATTTGATCAACGGAGTGCAGCTGATAATGAGCTCATCACGTTTATCCGTATCCAGCTTACCTGACTGGCTGAAATATGTCCGGGTATAGTCCTTAAATTTAGGGGCTGGTTGTTTGTGCATATATCCAGGTCAAAATCCGGCAAACATAATTAAATTTATGGTTGCCGGATTTGCGTCCTTATATTGTGTTTTGCTGCCTATTTAACAAAGTTAAGGTCAGTAGCAGTAAATTTTAAAGGGGCGACACAATAATCATATTACAGATCAAACATTCCTTTCCACAAAAATTTAATATTACCGTCCATTAGGTTTTCCGGCTCTTCTTCGATCAGTTGTTCGGAGAGTTTAAAAAAGGTCTTGCTGGCAGGTGAGGTGGGATATAATTCGGTGACCAGTTTCTGGCGGCGAACGGCCAGAGGGAGGTTGTTGTCTAAAGGAATCTGTCCGATGTAATCAAGAGAGATGGTATCTAGAAAACGGTCAGCCACCGAACTTAGCTTGCGAAATACGGTTAAAGCTTCCTTGCTTGATTGGGCCAGATTGACGAGAATGCGAAATTTTTTTACGTCGTGGCGGGTGGAAAGTACTTTGATCAGGGCATAGGCATCGGTAAGGGAGGTCGGCTCCGGGGAGAGGATAATGAATCTTTCCTGGGCCGCCAGGTTAAAATAGACCACATTATTGTTGATGCCGGCGGCCGTGTCAATGAGCAGGAAGTCTATGGCCTGGTCAATGGTTTCCATTTCCGACATGAAATAAAGTTTCTGTTTTTCGGTCAGGTCGGCAAGTTCCATGATGCCTGAACTGGCGGGCAGGATCATCATGCCGCCTGGTCCGGTAATCATAACTTCGGCCAGGGTTTTTTCTCCGGCCAGGACATGATTGATATTGTACTTCGGGGTCAGGCCCAGTAGGACATCGATGTTCGCCAGGTTGAGATCCGCGTCCAGGATCATGACCTTTTTACCATTTTTGCAAAGAGAAAAGGCAAGATTGGTCGTGATGTTTGTTTTGCCGACGCCGCCTTTGCCGCTGGTGATGCAAATTACTCTGGGCGAAGGACCGCTAGGACCGGAGGTCCCGGGGTGCTTATTGCCGTTGCTCGCTGTTTGCCTGGCCGACATGATCTTTTCAAGGGTTTCTGCTTGGGTCATTTTGTATCCTGGGTTGGTTATTGTTGCCACTGATAGGTTGCGTTGGCTTCAAGTCCGGTGGTTGCGGCATCCCAGCCCTGGGCGAACAGTCGGCCGATAAAATTTTCAGAGGCCATCATGAAATCCTCCGGCACCCGTTGGCCGGTGCACAAACAGGAAACCGGCAGGCCGCTATCGACGAGTTGCTGGCACAAGGTGGCATAGGCTCTGGTTTCGTCAAGCTTGGAGATGATCAGGCCGGCCGGGTTCAATGGTTTGTAGCTCTCGATGATATTGGCCAGGTCTTCTTTCTTGGAAGTTGCGCTGACCACCAGATAAGGATCAATAGGCCCGCAGGTCGAAAACCATTCGTTCAATTCTTTAATATGTTTCCGGTCGTAAGGATTTTTGCCGGCGGTATCGATGATGATCAGGTCACTGTTCTGATGTCGATTGATCGCCTGGGCCAGATCATTTTTTCTTAGGGCTATCTCGCAGGGAATGTGCATGATCCGGGCATAGGTCCGGAGTTGGTCGGTGGCGCCGATCCGGTAGCAGTCCATGGACTGCAGGCTTACCCGCCGATTTTCCTTAATGCTGAACCAGGCGGCAAGTTTGGCTGCGGTTGTGGTCTTGCCGACCCCGGTGGCTCCGACCAGCGCAATAATGGTCGGACCTTTTTTTTCTTTTAAGGCGAGAGGCTTTATTTTGAGTTGTGCGATAAGCTGGCTGCGCCATCTGGCAACATCTTCAGGATTT
The DNA here is from genome assembly GCA_018823175.1 of Pseudomonadota bacterium. Lineage (GTDB taxonomy): Bacteria > Desulfobacterota > Desulfobulbia > Desulfobulbales > JAHJIY01 > JAHJIY01. The sequence continues at coordinate 121,098 of JAHJIY010000066.1, forward strand.
GGTCGTGGGGGGCGCGACCGGGTTTGTCTGCCGGGCGCCGAAATTTCTTGGTAGTCCGGGCTTTTGTCCTTGAGCAGGCTGGCAAAACGTCTCTGCAGATCATGGATCTCGGAATGGATTGGAAGGTTCGGCCTTCCGCCGGCAAAGCTTGCCGGTGGTTTGCCGGAGGAAAAGGTGCGGGGGGCGGCGGTGTCGTTTTGCAGGGCGGTTAATTTCTCAAGGTCGAAATCCATTGCGGCGACCACTTCCGTCAATGGTTTACCGCCAAATCCCGGGCCCGGCGTTATACTTTTGGTGGCCAGGATCACGGCATTTTCACCCATTTCCTTTTTTACCATGGCCAGGGCGGTCTTGGTATCTGCTGCTTCGAATCTTTTAATTCTCATGGTTTGCATCCGTATCCATTATTTGGTTTTCTTGGGATTTATTTCGATGGTTCCCAATGAAGTTATTTTTGTTTTGGTGGTCATTTCATTATGTGAAATTATCATGATTTGCGGCATGAATCGTTCAACCAGGCGCCGTAGATGGCGGCGGATGATTGGTGAGCAGACAATAATCGGATGGTATCCTTCAGCCGAGATTTTTTCCACTGATTCCTCAATTGATTCGAGGATTCTTTGGGCAATGTGCGGTTCAAGGGAGAGGAATGTGCCATGATCCGATTGTTGGATTGACTCTCTGATCATGTCCTCGATCTGGGTTGACAGGGTCAAAACTGATAGAGTGCCTTCGTTATCGGTGTGTGAACTGATAATTGATCTGGCCAGTTTCTGGCGGACGAATTCGGTCAGAATTTCCGGGTCTCTGATTGTCCCGGCATGATCGGCCAGGGTCTCGCAGATCGTCAACAGATCCCTGATTGAGATGCGTTCCCGCAGAAGATTCTGCAATACTTTCTGGACTCCGCCCAGGGTGAGTTGGCCCGGAACCAGCTCCTCAACCACTTTCGGGTTGGTCTTGCTCAGGTTGTCGAGCAGTTTCTGGGTGTCTTGCCTGCCGAGCAGTTCATCAGCATGACTCTTTAATACTTCGGTCAAATGGGTGGCGACCACGGTTGAAGGATCAACCACGGTATAGCCGGAGACCTGGGCCTCATCTTTCTTATCCTCGGTGATCCAGATGGCTGGCAGGTTAAAGGCCGGTTCCTTGGTCGGAATTCCTTCGATTTCACGTTTGGCGGTGCCGGAATCCATGGCCAGCAGATAGTCCATCATTAATTCGCCCTGGGCGATTTCCACTCCTTTGAGCATCAGGAGATATTCGTCGGGCTTAAGTTGCAGATTGTCTCTGACATGCAGCGGCGGAATGATCAACCCCATATCAATGGCGAATTGTCGGCGGATGGCCCTGATCCTTTCGAGTAAATCGCCCTTCTGACTTTCATCAACCAGAGGGATCAGGCCATAGCCTACCTCAAGTTCGAGAATGTCGAGCGGCAGCAGGGCCTCAACGGTTTCCGGTGATCCGGATACCGGTTGCGCGGATTTTTTAAGTTGTTCTTCTTCCGCTGCGGTAGCCTCTTTTTCCTGGGCGTTCTGATTGGAGGCCAGGACGGCAAGGATGCCCATGCCGATTCCCAAAATCAGAAAAGGGATATGGGGCAGGCCGGGAATCAGGCCAAAAAGAATAATAATGCCGGAAGATACGGCCAGGGCCTGGGGCTGGCTGCTGAATTGCTTGATGAACTCTTTGCCCATACTGACATCCGAGGCGGCCCGACTGACAATAATACCGGCGGAGGTGGAGATGATCAGGGCCGGAATCTGGGAAACCAGGCCATCGCCGATGGTCAGCAGGGTATAGGTGATAATGGCCCCTCCGATATCCATGCCCTGGAGAATTACCCCGATAAACAGGCCGCCGATAATGTTGATTGACATGATCACCAGACTGGCAATGGCCTCGCCACGGACAAATTTACTGGCACCGTCCATCGCCCCATAAAATTCCGATTGGCGGGAGATGTCGGAACGTCGTTTTTTGGCCTCCTCTTCGTTGACCAGTCCGGCGTTTAAGTCGGCGTCAATGGCCATCTGTTTACCCGGCATGGCATCCAGGGTAAAGCGGGCCGCAACTTCTGCGATCCGGCCGGAACCTTTAGTGATAACAATAAAGTTAATCAGGACCATAATCAGGAAGATGATCAGACCTACCGCGTAGCTGCCGCCGACCACAAAGGTGCCGAAAGATTTGATCACCTGGCCGACCGCCCCTGGTCCCTCATGCCCATGCAACAAGATGAGCCTGGTTGAGGCGACGTTGAGCGAGAGCCTGAACAGGGTGGTGATCAGTAGCAGGGAGGGAAATGACGAGAAGTCAAGCGGGCGGGTGTTGTACATCGACATCAGCAGGATCAGTAGTCCTATCGTAATGTTAAGTGAAAGGAGCAGATCAAGCACGATAGTCGGCAACGGGATGATCATCACCATCAGAATGCCGACTACGCCAATCGCCACCAGAAAACTCGAGGTTTCCAGGTTGAAGCTATTTAATCCGCTGATCGCTTCTGTTTTTTCCGCCATGTTATGCTCGGGTTATCAGGGTTAAGGGTTAAGGGTTAAGGTTGAAGGTTGAAGGTTTAAGGGTTAAGGTTGAAGGCTAAAGGGTTAAGGTTGAAGGTCTAAGGTTTAAGGCTAAAGGTTGTTCCTTAGCCGGTTTTTTTCCGCAGGCTGTAAACATAGGCCAGAACCTCGGCTACGGCCTGAAACAGCTCTTCGGGGATTGAGTCATTTAGCTCGACGGTCCGATACAGGGCTTGGGCCAGCGGCTTGTCTTCCAGGATCGGCACGTTGTTTTCCTGGGCGATTTCTTTTATCCGCTGCGCGATGATGCCTGCCCCCTTGGCCACCACCAGCGGCGCGATCATCATGGATGGGGCATAACGCAGGGCCACCGCGAAATGGGTCGGGTTGGTGATTACCACGTCGGCCTTAGGGACCTCTTCCATCATTCTTCGACGGGCCATTTCCATCTGGATCGACCTGATCCGTCCTTTGACGTGGGGGTCCCCCTCGGTTTGCTTGGCCTCTTCTTTTACTTCCTGCTTGGTCATTCTCATTTTTTCCATGAATTGCCAGCGTTGGAAGGCGTAATCGGCGGCGGCCAGCAGTGCCAGGGTCAGGGCGCATTTCAAAAAGATCCAGAATGCGGTGTTGCCCACGAATTGCAATATCGGGTAGGCCTCCTGGTCCATGAGGGGCAAAATACCGGCCCTGACTTTATTAATCTCATAATAGGCAATGTAGCCGATGATCATAAGTTTGAGGATCGACTTGATGGTCTGGGCCAGGGTCTGTTTTGAAAAAAGGTTTTTCAACCCCTGGATCGGATCTATTTTGGAGAGTTTCGGGGTTATCTTCTCGGTGGTGAACAGAAAGCCGATCTGGGCGTAATTGGACAACAGGGCGACCACGACAATCACCGCCATCAGCGGACCGGCGATCATGATCGAAAAGAACATGGACTCTTGGGTCATCTGGTTAATGTTGGCCGGTATTATTTTGATCATGTGTAAATTTCCCAGATAATAGCGCAAAGGATTTAGGAACCCCTGGAGCATGTAATCGCCGAGGATATACAGGGTCATCAGGCTGGCCAGCAGGACCGCCGCTGACGGCACCTCCATGCTTTTTGCCACATCGCCTTTTTTCCGGGCATCCGCTAATCGTCGCGGGGTCGGATCTTCGGTTTTTTCCTGGCCGGAGGATTCTTCCGCCATCTTTTATCCTCCCATCCCGATCACCAGTTTTGGCAGGAGCCGGCCCAGCATATCGAAATTCTGGATCAAGAGGGGCATCATGTATGACAAGGATAATCCGGCAAAAATAAGGCCGATTGCGATATTCAACGGCAGGCCGACGATCAGGATCGGAATCTGGGGCACAGTCTTGGCTAAAATGCCCATCGCCACATGGGAAAAGAAAAGGGCGGCGCCGGCCGGGGCCATTATTTTGATGGCCAGCAGAAACATATGGCTGGCCCCCTGCATGATGCCGGTGTAAGTTGCTGTGGTTAGATGCAGGCCGCCCGGCTTGATCCAGGCAAAGCTTTCGACCAGAGTTTTAAAAAAGATATGGTGGCCGTTGATGCTTAAAAATAAAAGGATGGCAAAGATATTCCAGAAGTAACCGACCAGCGATACCTGGGTCCCGAATTGGGGATCCATGGTGCCCGCCATTCCCATGCCCATCTGAATACTGATCATCTGGCCGGCCGTTTCCAGGGCCGCAAAGACCATTCTGGCAAATAACGATAAAATAGCGCTTAGCAGTATTTCCTTGCCGACCAGCACAAAGAAGCCAATTCCGGAAGTCGGAATGTCGGCCGGCGCTATGTTGATCACCGGCACCAGGACCAGGGCGGTCATCAACGACAAGAGGACCTTGATCTGGACCGGCACGCTGCGCGAGCCGGTGACCGGCATAAAAAAGATCAGCGGGCCGACCCTGGTCAGAATGATGATCAGGTTCAGAAAATGACTCAGGGTCCAGTTTAGCAGGGCGGTTTCAACCATAACTCTTACCGGATGATCAAAGGGATGCTGACGATTAGCTCTTCGGTATAGTCGACGAGTTTGGTCATCATCCAGGAGGCGAAGAAAAGAAGGGTCACCATGACGGCAAAAATTTTCGGGACAAAGGTCAGGGTCATTTCCTGGATCTGGGTGGTCGCCTGAAAAAGGGCGATTAAAATACCAACGACCATGCCGACCAAGAGCAGCGGGCCGGCCAGGACCAGGGCCATCATGACCGCATTTTCAGCCAGGGTAACAACTTCGCTAGGGTTCATGGTCTTTTAAACTCCGAAACTTTTAACAAGAGAGCCGACAATCAGATACCAGCCGTCCACCAGGACGAAAAGAAGCAGCTTGAATGGTAATGAAACCATAATCGGCGGCAGCATCATCATACCCATCGACAGCAGAATACTGGCCACGACCATGTCAATGACCAGAAATGGCATGAACAGAATGAAGCCGATCTGGAAGGCGGTTTTGAGTTCACTGATCATAAAGGCCGGGATCAGCGTTGAAATCGGGACATCATCCTTGTTCTGGGGTTTTTCCATTTTGGCGATGCTCATAAACAGCGCCAGGTCCTTTTCCCTGGTCTGGGAAAACATGAAACCTCTTAAAGGTTTGACGCTCTCAACCAGGGCCTGCTCGGCATTGATTTCCTCCGCCAGATATGGCTGAATCGCGGTTTTGTTCATCTGGGTGAAAACCGGCGTCATGATAAAAAAAGTAAGAAAAATGGCCAGCCCGATCATTACCTGATTGGGCGGCATCTGCTGGGTACCCATGGCATGGCGCAAAAACGAAAAAGTAACGACGATCCGAATGAAACAGGTGGTCATCAGCAGGATGGCCGGGGCCACCGAAAGTATGGTGAACAGGAGCAGGATTTCGATTAGGACGGAAACCTGTTTCGGATCTTTCGCCTCTTCCAGGCCGATCTGAATGGTCGGCAGGGTAATGGCCCGACTGATGGCCGGGACAAGGACTACCGCCGCCATGATCAGGACCATGGCCAGCCAGGGCGGTCTGGTTTCAGGTTGCCTGATTTGGCGGGAGATGTCGGGGGGTATTGATCTCATCATCTTGTTTTTAAATGTTTGGCTGCCCGGTCAAGCAGGCCGGAAAAAGAGGCGGTTTTGGCCCCGGTCTTTTCTGCTGGTTTTTCCGGCAGAGTGATCTTGTCTAGTTTGCTCAACAGGTTGATATTCTGGTCGGTAATGCCGACCACCACGAATTCACCGGCTATATCCAGTACGGCCACGTATTTTTTGGGCGCGATCATCCTGGTGTCCAGGATACTGATCAGTGAGCCGTGCTGGCTTGAACCCTGGCCCAGGCCGGCTTTTTTGATCAGCCAGATGACCAGCATCATGAGGCCGACTACGATGGCAAGGGCGCCGGTTACCTTCATAATTGCGCCGAACAGGCTGGCGGTTTCCCGGACCTGTGAGGTCAGAAGCCCGCCTGACGCCAGGTTTTCTTCCGCGGCGCTGATCAGCTCGGGGAAAAACAGCGGGCCGGCCAGCAAGGTGAGCGCCAAAAAAACCAGAAGCCTGGTTTCCTGACGGCGGGAGAATAAGGGGTTAGAGCGGTCCGTGTTCATCCCATGCTCTTGATGCGGTCGCTCGGGCTGATAATCTCGGTGATCCTGACGCCGAAGCGATCATTGATGACGATAACCTCGCCTTTGCCCAGCAGTTTGTTGTTAACAAAAATTTCTACCGGTTCCCCCGCCGCTTTGTCCAGCTCGACTACTGATCCTTGCGTGAGCTGCAGCATCTTGTTGATGATCATTGAGGTCTGCCCCATCTGGACGGTCACTTTCAGGGGGATGTCCAGAAGGAAATCAAGATTCTGGTTGCCGGACTGGTTGGTCTCGCCGTCACCGAGCTCGGCGAAGTTGGCCGGGCGGGATGAGGTTTTTGGGGCGGTTGGTTCTTGGCCGGCCAGGGCGGAGGCCCAGTCGTCGCCACCGTTGCTTTTATCCAAAGGTTCGTTTGCCATGATAATCTCCTGTTTTATTCTTTGTCCAGATCCATGACCTGGTGTTTGATCAGCAGGGCCAGATTTCCTCGGTGCACGCCCGGAGTTCCCATAAATTTTTTCTTGCCGGCGATATAGGCGGGTAAAAGATCGTCCTTGCGGCGGTCAAGCTGCAGGATATCGCCTTTTTCAAGTCCCATCACGTCTCCGGCCGGCAGGGAGAGTGAACCCAGTTCGACTTTAAAGTCGACCACGACGTTTTTGATATTCTGCCTTAGGACCTGCTGGATGATCATGTCTTCTTCGCTTTGTTCCCGTTGAAAAGTGCTCATCAGTTTGTTTTTCACCGATTCCAGGTTGGCCAGCGGAATGCAGGTGGTTATGCTGCCGATGGCCCGGTCCATATCAACCTCATAGCGGTTGATCAGGACGATGTCTTCGGGCTGGCAGATTTTGGCAAACTGCGGATTAATCTCGCTCCTGGAGTATTGGATTTTCAAGGGATGCAGGGAATACCATGCTTTTTCCAGATCATTGAGCAGCAGGTTGACCACCCGCCGAATCAGTCGTTGTTCAATGGGGGTGAAATCGCGACCTTCGATCCGCACATTGCGGCTGCCTGAGCCCCCGAGAAAGTTTTCGACAAAGGCGAAAACAAGTTTTGGTTCCAAGACAAGCAGGGCGCTGCCCCGGAAAGGGTCCATCTTGAAAATCTGCAGACTGCTGGGCACCGGCAGGGTTCGGACAAAGGCGCCGAATCTTTCAAGTTCCATCGGTACGGCGGTGATGTCGATAATGCGGCGCAGGGCGGTGGAGAGGGAGTTTCTGATTGCACGAAGGAAGGTGTCGTTGATCACCTCCAGGGCCGGCATCCTGACCTGGACAATCCTTTCCTGGCGCGAGAAATCGTAGGGCGTATAGCCCAACGCCTCGGAATCTATCGGTTCTTCCGGCTCCTCAATATCTCCGCCCGAAATACCTTTTAATAACGCGTCTACTTCGTCCTGACTTAGAATCTGTTCCATTTAAATCCAGCTTGAAGTTTTAATTTGTCCCTCGTTGCCCGTGCCCTTTGAGGTGTAAGATCAGCGCCTGTTGTTATTGCAGCATTTGGTCATCTTTAAAATGGCTCTTTACTTTTGCGTGAGATCTTGCCGGCAGCGGTTTACTGCACGACAAACTCGGTAAAATATATATTCTTGACCTTGGTCGGCCGCATTATCTGGTTGAAGCGGGCCAGCAGTTCGTCCCTGATCCGGATTTTGCCTTCCGGCGTCATCACATCCTCAAAGGAAAGACTGGTCAGCATCATGATCACCATATCCCTGAGTTTGGGGTCGGCTTTTTGCGCCAGCGCAACCGCTTCCACGGACTCCATTTCAATTTCGACCTTGAGTTTCAGGTACCGTTTGCCCGTGGGGTCGGAGAGGTTTACGGTAAACGGCGCCATGGCGTATATCTCGCCAATGACCTCGCTGTCCTTTTTCGGGACGACTTCGCCGCTCTTTTCGGTTTCAGCCACCGGCTTGGGGGCCATGAGTTTGGTGTATGCGAAAAATCCTCCTCCTCCCAGCAGCAGAACTAAGACGCCGATAATCACCAAAAGCATGGTTTTTGATTTTTTCGGGCCGGCGCTCTCTTCCGGAGTTGCGGCTTCCTGTTCCTTGGCCATGGTCAGACTCTCCTCTATTGATCTATGATAAAGATATTTCGCTCAAAAGGTTTATTAGCAATCATTATGCCACAAGACTTTCCGGTTTGTAAAATGGGCGCTGGATTTACGGGTATTTTAGATATTTGAGAGCAATAAGGCTTGTTCCCCGGTGATTATTCGGGCGAGTGGGATGAGTTTCTCTGGGTTAACTAATTGATTTAATGAGTGATATTGTTGATGTGCGCGCGTGGGTGATTTGGCTGGGGGGTGGCCCGGCATTTTTGGCAGGAGGCACAAGATAAAAGGTATGGTGAAAATTTCAGGCCATGATTTTCAGGCCATATTTTTGACGACCTGGGAGGAGAGCGTCAAAAATACGGCGGCACTTTATTTAAAAAGTGTTACCTGATCTTCCGGGGAAAGTGTGAAAAGCAACTGCGGGAAAAGGTGAGGAGTGGCCTGTGAGGTTTTAACAAGTCTGTTTTTAATGTGTAACAATGCACGTTGTAAATCATGGCCTTTTTATGATGTGTTGAGGGTATCTTAAATTTCGCCAATCTTTTCTCTAGTATCAACCGAAATAACATGCTAGGAATATCACATTGGTTAACCGGTTCTTGAGGTCAGGTTCCTGAGATGATTTGAACATGCAAAGTGAAACGTATTCCCTGTAGCTCGAAGTCTGATACTTTTTGCTATCTGTTGCGGGGTTAGTGAGCGAATTAAATCATGTGGTGTATCCAGTTTTCTGGATATCATACAAATTGTGATGATATCCGGTTAGTAACAATGCTGAATGGCGTGAATTTGGGTGCCAACCCAATCGTGTTAGGGTAGATATCAGGAAACCGGATAATAACTTGTTATCTGTAAAAGGTGAATATGCATTGGACTGAACATTTAGGCCACCTATCAAAATCGTTACTGGCCCAGATTTCCCGGATACGCAACGCTTCAGACCACGGCACAACGATTGGTAATTGTGTTGAGCATGTGCTCCGACGTACAATCTCAAATTATATTCCTCGATATTTTGAGGTCGGAACTGGCCAAGTATGCAATATTAATAATAAATTAAGTCCCCAACTCGACATTTTAATACATGACCGTTCTTGTTTCCCCCCTCTAGCAGTTAACGAAGATGATTCGGTCATTGTTTGCGCTGAGCCTACGAAATCTGTTGTGGAATGCAAAACCGAATGGGACCACAAAACCGTAGAAAAACACTTTATGCGGTTTACAGAAGTTCAAAATGTTCGCGGTGAACATTTTAAAAACCCAGATAATTCTGCTGGGTACTTAGTTTTTTTAGTGGGTAGTTGTCCCGCGACAATTCCCGACACTCTTAGTGACCACACAAGATTTGTGGGGATCTATTCTCTAAGCAAAGGTAAAGCTCAACGTAGCCCTATTCAAACAGATACATTTGAAATGGAGGCTGGAAATGCTCTTGAAATGTTTCTCCGAGACTTGTTGTTTGATTGCATGAAGAAAGGGCAGACTGAAGCTGGATCATTTGAATTGTCGTACGAAACCTTTCAACTATACATGAAATGATAACTATAAAAATTAGATAACGTCTGTGATCAATGATTCTAGATAATTCACTCACGAGCAAGAGCAGGCAAATCGACAGAGCGACTGTAGCGCAGCTTTTTGATATTCCACTCGGTATCGCTGACGGTCAATATCTGGTATTACGTTGCTATACATCGTCTCGGCCCGAACGGTTTTTCAACCGAAGCGTGCAAGCAGCCTTCGCAGAATGGCTTGAGGATCTTCATCAAAAAGAAACACAAGCGCTTCGCGAATATTTAAGAGATCACTTGTCTGAAATCGACAGGGCATTGCTGTTCTTGCATGAGATTAACGTTGAAGATTGGCATGATCAGAAATTTGACAGCTCACAAGACTGGGAATTTCTGAGGTTTATAGACCGGCGTATTCATAGAACCTATCTGCGTCTCGTGGAAGGTGTACTAACACCCCTTGCTCGTTTACCGGCGCATTTTTCCCGTCGGGTACGGGGTGCCGGAACGGAAGGGCTGGACATTTATGCCATTAGCGAAGAACTCGCGAATAGTCCCCTTGAAGAGATCACATCTTCTTACCGTCATACGATTCGTAACGGGATTGGCCATGGTGGTATTACATATGGACAATTCGAAATTACCTACTGTGATAAGCGCGGCAACGAGGAAACTCTTAGCACGAACGAGATCGTGAAGCTTTGTGATGATCTTGTAGATGACTGCAACGGCTTGGTGGCCGCGCTTGCTGTCTTTTACGTGCGCCATCGAGGGGAAGGTTATCCCATTCCTGAGGAATTATTGCTCCAAGAATTGCGCGAAGAAACCGTTACTCCATGGTGGGCTATCGACGGTACAATCCGCTCGCGTGTTCCAGCAGGTGATCAACTGCTCGTATATGCGCGAACTAGCAGCGCGGACTTTCCAACGATACAGTTCTCGGCTATTCAGACCGGCATTTTAACTGAAGCCTTTGCTCCTGGTTATGAACGGTACTTCGTTTCAATCCGTGGAGGTTCCATGGGTAGGGGGTGGGCAGCATTTTATGGAGAACGCCTACGGATTCATCGCGCCGCTGCGGACGACTTAACGAAATACACAGACGTTTTAGAATCCATCGCGTACCTTCCGTTTAAAAACCGTCCTCAATGGATGCGTCGCATTTGGAATATGTATCAGGCGGTTAAAATTAATTGGCCTTGCGCCCGTCGTGATTGGTATACCGCACGTGGGATTCCAGAGATCGTCCCCAGAGTTGCGACTGTCCATCGAAACGGTTGGCGTTCTGTTCTGAAGGGTTCTGTTATTATGCCATGCCTTTCTCCACCACAGATTAGGAGATTTCGGCGCAGGATCATTGACGCCGCGTTAGGCTTCGCTACAGCCAATACTCCTTTGGCCCGGCACCTCCCGCTTGGATTCGCGCAGATCTCAGTGTTTTGCCTGGACTATCGTGCTCGGCGGCTAGATAACTTTGGCTTAGGGCCTGATCTGGTATGTACGGTGCGCTATCAAACAATCAGCCGAATTCAGAGTCCTGATATCATGGGCTCGACAGTCGAAGGTGCTGGCGCTTGGCGAATCGCCTGGAATCGCGCGTGGCTTGAACGTGAAGGTGTCGCACTGAATATCTCTTCGCCTTGGCGGGTGCTGCGTGCATGAGTAGTCTAATAGTATCTGGGGTCAGGCTCGCCCCCCCAAGTTAATATAACAAAAACAGGTGCTTTTTGGGCTTAGAAGGCTCTTTTTACCGCCAAAATGAGAACTGTAAGACAAAGCCGGTTATCTTAGAATGGCTTTTTTGCAATGAAAAAGTGCCCTCTAATCCAGATATAGACGGATTTAAAAGTGTTTTATTGCTCGCTCGGCGCATGCTAAATGCCGCCTAGCAATTCATTTAAGCCGAATCAGCTTCGCGGCTCGGCTTGATTTAGACGTTAGAAATTAAATGGAATTCATTAACCAATGGAAAACTTAAATAAACTAGCAGTTCTTATCGATGCTGACAATGCTCAACCAAGCATTGTTGATGGTTTGCTTTCCGAGATTGCTAATTACGGAACAGCCAGTGTCAAACGGATTTATGGAGATTGGACATCACCTGGCTTAAAGGGTTGGAAAGATGTTCTTCTTCAATACTCAATTCAACCTATGCAACAATTCGCTTATACTAAAGGGAAAAACGCAACTGACAGTGCAATGATTATTGATGCTATGGATTTATTATACTCAGGTAATTTCAATGGGTTTTGTATAGTATCAAGTGACAGCGATTTCACAAAACTAGCATCGAGGATTAGAGAGGCAGGGCTTACTGTATATGGGTTTGGCGAGCAGAAAACACCACCAGCTTTTGTGTCGGCATGTGATAAATTTATTTATACTGAAGTCCTTCGCGCAAAATCTAATGAAAATGAAGCGATACACAAAAAATCAAGCAACGAGCTGAAACAAGATACAAAATTAGTAAATCTATTACGAAATGCAGTAGAATCATCATCCGATGAAAGTGGCTGGGCGCATCTTGCTCCTGTGGGTAGCAATATTGCCAAACAAGCTCCCGACTTCGATCCGCGTAATTATGGTTATGCGAAACTCGGTGAACTTGTATTAGCGACTACTCTTTTTGATGTTGAATCGAGACAGATTGGAGATTCGAAGTCAAAAGTACTTTGTGTCCGTGTTAAAAAGAAGAATAAATAGAAAATTTTTAACAATCGATTCAACCTGACCCGAAAAGGTTCGGGTTGTTAAAATCTGGAAATACGGTGGCGGACAGGTTCCGCAAGACGTTGGCTCATAATTCCGGGGACATCATGGATGTCCCCAAATCTTTTTTCAAACGGCTGAAGCGAATCGTCCGGCGGTGAAAATATTGACGAATAAACAAATTGATAAGATTCAAGATGCTCTATAGGATTATTAAAAGGTGTAAATTAAAGATGGATGGCGGGATCCTTATCGGTTCACAGGCAACATTCTTTGGGAAGTAAGTTTTTGCCTGATCCATTCAGTAATAAAGGCCATTTGCTTATGCTAACCTATTTTTCTCTTGAGATTTTATTAACCGGGATAGCGGTTTTTTTGGCCCGGATTGTAGATGTAAGCCTTGGTACATTCCGAACCATCAGTATTGTTAAAGGCAGGATGTGGACGGCTTTTTGGATCGGGATTATAGAAATAAGTATTTGGCTTGTCGTCATGTCGACTGTTATCCTCAGGATCAAGGAAGTACCAGTACTCGGTATTTTCTTTGTTTTTGGCTTTGCCTTTGGCAATGTAGTGGGGATTATGATTGAAAAAAGACTCTTAATTGGCGATATAGTTCTCCGAGTCATCAGCCGTGAGCAACCCCTGCTCATGACAGAAGCCCTCCGGCAAGCAGGTTATAGAGTAACAACTTTTCAGGGAGAAGGTAGGAGCGGACCGGTTGTTGAACTCTATATGATTTGTCGGCGCAGGGAGCGAAAAGTAATTATTGACCTTGTCCATAAATTTGAGCCGGATGCCTTCTATATTAGTTCTCAAGCCGGACATGCCAGCAAACCATACGATCCTACCGTGCGATCTACAATGTTGTCTTTTGGTGGTTGGCGCAATATTCTGAAAAAAAAGTAGGTGTTATTCGTTCTGATTTAACTATTTTCAATTGTCAGACTGATTATGGGTCAGCTCATAACCTGGCCGCTTGAGTTTGGATTTTTATAATAATAACCGGCGGGAAGTCTGCCGTGTACATTGTCTTTCCAGCTATATAATCCCTGCTTTTTTCTTGATACTCTCTATATCCAGATCCCTAATCCAATCCGGCAGATTGACCCAGATGGTATGGAAGCCGAAATCGCCTTGGGTCATTTCCTTGATCGCCTCTTCCTTTGACCAGTTCTGGACCACGACCCGGTAGATTGCCGACATGGTCCCGGTCCGGTCGGCCCCGTGCTGGCAGTGCACAAGAATCGGAGCCCGTTTCGGGTTGGTCACAATCTGGAGAAAGCGGATGACGTCTTCTTCTTCCGGGTGCCAGGTCTTCATGTAAATGTGTTCATAGGCCAAGCCGGTTTCCCCGATCTCCGAGCGATCGGAATTAAATGAGCGGAGGTTAATCACCGTCTCAATCCCCATTTTTTTAAGGGCTTTCATGCCCTCGGCGCTCGGCTGGGCGCTTCGATATAGGGTATCGGAAATTTTATGGAGATTGGGGACCCCGTCAAGGGTGATCGGTTCCGCCCAATTGGCGGGTCGGGAAGTGAGTTCATCGCCGGCAAAGGTGGAGGTCGCCATCAACAGGATAAAGATGGTTAAGGACCAGGTGAAAATTAATTTCATCGGAAATATTCCTTTGGATTAATGGTTTGTCAGGGTCAGGCCGATCATGGTTACATCTTTTTATGCAATAAAATCGGCGCTATTTGTTTTTTGCGCAACCGCAGATTCAGCATTTCGACCGAAACTGAAAAAATCATCGCAAAATAAATATAGCCTTTGGGGACGTGAACATCAAAGCCTTCCGCGATCAGGGTGAAGCCGACCATGATCAAAAATGACAGGGCCAGCATTTTGATGGTTGGATGGCTGTCGACAAAGTCTCCGATGGATTTTGCGGCAAACAGCATGATCATTACCGAAATAACGATGGCGATGGCCATGATTGAAATGTGCCGGGCCAGGCCGACCGCCGTGATCACGGAATCAAGCGAAAAAATTATATCTAGGACTGCAATCTGAAAGAGGACGGCGCTCAGATTCATGGTGGCCTGGAGCAGTTCTTTTTCCTCCGGCCCTTCGAGGCTCATGTGTATTTCGTGGGTGGCTTTGGCGATCAGGAAAAGGCCGCCGCCCAGCATGATGATGTCTTTGCCGGAGATAGGTTGTGAAAAGATCGAAAACCAGGGGTCTTGCAGAGTGACCACCCAGGTCACCGAGAAAAGGAGTAGTAAACGGGTGGCCATGGCCAGCAGCAGGCCGACCCGTCGGGCATTATCCCGTTGATTTTCCGGTAAGCGGCCAACCAGGAGGGAGATAAAGATGATGTTATCTACCCCCAGCACGATCTCCAGGGTGGTTAAGGTCAGAAGGGCCAGCCAGGCCTCGGGGCTAAATATCCATGCAAACATTTGCTGCTCCTAAAGTATTAAGCGAAATTGCTAAACCTTGCGATCAGGTCTGCTCTACGGGCCATGGTCTTTGCCGAGACAACGCAGTTATTAAAAGGAGGATGTACCTGATAAGCTGGAAATATTCAAGACACTCTATCTCTGCTGCGGAAAACGCGTTCCGTTTTGCAAGAGGTTGTTTGGGGTATAAAGTGTGTTTCTGCAGCAGTCAGGGTTGGCATGGCGCAGAAAAAAATGCGAAAAAAGGTGGTGGCGGTTGATCGCGCAAGATCGAGAAAAGTGTTTGCTCTTCGTGATGGTAAATTCATATACTTTGAATAGGAGATCTTGAAATAACAGGAGGAGCACATGAAAAAAATATTGATAAGTCTGGCCTTGGCGTTGGCTTTTGGTTTGATCAATTCGGTCGTATTCGCCCAGGAGGAACTGCATTTTGGTCAGATTGTTGATCGGCAGGAACCGGTGGCCTGCCTCGTGTGTCATGAAGGGATCAAGGCCAGTGAGGCGCGGTTTTGTAAGTCAAATTGTAATATCACCGCCTCGCACCCTGCCTTTAAAAAATATCCACCGGCGGGAAAAGATCATGAGTTTAACCCGGTGGAAAAATTGACTGCCGCCGGGATCGACTTGCGGGATGGGGAGATTACCTGCGTCAGTTGCCATGATCTGGGACTTGCGACTCAATATTTTTTGGTCATTTCTCGGGAAAATGGGCAGTTATGTAAAACCTGTCACCTGAAATTCTGGGAGCGGTAATTTCTGCAAAAGCCGGGGATGGAGGGTGCTATTTTTTACGACAGCGGCAGGCTCAGGGTGATGGTGCATCCTGGGCCTTTGTTGTTTGTAGCTTTTACCGTGCCGCCCATGGCGGTGATGAACTTTTTCACCAGGGCCAGGCCGATGCCGGTGCCTTTGGTCTTACGGGTCAGTGAATTGTCCACCCGGTAAAAATCGTTGAATATTTTTTTCAGGGATTCTTCCGGAATGCCGGGCCCGGTATCGGAAACCGCGATCTCCGTTTTGTTTCTTTTCTCTTTGAGTGAGATGGATATTTCTTTTGGTTGGTGCTCCCGACCGAACTTGATACTGTTTTCAAGCAGGTTGATCAGGATCTGGACCATTACTTCGTGGTCATAGACAAAGGGGGCAATCGCGTCTTTTTCGATTTTTAAGGTAAAGCCGTCCTGGCGGATTTTTTCGGTCATGATATCGGTTACTTCTTTGATCACGCTGGCAAAATCGCCCTGTTGCGGGGCGATTTTGCGTTGGTGGCGCTCAAGCTTGGAAAACTCCAGAACATTATTGATCAGTCGGGAGAGGCGCGAGGTCTCGGAATCCAGAATCCGATAGTATTCCTGTTCCCGATTGTGATCGGCGGCGATGCCTTGTTCGAGCATCTCGATATACATCCGGATATTGGTCAGCGGAGTTTTGAGCTCATGGGTGACCGAGGCGACGAAACCAGATTTTCTTTCCGACAGATCAACCACCACCCTGACACTCTGGTAGATGGCGATCAGTCCTAAAAGCATGATGCTGCCAAGAACTCCAAGCATGATGAGCAGGGTTTGTCGGCCGGTTGTCCGGGGAATGTTCTGGCAAGATAAGGTCGCCTGCAGGAAGGAAAAGGGGCGCGGAAAGGTCCGGGTCAGGGCAAAGACCGGCGCCGGGACGGTTATGCCGCCGGCAAGGGTGGCGGTTTCCTGCTCGGCTGAAAAAACAGAGAGTTTCAAGTTGGTGAAGCCGGCCATCGGCTGGTTTATGAAAAAGGAGTCGCGCAGATATTCCAGAAAGGGGTTGATCGTAATGACGAAACCTTGTCGGTATATCTGGTTGTTCAATTCGATGCGTCTGAAGATAAAGATATGTTCCTGGTCGATCGGTATTGATTGCAGGGGCGCCACTTCAACCTTGATCTTACGGGCTGCACTTTGTGCTGCTTGCGGCGGTAAGGAGGAGGGTTCTTCTGGGTAACTTCCCCACTCAGCTGCTTTCTGTCTTCGGGCGCTGAAGGTGTCACCATCAAGTCTGGCGCTGCTTTCCAGTAATGAATCGCTAGAGATCCGGGTCGATTCCGCAACCTGTCTCCCGAGAGATATCTCTTTGTCTTTTGTGCTGTGACGGTCAAGAAGAACAGTATCGTCCTGGTTTGTTTTGTTTCCTGCCGGGACCGGGGCCATGGCGCCGGCGGTAGTGCTTTCTGTCTTTTTCTCAGGATATGGAGTGGTTAACCCGGTCGGACTGCTTTGGTCACCCGTAATATTTCGGGCCTGGGCCGGGGTGATCTCCTCGTATCGTTTTTGTTCCTGGCCGAGGCTTGATTTTTGGGTCTGGGGCCGGGCCGCCAGGTATTTGCCGGCAAGGTCCAGTTTTTGTTTTTTCTCGGGCCGGATCTTTTCGGAACTAATGTTTTCTTTGGCTTCTCTGCTTTCATTTATCGGAGCTGGTGCGGCAGTTAAAATCCGGTTGAGCTCGGTCAGCTGATCGGTGGTTTTGGCCGGGTCATTCGCCTTTGCCGTAAGGTCGGCGCTTGGTAGCGGGGTCTGAAATGAGCCGTCCGGACTGTTCTGGAAATAGCCCAGGATATATTTCTCCGGTGGCGGATTAACTAAGGATGAGGCGGTGGCCCTTCCTTGGTCGGCGTCAAGTTCAGGCAGGGCCAGGGGGGAATATTCCTCAACTGAGCGGTTTTCCTCCCTGATTACCAGGTTGGTCAGTTCTTCCTCCATGTCGTCAAAAAGGGTCTGGGCAAAGAAGTTCAGCTCGGCGATCTCTTCCTGTTCAAGGCCGTGCAGGGTCCTGATCACAAAATAGGAAAGTGGGGCGGCCAGGGCCAGACAGAAGATAACGATCAGGATTTTAAATCGTTTCATCAAGGGCCTCCAGCCGATAACCCTCGCCTCGAACCGTGACGATAAAAGGGCGGTCGCCGATGAGCGAATCTATTTTCTTGCGTAGTTTCAGGATGTGGATGTCAACGGTGCGGGTTTCGATATCGCTTACTGCGTAATGCCAGACCTCGGTCAGCAGTTCCTGCTTGGAGATGATCCGGTCCGGATTTCGGCGCAGGTAGGAAATGATATCGATCTCCCGTCTGGTCAACTCGATCCCTTTGCCATCGCAGGAGACTTTCAGTCTGATCGGATCAAAGGCGAGAGGGCCGATTGTGAAATTGTCATCTCCGGCGGCTTTGCCGACCCGTCTGAGCAGTGCTTCCACCCGGACCATCAGTTCCCGTAAAGAGAAAGGCTTGCTGACATAATCATCGGCTCCGGCGCTGAAACCATCGACAATATCGTCCTCTGCCCCCTTGGCGGTGAGCATCATGATCGCCTGCGCCGGTTTTTCCTGGCGGATCGCCCGGCAGATGGCAAACCCGTCCATGGTTGGCAGCATCACATCGAGCATGATCAGGTCGAATCTTTCCGCCCGGCCTTTCGCCAGTCCCTCGCCGCCATCCTCAATCCCGACCACATCGTAGCCGTTAAATACGAAGACATCGAGCAGGCCGCGCCGGATGGCGGGGTCGTCTTCAACAATGAGGATTCTGGCTTTCGGGTTGTTCATCGTAATAATGGTTCCGCCTGTTTCATATGATCGGGCTCAAGGTGTCATTGCGAACAAAGTGAAGCAATCTCATTCATTTTGTTCGCTTTTCCCCGGCGCATTAAGGCCGTTTATCTTCCGCCATTATACCCTGCTTCCGGCAATCCAAATGTAAAAGTTTTGTAAAAAAAACAACAGGATATTTTGCATTTCTTTGAATTGTGAGTTGGCCTCTTCTCCCTTACCCTGAAGCTAAAGGAGGTATCTGAAATCTGCTTTTTAGAAATACCTCTTGCTTGCACAATCAACCATCATTTTTACAGAAAGGAGGCAACAACCATGAACAAAAGAAGAATTAACGCATTGGTTTTGATCGGGCTACTCATTGCCCTGACCTGCTCGGCCATGGCCTATTCAAAGAGTCATGTTGTCGGTAGTACTGGAATTGGCGTGATCAATCCAGGCGGCGGGGTGGTTTCGGTCAGCGGCCAGCTTACCCAGGATAAGGTTTTTTATCAAGGCGATGGCACCGTCTCATTGGCCCTGACTCTGCAGGCCAATGAACTGGAGTCGCAGGTTATCGTGAATGAGAAAAACGTCGACATGGTCGTGGTCCTTGATCGCAGCGGCTCGATGCAAGGAAATAAAATCGATGACGCAAAACAGGCGGTTCTTGATCTGATCGGCAATCTGTCTCCCCATGATCGCTTTGCGCTGGTTTCCTATGCTAATGAAGTTACCGTCCATACCCAACTTATGTCTGCCAAAGATGGAAACAAGGAATATTTTGCCTCGGCGGTCAGAAATATTTATGCCGGGGGCGGCACTAATCTAGGCGGAGGTTTACAGCTGGGGATTGATCTGATGATCCAGGCCGGGACCAGCTGCAATGCCGGTCGGGTCATCCTTATTTCCGACGGGTTGGCCAATGTCGGGGTTACTGATCCGGTTAAGTTAGGGGAGATGGCTCGGGCGGCGGTATCTAAAGAGATCGTGGTCTCTACGGTTGGCATCGGAAATGATTTTAACGAGGTTTTAATGACCTCGCTCGCCGACCATGGCACCGGCAATTACTATTATCTGGATGAGCCGGGCCGGTTTGCCGAGGTTTTTATGCGGGAATTTCAGCGGAGTAGGACGGCTGCCGCTACGGCAGTGGAAGTGCGGGTCCCGCTGGCTGATGGTGTTTCGCTGATCAATGCGGCCGGCTTTCCGATTGAAACCAGGAGCAATGTCGCTGTTTTCCGGCCTGGTAATTTACTGCCCGGCCAGAGCCGCAAGATATTTCTAACCTTTAATCTGCCGACTAACCGGGAGCAGACTTTTGCCCTTGGAAATATCGCGGTCGGATATCGCCATCAGGGAAGAAATCAGCTTGCCAGACTTGATGATATTTTCACGATTGCCTGTGTGCGTAATCAGGCTGAGGTGTTTGCTTCTATCGATAAATCAGAGTGGGAAGAAAAGGTGGTGCAGGAGGATTTCAACCAGCTTCGGGAGGAAGTGGCCGACGCGGTCAAGAGCGGCAAAAAGGATGAGGCCCTGACCCGGATTAGACAATACAAGGCCGAGAAGAAGGAGTTGAATTCAATTGTCGGTTCGGCCAAGGTCGCGGCCAATCTGGAGCAGGACCTTGGTCAATTAAGCGATTCGGTTAATCAGACCTTTGCCGGGGCGCCAAGTGCGGTGATCATCAAACAGAAAGAGGTCGCCAAGGAGATGCAGTATAAAAGTTATGAATCCAGGCGAAATAAATAAAGGAGATATCAGATGGCGATCATGACCAGATTTATCAGAATATGGCGCGCCGACGTTAACGGCGTTATGGACCAGTTCGAGGACAAGGAACTGCTGTTAAGGCAGAGTTTGCGGGAGATGGCAGAGGAACTGCACCGTAAAGAAGATCGATTACAGCAGCTTGAAGCTATTGGCGAGAAAACTCGGCGCGACCAGGAAGGATATAGGGCTGAGGAGTTGAAATTGGAGGAAGACCTGGAAGTGGCCTTAAACAAAGAAAAGGATGATATTGCCCGGATGTTGATCCGGAAAATAAAAATTATGCAAAGCCAGCGTGCCATTCTTGCCAAACAAGGGATCGAACTTGCGCATGAACAGATGGAAATCAGGAAGGCACTGGCCGGGCAGCGGGCCCATTACGAAAATTTGCAGGTGCAGGCAAAAGTATATCTGCAGAAGAAAGCACAGCATGAGGACGATCTTTTGCTTTCGGGGTTGCGGAGTGATTACGGGTGGCAGCAGGTCGAACCTGCCGCCGAGGAGATTGAGCTTGAGCTGCTAAAAAGAAAAGAGCTCAAAGAACGGAGCAAGGGGAGGGTAAAAGAATGAAATGCGGATGCCGACCGGTCAGGACCACGATAATTTACGGTTTGTTATGCGGGTTGTTTTTTGTGCCACTGGTGACCATTCTGCGGCCTTTTTTTCCATGGAGTGGCGCTGTTTCTTTTGTTCTTTGGCTGGCTCTGGCCGGATACGGAATAATTTTAGCCGGTTGGGGCGGGAAAAATAAATTAGCGGTATTTTTCCCGCTGGTGGTGCTGCTTGTTTTTTCGTTCTGGCACAATTCGGTTGGCGTCTTTGCTGGATCCGGGATGGTGATTCTAAGCTGGGTGCGCAGCGGCATCTGTTTTACCGACAAGATGGGCAAAAGAATTACGGCGGAACTTGTGATCTGCGCCGGCGGTGGTTTACTGGTGACCGGGTTTGTGCCGCAATCGCCGGTTATGCTTGCCCTTGGCCTCTGGATGTTTTTTCTGGTGCAGAGCCTTTACTTTGTGGTGCTTGATGATCTGCCCGGTGAATCGTCAAGTCAAATAGAGGCCGACCCGTTTGATCAGGCCAGGAGAGAGGCGGAAAAATTATTGTCTAATGTCGAAAGTTGATCTGATGCACTGGCGAGGCACTCCTGGTAAGGACAAGAGTGCCTCGCTTAATTTATTGATGGAACAGTTGGGTAAACTAGGAAACTCCTTTTGACTTGAGGAAAGGAGCGTATTGTTTGTCCGTACCTAGAATATGTTTGTCGAGCCAGTTTTTAAGGAAGTTCATGACTTCAAGAGTGATAGTGCCCTTGCCGGTTTTTACTTCGTTTTGCAGGGCAAGCACTTTGGCGGTCATTTTTTCATGTTTCTCCCTGTGTTCCTGGTAAGCAGGATAATCATTGGTCCTCATGATTCTTTCTTCAGTGCTGAAATGAGATACGGTATAATTTGCCAGTTTGGCCAGGATATCATTTAACACATCTTTGCCACGTCTTTCGCTCATGGCCTCATGCAACTCGTTGATCATATCGATCAATTTTTTGTGCTGAGTATCAATTTCTTTGATATTGACACTGTAGTCATCTTTCCAGACAAAAAGTCCCATATTCTCCTCCTATAACTGATTTATATATTTTTAATATCAGGCCGTTACGGTGGCGAGATGTTTTTTGATTTCCTTTCTTTTTGCTTCTTTTTCATTTTTGATCGCAAAGGTCAGACAAGCGCCGGTCAGGAGCAGAATGCCCGCGGTTTGGAAGGCGGTGGCAAAGGTGTTGGTTTGGGTCATGATCACCTGGGAGGCCTTGCTCATCACAAACCCGCCGATTCCCCAGGCGGTAAAGAGGAGTCCGTAATTTACGCCAAAGTTTTTAATCCCCCAGAGATCCTTGGCGAAGGAGGGGAAAAGGGCCAGATTGGCTCCGTAATTAAAGCCGATCAGGGTGGCGAGAATAACCAGAATGACGGCATCGGCCCCGCCCGCTTTGGTAATCGGGATCGCCAGGAACATGAGCGCGGCCTGAAAAACAAAAATTCCGGCCAGGGTTTTGGCCCGGCCGATTTTATCTGATAATGATCCAGCCACCACGCGCCCGGCGGCGTTACCGATAGCCAGAATGGCCACGGCGATGAAGGCATTGGTTCCCAGGCTGCTCTTGGCCATCCCGGCCACACTGCCGATGACCATCAAGCCGGCGCCGGCCCCGATAAAGTACAAAAACCACAACAGCCAGAAGGCAGGGGTTTTGATCATTTCCTGAGGCGGCACCTCTTTTTCAATAAATTCTACCCGGGCCTTCTGATGGGCATCTGTCGTACGACGGCGGCAGACAAAACCTGCCGGTTTATAGCCGGCCGGCGGGTTAATCAGCAAAAGTGCCAGAGAACTGACCACAACCATAAAGGCTATCCCGAAAAAGAGCATCGCGCTCTGCAGGCCCCAGGTGTCGAGCAGATATGTGGCCAGCGGTGCGATATAGACCGAAGCCAGGCCAAAACCGGAAACAACAATGCCGGCGATCAGTCCTGTTTTATTAGGTGCGAACCATTTCATCGCCGGAGGCGTGGCTGAGGAATAGCCAAAGGCAATACCGATGCCGACCAAGACACCAAAACCAAGGACCCAGCTGAGGTAGGCGGTGCTTTGTGAGATCCAGATAAATCCAAGTCCGACAAACAGGCCGCCAATAATTGCCGTAATCCGCGGGCCGTAGATGTCCTGGCATTTACCGGCTGCGATCATACTTAAGGCGAAAACCAGACAGCAGACGGCGTAAGGATCGTTCAAGGATGCCATTTCCCAGTTGAAGGCGCCGGAGCCGCCGGTCTCAATTGATTGCCGGATCGCGCCTTTAAAGATGCTCCAGGTGTATAAAACCCCGAGCGCCAGATTTATACCAGTCCCGGCCATAGTGACAACTACTCCTCTGGATTTGGTTTTTGTTGCCATGGCACCCTCCATTTATCGCGATAATTTTTTGTTCAATAGTTAATTTTTCAATTCCACATAAAGATTACACCTCCCCGGTTTGTTCGTTGTCAAGAAATATAATAGGAGCCTGTGATTTTCCATATAATTGGAAATCGCAGGCTCCTATATATTTAAATTGATATACGAATCAACTTTTGCCTAAACTGGAATTATGCAGTTGACAGCAAATAAATTTTAGTATAATGGTAACTATTACTGTTTAGAAAGAGGGAAATAATGAATATGTCTAACCCACAAAAATTCTATACCCTTTACCGGGATGGCTTCAGGTCGATGGTCCTTGGGCGTACCCTGTGGAAGATAATTATCATAAAACTGTTGATAATTTTCGGGGTATTGAAACTGTTTTTTTTCCCGGATTTTCTGACAGAAAATTTTGATAATGATCAAGAGAAGGCAGACTATGTTCTGGAGGCGATTACCGCGCAAGGGAAAAGTGATTTTTGGAATGTGAAACAGATGGATAAAGTAAAAAGGAGGGAGAAATGATCGAACAATTTGATGTTTCAATGGTTAATTGGGCCCGGGCGCAATTTGCGATGACGGCCATGTACCACTGGATTTTTGTGCCACTGACTCTGGGTTTGTCGTTTCTGGTCGCTTTTTTTGAGACCTTTTACGTCAAAACCGGTAACGAGCAATGGAAACGGCTGACAAAATTCTGGATGACTCTGTTTGGGATTAACTTTGCTATCGGGATGGCAACTGGCATCATCCTGGAATTTGAGTTCGGCACTAACTGGTCAAATTACTCATGGATGGTCGGCGATATATTCGGGGCACCGCTGGCGGTGGAAGGAATTTTCGCCTTTTTTATTGAAGCGACTTTCTTTGCGGTAATGTTTTTTGGCTGGGACCGGGTCTCGAAAAAGATGCATTTGTTCTCCACCTGGATGGTGGCAATCGGCTCCAATCTTTCTGCTTTGTGGATTCTGGTGGCCAACGGCTGGATGCAGTATCCGGTGGGGATGGAGTTTAATCCTGATACGGCTCGTTTTGAGATGCATAATTTCTGGGATATCTTGTTTTCGCCGGTGGCAATCGGTAAATTTACCCATGCGACCAGTTCCGGGTTCTTGCTGGGCTCTCTTTTCGTGGTTGCGGTTTCTTCGTGGTTTTTGCTCAAGGGGCGCCATCTTGAAATGGCCAAAAAAAGTATTCTGGTGGCCTCGGTCTTCGGCATATTGTCGTCCGTGTTCGTCGGTTTTACCGGTGACGAGGCGGCTTATAATGTGGCCCAGGTTCAGCCTATGAAGCTGGCCACTTTTGAAGGGCTGTATGACGGACAGCGTAATGCCGGCCTGGTCGCCATGGGCGTAATGAATAACTACAAAAAGCCCGGCGACAGTTTTGATCCCTTCCTGTTTAAGTTTGAGGTGCCTGGCCTCTTGTCCTTGCTCGCGAATCGTCAGTCCGGTAGTTTTGTGCCCGGGATTAACGACCTATTGTACGGCAATGAGCAGGAAAATATTCTTGGGGTCGATAAAAAAATGGAGCGCGGCAAAATTGCGGTCGAACAGTTGGGTCTTTATAAAAATGCCAAGAAGCAGGGGAACGATCAGTTGGCGAAAAATGCGCTTGGAAAATTCAATCAACATAAAGAATATCTTGGCTACGGCCACTTGAAGAGTGTGGAAGAGGCGGCTCCGCCGGCACCGATTAACTTCTACAGTTTCCATTTGATGGTTGTCCTGGGCACCTTGTTCCCGATCATCTTCCTGCTCTTTTTGTTCTATACCTATAAAGATACGATCAGTGAGCAAAAATGGCTGCTCAATGTTGGCGTGGTCGCGGTATTTCTGGGCTGGGTGGCCCAGGAATGTGGCTGGATTGTGGCCGAGGTCGGTCGTCAGCCCTGGGCGATCCAGGGGTTGCTGCCGGTATCGGTGGCACGTTCTAATCTGACGCCCGGTACGGTGCAGACCACATTCTTCATGTTCTTGATCCTGTTTACGGTCCTGCTGATCGCAGAGATTCGGATCATGCTTACCCAAATTAAAATCGGCCCGGAGGAAGTATAAATGATCGGCAATCTTGATACTGCGACCTTGCAGCAATTATGGTGGATTCTTTGTTCTGTGGTTGGTTCCCTTTTCCTTTTCCTGACTTTTGTTCAGGGTGGGCAGACCCTGCTGTTTACAACAGCCCGGAATGACGAGGAGAAAAATTTGATGGTCAATTCTCTGGGCCGGAAATGGGAGCTTACCTTTACGACCCTGGTTTTGTTCGGTGGCGCTTTATTTGCCTCCTTTCCTCTTTTTTATGCCACCAGTTTCGGGGGGGCATACTGGGTGTGGATTCTTATTCTTTTTACTTTTATCATTCAGGCGGTCAGCTATGAATATCGCCGGAAGCCGGATA
Source organism: Pseudomonadota bacterium (assembly GCA_018823175.1). Classification (GTDB taxonomy): domain Bacteria; phylum Desulfobacterota; class Desulfobulbia; order Desulfobulbales; family JAHJIY01; genus JAHJIY01. The sequence continues at coordinate 146,574 of JAHJIY010000066.1, forward strand.
ATTTTCTGGGGCAGACCACTTATGATATTTTCCTTTTGATCAACGGCAGCGTCGGGATTTTATTAATTGGCGCGGCGGTGGGCACGTTTTTTACCGGCTCAAATTTTACGCTCAATGATTACAATCAGGTGATGTGGCAACATCCCTGGCGCGGACTGGAAGCGGCGACCAGCGGTTTTAATCTTTCCCTTGGTTTGTTCCTGGTTTTTCTGGCCCGGGTGCTGGGCGCCATGTATCTGACCAATAATATCGACTATCCTGACCTGAATCGGCGTCTGGCGAAAGCGACTTTGATTAACTTCATAATTGCATTGCCCTTTCTGCTCTATGTTCTGATTAGTCTGCTGGTTATGGATGGATTTGGCGTTGATCCGGCTACCGGTGTAGTGTCGATGGTTAAAGGTAAATATCTGCAAAACCTTTTGTCTTCCCCTTTAAATCCGATTTTGCTGTTGGCTGGGTTAGTGGCGGTGATTTGGGGAGTGGTGTCAAATAGCTTTATGGGCAAGCGATGCGGGATCTGGTCGGCCGGGATGGGAACGGTCCTGGTCGGTCTGGCGATTTTTTCACTGGCCGCGTTCAATAATACCGCCTTTTACCCGTCGGTATCGGATTTGCAATCCAGTTTGACCATCTATAATGCATCAAGCAGTCATTTTACTCTGACTGCCATGACTTACGTGGCTATCGCTATTCCGTTTGTCTTGGCCTATATCTTCTATTTCTGGTGGAAGATGGATGCTCAAAATCTTACGCTGGCAGATCTGAGTAGTGCTGACGCCAAGGAAATATACTAGACCTTTTGGGACTAAAAATTGGTGCGAAAATGTTGATGAGATGAGGGGCAAAAAATCCTTAGAATAGGGTTTATATTAAAAGGATTTAGTCCCCGAAGAGTATAACGAGCCGGCTTTGCCGGCGTAAGGAGAAATAAGAGATGATAGCTTTCTTGTTGATAAGTTGGGTTGTGTTGCTGGTTGTCTCCCTGAAGGGGGCGGAAATAGTCCTGAAAAAGGCCGGCAAGTTTGAATAGATGGTTTTTGTCCGGATGGAACAATCTGGAAAATTGAGCAATTATAAAATTAATAAGGAGATCAGCTGTGTGTAATTTAGTAACCAAAGAAGCGCCGGATTTTACCGCCCAGGCGGTGATGCCGAATAATACGATTGCCGATCTTTCCCTTTCTTCGTACCGCGGGAAATATGTGGTCCTGTTTTTTTATCCGTTGGATTTTACCTTTGTCTGCCCTTCGGAGATTCTAGCTTTCAATAAGGCGGTCAGCCGTTTTGCTGAAAAAAATTGCCAGCTACTCGGGGTGTCGGTTGATTCACAATTTACCCATCTTGCCTGGAAGAATACCGCAATTAATGATGGCGGAATCGGCAAGATTGATTTTCCCCTGGTGGCCGACCTGAACAAGGCGATCTCCCAGGCCTATGGAGTACTGCTTAGCGGCGGTGTTGCCTTACGGGGTTTGTTCCTGATCGATAAGGCCGGGATTATCCGCCATTCGGTGGTCAACGATTTACCTCTGGGGCGTAACGTGGATGAGGCCTTGCGGATGGTTGAAGCTTTGCAGTTTTTTGAGACCTGCGGCGAGGTGTGCCCGGCTAACTGGCGGCCCGGCGAAGATGGCATGAAGCCTACGGCCGCGGGCGTGGCCGAGTATCTGAGCAAGCACGCCTAGTTCGTTACTTTTATATTAAACTTAAGAAAGGCCGTCGGGATCTTATTCCGGCGGCCTTTCTTTGTAATGGTGACAAATTAATCAAGGAGATTAAAGGGTCTTCTGGTTGGTTGAGATCGGGGAAATTTTTTGTTTCAACAGGCAGCAGGAGATGCGGTGTTGCGGGTGGCCGGAGTCGTCATAGGTGATGTTGCCTGGTTGCAGCAGTTTGTTCATCACGCAGCCTTCCGGGATCTCTAAAGTGAACAGTTTGTCCTCGGTTAGTCCCTCGTTGGTCAGGAGTTGGTTGTTCTCTATTCGCATGGAATTTAGCGGATAATCTTCGCACAGGGGACAACGGTAGACCCGACCATTTGGAAAGATAAAATAATTGTCCGCGACATTGCCGGCACATTCAAACTTCTCATCTTTATCCAGGAAGACCTTGGGAAAAGTTACATCAATACCTAATGCGGCCGCATTTTCAGCGGTTTGGGGGATGGCTGTTAACCATTCCTCCGGCGTTAGTTGTAGATTGTTGCCGTGCTGAACTGATTTGCCGCGTAATCCGATGACCTGAATGAAAAAGCGCTCTACCTTGAGTTTGGCCAGCAGTTTGGGCATCTGTGCCAGTTGTTCCAGATTCATTTTGCTGACCGTGTAAATAAGACTGATCGAAAACCCCATCGCGGCGGCTTTTTTAATGTTCTCGGTGCAGGTGGCAAATACTCCTTCTCCCCGGATCGGATCATTGACTTCGGCACTGGGGCCGTCAAGACTGAAGCTTAAGACTGCGTCATCAGGACTGATCCGGCTCAGCAGGTCGTGGAACAGAAAGCCATTGGTGTCAACGGTAATTGATTGATAACCCAGCGCCCTGGCTGTTTTTATGCCATGGGCCAGATCCGGGTGCATGGTCGGTTCACCGCCCAGAAAGATGACGTTGCTCTCTTTGTCCGGATCATGAAACAGACGGAGCCAGTCATCCATGGTCTGACGGGAAACCATGGTGGTGCCGTGCTGGGCCGGATTGATATAGCAATGTCGACAGGATAGATTGCAGGCGGTCAGAATATGAAAAAAGATATTGCGTTCGTTGGGCTTGAAACCAACGGTCTTGAGTTGGGTGGTACTCAAAGTCGTTCCTTTTTATTTGGTAAAGAGAATAAAGGTTTAAGGTGTAAGGTTTAAGGCTAAACAGCTAAACAGCTTAATCAATCCTGACTTAAGGTGTATTCGGAAAGCAGACTGTCTCGCCAGTAATCGTTGGCCTGATTGGTGAAGAAGTTTTTGAATAAGCGCAGGCTTTCTTCCCGCATTACATCGGGAATGATTTCAACCCGTATATCGCGATAAAGAGGGGTCAGACGGTTCAGGTCAAGATTGGTGCCGCCGCCCATCGCATCCTCATAGGCAAAGACCACTCGGGTTATATTGTTGAGCAGCAGAGCCGCAAAGCACATCAGGCAAGGTTCCATGGTGGAGTAGACCGTAACTGTACGGCGGTTAAGTTCCGGGTGGTTGGTGAACAGGTCCCGCAGGGCAGTCATTTCGGCGTGGTCCATTTCGTTGGCTTTGCCGCTTCGGCTGTTGCTCCGGCGACCGCGGGCGACTACCTTGTTATTGGCCACCATGATGCAACCCACCGGGAACTCGCCGGCCATCAGGGCGGTCTCCGCTTCCTGTAAGGCGATGTTCATGAATTTTTCGTGCTGTGCGCGCATTTTTTTATACCGGTCAATATTTGCCTGGAGATCCTTTAAGTAATTCTGAACTCATAAACGAAATCAGGATATTATTAATAAATAGCGGCGTCAAGCGGCTAAATTTGTCCTTTCTTGAAAAGGTGATGGAAATAGGGTAGTTTGCGCACCGGTTAGATAATAATTTTATGATCTTGCGGACGGGCGAAATTCATGAATGTCAGGATAGAGATTGAGGAAAGGGAAAAGGCTTATTTGTCTCCTTACGCCTGTCTTAGCGCCCAGAGCCGGGGCCGGATCCGGCCGGAAGAGGAGTGTTCTTTACGAAGCGCCTTTCAACGGGATCGTGACCGGATCGTCTATTCTAAGTCTTTTCGTCGTCTCAAGCATAAGACCCAGGTTTTTTTAACCCCGACTAAAGATCACAGCCGGACCAGGTTGACCCATACGCTGGAGGTCTCGGAAATTGGCCGGACCATTGGCCGGGCCATGCGACTGAATGAAGATCTGGTCGAAGCGATAAGCCTGGGTCATGATCTTGGCCATACCCCTTTCGGTCATGCCGGCGAGAGTGTGCTCAATGAATTGATGAGTGGTGGGTTTTCCCATTATCGGCAAAGCCTGCGGGTGGTGGACGTTCTGGAAAATGATGGGCAGGGTCTTAATCTTACCTATGAAGTCAGGGATGGCATCGCCAAGCATTCCAAGGGCTACGGCGAGGTGATCCCGCAGGACCGGCATGGATTGCCGGAATCGGCCGAGGGTTGCGTGGTCAGATATGCCGATATTATTGCCTATCTAAGCCATGACCTGGATGATGCGATCAGCAGCGATATTATCCGGGAGGATGATGTGCCGGATAAATGTCATAAGGTGATGGGAGTCACTCATTCCCAGAGGATCATGACTATGGTCGAAGGGGTGCTTGCCGCCTCAGTCCCGGTGGCGCAAGATGGCGAAGATGACCTCCGCCTGCGTTTTGGGGTTGATCCCTTGGTGGGCGAGGCCATGCAGTTGTTGCGTGATTTTCTTTTTCATAACGTTTATCGGGCCCCGCAGGTCCATAATGAGTTTTTAAAGGCCAGCAAGATGCTGACTGAGATTTTCAGATATTGTATGGAAAATCAGGATTTTGTTGAAGAGGAGATGGGTGGTTTTGCCAGTAGTATCTCGCACGAACGGCGGGTCTGTGATTTTATCGCCAGTATGACCGATCGCTATGCCCAGAACCTGTATCAAAGATTATTCATGCCCGATAAACTGGGCTGAGACTTTATTTAAATTTATTGGAGAACAGAGATGAGTGATGAGGTGGAGTTTCTGCCCTATGAAGTGGCGCAAAAGATCGTCGGCGCGGTCAACGAGGAAGAGCACCTGCGGGAATTAGACCGCCGGGTGTTGACGGTTTATGCTAAAAACGGCAAGGAGTTATGCTGGTTTGACGCCGAGGATATCCTCAAGGATATCGGCGCGGTTGATTCCAAAAAGGATGAGACCAAGGAAAAGGCGGTTGAATATGTCCTGCATCATATCCCGACCTGGGTGATTGAGGGTCTTGATATCGCTGAGTAGAGCCGCTAGACGACTCAAACGAAACTTATGTGCCGCGAAGCAGATAAGCGCTGACTTCGAATGCCCTTGGGGTGCCCTTGTGGTATAAATAGTTGTTGTCGGTTGCGGTGATTCCGGAGTTTGGTGTTGGTTCGAAACATTATCAAGCAAAGGACCATTTGCTACTTTCTAAAAGCCAGGGCGGTTTTTTGTTATCTTTGATCATGATTACCGGTATCGCGGGCACTGAAGGTAGGACGTTTTCTTGATCGGGACTTCTTCTGTAATCCTGGCTGTTCAGCGAGTGAAGCAGGTTTTTCGTGATCGTTCTGAAATGAAAACACGTCTGGATGCTGCGTTAAATAACTAAATCAAGGATGTCCCCTGTTCCTACGGTTCCTTCTTCAGAATTGTTTATTTAAATGAGCTTTTCTCTACTGCAGAAAAGGTATCAAGCTTGACAAGTGGGTGTTTTGTCAGGCAAGAATGCCCAATAGTCAAAAATGCCCCCGCATGGATGAACCCTTATTTATTACTGCGGTCAGGTGACAGTTGATGTTCAATAAAAGCCAATAACAGATTTGATGCCCCTTTCTCTCTGTTTATTGACGTTCGGGAGAAAAGCCCAAAGCGACTCCTTTTTCATAGATTATTTGGTGAAATATGCCTAAACATAACGTAAGGGAAAAGGTTCTGATCCCACTTAGCTTGACCTTTGGCGTCTTAATCGTAGCATTTGTCTGGGCCGGTTACGGGATTCGCCGGGCCGATGAACATCTGCTATTACAACAACACTTCCAGGGTACGCAGAGTGTGCTGACCGGATTGTTGAAGGAAGAGGTGGCAGTTTTGACCTCGACGGTTGAATTCATCTCCAACCGGCCAGCCTTGCAACAGGCCATGGTGGATCATGATTTAAAGAGACTGAGCACCGAAAGCGGTCTTCTCTACGAACGCATTTCAAGTCAACTGAATATCACCCATTTTTATTATCATGATCCGCAGGGCCGACTTTTGCTCCGGGTCTATTTCCCTGAGGATGTCAGCACCCCGGCCCTGCGGCGAAAAACCATGCAACTGGCCATGCACAGCGGCCAGCCCCAGACCGGCCTGGAAATTGGCCGACACGGCACATTTGCTCATCGACTGGTATTCCCGTGGTATATGGCAGGGGAACTGATCGGCTATATTGAACTGGGCAAGGATCTCAAACCAACCCTTGATAAGATCAAAGAAATTACCCAAATTGATTTGACTGTTGTCATCGACAAGAATAATCTTAACCGCGAGAATTGGGAATCTTATGCAGTAAAGCAACAGCATCCTTTCCCCTGGGACTTTATGGCCGAAAAAGTGGTCAGTTATACGACCATCAACCTCACCAGAAAAATGGCTGACCAGATATTCAAAGACTCTAAATACGGCATCATTGATGGCCATATTGACTTTGGCCAACGATCTTTTCGGGGGGCGTTGCTACCGGTGGCCGACACCCAGGATCAGCGGGTCGGTGATATGGTCATGCTGGCCGACGTAACCGGGCAAGAAATGGCTTTTTATGGATTTTTGATTTTGGTGGTCGGTTTTGGGCTCTTGCTATGTGGCGCATTGTTCGTTTTTTCTTACGGAGTTCTTGGCCGGGTGGGGCGGCAGTTGACCGCCGGTGCAGATCTTTTACGGCGAGAAAGTGCCAGTCTCTCCGAAGTTAATTTCCAGTTGCAGAAAGAAATTGATATTCGTAAACAGGCCGAAGAGCGGTTGCGCAATCTCAACCTTACCCTTGAAGGACGAGTGTCAGAACGGACCGGTGAGCTGGAGCAACAGAACGTCATCTTGGAGCAAAATCGTCGGGCGTTAGAAAAGGCCTACGAAGAACTGCAGGAAAAACAGGCCGCCATTTTGCATCAGGACAAGATGGCCTGTATTGGCCAATTGGCGGCCGGTGTGGCCCATGACATCAACAACCCTGTCGGTTTTATCAGTCACAATCTGACCCTGTTCAGCCGCTACTTTCAGCGGCTGCAACAACTTTTCGCTTTACAGAAACAATTAATTATGGCGCGGGCCTCCCTCGATATTAAGATGGCTTGCGAAAAAGACTGGCGGGATTTAAAAGTCGACGAAGTTTTTGCAGAAGTTCCGGTCATGTTGCAAGAGTGCCAGGTTGGCACCACGCGTATCACTCAGATTGTCCAGAGTCTGCGCACCTTTATTCGCAGCGAAACGCCTAAATACGAATTGACCAATCTGCAGCAGTGCCTTGATAGCACCCTGACCTTGTTGCGCCATGAACTGGGCACCCGTATCCGGGTGGTGAAAGAATACCGGCCTATCCCCCTCTTCCCTGCATACACCCAGCAAATGAACCAGTTGTTCATGAACCTTCTGCTCAATGCCTGTCAGTCAATCGAAGGGCGCGGTGAGATTGTAATTCGCACCTGGGCCACTGACCAGCAGATCTCCATTGTCATTAGCGATAGCGGTTGCGGCATTCCCCCAGAGCTGTGCGAAAGGATCTACGAACCATTTTTTACAACCAAGCCGATCGGGGCCGGCACCGGTCTCGGGTTGAGTATTGTCTACGAGGCGGTGACCCGGCATCAGGGCAGTCTGAAGGTTCAGAGCGAGGTTGGTCGCGGCACCACCTTTACCCTGTGCTTCCCTTTTAACAATCAAAAGACGGGGCCCGTTGATGCCCCGACCAGAGCAGGAGATTTCCATGGCTGAGCAAAAAACCCGCATTCTTTATGTTGACGACGAGTTGACCTGGCGGCGGATTTTCATCCGTGAGCTGCGCGATGATCCGCGCTTTACCATTCAAACTGCGGAAAACGGGGACGAGGCCCTGCGGGTTCTGGTGGATTTTCGAGCCGAAATCGTCCTGACCGATCTTTCGATGCCAAAGATGGACGGCATCGCCCTGCTGCAGGAAATTCATGCCCGCTATCCGGATATTTTTGTTCTGATTCTGACCGGGGTCGACTCGACCAGAGAAGCGGTGCGTGCCATGAAGGCTGGGGCTTACGATTATATTCTAAAACCTTTCGATGCCACCTCCCTGCAGATGCAACTGGAAAAAATTATCCGCCATCGAAAGTTGCTCAACGGCGGCGGCCCCGATGGTGGCGCGGGAGAGGCACAATTTGAAAACCTGGTCGGCCAGGAACCCGCCATGTACGAACTTTTTGAATTCATCCGGCGGATTGCGGCAACCGACGCCACCGTCTTGATTCGGGGCGAAAGCGGCAGCGGCAAGGAACTGATTGCGGCAGCTATTCACAACCGCAGCAATCGGCGCGATAAAGTCTTCATCCCGGTAAACTGCGCCGCTTTAACCGAAACTCTGATCGGCAGCGCCCTGTTCGGCCATGAAAAAGGAGCTTTTACCGGAGCAACGGCGCAGCAAATCGGTTTTTTTGAACGAGCTGACGGCGGCACGATCTTTCTCGATGAAATTGGCGACATTCCCATGCCGACTCAGATCGCGCTCTTGCGGGTGTTCGAATTAGGCACTTTTCAACGGGTGGGGAGCACCGAAACCCGGCGGGTTGATACCCGGATAATCTGCGCCACCAACCGGAACCTCGAGGCTGCCATCGGCGCCAAGACCTTTCGCGAAGATCTCTACTATCGCCTTAATGTGGTAACGCTGCGGGCTCCTCCGCTACGCGAACGGCTGGCCGATGTGCCCCTGCTGGTCCAGTATTTTCTGCGCAAGTTCAGTCGCGAATATGGCAAACCGGTTACCGCTATCAGCTCAGCCGCCCTGGCCCTGCTTAATGCCAATCCCTGGCCGGGCAACGTCCGAGAGCTGGCCCATGTGATTGAGCGGGCGGTGGTTTTTTGCCACGGTGCCGAGTTGAGGCCCGAGGACTTTCCAGCCGAAATGCGCCTGGCCAAGCCGGGCAATGACTTCAACCTGACTCTGAAATCGAGCGCCCTCCCCGAGATCGAAGCCGAAGTCATTCGCAAGGTGCTCGCAGCCAAGCAGTGGAACCTGTCTCGAGCCGCTGAAGCCCTGGGGATCGCCCGCGGCACCCTGTACAGCAAGATCAAAATTTACGGTATCGAAAAATCCTCCTGACCTTCTCTCATTTTAATCCTGTTGAAAATTGAACAATCTCTTATTCGGCCTTTAAGGTACTCTTGGTAGGCTGTGAAGCGGCGCGCCCCGCGCATGTTTTCATGTTGCCGAAAATTGAACAACGCAGGAATCTTGAAAATTCCTCGGAAAAACGGCGAGTTGTAACGCTGCTGGTCTGCTGCTGTCCATAATTGAACAGTCTGGCGAGATCAACAGCTGGCTGATCAGGTGCCTCAAAAACATCGCAACAGCTTTAAATCATTACTTAAATAATGGAAAAATCCATCTTGGTGCAAATTTTGCATTACATAGTTGGGATACAATCTGTGCAGGGACACAGGACGTCTTCGGGTCAAACAATTTAGGGCGGGCTCATAAGGGCGCGACAGCTGTGCTGAGGCCTGCTGCTGAGATCTCGGATGGTCAGCCTTTGTTTCCTGACAACGGGAAAAATCCTCTACTTTAAGGTGGGGGTAGTTTATTTAACTTAATCAGTTAGGAGAAAAAATGGGTAAATTTAGGGTTTTAAAATGGGGGGTGTTGTTGGTAGCGTTAACGCTGCTGGTAGCTCTCGTCGGCTGCAGCGGCGACGACGGGAGTGTTGGGGCAACTGGTGCTGTCGGTCCAACTGGCCCTGATGGTGCAGATGGACAGGATGCTGTCGGTCTTACAGCCTTCGCTGCCCAACCTTTAGCAATCAGCGGCCTGGTTTTTGGGGCCAATGCTGACGGGTTCATTATTGCTACTTTTGATGCTGCCTCTGGCACGACACCGGTCACCGGCATGACCGAGTCGGTCACGAGTATTTCTTTCACCGGCTTGCTCCCAGGTACTGATGGAGCATCCGACGAGTGGACCTATTGGGGCGCCGCCACGGATGCCTTGGTTGAAAACTCCACGGGCAACTATACCCTCACCACCGACAAAAAAGTTGCCGACGCCCCTGCCGGCACAACAACCCAGCGTGCTCTGATCCAGTTCAACAATGGTGCGGTCTACGAAAGAGCCAATGCAATCTATGACTTCCTCTCCAGCGACTTGGCGACTCAAGTTGCCTCAGGTAAAGAAGTGGTTAACGACGCATCATGCAAAGATTGCCATGGCTACGGCGTGACTATTCACTCTTTCGGCCGCAACAATACCCAGGCCTGCGCGGTTTGTCACAGCCCCAACTACAATGACACCATGGCAGTTCATGAAGCAGATCTGGTGACCATGGTTCATCAGATTCACACTGGCAAAGCTGAAGTTCTCGGCAATCTGCACTGGGGTGGTCATGGCGATGGTTGGGGCATCGTTGGTACCGGAGATAATCTTGGTAAAGAGATCGTGGCCAATATGGTCTACCCGGATAACATGCTCAACTGCGACAAGTGCCACAACACCGTGGCTCAGGCAGATAACTACAAGAACAAACCGACTATGGTGGCTTGTGGTTCCTGCCATACGACCGTCACCTTTGACGGTGTCGAATCCGTCGGGATCAAAGGTCTCCCCTTTACGCACTCAACACAGACCAACAACGCCATGTGTACAGTTTGCCATAACGGAGCCTACGTCGATGCAAAACACGTCGACTCTCAAGACGCTGCGCTGCGCACCGTTGTCGCCACGATTACCAACATAGACCTCACCCAGATCGATGTCGATGGTAGCCTCACCGTCGCCTTCAGTGTGACTGAAGATGGCCTCGCAAAGACCGATCTTGCCGCTGCCAGCTTCAATCTGGCCAAGCTCGTCCCCGCGACCGCAGGTGTCCCCAGTTATTGGGAAAGCTACCTGATGAAGATGCGGACCAAGACCGCCAACCACCCTGTGACTCAAGCCCAGTCCGAATCGGTTACGGATGGAACCCTCACCAATAATGCTGATGGCACCTATACCTACAAGTTCGGCTTTAAGAATGGGAGTACTCCTGGCGACATCAGAACCATCAGCAAAGTCGGGACCAGAATGGCAGCCAGCTATGCGTTAAATGAAGACTACAATAACGTTAATTTGCCTTCCATGATCTACCCGGTAGAGTACGAAGCGGACCTGACCCATCGTCTCTCTATCAGTATTACGGGTAATGCCAAAGAAGCATTCATCGACTTTGTTCCGGATGGTGTCTCTGACGCCCAAACCCGCAACATCGTCAGCTGGGACACCGCTTGTGTCAAGTGCCATGGTACCAAAAAGATTCATTCCGGTTACTCCATTGAACGCTGCGTTGGCTGTCACACCAAAAACACCTACGATCCTTTCAGCAGCTCCACGGCACCGGCACTGACCCCTGCTGACGATGCCTTGTCGGGAACCGCGTCGGTCGAACTCGGCACCATCGTTCACAAGATCCACATGGGTCGTTTCCTGCCGAGTGTGCAGGAAGGCGGCGAATATGTGATCAACGGTTCACACAACTACAGCAAAGCCCAATATCCGGCTGGTCTGCCCTCGTTTAGCCCGGCCACCAATAACGTTGTCCCAGCAAATCGGACTTCTTCTGGCCGCCCAGCTGATTGCAAGCTCTGTCATGACGAAAGCAATGTTGCCATGACCGAAGCAGCTAATTGGAGAATTGCCGGGCCTGCCTGTGGTAACTGCCATGATGGTGCGGTGGATAAAGCTCACATCGCAGCAAATACCTTTAGTGGTGTTGCGGCATGTACCATTTGCCATACACCTGGCGGAGCGGCCCCAGATGCTGAAGAAGCTCATTATGGGATTCAGCAGTAAGTAACTATTTTCACAATAGAGCAGCCTCCCGCATACGGGAGGCTGCTGGTTAACCCTAAATCCCCGCTGCAAGGCGGGTTTTTTACAACGTTTCAAGGATCTGGGGTGGAGTTATCTATAACGCATGGCTAGAGCAAAAAGACATTATATCCCAGGACAAATGTGGTATATTACGCATAGGTGCCATAAAAGAGATTTTCTTCTTGCTCTGACAAAAGGATCGTCGTAGATTTGTGCAATGGTTGTTTGAAGCAAACGCCGCTATGGGTTGACCATTCTGAGCTATACAATAACTTCAAACCATATCTTATGTGGAGCTCCACATAAATAATGTAATGTGAAGTTCCAAATTATGTGAAGTTGGCCTTCCCAATTCCGTCTTTTTCTATTCTTTTTCCCTCCTTTCCTATTCCTCACTCAAGAAATTACTGCACATAATATTTTGTATATTCCGTGCATGAATGACAA